>NZ_CP128846.1:4042500-4703000 GCF_030388665.1 Streptomyces flavofungini | reverse complement strand
GGCGCTCCGCAGCAGCCGAGCGTGCCGTTCTACCAGGGTGGTCCGGACCCGCAGGCCCCGCGCAAGAGCAAGAAGAAGCTCAAATTCTCCATCGTGGGCGTCGCCGTCGTCGCCCTCATCGCGGGTGGCGTGGTCCTGGCCGGGAAGGACGAGGCAGCCGCAGCCGAGGTTGGCGACTGCATGAGCGTCGGCAACCCGACGAGCTCCACCGACCCGGACTTGAAGATCGTGGACTGCGGCGACAGCAAGGCCGCGTACAAGGTCGCGGAGAAGAAGGACAGCGGGACCTGCGACATCACGAAGTACGCCACGTACCGGGAGAGCGGTCGTGGTGACGACTTCACCCTCTGCCTGTCGAAGCTGAAGAAGTAAGCAAGCCTGCGCGCGCGGAGAGGCGATGTTTCACGTGAAACATCGCCTCTCCGCGCACATCGAGAGGGCGCTGTGTTTCACGTGAAACACAGCGCCCTCTCGCATGCCCGGCCCTACTGCTCCTGCGCGGCCCACCACTCCTTGAGCGCCGCCACCGCCGCGCCCCGCTCCATCGGCCCGTTCTCCAGGCGCAGCTCCAGCAGGAACTTGTACGCCTGGCCGACGGCCGGGCCCGGGCGGACGCCCAGGATCTCCATGATCTCGTTGCCGTCGAGGTCGGGGCGGATGGAGTCCAGCTCCTCCTGCTCCTGGAGGCGGGCGATGCGCTCCTCCAGGCCGTCGTACGCGCGCGACAGGGCGTTGGCCTTGCGCTTGTTGCGGGTGGTGCAGTCGGATCGGGTTAGCTTGTGCAGGCGGGTGAGGAGCGGGCCCGCGTCGCGGACGTAGCGGCGGACCGCGGAGTCCGTCCACTCACCCTCGCCGTAGCCGTGGAAGCGCAGGTGCAGCTCCACGAGCCGCGAGACGTCCTTGATGAGCTCATTCGAGTACTTCAGGGCGGTCATGCGCTTCTTGGTCATCTTCGCCCCGACCACCTCGTGGTGGTGGAACGAGACCCGCCCGTCCGACTCGAAGCGGCGCGTCTTCGGCTTGCCGATGTCGTGCAGCAGCGCGGCGAGCCGCAGCGTCAGGTCCGGGCCCTCGGTCTCCAGCGCCATCGCCTGTTCAAGGACGATCAGCGTGTGGTCGTAGACGTCCTTGTGCCGGTGGTGCTCGTCACGCTCGAGGCGCAGGGCGGGAAGCTCCGGCAGGACGTAATCGGCGAGTCCGGTGTCCACGAGCAGGGCGAGGCCCTTGGCCGGGTGCGCGGACAGGATGAGCTTGTTCAGCTCGTCCCGGACCCGCTCGGCGGAGACGATCTCGATACGCCCGGCCATCGCCTTCATCGCCACGACGACCTCGGGGGCCACCTCGAAGTCCAGCTGCGCGGCGAAGCGCGCGGCCCGCATCATCCGCAGCGGGTCGTCCGAGAAGGAGTCCTCGGGGGTGCCGGGGGTCCGCAGGACGCGCTCGGCCAGGTCGCCGAGGCCGCCGTGCGGGTCGATGAACGTCTTCTCCGGGAGCGCGACGGCCATCGCGTTCACGGTGAAGTCACGTCGGATGAGGTCCTCCTCGATGGAGTCGCCGTACGACACCTCGGGCTTGCGCGAGGTCCGGTCGTACGCCTCCGATCGATATGTCGTCACTTCGACCTGGAAGCGCTGCTCGGCGCCGTCCACGCGGGCGTCCTTCTGGCAGCCCACCGTCCCGAAGGCGATTCCGACCTCCCAGACCGCGTCGGCCCATGGCCGGACGATCTTCAGCACGTCCTCGGGGCGGGCGTCCGTCGTGAAGTCCAGATCGTTGCCGAGCCGGCCCAGGAGCGCGTCCCGGACCGAGCCGCCCACCAGGGCGAGCGAGAACCCGGCCTCCTGGAAACGGCGGGCGAGGTCGTCCGCGACGGGGGAGACGCGCAGCAGCTCGCTCACGGCGCGGTCCTGCGCCTGGCTCAGGGCACGGGGATTGTCTTCGTTGGCGTTCGGCACAACAGAAAAGGGTACGTGGCCCGGGCGCCCGGGGCCGCCTTGATTTCCACGGGCCTCGTCAGGGCCGCGCACGGCGCTCACCACCGGCCTTGTGGACATCGCCGCCAGCTCTTCCGATCTTGTGGTCCAGTCCGCGGCACTTAGCCCCGGCGCACCTCGTTACCATGCGTGGACGCAGCGAACGACAACCACCGACACAGCTGACGACGACGAGGGACGGGCAACGCGTGGCCGAGGCGGCAGATTTCCCGGGGACCAGCCCCTCACCTGCCCGCCGGTGGTTCCGGCGGGCAGCGACACTGCTGGCCGGGGCACCACTGCTGGCCGGGCTGCTCCAGGTGCCCGTGAGCCCCTCCGCGCACGCTGCCGGAACGGACGTGAGGGCAAACACCGCGACCGGGTCGGCGGGCACGTCGAGTACCACGGGTGTCGCCGCGAGCGCGCGCAAGGCCGCCACGGGCACGAAGACCGCCCCCACCGGCTCCCGTACCGTCGACGTCTCCCTGGACTCCCTCACGCCCAGCGCGCCGCGCAAGGGTGACACCGTCGTGGTCTCCGGAAAGATCACCAACGAGGGACGCCAGGCGATCACCGACGCCCACGTGGGCCTCCGTGTGGGCAGCGCCCTGGGCGGCCGCACGGACATCGACAGCGCCGCGAAGCGCACCACGTACCAGCCGGGGCTCGACGGCTCCGAGGTCGGCGGGAAGTACGTCGAGAAGTTCTCCCGGCTCGCCCCGGGCGTCCCGTACGACTTCAGCATCTCCGTGCCTGTGAGCGCCCTGCACCTCGGCATGGACGGCGTCTACCAGCTCGGCGTGACGCTGACCGGCCAGACCGCCGCGCAGCCCTACCCGCAGGTGCTCGGCATCGAGCGGACCTTCCTGCCGTGGCAGGACGGGGCAGCCGACACGAAGACCAAGACGACGTACCTGTGGCCGCTCATGTCCACCACGCACCTCACGTCGAGGACACGCTCCGACGAGGAGCAGACGCCGCTCTTCAAGGACGAGAGCCTGGCCAAGGAGCTCCAGACCGGCGGGCGGCTGCAGCAGCTCCTGACGCTCGGCAGCCAGCTCGACGTCGCCTGGGTCATCGACCCGGACCTGCTGGTCTCCGTCGACGCGATGACGACGAGCTATGACGTCGAGGGACCGGACGGCACGACCGTCGCCGGCAAGCACCAGGCCCTCGCGAAGCAGTGGCTCAACCAGCTCCACAAGGCCGTCAAGGGCAAGAAGGTCGTCGCGCTGCCCTTCGCCGACCCCGATCTCGCCTCGCTCGCCCACAACGGCAGGGCCGTCAAGGGCTCGCTCGGCCACCTCAAGGAAGCCACCGAGGTCGGCGCCCAGGCCGTGGAGGACATCCTCAACGTCAAGCCGACCTCGGACTTCGCCTGGCCCGCCGAGGGCGCTGTCGACCCGTCGGTCGTGGATGTCGCCACCTCGGCGGGTGCCCACTCGGTGATCGCCCGCAGCGACAGTCTGCGGGAGACGGGCGGGCTGCTGTACACCCCGAGCGCCGCGCGGCCCATCGGCGGCGGGACGACCGCCGTGGTCGCCGACGCGCGCCTCTCGACCGCCTTCCGCGGCGACATGACGAGGGCCGAGGACTCCACCCTCGCCACCCAGGAGTTCCTGGCCCAAAGTCTCATGATCACCCTGCAGGATCCGGACAAGCAGCGAAGCATCGTGGTCGCCCCGCAGCGCATGCCCTCGGCCAGCCAGGCCCAGACCATGGCGCGGGCGCTCGCCGCCCTCGACGACAAGCGCTGGTCGCAGCCGCAGTCCCTGACGGCGGCCGCGAAGGCCGAGCCGGACCCGGACGCCACCACCCAGGTCCCCTCGGCCCGGTCCTACCCGTCGACGCTGCGCAAGCAGGAGCTGCCCCGCTCCGCGTTCGAGGAGGTCCAGAACACCCAGGGCAAGCTCGACCGCTTCAAGCAGATCCTCTCCGAGCCGGACCGCGTCATCACCCCCTTCGGGCGGGCGATGGACCGTGAGATGTCCACGTCGTGGCGCGGCCGCCCGACCGACGCCCAGAACTTCCGCAAGGGCGTGCAGGGATATCTGACGAGCCTCATCCAGCAGGTGAAGCTGATCAACAAGTCCGACGTGAAGCTGTCGGGCCGCAGCGCGACCATCCCGGTCACGGTGCAGAACAACCTGGTGCAGGGCGTCGACCACCTCGTGCTGCGCCTGACGTCGACCAACCCCACCCGCCTGAAGGTCGGCGACGGACTCTACGAGGAGCAGCCCGTCAGGATCACGGGCGGCGGCCACACCCAGTCCGTGAAGTTCACCACCACCGCCAACGCCAACGGCCCGGTCACGGTCTACGCCCAGCTGTACACCGAGGACAACGAGCCCTACGGCGAGCCCGTCCGCTTCGACGTCAACGTCACCGAGTTCACCGCGACGGTGATGCTGGTCATCGGCGGCGGTGTGCTGCTCCTCGTCCTCGCCGGATTCCGCATGTACACCCAGCGCAAGCGCGCGGCGCGGCGGCAGGCGGAGGCAGGCCCGGACGGCGGCCCCGACGGTGATTCCGACGCCGCCCCCGACACCTCTCCCGGCACCGACCCCGGTTCGGCCGATCCCGAGCAGCCGAGTGACCCGACACCGGACACCGCTGTGGAAAGCACCGAGCCTTCGCACACGGGTGAGAGAGTGGACCGTTGAGCGATGTCGTGGCCGGTGGGCCCGCGGACCATGAGGTGGGGTAAACCATGAACGCGCCGTACGACGGTGAGCGCGGCCAGGGCGCGGGCAGCTCCGGTGCGGCCGGGGACCCGCCTCCCGGCCCTCACGAGGACGGTCAGGTGCCGCCGCAGCACGCGCCTGACGCCTACCTCCAGGACGCGTACGCCCAGGACCCCTATCGGGCCCAGGACCTCTCGGCCCAGGACCCGGTGGCCGAGGCGCTCTACGACCGCGCGGCCCACCCCCCGCCGCCGCCCGGGAGCTACCCCGACCCGCAGCAGCTCTACGCCCAGCCGCCGTCGGCCCAGTACCAGCCGGACCCCCGCGTCTGGGCCCAGACCCCGCCGCCGGAGCCGGACGGCACCACCCGTCACCTCCCCTACGGCGACGACCCGCGCACCACCCAGTACGTGGGCGTGGACGACCTCGTCACGCAGGCGGGCGAGGAGCGGCACCAGCCGGACGCCTTCGCCCACCTCTTCCGGGACCAGCAGGGCAGCGGACACCGCGACCCGCGGGCGGGCTACGGCGACCCCCAGGCCGCCGATCCGCGAGCCCAGCAGGGCTACGACGGCCAGCAGAACGCCCCGTACCAGGGGCAGCAGGGCGCCCACGGCGGGGGATACCAGGGCCAGCAGCCCGCCCAGAGCGCCGGGTACCAGGACCCGCAGGCGGGCGGCTACCAGGGCCAGCCCGGTGCCGGATACCAGGGACAGCCCGCCGGATACCAGGACCAGCAGGGCGCCGCCTACCCCTACCAGCAGCAGCCCGGCCAGGCCGCCTACCCGGACCAGCAGCAGCATGGTGCCGGCTATGCCCACCAGCAGGGCGCCTACGCTGACCAGCAGCACGGCACGCCGTACGCGTACCCGCAGAGCGACCCCGCGTACGGCGAGCAGCAGGGCGCCCCGTACGCGCAGCAGGGCGCTCCGTACGCCAACCAGCAGGCCGGTGGCTACTACCAGGACCCGAACCAGTACCCGGACCCCGGCCAGTACCCGGACCAGGGCGGCTACCACCAGGAGCCCCAGCACGCCGGCACGCGCCCGCCCGCGGGGCAGGAGGCGCCGGCGTCCCCGGCCGTCCCGCCGCCCGCCAAGGCGCCCTCGTCGGCTCCGGCAGCGCCCGCGGTGAAGTCCGGGGGCCGCGCGTCCAGCCTGCTGAAGTCCAGCGCCGTGATGGCCGCGGGCACGATGGTGTCCCGCCTCACCGGCTTCGTCCGCTCGGCGATGATCGTCTCGGCGCTCGGCATCGGCCTGCTCGGCGACACCTTCCAGGTCGCCTACCAGCTGCCGACGATGATCTACATCCTCACCGTCGGCGGCGGCCTCAACTCGGTCTTCGTGCCGCAGCTCGTGCGCGCCCAGAAGAACGACGCGGACGGCGGCCAGGCGTACGCCAACCGGCTCCTGACGCTCGTCATGGTGGCGCTCGGCGTGCTCACGGTGCTCGGCTGGATCGCCGCGCCGCTGCTGGTCCACGCCCTCTCCACCCCGGTCGCCAGCGACCCGGCGGCCAACGAGGTCGCCATCACCTTCGTCCGCTACTTCCTGCCGTCGATCTTCTTCATGGGCATCCATGTCGTGATGGGACAGATTCTCAACGCCCGCGGGAAGTTCGGCGCGATGATGTGGACCCCGGTCCTCAACAACATCGTCATCATCGCGACGCTCGGCATGTTCCTCTGGGTGTACGGCACATCCGAGAAGTCGGGCATGCGCGTCACGTCGATCCCCGACGACGGCGTGCGGCTCCTCGGTGTCGGCGTCCTGCTCGGTCTCGTCGTGCAGTCGCTCGCGATGTTCCCCTACCTGCGCGAGACCGGCTTCAAGCTGCGGCTGCGCTTCGACTGGAAGGGCCAGGGCCTCGGCAAGGCCGCCATGCTCGCCAAGTGGACGATGCTCTTCGTCCTCGCCAACCAGGCGGGCGCGATCGTCGTGACCCAGCTCGGCACCGCGGCGGTCAAGCACTCCGGTATGGACGGCACCGGCTTCTCCGCCTATGCCAACGCCCAGCTCATCTGGGGACTCCCGCAAGCCATCATCACGGTCTCCTTGATGGCCGCCCTGCTGCCGAGGCTGTCGCGCTCGGCCCACGAGGGCGACACCGGGGCCGTGCGGGACGACATCTCGCAGGGCCTGCGCACCTCGGCCGTCGCGATCGTGCCGATCGCCTTCAGCTTCCTCGCACTCGGCATCCCGATGTGCACGCTCATCTTCGGCTCGTCCGGCGTCAACGGCGCCACTCGCATGGGCTACATGCTGATGGCCTTCGGCCTCGGCCTGATCCCGTACTCCGTGCAGTACGTCGTCCTGCGCGCCTTCTACGCGTACGAGGACACCCGCACCCCCTTCTACAACACGGTCATCGTGGCCGCCTTCAACGCCGCCGCCTCCGGGGTCTGCTACCTGGTGCTGCCCGCCCGCTGGGCCGTGGCGGGCATGGCACTGTCCTACGGCGCCGCGTACGCGATCGGTGTGGGCGTCGCCTGGCAGCGGCTGCGCAAGCGCCTGGGCGGCGATCTGGACGGGGCGAACGTGATCCGTACCTATGCCCGGCTCGCGCTGGCCTCCGTGCCGGGGGCGATTCTCGGCGCCGGAGCCGGGTACGCGATCACGAAGGCGCTCGGGCAGGGGCTCTTCGGCTCCCTGGCCGCGCTGATCGTCGGTCTGGCCGTGCTCTTCGGGGTCTTCTTCGTGGCCGCGCGGCGCATGCGGATCCAGGAGCTGAACTCGCTGGTCGGTATGGTGCGCGGACGACTGGGGCGCTGATGTGAAGGAGTCCGCACAACCATCGTCGCCCACCGCGTGTCGTGCATAGCGCCGGACTGTGGGCACAATTGGCTTTGGCGTCTGACGAAGCGCAACGGATGGGGAGGCAGGAGCGACGGTGGCGGAACGGAGCACGGCTGCCGTCGACGTGGCAGACAACAGCGGCGACAAGCCGCTGACCGCGCAGGCGGAGCAGTCCACGGCCGACGGGGTGGCCCAGACCCGGGAGCGGGACACGGCAGACGACGGAACAGCCAACACGAACGAGCCCACCAACGCGCCCGGGGTGACAACTCCCCCGGAACTGCACAGCGGTCACAAGCTCGCCAGACGCTATCGCCTCGAAGAGTGCGTCACCCGTCTGGACGGTTTCAGCAGCTGGCGTGCGGTCGACGAGAAACTGCGCCGGGCCGTGGGTGTGCACCTGCTGCCCGCCGACCATCCCCGGGCCCGCTCGGTGCTCGCCGCGGCCCGCTCCGCGGCGCTGCTCGGTGACCCCCGCTTCGTGCAGGTCCTGGACGCGGTCGAGGAGAACGACCTCGTCTACGTCGTGCACGAGTGGCTGCCCGACGCCACGGAACTGACCGCACTGCTCGCGGCAGGGCCCCTCGACGCCCACGACGCCTACCAACTCGTCAGCCAAGTCACCCAGGCGATGGCCGCCGCCCACCGCGAGGGCCTCGCGCATCTGCGACTGACGCCGAGCGCCGTCCTGCGCACCTCATCGGGCCAGTACCGCATCCGCGGCCTCGCCGTGAACGCCGCGCTGCGCGGCATCAGCTCCGAGACCCCGCAGCGCACGGACACCGAAGCGATCGGCGCCCTGCTGTACGCCGCGCTCACCCAGCGCTGGCCGTACGACAGCGACGCCTACGGCCTCTCCGGCCTCCCCAAGGACGTCGGCCTGCTCCCGCCGGACCAGGTCCGCGCCGGGGTGCACCGCGGCCTGTCAGAGCTCGCCATGCGCGCGCTCGCCAACGACGGCGCGACAGCGTCCCGCCAGGAGCCCGCGTGCCCCACGCCGGACGACCTGGTCAAGGCCATCGCCGAGTTGCCCCGCATCCGGCCCCCGGAGCCCGCCTTCACGGCCCCTCCGGAGTACCAGCGCACGACGTACCAGCAGGGCAACTACGGCCGCGGCGCCCAGCCCCCCGGCACCACCCAGGCCGTCCCCGCCCCGCCGCCCCCGCTGCAGAGCCGCACCGGCAAGGCTCTCAAGTGGGCCGTCTCCGCGCTGCTCATCGCCGCGCTGGGCCTGGGCAGTTGGCAGCTCGCGGACGCGCTCATGGACCAGAACAAGGGCGGCGACTCCGGTACGACGAAGACGACGGACGGCGACGACAAGAAGCAGCCGAAGCCGCCGAAGCCGATCGCGATCCAGAACGCGCAGGAGTCCGCGCTCGGCGGCAAACTGCAGGACCCCGAGAACGTCTCGAAGACGTACGACGGAGACACCTCCACGCTCTGGCGCACCAAGTCGTACGTGGACGGCCCTCGGCTGGCCCCGTACCGCGCAGGCGTCGGAATCGTCTACGATCTCGGCTCCGCGAAGAGCGTCACGGCTGCGTCGCTCGGCCTGAAGTACCCGGGCCACAAGACCACGGCGGCGCTGTACGCGGCCGACTCGCTGTCGCCGACCGGGTCCGTCGACTCGATGAAGAAGATCGGTGACGGCACGACCACGGGCACGAGCCTGAACATCAAGGCCGACAAGCCGGTCAAGACGCAGTACGTGCTTCTCTGGGTGACGCACGTGCCGAGGTCCGGCACGGACGGCTACTACAGCGCGGGTTACAAGCAAGGCATCACGGACGTGAAGTTCAAGGGCTGACCGTCCGGCCAACGCTGAGGGGTGAGGGGAGGGGTTCCAGATTGGACAGCACCGAGCTCGGTGAGCTGGGCGACCAGGAGCTCCTTGCCCGCCATGTCGACGGTGACGAGGACGCCTTCGGTGAGATCGTCCGCCGCCACCGCGACCGGCTGTGGGCCGTGGCTCTGCGCACGCTGGGGGACCGTGAGGAGGCCGCGGACGCTGTCCAGGACGCCCTCGTCTCCGCCTACCGCGCCGCGCACACGTTCCGCGGCCAGTCCGCCGTGACGACCTGGCTGCACCGCATCACCGTGAACGCCTGCCTCGACCGGGCCCGCAAGGCGGCGTCCCGGAAGACCTCTCCCGTCGACGACGCCGAGCGCCTGGACCAGCTCCTCGAACCGCACGAGTCGGCTGCGGCGCCCGTCGAGCGCGGCGATCTGCACCGGGAGCTCCTGGAGGCGCTCGGTACCCTGCCGCCCGATCAGCGCGCCTGCCTCGTCCTGGTGGACATGCAGGGCTATCCCGTGGCCGAGGCGGCCCGGGTCCTCGACGTCCCGACCGGCACGGTGAAGAGCCGCTGTGCGCGCGGCAGAGCCCGGCTCCTGCCGCTTCTCACGCATCTTCGGACGGAAGCACCGTCCCGACGTGAGAACGACACGGGCAGCGGAGAGAAGGACGCCCCCAGAAAGAACGCCCCGGGACGGAACCGGACCGAGGGGACAACCGTCCCACCGGCAGCGGAACCTCAGGACGCGGGGCCCCCTTCGGATGCGGGACCCAGCGACTCAGCGGCAGTGAAGGGTGGAGGTGGGCGAGCGTGACCACGACGACAGACTCAGCTGGGCACCCGGACGTCGCCGAGATCTCCGACCTCACCGAAGGCCTGCTGTCCCCGTCGCGCACCTTGGACGTGCGTCGGCACCTGGACGACTGCCCGCTCTGCGCCGACGTCTACGCCTCCCTCGAAGAGATCCGCGGCATGCTCGGTTCGCTGCCTGGGCCGCCCCGCATGCCCACCGATGTCGCGGAGCGCATCGACGCGGCCCTGGCAGCGGAAGCACTGCTCGACGCGACTGCCACGGCGACCGTCACCGAAGTTGAGGGAGCGGGCCTCGACGGCTCCGACCGCGACATCGCCTCCGACGCCGACCGTGAAACTCTTGCCGAGCCCACCGTGCATGTTTCACGTGAAACATCGCCTGCGGACGCGTTCAAGCCGACCGCCGGGTCCGGCGCGGGCGCCCCGCCCGGTGCATCCGCGAGCGGCTCCTCGGTGCACGGCCCCGCCGGACACCCGCGCGCGGCCACCGGCCCGGGTCGCGGCGGACGTCCGCGAAGCCGCCGACGCCGTACGACAATGATCGGCGCCGTATTCACCGCCGCTGCACTCGGCCTGGGTGCCCTGCTGATCCAGCCGTGGAGCGACGACTCGACCGAGCCCCCCAGCGCCTCCTCTACGAGCAAGGACACCTTCTCGAAAGGCAAGCTCGAAGCTCAGATCTCCGATCTCCTCTCCGAGGAGCAGAAGATCTCGGGCACGGACACAGGGGGAAAGAAGCCCTCCTTCGACACCCGGTCCAGCCCCGAAGGTACCCCGCAGAAGGGGTCCACGATGCGCGAGGAGTACGTCGAGGTGCCCGCCTGCATCGAAAAGGGCCTCGGCGGACGTACGCCCCTGGCCGTCAGCAAGGGCACGTACGAGGGAACGAACGCCTACCTCGTCGTCGTGCCGCACGACACCGACGGAGCGAAGGTCTCCGCGTATGTCGTGGACGCTGCCTGTGCGAGCGCGTCCGCGTCGGCCGACGCCACGGGCAAGGTCCTGCTCACGGAGTCCTACGCACGCCCCTGAGACACTCAGGCCCCCTCCTGACCCCCTTCCCAGTGCTTACCGATCTACGGTGCCGGGCCCTCTTCTCGTGCCCCGGCACGCGTTCCTTCCGTGTGCTCGGACACGTGGGGAATGCTCGCCCCGTAGGATCCGTTGGGTGGGGTGAGAGACCTGAGACAGGCCCCCGGCAGTACGCAGTAGTCCCCAGAGACGAGGAATCAAGCCGTGACCGACGTCCGTAACGTGATCATCATCGGCTCCGGGCCCGCCGGCTACACGGCGGCGCTCTACACCGCGCGCGCCTCGCTGAAGCCCCTGGTGTTCGAAGGTGCCGTCACCGCGGGCGGTGCGCTGATGAACACCACCGATGTGGAGAACTTCCCGGGCTTCCGGGACGGCATCATGGGCCCCGACCTCATGGACAACATGCGGGCTCAGGCCGAGCGCTTCGGTGCCGAGCTCGTCCCCGACGACGTGGTCGCCGTCGACCTGTCGGGCGAGATCAAGACGGTCACGGACACGGCGGGCACGGTGCACCGCGCGAAGAGCGTCATCGTCACGACGGGCTCGCAGCACCGCAAGCTGGGCCTGCCGCGGGAGGACGCCCTCTCCGGACGTGGCGTCTCCTGGTGCGCGACCTGCGACGGGTTCTTCTTCAAGGACCAGGACATCGCGGTGATCGGTGGCGGTGACACGGCGATGGAGGAGGCCACCTTCCTCTCCCGGTTCGCCAAGTCCGTGACCGTGGTCCACCGCCGCGACGCCCTCCGCGCCTCCAAGGCCATGCAGGAGCGTGCCTTCGCCGACCCGAAGATCAAGTTCATCTGGGACAGCGAGGTCGCCGAGATCCACGGCGACCAGAAGCTCTCCGGTCTCTCCCTGCGCAACCTCAAGACGGGCGAGACCTCCGAGCTGCCGGTGACTGGTCTGTTCATCGCTATCGGCCACGACCCGCGCACCGAGCTCTTCAAGGGCCAGCTGGAGCTGGACGACGAGGGCTACCTGAAGGTCGACGCGCCGTCGACCCGGACGAACCTCTCCGGCGTCTTCGGTGCCGGTGACGTCGTCGACCACACGTACCGCCAGGCGATCACGGCGGCGGGCACCGGCTGCTCCGCCGCTCTGGACGCCGAGCGCTTCCTCGCCGCCGCCGTGGACAGCGAGAACGCTGCCGCCGCGACTGTCTGACCCGACTGCCCCCAGCCCCACCGCAGCACCAAGTTAGGAGCCCCTCGTGGCCGGAACCCTGAAGCACGTGACCGACGCCTCCTTCGAGGAGGACGTGATCAAGAGCGACAAGCCCGTACTGGTCGACTTCTGGGCCGAGTGGTGCGGCCCGTGCCGCCAGATCGCGCCGTCTCTTGAGGCCATCGCCGCCGAGCACGGCGACAAGATCGAGATCGTCAAGCTCAACATCGACCAGAACCCCGGGACGGCCGCCAAGTACGGCGTCATGTCGATCCCGACCCTGAACGTCTACAAGGGTGGCGAGGTCGTCAAGACGATCGTCGGCGCCAAGCCGAAGGCGGCTCTGGAGCGCGATCTGACCGAGTTCATCGCCGACTAGTCGCAGAGCCAGCCGCGCACGGCGGCAGGCAATGTTTCACGTGAAACACGAAGGGGCCAACCTCACGAGGTTGGCCCCTTCGCCGTATGTCGCCCGCCCTGAAGCCCCCAGCGCGCGCATTCGGACTACAGCGGCCGCAGCGCAGGCTCCTTCTGGACCGCCCCGAGGAGCCGGTCCAGTGCCAGCTCTACGTCTTCCTTCCATGACAGCGTCGTCCGCAACTCAAGCCGCAGTCGAGGGTAGGAGGGGTGTGGGCGAACCGTCTTGAAGCCCACGGCCAGCAGATGGTCCGCAGGCAGTACACAGGCGGGCTTCTCCCAGCGCGCGTCACCGAACGCCTCAATGGCCTTGAACCCCCGGCGCAGGAGATCCTTCGCGACGGTCTGCACGATGACGCGGCCGAGTCCCTGCCCCTGGTAGCCCGGCATGATCCAGGCGGTCATCAGCTGCACGGCGTCCGGTGAGACGGGGCTCGTGGGGAAGGCTGTCGAGCGCGGCACATACGCGGGCGGCGCGTACAGCACGAAGCCGACGGGCACGTCGTCGACGTAGACCACTCGGCCGCAGGACCCCCACTCCAGCAGGACGGCGGAGATCCACGCCTCCTTCTCCAGCTCCGGTGTACCGGCCTTTACTGCGGCCTGGCCGCTGACCGGGTCCAGCTCCCAGAAGACACACGTGCGACAACGCTTGGGAAGGTCCGGAAGGTTGTCCAGCGTGAGCGGTACGAGCCGTCGCCCCATGAAGGCGGTTCCTCACTTCCTTCGCTCGCGGCGCCACGAGCGGCTGTCAGTGCGCTCCGTTCCCGGAGCAGGCTGCCGACGAAACCACCGACCGCTCCAAGCCCGAGCCCGGCGGTCATCAGTCCTGTGCGGCTCACCGATCGCATGGCCCCTGCCTCCCCTAAGAGGTGCCGTCAGGTGAATGCGCCGTACCCGATCGCATCGTATCCACGATGCGATTGCGCCGAAACCGTAAGAAAGGAAAGAGCAGGCCGTGTTCCGGCACACACCGGACACGGCCTGCTCTCTGAGGGTTCAGGGCGCTTCGCCCCAGGGCCTCTCCCGTGGCCTCATGGGCCTCAGCCCCGCTCGTCCTCCGAGGTTTTCCCGGCCTCGGCTTCTGCCTCGGCGAGTCCGTTCCTGAGCACCGGGCCCTCTTCCGGGGCGAGCGTGGCGAGGATCCGCTCCAGGTCTTCCAGAGAGGCGAAGTCGACGACGATCTTGCCCTTCTTCTGGCCCAGATCGACGCGCACCCGGGTCTCGAACCGGTCGGAGAGGCGTGAGGCCAGGCCGGTCAGGGCAGGGGAGACGATTCCGCCGGCGCGGGGGCCCTTCGCCTTGGGCTTGCTCTGCGGCCGCGACCCCATCAGGGTCACGATCTCCTCCACTGCACGCACCGAGAGCCCCTCGGCCACGATGCGGTGTGCGAGTCGGTCCTGCTCCTCCGGGTCCTCCACAGCGAGCAGTGCCCGCGCATGGCCCGCGGAGAGGACACCGGCGGCGACCCGGCGCTGCACGGTCGCCGAGAGCTTGAGCAGTCGCAGCGTGTTGGAGACCTGCGGACGCGACCGCCCGATCCGGTCGGCCAGCTGGTCGTGCGTGCAGTTGAAGTCCTTGAGTAGCTGGTCGTAGGCCGCAGCCTCTTCCAGCGGGTTCAGCTGGGCGCGGTGCAGGTTCTCCAGGAGCGCGTCCAGGAGGAGCTTGTCGTCCTCCGTTGCCCGGACGATCGCCGGGATGCGCTCCAGACCCGCCTCACGGCAAGCTCGCCAGCGCCGCTCACCCATGATGAGCTCGTAGCGCGCGGGGCCCAACTGCCGTACGACGACGGGCTGGAGGAGACCGACTTCCTTGATGGAGGTCACGAGCTCCGCGAGGGCGTCCTCGTCGAACACCTCACGCGGCTGCCGCGGGTTGGGCTTGATGGAGTCAAGGGGAAGCTCCGCGAAGTGCGCTCCGGCCGGGCGCATCGGCTCCTCGGTCACGGTGCCGTTCGTGGGCTCGTCCGGTTCCTGGGAAACCGGGTGCTGCGGAAGCGAGGCCACCTTGGCGGCCGCCACGCCTCGTTCAGCCGTGAGCACCGGCACGGACGAGGGCGAGGTGGAACCTCCACCCGCGGCCGGGGGTGCCGACTTCTCCGTAGGAGCCGCAGGGATCAGAGCGCCGAGACCACGGCCCAGCCCTCTCCGTCGCTCGCTCACTGCATCCCCTCCGTCATGTTCTGCTGTTCGTTCTGGTTGCCCACATGGGCGTGCTGCACGTCGTAGCGCACGCCGACTCCGCGCAGGGCGATCTCGCGCGCTGCCTCGAAGTACGACAGGGCACCACTGGAGCCCGGATCATAAGTCAGCACGGTCTGGCCGTAGCTGGGCGCCTCGGAGATACGCACGGAGCGCGGGATGCTCGTGCGTAGCACCTCGTCGCCGAAGTGGTTGCGCACCTCGTCCGCCACCTGCGAGGCCAGTCGGGTCCGGCCGTCGTACATGGTGAGCAGGATCGTCGACACATGCAGCAGCGGGTTGAGGTGCCCGCGCACCAGGTCGACGTTGCGCAGGAGCTGCCCCAGGCCCTCCAGTGCGTAGTACTCGCACTGGATCGGGATCAGTACCTCCGCACCGGCCACCAGAGCGTTGACCGTCAACAACCCCAGCGACGGCGGGCAGTCGATGAGGATGTAATCCAACGGCTGCTCGTAGGCCTGGATCGCTCGCTGCAAACGGCTCTCCCGTGCCACCAGGGACACCAGCTCGATCTCCGCACCCGCGAGATCGATGGTCGCCGGGGCGCAGAAGAGGCCCTCGACATCAGGGACCGGCTGGACGATCTCGGAGAGAGGCTTGCTCTCGACCAACACGTCGTAGATGGAGGGGACTTCGGCGTGGTGGTCGACACCGAGAGCCGTGGACGCATTGCCCTGTGGATCGAGGTCGATCACCAGCACGCGCGCGCCGTGCAGAGCGAGCGAAGCGGCAAGGTTGACGGTTGTCGTCGTCTTGCCTACCCCGCCCTTCTGGTTGGCGACCACCATGACTCGGGTCTGATCCGGTCGCGGCAGGCCCTCGCCTGCACGGCCCAGGGCTTCCACCGCCAGCTGGGCGGCACGACCAATGGGGGTGTCGTCCATCGGGCTCGGTGTTTCACGTGAAACATCCTCCCCCGCCGACTCGGTACGGGGACCGGGGACCGGATCGGTCATCGGTCCCGCGATGTTGGCGTCGGACCGCAAGGATTCACTCTCCTCGACTTCAGGCTCGCAATGAACAGAGCCTCCCATGCTTTCGGGGTCGTGAACCAGCGAGGCCCGGTCTTCTGTGGACGAATCCCCCTCTGTGGACAACTCCGTGCCCTTGTCGAGGGAACCAAGCGGCCGACGTTCGCGGGGTTCCGCAGCGCGGCCGCGGCTGATGATGCCATGCAGCAGTGAGCGACGTTTCACGTGAAACACGATGCACGGCGACCGGGGTGCCGCTGGTGCGACACCCCGGTATGCGTACGTTTGACAGCTTTTGTGGAGTACGGCTCGTCGTCAGGACGGATCAGCGACGGCGCGGTGGTCGGCGCATCAGCATCGTCGCCTCTCAGCGACGGCGTCGCGTCCGCCCCACCCGTGCGGCCTTGGCCCGTTTGGCCGCGAAGCGCACACCGCCCGGGCTCTCCCCGACCTCGACCCGCACCACAGTGGACAGCGGATCCACCACGCCCTCGCCTACCTGCACGACGGAGACAGACTCCGCGCCGAGCTTGCTCAGGGCAGCCCCCGCTGCCTTGACCTCTTCCTCAGCGGTGTCGCCCTTGAGGGCCAGCATCTCGCCGTACGGACGCAGCAGCGGCACACCCCAGCCAGCGAGCCGGTCCAGCGGGGCGACGGCCCGTGCCGTCACCACATGAACGGGCGGCAGCTTGCCGAGGACTTCCTCGGCGCGGCCCCGGACGACCGTCACATGGTCGAGCCCGAGCAGCTCGACCACCTCGGTCAGGAAGTTCGTGCGGCGCAGCAGCGGCTCAAGCAGCGTGATCTTCAGGTCCTCCCGGACCAGAGCGAGCGGGATGCCGGGGAGCCCGGCGCCGGAGCCCACGTCGCACACCGTCACACCCTCGGGGACCACCTCGGACAGCACCGCGCAGTTCAGCAGGTGCCGCTCCCACAGCCGGGGAACCTCACGGGGGCCGATCAGGCCGCGCTGCACGCCCGTCTCGGCCAGCAACTCCGCATAACGGACCGCATCGGGGAACCGCTCACCGAAAACTGTCCGCGCCTGCTCCGGCGCCGGGGGGAGCTCCGCTGCCTCCGTCACGGGGACCGTCCTTCCGTACCGCACTGGGTTCGCTGACTATCAGGCTGACAAAGACCGGCCCCGCCTGCGAACAGACGGGGCCGGGGAAAACGCGTGTGATCAGGCGGGGAGGACCACGACGAAGCGCTGGGGCTCCTCGCCCTCGGATTCGCTGCGCAGGCCGGCGGCCTTGACCGCATCATGCACGACCTTGCGCTCGAAGGGCGTCATCGGCTTGAGCTTCACCGGCTCGCCGGAGCTCTTCACGTCGGCCGCGGCTTTGGCGCCGAGCTCGGAGAGCTCCTCACGCTTCTTCGCACGGTGGCCCGCGATGTCCAGCATGAGGCGGCTGCGGTCGCCGGTCTCGCGGTGCACCGCGAGCCGGGTCAGCTCCTGGAGCGCCTCCAGGACCTCACCGTCGCGGCCGACCAGCTTCTGCAGGTCACGGCTGCCGGTGTCGCTGATGATCGACACGGCGGCGCGGTCGGCCTCGACGTCCATGTCGATGTCGCCGTCGAGGTCGGCGATGTCCAGCAGACCCTCGAGGTAGTCCGCCGCGATCTCCCCCTCCTGCTCGAGGCGGGTCATGGTGTCGCCTGCCTCAGCAGCGGCGGAGGTGGTGGTGCCTTCCGTCACGGGATGGACTCCTTCTACTTCTTGGACGGGTGCTTGGGCCGCTGCTGGCCCTTGCGCTGCCCGGACTTGGCTTTGCTGCGGGTGCCCTGGCCGGGCTGCTGACCGGAGGCGCCGGACTTGCCCTTGTTCCCCGCGTCCTTGGCCGCGGCGTCCTTGGGTTCACCGGACTTGTTCGCGGCCTTGGCGGCCTGGCCGGCGGAGCCGTCCTCGGACTTGGTCAGCGAGGGCTTGGGCTCCGCGTCCGTCTTCGCGGTTCCGGCGGTCGGACCGGCCTGGCGCTTGGCCTTGCTCTGGCGCTTGGGCTGCTGCCGCTTGGGCGCGCCACCGGCGGCCGGGGTGCCGTCCTCGGTGGTGGCCACGGTGTCGCTGACCACGACCGTGCCGTCGGCCTGAGCCGCGAGGCCGGCCTTGTTCAGGCCGTTGATGAACTTGCGCTCGTACTCGTTGCGGTCGCGCCCCTTGGCGACGATGGCCTTGATGGCGCGGGCCTGGCCACGGCCGCGGGTCTTCTTGGCCTCCGTGACGTGCTTCTGCAGGCGCTCCAGATACGCCGCCTGGGCCTTGGAGCCCGGCGTCGGGTTCTGGCGGATCACGTACATCTGCTGGCCCATGGTCCACACGTTGGTGGTCAGCCAGTAGACGAGGACACCGACGGGGAAGTTGATGCCGAAGACGGCGAACATGACGGGGAAGACGTACATCAGCATCTTCTGCTGCTGCATGAACGGCGTCTTCACCGTCGTGTCCACGTTCTTCGTCATCAGCTGACGCTGGGTGAAGAACTGCGACGCCGACATCAGGATGATCATGAGCGCGGTCACGACGCGGACGTCGGTCAGCGAGGCACCGAGGGAGGCGACCTTGTCGGCGCTGTCCGTGAACTTCACCGCGAGCGGGGCACCGAAGATGTGGGCGTCACGAGCGCTGTCGAGCAGCTGCTGGTCGATGACACCGACCTTCTTGTTCGACGCGATGCCGTTCAGCACGTGGTACAGCGCGAAGAAGAACGGGGACTGCGCCAGGATGGGAAGGCACGAGGAGAGCGGGTTGGTGCCCGACTCCTTGTACAGCTTCATCATCTCTTCGGACTGACGCTGCTTGTCGCTCTTGTAGCGTTCCTGGATCTTCTTCATCTCAGGCTGCAGCGTCTGCATGGCCCGGGTCGCCTTGATCTGCTTCACGAAGAGCGGGATCAAGCAGATGCGGATCAGGATCACCAGAGACACGATCGACAGGCCCCAGGCCCAGCCCGTATCGGGGCCGAAGATCGCACCGTACAGCTTGTGGAACTGCACGATGACCCAGGAGACGGGTGTCGTGATGAAGCTGAAGAAACCGGCAATCGTGTCCACTAATCAAGCTCCTTGAGCATGGGACGGGGTCTCGGCGGCCGGGCTCGTGGGAGCCGGGGGAAGGTCTCCGGACGGCACGCCAGCGGCGGAGGGCCCGCCCTTGCGTTCGCGCCAGGCGGCGCGCAGCATCTCGTGCCACCGCGGGCGCTTGCGCGGGGGTACATGATCGACACCGCCGAGCGACCACGGATTGCACCGCAGGATGCGCCAGGCAGTGAGCGCTGTGCCCTTGATCGCGCCGTGCCGATCGATGGACAGATAGCCGTAGTGGGAGCACGACGGGTAGTACTTGCAGACTGGGCCGAGGAGCGGACTGATCGTCCACTGGTACAGCTTGATCAGCGCCAGCAGCGGGTACTTCATCGCGCGCCCCCTCCCAGCAGCCGCTCCAGGGCGGCATCCAGGTCTCGGGCCAGCTGTGCATGGTCGGCATCGCCCGCGCCGGGCAACGCTCGTACGACTACCAGGCTACCGGGGGGCAACGAGGCCAGTCGGTCGCGCATGAGATGGCGGAGTCTGCGCTTGACCGCGGTGCGGACGACGGCTCCACCCACGGCCTTGCTCACGACGAAACCCGCACGTGTCGGGGGAAGGCTCTCCCCCGACACGTGCGGGTCCGTTGCACCGCTGCGTAGGTGGACGACGAGAAGCGGGCGTCCGGCCCGACGACCCCGTCGTACCGCGGTCGCGAAGTCTTCGCGCCGCCTCAGCCGATGCTCGGTAGGCAGCACGACGTCATGACCTAATGCGCTTAGGCGGACAGGCGGGCGCGACCCTTGCTACGGCGGGACGCCAGGACGGCGCGGCCGGCACGGGTGCGCATCCGCAGCCGGAAGCCGTGGGTCTTCGCGCGACGACGGTTGTTCGGCTGGAAGGTGCGCTTGCTCACTCGGGGGCTCCAGAAATGATGTGTGTGGTGGCGGGGCATCGCCTGGCTGTCACCGTGCGCCCACGAGAAGCTCGCGTATACGCACCGAGTGCACCGCTTCACAATCACAGATCGTGATCTTTGCCCATCGGAGGCAGGCGGCAGCAGCCATCGACAACTCGACCTGGTTACGGTACGCGGGGCTACGCCATCCGGTCAAACCAGCCGCCATGGAGAGACACTGTGCACAGCCTGTGGACAACAACTTGAACCGCACCCGTCGCCCTGACTACCGTGGCTGAACTCCGTTTCGTTCCCTTCCCCCCGCCCCTGTCGACTTCCGTCCCTACCCGTCCCAAGAACCACACCTTCGTGGGACCTGTGAGAGAGCGTGCCCTGTGGCTGACGTACCTGCCGATCTTGCCGCAGTGTGGCCACGGGTTCTGGAACAACTTCTCGGAGAGGGACGGGGGCAAGGGGTCGAGGCGAAGGACGAGCACTGGATCAAACGGTGCCAGCCGCTGGCCCTCGTCGCCGACACCGCCCTTCTCGCGGTGCCGAACGAGTTCGCCAAGGGCGTCCTGGAGGGCCGTCTCGCCCCGGTCGTCAGCGAGACGCTGAGCCGCGAGTGCGGCCGCCCGATCCGCATCGCGATCACGGTCGACGACTCCGTGGGCGAGCCGACCCCACCGGCACCCCCCGTCCAGCAGCAGCCCCGGCAGCAGCCGCGGTACGACGAGCAGCCGTCCCGGTACGAGGACCAGCCCTCCCACCAGTCCTCCCGGTACGAGGAGCGCCCGCCGCGGTACGAGGACCAGGAGCCGACCTCCTCCAGTCAGGGGCATGACACCTACGACGGCTATGGCCGCCACCCCGGCGACGAGCACGGCGGCCGCCCCGACCAGCTGCCGACGGCCCGCCCCGCCTACCCGGACTACCAGCGCCCCGGCGCCTGGCCCCAGCAGCCCCAGGACGACTACGGCTGGCAGCAGCCCCGCCTCGGCTACCCCGAGCGCGACCCGTACGCGAGCCCGCCCCAGCAGCCCCAGCACGACTACCGCCCGCAGCCGCCGCAGGACCGCGGGCCCTACGACCAGCAGCTCCCGGACCGTCCCCAGCAGGACCGGCACGACCAGCACGACCGCAGGGAGCGGCACGGGATGCCCGAGCCGTCCGGCGGCGCGGGCTCCGGCGAGCACGGCGGCACGGGGCGGCACGGGGGACAGGGCGGGCACGGCGGTCCCGCGGGCCCCGTGGGCCGCGGCGGCACCCCGCTGCCCGCGTCGAGCGGCGCGCCGGGGCCGCTGGCCGCCCAGCCCGCGCCGGCGACGGGTCCCGGTGAGCCCACCGCGCGCCTGAACCCGAAGTACCTCTTCGACACCTTCGTCATCGGCGCCTCGAACCGGTTCGCGCACGCGGCCGCGGTCGCGGTGGCCGAGGCACCGGCCAAGGCGTACAACCCGCTGTTCATCTACGGGGAGTCGGGGCTCGGCAAAACGCATCTGCTGCACGCCATCGGGCACTACGCCCGCAGCCTGTACCCCGGCACGCGCGTGCGCTACGTGAGCTCCGAGGAGTTCACCAACGAGTTCATCAACTCCATCCGCGACGGCAAGGGCGACAGCTTTCGCAAGCGGTACCGCGAGATGGACATCCTGCTGGTCGACGACATCCAGTTCCTCGCGGACAAGGAGTCGACGCAGGAGGAGTTCTTCCACACCTTCAACACGCTCCACAACGCGAACAAGCAGATCGTGCTGTCCAGCGACCGGCCGCCCAAGCAGCTGGTGACGCTGGAGGACCGGCTGCGCAACCGCTTCGAGTGGGGTCTGATCACCGACGTCCAGCCGCCGGAGCTGGAGACGCGTATCGCGATCCTCCGTAAGAAGGCGGTGCAGGAGCAGCTCAACGCCCCGCCGGAGGTCCTTGAGTTCATCGCGTCCCGCATCTCGCGCAACATCCGCGAGCTGGAGGGCGCGCTGATCCGGGTCACGGCGTTCGCCTCGCTCAACCGGCAGCCGGTGGACCTCGGCCTCACCGAGATCGTCCTCAAGGACCTGATCCCCGGCGGCGAGGACGCGGCCCCGGAGATCACGGCGACGGCCATCATGGCGGCGACCGCGGACTACTTCGGCCTCACGGTGGACGACCTGTGCGGATCCTCGCGCAGCCGGGTCCTGGTGACGGCACGCCAGATCGCCATGTACCTCTGCCGGGAGCTGACCGACCTGTCGCTGCCCAAGATCGGCGCGCAGTTCGGCGGCCGCGACCACACGACCGTCATGCACGCCGACCGCAAGATCCGCGCGCTGATGGCCGAGCGCCGCTCCATCTACAACCAGGTCACCGAGCTGACCAACCGCATCAAGAACGGCTGACAACCGAGGCCTTACGCAGCCTCAGGGCGCTCCGGAGCACATCCCGGAGCGCCCTTCTCGTTGTCCACGCGCGCGTGCCCAGACTGCCCGCCCACGCACGCCCAGGCTGCCCGCACACGGGAAGGAAGCCCGCCTACGCGCGCGTACCCACAGCTGTGCACAACGGAAAGCCCGTCCCGGCCGCGACCTTCCCGACATCTTCCGTTCGAATATGTCTCGTGCTGAGGACGTTCTCCACAGATCTGTGGCCTTTGCGCCTTCCACACCCTGGGGACTGGAGAGTTGTCCAGATCGTGTCCACAGGGGACTCTGCTGATTGATCATCAGGCCAGGTCAGGCGGTTGTGGATTCGTGGACGAAGACTCTCCACAGACTGTGGATGAAGATCGCGTCCACAGGGCCGATCCGGAGTTGTCCACCGGCGGCCCACAGGCTCGGCCCGGTTGTCCCCAGCTTTCCCCAGCTTCCCCACAGGGCTGTCCACTGTTCGGCAATGCGACGCGCCCTCTCACCGGGACGAGTGAAAGGCGTCACACAAAGGTGCCGGGTTGGCCTGTGGGGAAGCTGGGTAAAGCTGGGGACAGGGCTGGGGAGAAGTACCCGCCTCCTGTGCATCGGGTGTGCAGAACTTTCGCCCGTCCACAGATCCACCGGGTTGTCCACCGCTGCCGCCCACAGGGCCCGTGGACAAAAAATGGGCGCTGACCTGCGCATTCGCGGTTATCCACGGTTTCCACAGGCCCTACTACTACTGCCCCCTAGAGTCACCTGGGAATCCGTTTCGAAGTTGGGGCTGTGCACAACTCTCGGCTCGGCCCTCCGCGACCTCTCGGCACGACTTGACCCCGACGGGCACCAGCTGTCAGTGCGGTGCGTCAGACTGGTCCCCAGTGCCAGCAACAGCAGGAGGGCGGCTAAGTGAAGATCCGGGTGGAACGCGACGTACTCGCGGAGGCGGTGGCGTGGGCGGCACGCAGCCTCCCGGCTCGGCCGCCAGCGCCCGTCCTCGCGGGCCTGCTGCTGAAGGCCGAGGAGGGCGCTCTCTCCCTGTCCAGCTTCGACTACGAGGTCTCGGCCCGCGTCTCCGTGGACGCCGAGGTCGACGAGGAGGGCACGGTCCTCGTCTCCGGCCGCCTGCTCGCCGACATCTGCCGCGCCCTGCCCAACCGCCCGGTGGAGATCTCCACAGACGGTGTACGGGCGACGGTGGTCTGCGGCTCCTCGCGATTCACACTCCACACCCTCCCTGTGGAGGAGTACCCGGCACTGCCGCAGATGCCCACGGCGACCGGCACGGTCCCCGGTGAGGTCTTCGCGGCCGCCGCGAACCAGGTGGCGATCGCCGCGGGCCGCGACGACACCCTCCCGGTGCTCACGGGTGTGCGGATCGAGATCGAGGGCGACAAGGTCACCCTGGCCTCCACCGACCGCTACCGCTTCGCGGTCCGCGAGTTCCTGTGGAAGCCGGAGGACCCGGAGGCGTCCGCGGTCGCCCTGGTGCCCGCCAAGACCCTCCAGGACACCGCCAAGGCCCTCACGAGCGGCGACACGGTCACCCTGGCGCTCTCCGGTTCCGGCGCGGGCGAGGGCCTGATCGGCTTCGAGGGCGCGGGCCGCCGCACGACCACGCGTCTGCTCGAGGGCGACCTGCCGAAGTACCGCACGCTGTTCCCGACGGAGTTCAACTCGGTCGCGGTCATCGAGACGCCCCCCTTCGTGGAGGCCGTCAAGCGCGTGGCCCTCGTCGCCGAGCGCAACACCCCGGTGCGCCTCAGCTTCGAGCAGGGCGTGCTGATCCTGGAGGCCGGCTCCAGCGACGACGCACAGGCTGTGGAAAGGGTCGACGCCCAGCTCGACGGCGACGACATCTCGATCGCCTTCAACCCGACGTTCCTGCTCGACGGCCTGAGCGCGATCGACTCCCCGGTCGCCCAGCTCTCGTTCACGACGTCCACGAAGCCCGCGCTCCTGAGCGGCAAGCCCGCGCTCGACGCCGAGGCGGACGACGCGTACAAGTACCTGATCATGCCCGTACGTCTGAGCGGCTGAGCCCACAGGTGTGTGGCCGCGTCCGGGCGTAGGCTCGGACGCGGGTACGAAAGTGCCGCGGGTGCGTGTGCCGCTCGACGACGAGCGGCGGCGACGTACCGTCACGCCACATCGCTAGTTAGGAACGCACTGATGGAGCTCGGTCTCGTCGGTCTCGGCAAGATGGGCGGCAACATGCGCGAGCGCATTCGCCGCGCAGGCCACACCGTCATCGGATACGACCGCAACCCGGACGTCGCGGACGTCCACAGCCTCGAAGAGCTTGTGGGCAGGCTCAAGGGCCCGCGCGTCGTGTGGGTCATGGTGCCGGCCGGAGCCGCGACGCAGTCCACCATCGACGAGCTCGGCGAGCTCCTGCAGCCCGGCGACGTCGTCGTGGACGGCGGCAACTCGCGCTGGACGGACGACGAGAAGCACGCCGAGGAGCTGGCGGCCAAGGGCATCGGCTTCGTCGACTGCGGCGTCTCCGGCGGCGTCTGGGGCCTCAAGAACGGCTACGCGCTGATGTACGGCGGCGACAAGGAGAACGTCGCCAAGGTGCAGCCGATCTTCGACGCGCTCAAGCCGGAGGGCGACTTCGGCTCGGTGCACGCGGGCAAGGTCGGCGCGGGCCACTTCGCGAAGATGGTCCACAACGGCATCGAGTACGCGATGATGCAGGCCTACGCCGAGGGCTGGGAGCTCCTGGAAGCCGTGGACTCGGTCACCGACGTCCGTGAGGTCTTCCGGTCCTGGCAGGAGGGCACGGTCATCCGTTCCTGGCTGCTGGACCTCGCTGTCAACGCCCTTGACGACGACGAGCACCTGGACAAGCTGCGCGGCTTCGCGCAGGACTCCGGAGAGGGCCGCTGGACGGTGGAGGCGGCGATCGACAACGCCGTGCCGCTGCCCGCGATCACCGCGTCCCTGTTCGCCCGGTTCGCCTCGCGCCAGGAGGACTCCCCGCAGATGAAGATGATCGCCGCGCTGCGCAACCAGTTCGGGGGCCACGCGGTGGAGTCCAAGAGCGAGCACTGATCCACAGCCCGTACGGTTCCTTGTCCACAGCCTGTGGGGCGGTGCGGAACCGAAAGCACGTGAAGTAGGCCGGGGGAGGTCGGCGCACACCATGCACGTCACGCATCTGTCGCTGGCCGACTTCCGCTCGTACGCCCGGGTCGAGGTCCCGCTCGACCCGGGCGTCACCGCGTTCGTGGGCCCCAACGGCCAGGGCAAGACGAACCTCGTCGAGGCCGTCGGCTACCTCGCCAGCCTCGGCAGCCACCGGGTCTCCTCGGACGCCCCGCTGGTCCGCATGGGCGCTGACCGCGCCGTCATCCGGGCCGCCGTCCGACAGGGCGAGCGCCAGCAGCTGATCGAGCTCGAACTGAACCCGGGCAAGGCCAACCGCGCCCGCATCAACAGGTCCTCGCAGGTCAAGCCCCGCGACGTCCTGGGCATCGTGCGCACAGTCCTGTTCGCGCCCGAGGACCTGGCGCTGGTCAAGGGCGACCCCGGGGAGCGGCGGCGGTTCCTCGACGAGCTGATCACCGCGCGCTCCCCGCGCATGGGGGGCGTCCGCTCCGACTACGACCGCGTCCTCAAGCAGCGCAACACCCTCCTGAAGTCGGCCGCCCTCGCCCGCCGCCACGGCGGCCGCTCCATGGACCTGTCCACGCTCGACGTGTGGGACCAGCACCTCGCCCGCGCGGGCGCCGAGCTCCTCGCCCAGCGGCTCGACCTGATCTCCGCGCTCCAGCCGCTGGCCGACAAGGCGTACGAACAGCTGGCGCCCGGCGGCGGCCCCGTGACGCTCGACTACAAACCCTCCTCGCCGGGCATCGTCGGCCACGCGCGCGAGGAGCTGTACGAGCAGCTGATCGCCGCCCTCGTGGAGGCCCGCAAGCAGGAGATCGAGCGGGGCGTCACGCTGGTCGGGCCGCACCGCGACGAACTACTGCTCAAACTTGGCCAGCTTCCCGCGAAGGGATACGCGAGCCACGGAGAGTCCTGGTCGTACGCCCTCGCGCTGCGCCTCGCTTCGTACGACCTGCTCCGGGCCGAGGGCAACGAGCCGGTGCTCGTCCTCGACGACGTCTTCGCCGAGCTGGACGCGCGCCGCCGGGAGCGGCTCGCGGAGCTGGTGGCGCCCGGCGAGCAGGTCCTCGTGACGGCGGCTGTGGACGACGACGTGCCGGACGTCCTGGCGGGCGTGCGGTATGCCGTGGCCGAGGGCGCTGTGGAGCGCGTATGACCGGCCAGGAGCCGCAGCCGGAGCGCGACGCCCCGAAGACGGGCGGGACCGCGAACGCGCCCGGTGCCCCGGACACCCCCAAGACCCCCGAGCCCTCCGGAGTGGACCTCGCCCGTGTCGCCCTGCGCGCCGCCAAGGAGCAGGCACGCGCGCGGGGAGACGCGACGCAGCAGAAGAAGCAGGCCCGCCGCGGCGGACTGCGCTCCGGCGCGCGGGCGGACGGGCGCGACCCGCTGCCCCTCGGCTCCGCGATCAACCGCTTGATCACCGAGCGTGGCTGGGAGACCCCGGCCGCCGTGGGCGGTGTGATGGGCCGCTGGCCCCAGATCGTCGGCGACGACCTGGCCAAGCACTGCGTACCGCAGCGGTACGACGAGAACGAGCGGGTCCTGACCGTGCAGTGCGACTCCACGGCCTGGGCGACGAACCTGCGCCTGCTGGCTCCGCAGCTGGTCGCGCGCCTCAACGAGGACCTGGGCCACGGGACCGTGCGCATCATCAAGGTCCTCGGCCCCGGGGGCCCCGCGCACCGCTTCGGACCCTTGCGCGCGCCCGGCAGCACGGGTCCCGGCGACACCTACGGATGACGTGATCCGGACCGTAGCTGGTGGTTCATCTCCCGAAGCGCTGAGTGCCGCTGTGAGCCTCTGGGACCCCGGGGCCGCATATGGGGAGTCGGCTGATGCCGGTTCAGGGCGGCACATGCGGACTCAGGTACCGGCAAACCCCCATCACTGTCGGCGCTACCGGTAGACTGGAAGCTAATCCCGCCCCAAGCGTGGGGAGCGACGGGAGAAGCTGAGCAAGAGCTGAACCAGGCTTACCAACGCAACACGCCGCAGCCGCTCCGGCGAGCGCCGGGAGCTTGGCTTGTGCTGTGCCAGAAAGGGCGCTTCGTGGCCGATTCCGGCAACCCCAACGAGAACATCCCGTCCACTGCCGTCGGCGCCGCCGACGAGGCCCCCCCGGAGTCGCAGGCAGCCGCCGCGGCTTCCGGAGAGGGCGCCTCGTCGTACGACGCCAGCGCCATCACCGTCCTCGAGGGTCTGGACGCGGTCCGCAAGCGGCCCGGCATGTACATCGGCTCGACCGGTGAGCGTGGTCTGCATCACCTGGTGCAGGAAGTCGTCGACAACTCCGTCGACGAGGCCCTGGCCGGTCACGCCGACAGCATCGACGTCACGATCCTCGCCGACGGCGGCGTGCGCGTGATCGACAACGGCCGTGGCATCCCGGTGGGCATCCACCCCGTGGAGAAGAAGCCGGCCGTCGAGGTCGTCCTGACCGTGCTGCACGCGGGCGGCAAGTTCGGCGGCGGCGGGTACGCCGTCTCCGGTGGTCTGCACGGCGTGGGTGTCTCCGTGGTGAACGCGCTCTCCACGAAGCTGTCCGTCGAGATCAAGACCGACGGGTACCGCTGGACGCAGGACTACAAGAGCGGTGCCCCGACAGCACCGCTCGAGCGGCACGAGGCCACCGACGAGACGGGCACGTCCGTCACCTTCTGGGCCGACGGCGACATCTTCGAGACCACCGAGTACTCCTTCGAGACGCTCGCGCGGCGCTTCCAGGAGATGGCCTTCCTCAACAAGGGCCTGACGATCAAGCTGACCGACGAGCGCGAGTCGGCGAAGGCCACGGCGGGCGCCGACTCCGCCGAGGCCAGCGACGACACCGTCGAAGAGGTCCGCACGGTCACGTACCACTACGAGGGCGGCATCGTCGACTTCGTGACGTACCTCAACTCCCGCAAGGGCGAGGTCGTCCACCCGACCGTCATCGACGTCGAGGCCGAGGACAAGGAGCGCATGCTCTCGGTCGAGATCGCGATGCAGTGGAACTCCCAGTACAGCGAAGGCGTTTACTCCTTCGCCAACACCATCCACACGCACGAGGGCGGCACCCACGAAGAGGGCTTCCGCGCCGCGCTGACCGGCCTCGTCAACCGGTACGCACGCGACAAGAAGCTGCTCCGCGAGAAGGACGACAACCTCACGGGTGAGGACATCCGCGAGGGTCTGACCGCGATCATCTCGGTGAAGCTCGGCGAGCCGCAGTTCGAGGGCCAGACCAAGACGAAGCTCGGCAACACCGAGGCGAAGACCTTCGTCCAGAAGGTCGTGCACGAGCACCTGACGGACTGGTTCGACCGCAACCCGAACGAGGCCGCGGACATCATCCGCAAGGGCATCCAGGCCGCCACCGCGCGCGTTGCCGCCCGCAAGGCGCGCGACCTCACGCGCCGCAAGGGCCTGCTGGAGACCGCGTCCCTGCCGGGCAAGCTCTCCGACTGCCAGTCGAACGACCCGACGAAGTGCGAGATCTTCATCGTCGAGGGTGACTCCGCCGGCGGCTCCGCCAAGTCCGGCCGGAACCCGCAGTACCAGGCCATCCTGCCCATCCGCGGCAAGATCCTGAACGTCGAGAAGGCCCGCGTCGACAAGATCCTGCAGAACCAGGAGATCCAGGCGCTGATCTCGGCCTTCGGCACCGGGGTCCACGAGGACTTCGACATCGAGAAGCTCCGCTATCACAAGATCATCCTGATGGCGGACGCCGATGTCGACGGCCAGCACATCAACACCCTGCTCCTGACGTTCCTGTTCCGCTTCATGCGGCCGCTCGTCGAGGCCGGGCACGTCTACCTGTCCCGCCCGCCGCTCTACAAGATCAAGTGGAGCCGGGACGACTTCCAGTACGCGTACTCGGACCGCGAGCGCGACGCGCTCATCGAGCTCGGCCGCCAGAACGGCAAGCGCATCCGCGAGGACTCGGTCCAGCGCTTCAAGGGTCTCGGTGAGATGAACGCCGAGGAGCTGCGCATCACGACCATGGACCAGGAGCACCGCGTGCTCGGCCTCGTCACGCTCGACGACGCCGCGCAGGCCGACGACCTGTTCTCGGTCCTCATGGGCGAGGACGTCGAGGCGCGCCGCTCGTTCATCCAGCGCAACGCCAAGGACGTCCGCTTCCTCGACATCTGAGCCGGTCAGGCACTCGAAGTCGCCGACTGCCGACTACTGGCTGCTGACCGCACCGAAAGGATCTTGACCGGCCATGGCCGACGAGAACAACCCCACCACGCCCGCGGACGACGAGGGCCAGACGCTGCGGATCGAGCCCGTCGGGCTCGAGACCGAGATGCAGCGCTCGTACCTGGACTACGCGATGTCCGTCATCGTGTCCCGCGCGCTGCCCGACGTCCGCGACGGCCTCAAGCCCGTCCACCGCCGCGTCCTGTACGCGATGTACGACGGCGGCTACCGGCCCGAGAAGGGCTTCTACAAGTGCGCCCGCGTCGTCGGCGACGTCATGGGCAACTACCACCCGCACGGCGACTCCTCGATCTACGACGCGCTGGTCCGCCTCGCGCAGCCGTGGTCGATGCGCATGCCGCTGGTGGACTCCAACGGCAACTTCGGCTCCCCGGGCAACGACCCCGCCGCCGCCATGCGCTACACCGAGTGCAAGATGGCGCCGCTGTCCATGGAGATGGTCCGCGACATCGACGAGGAGACCGTCGACTTCACGGACAACTACGACGGCCGCTCCCAGGAGCCCACCGTCCTGCCGTCCCGCTTCCCGAACCTGCTGATCAACGGCTCGGCGGGCATCGCGGTCGGCATGGCGACCAACATCCCGCCGCACAACCTGCGCGAGGTCGCCGCGGGCGCCCAGTGGGCCCTGGAGCACCCCGAGGCCAGCCACGAGGAGCTGCTCGACGCCCTCATCGAGCGCATCAAGGGCCCCGACTTCCCGACCGGCGCCCTCGTGGTGGGCCGCAAGGGCATCGAGGAGGCGTACCGCACGGGCCGTGGCTCCATCACGATGCGCGCGGTCGTCGAGGTCGAGGAGATCCAGAACCGCCAGTGCCTGGTGGTCACCGAGCTCCCGTACCAGACGAACCCGGACAACCTCGCGCAGAAGATCGCCGACCTGGTCAAGGACGGCAAGGTCGGCGGCATCGCCGACGTCCGCGACGAGACGTCCTCCCGTACCGGCCAGCGACTGGTCATCGTGCTCAAGCGCGACGCCGTCGCCAAGGTCGTACTGAACAACCTCTACAAGCACACGGACCTGCAGACGAACTTCGGCGCCAACATGCTGGCGCTCGTCGACGGCGTGCCGCGCACGCTGTCCCTGGACGCGTTCATCCGCCACTGGGTGAGCCACCAGATCGAGGTCATCGTCCGGCGCACGAAGTTCCGGCTGCGCAAGGCCGAGGAGCGCGCGCACATCCTGCGCGGTCTGCTGAAGGCCCTGGACGCCATCGACGAGGTCATCGCGCTGATCCGGCGCAGCGACACCGTCGACGTCGCGCGCGAGGGCCTGATGGGCCTGCTGCAGATCGACGAGATCCAGGCGAACGCCATCCTCGAGATGCAGCTGCGCCGGCTCGCCGCCCTGGAGCGCCAGAAGATCGTCGCGGAGCACGACGAGCTCCAGCTGAAGATCGACGAGTACAACGCGATCCTGGCCTCGCCCCAGAAGCAGCGGGCGATCGTCAGCGAGGAACTCGCGGCGATCGTCGACAAGTTCGGCGAGGACCGCCGCTCCGCGCTGGTGCCGTTCGACGGCGACATGTCCATCGAGGACCTGATCGCCGAGGAGGACATCGTCGTCACGATCACCCGTGGCGGCTACGTCAAGCGCACCAAGACGCACGACTACCGCTCGCAGAAGCGCGGCGGCAAGGGCGTGCGCGGCACGAAGCTCAAGGAAGACGACATCGTCGACCACTTCTTCGTGTCGACGACGCACCACTGGCTGCTGTTCTTCACCAACAAGGGCCGCGTCTACCGCGCGAAGGCCTACGAGCTGCCCGACGCCGGACGCGACGCCCGCGGCCAGCACGTGGCGAACCTGCTCGCCTTCCAGCCGGACGAGCAGATCGCCGAGATCCTCGCGATCCGCGACTACGAGGCCGTGCCCTACCTGGTCCTCGCCACGAAGGCCGGTCTGGTCAAGAAGACGCCTCTGAAGGATTACGATTCGCCCCGCTCCGGCGGCGTCATCGCCATCAATCTGCGCGAGACGGACGACGGTTCGGACGACGAACTGATCGGTGCCGAACTGGTTTCGGCCGAGGACGATCTGCTTCTGATCAGCAAGAAGGCACAGTCGATCCGCTTCACGGCGACCGACGACGCACTGCGTCCGATGGGCCGCGCGACCTCCGGCGTCAAGGGAATGAGCTTCCGCGACGGCGATCAACTGCTCTCGATGAATGTGGTCAGGCCCGGTACGTTCGTCTTCACCGCCACCGATGGTGGGTACGCGAAGCGGACCGCCGTCGACGAGTACCGCGTCCAGGGCCGCGGTGGCCTCGGCATCAAGGCTGCCAAGATCGTGGAGGACCGCGGTGAGCTCGTCGGCGCACTGGTGGTCGAGGAGACCGACGAGATCCTCGCCATCACCCTGTCCGGCGGTGTGATTCGTACGCGAGTCAACGAGGTCAGGGAGACGGGCCGTGACACCATGGGCGTCCAACTGATCAACCTGGGCAAGCGCGATGCCGTGGTCGGCATCGCACGTAATGCCGAGGCCGGGCGCGAGGCCGAGGAAGTCGACGGTGACGTCGACGAATCGTCCGACGGCGAGCCGGCCGTCGGCACGGACGAGGGCACCGAGTCCCCGGCCGAGTAGCGCGAGGAGTGAAGTCATCGTGAGTGGAGCCACGGGCGCCGGATCCGCCGGGACGAGTGGAACCGGCACGGAAGGTGCCCGTGGCTCCGCCACCGACGCACCCGACTCGCATGAGTCTCATGGATCCCAGGGGGGGACTGTGACGGACACCCGAGGCCGGACGGGCACGGACACCGACGGTCGGGACGCCGGTCCCGGGGCTGCTGGGGGGCGCGCCGGGGACGGGACCTCCGGGGGCGGAGCCTCCGGCAAGCGGGCCGGGGACAGTGGGTCCGGGGCGCTGCCGGGAGAGCGGCAGCCGCAGCAGAGCAACCAGCCGTACCACCCGCCGCAGGCCTACCAGGCCGCACCCGCGGGCGCGGTGCGGCGTCCCCGCACGGGGGCGCGCACCACCCCGCGCACGCGCAAGGCGCGGCTGCGGGTGGCCAAGGCCGACCCCTGGTCGGTGATGAAGGTCAGCTTCCTGCTCTCCATCGCCCTCGGCATCTGCACGATCGTCGCCGCGGCCGTGCTGTGGATGGTCATGGACGCGATGGGCGTCTTCTCCACGGTCGGCGGCACGATCTCCGAGGCCACGGGGTCGAACGAGTCCAACGGCTTCGACCTCCAGGCCTTCCTCTCGCTGCCGCGCGTCCTGATCTTCACGTCGATCATCGCGGTCATCGACGTCGTCCTCGCGACGGCCCTCGCGACCCTCGGCGCGTTCATCTACAACCTGTCGGCGGGCTTCGTGGGCGGCATCGAGCTGACGCTGGCCGAGGACGAGTAGGCGGGCTTTACGGTCCTTCGGGGGGCTCGGCGCGAGGCGTCGGGGGTGCGCTCGGCCCCTCGGCATCCATCGATTTTGGGACTGGCCCGGACGTGCGCTAATCTTCAGTGGTCAGCGCGCGGGGCCACCCCGAAGAGCGCGGCGGGGCTATAGCTCAGTTGGTTAGAGCGCATCCCTGATAAGGATGAGGCCACAGGTTCAAATCCTGTTAGCCCCACATGCGAAAAGACCCCCAGTCGATCACGGCTGGGGGTCTTTGACATCTACGGCTGACATCAACGGCTACGAAGCCGGGTGAACAGCCAGCAGGATCTTTCGCGACGGCTCTGCATCTACCTTGATGATCCGTACTCGGATCTCCTGTCCCTCCCGGGCAGTCTCGGCAAGAGCTCCAGCAGACTCATCGAGAGGCACAAGGCCTCCGACGCAGTCGGCAAGGCGCACGAAGAGCCCGATCGAGGCGATCTTCACGACGCGTCCAGTCACGATCTCGCCGACGCGCTCTCTGAACGGCGGGAACAGGTCGACGTGTCGACCCCATTCGTCGAGCGTGATGCCCACTTGCTCGTTGTGGTCAGCGTGCCAGACCACCTCACCGGCAACCCGCGCTCCGACGGCCGGTAGCTCCATACACGGGGGCATTCGATCTATTCGCGCCAGTGCAGTGACGGAATGACCGTCCAGGTCGACGAACACCCCGAAGGGTTGCCTTCCGCTCACCTCACCGGTGATCAAGGTGCCGATGGGCAGGGCCTGGATGATCTCGGCCCAGGTAAGAGTTGCCTCCGATGCTTCGTAGCCGTTCTCTGACGGCCATGAGTACTCGCTCATGCGCTGATCCTGGCATGCGACAGGCGGGATGCTCCTAGCCGATGAGCGGATCTTCGAGCAGCTCTGCGAGCATCGACACGGCTTCGCGCTCACCGTCGCCCACTACGTGGGTATAGACGTCCATGGTCATGCTGATCTGGCTGTGCCGGAGGATCGCCTGAGCGACCTTGGGATGCACCTTCAGGAAGGCCAGCAAGGTGCCGCAGGTGTGCCGGGCAAGGCGGACCGTGATCCGACGGACGCCAGCACGCTTCACCAGCCGGCCGAAGGTCCGGGAGAAGCCCACGGGGTCGATCATCCCGCCATGCTCGGACGAGAAGATCAGGTCTTGGTCCGGCTGCTGTTTCCAGTGGTTGCCAGCGATCTTCCGTTCCAGCTCCTGGAGCTCTCGCCGCTCTTCGAGGGCACGGGCGCAGAACTCGGGAAGCGGCAGCGTCGCTTGCGACGAGTCGGTGTTGAGCTTCTTGAGCACCAGGCCGATGCCCTTCTCTCGCTGTACCTGCATGACCGGCTCGAACTGGCGAGCCTCGAAGTCGATGTCCTGCCAGCGCAGGCCCAGGACCTCACTCCGTCGCAGTCCGATGACGAGCACCAGGACGCAGGCCGCATAGAGCCGATGGGCACGAGCGGTACGAAGGAACGTGATCGCCTCACGCGCGTTCCACGGCTTGACCTTGCCCTTGGTGACCTTGGGCATGTCCACGAGCAGGGCGACGTTCCGCGTCAGCAGCTCCTCGCGCATGGCTCGGTTGAGAGCGTTCCGGAGGACGCGCAGCACCTCGAAGCGGGTTGAGGCTCCGACCTTCTCGCGGGTGAGCGTGGCCATGAACGTCCGGATCTGCGCCGGGGTGAGCTTGGACAACGGCTTCTTGCCGAGGTGAGGCACGAGGTAGAGCCGGATCTTGGACTCGTACTTCACGTACGTGTTGTGCTCGCGCTCGGGCTTCACGATGTGCTCAAGCCATTAGGCCAGCCACTCACCGAGTGACCAGGTCTTCGCCGGGACGGGGACACCGTTCCGCTCTTGATCCTGGAGCTTGCCGAGCTTCTCGGCTGCTTCGTCGTGCGTGAAGCCGTACACGAACTTCCGGACCCGGTGGCCTTCGGTGTTCGTGACGTACGTGGCGCCCTGATAGCGGCCGTCCTTGCGCTTGGTGATTGTTCCCCCACCATTGGGGCGACGCTTGGTCATCAGGCCGCCCTCTCGTATTCGAGCCGAGAAGCGAGGTACTCCCGCACACCAGCGGCAGGAATTCGGCGACTCCGCCCGATCGTGAGCGAGGGCAGGCGATGAGTGCGGATCAGGTCGTAGACCGTCGTACGGCCGACCTTGAGCCACGCCATGACGTCCGGGACCGTGAGCAGCTCGTCAGTCATGCGCACACCTCCCAGGCCTCTTGGGCGCCCAGGTCGGCGCGTGCTTCGCGCGCGAACTCCCGGTTGAGGCGGATGTCGCGGGCGATCGATTCGGCGAGGAGGGATTCGCCGGGGGTGTGGCCGTGTCCGGCGTACTCCCAGTGCGCGAGGACGAGCGTGGTGCCCTCCGGGGCGTCGTCGAGGTCTTCCATGCCGCGTGCCTTGCGTTCTTGCTTGGCCCGGTAGTCGGCGCGGACCTGCCGTAAGGCTCCGAGGGTGGTGGAGTAGCGGCGCGACTTGGTGGAGAAGTGGCCGCGGAAGCCGAGCATGTGCGACCAGTGCGCGAGCAGCCGATCCGGGTAGGCCGCGTCCAGCTCCCAGCACGCTTCGATCAGGCGCCGGGTGTGGCCGGGCAGATCCGGCATGCGGTCGAGCTCGCACAGCTCCCCGATCCGGCGGTCCACGGTGCCCGTGGTCTCGGCGGCCTTGGTGGCGTACTTGGCGACGTACGCGGCCACCGTCTCCTCGGTCAGGTCGTCCTGTGCGAGAGCGCCGATGGGCTGGACGTCCACCTGCGTGCCCCACTTGAGGGTGCGGGCCGGATAGCGGCCGGCCGGGGGCAGCGACAGGGTTACTCGAGCAGCGGCCGAGCGGATCGCCTTATCGAGCAGCGTGAACGAGGCCCACGGGGGCGGTTCGGTGTCGGGCCCGTCGGGACCATCAAGGCGTACGACCGCGTGGAAGTGGACCGCGCCGCGCTTCTGGAACTCGGCGACCTTCCCGAACGACACCCGGCAGTGATCTGCGAGGGCCCGTTGGGATATCCTCGCCTGTTTGGCGATCTCACGGCGCAGGTAGATGGTGAAGCGCTGCCAGAGCACGCCTGCGTGGTTGTTCCACAGCACGGCGCCCGCATAGTCGTAGCGGTTAGGATCGAGGGCTGTGCCGAGGGCGCGGTCATTTTCACCGTGTGCGGCACCACAGCGGCAGCGGCCGGAGGTGGGCCGGTTGTGCACTGGACCGAAGCTCGGAGCGGTCAGAGTCGCGAAGACTCGGGGGGGCGCGCACCGAGGTGGGGACGGACTTGCCGCCCGTGATGCCGGAGCGGATGAGGTGGTAGGTGTCGCCCGCGTACGTCCAGGCGCAGGCCGGGCAGCGTGAGGCACGGCGGTTGCCGCAGGCGACCCGGAGAACTCCGCCCGGTTCCTTGGCGGTCGAGTAGTCCCAGACCTCACCGGTACGGGTGTCCACGGTGGTGCTCCAGCCCGCCAGACGGATCGGGCTCGTGCAACCTCCTGTGCGGCGGATCTGGTCTTGCCACTTGTCGAAACCGGGAGCGGCAGCGACCCGGAGCATGTCCGCAAGGGTGACCGGGGCAGTGCCGAAGGCCGCCGCCATGTCAGCAACAGCGGCCGGGGCAACAGGCAGACGGGTCATACGACCACCGCCCCGGACTGGGCCACGAGGCGTTCCAGGAGGGCTTCCAACGTGGCCACCCGATCGGCGAGCGCAGCCCTGGTGGGCGGACGGCCCTTGCGCGTGAAGCCGAGTTCATCCGGGGTCGAGTGGTAGAGGGCGCACAGCAGGACCTGATACTTCGGTCCCGGGCGCCGCGCGTCGTTCTCCCACATGGAGAGCTGAGTCTTCAGCGACGACTCACAGGCGATGTCCCAACCCCAGTGCTCAGCCAGCAGCGTCAGCGCGCGAACCACCTTGCACTGAGACCAGCCACGCGCAGCCCGGGCATGGGCAAGAGGCGTGTCCGCCGTACACAGTGCACGCACCGGGGTGGGCGGAGCCTCCACGGACAGCGTGATCGTGGAGGTGGTCATGCCGACACCGCCTGGGAGGCGCGCAGCCAGCGAGCGCCCCGGCAGGTGCGGCACCAGGCCGTGAGATTCGGAGTGTGCTCGAACCCGGTGTGGTCACAGGTCGGGCAGTCCACCCAGGTACCGGCCCACCAGTCGCGCCCGCACTGGGCGTAGTCCAGACAAGGGCCCACGCAGCGGCAGACGGGGCATGGGCGGTGCAGCGGGGTCGCCTCGGTCAGGTAGTGGCAGGAGCACGGGACGATCGCGCCGACCCGAGACTGCCCGAATCGCGGCGAGCGTAAGGGGCCATGATCACTCGCCCCAAAGCAGCTCCAGCCCAAAGCCGCTCCACCGACCTCGCGCAGGAGTGCGCCTGTCCCTCTGCGACACTGGCGCCGAACCGCGAAGGCGGAGTTCCGTGAGGGGGGCCATGGGAGTCATCATGTTGGTCGCGGCAGGCGTGCTGTTCACACTCGCGCTGGCCTGCGCGGTGCTCGGCATCCACGGGCTTGCGCTCGGCCGATTGCCCGGCATGTGGCTGCAGCGTCACGTCAAGCAGCCGCGAGTGTGGGGAGCCGGTGCGTTGCTGCTGGTGGTCGGTGCTTTCTGGTCTGCGACCATCGCCGTCATTGGAATAGGGCTGCTCGCCATAGGGCACGTCAGAACGCCAGCATCCTGACGTCGTACTGCGAGACTGCTGTACAGCAGAGAAGTACCGCAACCCTGCCGACCCTCGGCGGTCCTCAGCGGCCCTCAGCGACTCGTCGACCAGGCCAGGAGACCTCAGCGACCCGCACGCCGATAGTTCGCAGCGAAGCGCGTCTGATCTGTCAAGGGTGCCTGTGATCGCTGACATCAGCACCTGACATCAACACGCGCGAACAGGGGCGGTCGAGCGGGAACGCCAACGGCTGCTCAACAGGCACGAGATGAAGGTCAGCCGACATCAACGGCCGCCCATGACCGACCTGATAAGGATGAGGCCACAGGTTCAAATCCTGTTAGCCCCACAATGGCCTAAGGCCAGGTCAGACGCCCGGTAGATCCTGAGGATCTACCGGGCGTCTACATGTGTTGATCTTGAGAATCCAGAATCTGTCCGGAACCCCCGAGGCCGAAGCGGCAGCACTTCCTGGGCGCACCATCTGATGATCTTGCAGGAACATGATGGTGCGGAACCCAGCACGCCGCCCCTACTGTGGCAGCAGTACGCCCCCACCTCCCCGCAGGCTTCATCGCCTGTGACCCGCGGGCCGTCGCCCGCCGACTCATCAGCGCCGAGCACGAACTCCTGGACCGCACCCTCCGCCGCCTCCACCGGCTCCCGGCCCTGGAACTCCTCGCCGTCCACTTCGAGCCCCACCGGATGTACAGCGGCCCGGGGAGCGAGTTCCTGCCCCGCCGCGGCGAGATGAACGCCCGCATCGGCGAAGTCCTGGCGACCGCCACGCGTGAGCTGTGTACCGTCCAAGGCGGCCCGCGTACCGCGCATGATCATCGTCGATGCGCAGCACCTCTTCATCGACAACGAGCCGAGCAGCGAGCACAGCGAGCCGGACGCGGGCTGGCACGTCACGGACTGCGCCGTGGTCGCCTGGGCGCGGTCGGTGTACGAGATGTTCTGGTGGCGGGCCACGCGCTGGCAGGACCTGGACCCCGCAGCCAGGGAGGTAACGAGCACTGACTTCCAGCGCCGGATCCTCCGGGAACTGGAGACGGGATGCTCCCAGCAGCAGGTCGCGCGGCGGCTCTCGCCGTCGGTGTACGAGCGCGCGGTGCACAAGGCGCTCGCCAGTTCAACGAGTTCACGACGACACCGATCTCCTGGAGCTCCTGAGACAAGCCAGGTTCTCGGAGACGCTGAGTATCTGCTCGATCGTCCAAACCTCGTACACGGCCCCTATGCACACAGCTGCCCGCGCCTCATTACGAGTTGGGCGTGGGCAGCTGTGCGGCAAATCTTCAGCTGCGGGAGCGTCGTGACTCCCTGACGGCGTGGACACCGGTGATTGAGGCTGTGAGCCACAGCGCGGCCGAGCTGAAAGCGATCGGGCTCTCAACATGCGCTGCGACAGCCGCAGTTATGTAGACGACGGCTGCAACGAGGACGCCAGTCGCGATCGAGGTCACATCACGCCACGGCGGAATGACCGAATTCCGCCCCACGATCAGCCGGATTGTGATGGAGACGACGACGGCGATACAGGCGCTGTACAGAACCCACATGTTTAGAACCTCAGCTTCTACTTGCAGTAGCCGCCAGAATAATCACCTGGCACGAAGAGCCCACCAGCAATCTTGATCTTGATGCAGCGCTTGTTGGCCTTGGCGCGCATCGCCACCTTGGTGATGGCCGCGGCATGCGCGCTCACGTAGGCATTCAGCCCCGGGGGCAGGGCCCAGCCGACCAACGCCGCGGCCGCGCCAGTGTTCGCGATCTTCGACGTTTCGCTCTTCTTGAAGTAGACGGTGCCGGTGACAATGCCCCAAGTGAACTTGGGGTCCGCGACTACCGGAAACGCCGTCTTGTCGTTGGTCTCTACGGTCTGAACGATGTCGTTGCCGTCGAGCTCGTAACTGGTGGGAACGGCATCGCCGTTGGCGTCCTCGACCGGGTACGCGGTTAGGGCGATGACGCCGTCCGGTGCGTGCGGAGCGACGGAGAAGAGCACACCGACCTCCGACGCCGCGTACACGCCGTCGGGCCTGTACATGGCCAGCCCGGCCTCCGCGATCAGGGAAGCGAGCCCACCCAGAACAGTGGTCGTGTAGCGCACAGCTCACTTGCCTCGGTGGGAAGAGGCCGTTCAAAGAGGGGGACTTGAGGCGGTCCGTCGACTAGCGTCTATGCGGTTGATCCGGTCTTGGCCGAGGAGGGATTTGGAGTCGCACCAGGGTGTGATCAGCATCGATTACCGGCAGTTTTACGTGATTGAGGAGCCTGATTCGGACTTTGACGTCCCTCGGGCAGATCGTGATTTCGCCAGTGGGAACCCAGTGCTCGTTACACCTGGGGAGATCACGATTTGTAGCGAGGTGCAGTGGCACTACGCGCCTGTAACTCTTTGCCGGGCATCTGCCGACGTGGGGTTGCCGCCCCTTGCTGATCAATGGGCACTCCTTGATTCAGTGGAGTACCGGCCGGTGTACCACGGCGGGATGCGGGTCCTCGGATGTACGACAGGCCCGGCGACCCCGGAGGTGCGACTGGAGTTATCCCCGGGCCGGACTTACACGGTGCACGTGTATGCCAAGGGACGTGAAGATGCGCATGCTCGGTGGGAGGAGTATCTGGCCGACGATGTGTCTGAGGACGACAAGGAAGCCGAGGATGACGACTCTGAGGACGGCGAGTTCGACGATTTCCATGAGCAGGTTTTCGAGGAGTATTTGATCGTTTTTGTCCCTCTCGGATATCAGGAAGCGCCGCAACCGGCTGACCGGCCCCGGTGACGTAGGCCCCGAAGCGCACTGCCCCCGTAGCCAGCGACGAAGCGGCACCGCCATCAGCCGGAGCATGACCTCCCTGGAGGCGTTCATCGCCGACTCCAAGTACTTCGCCTAGCGGCCAGGCAAGTGCCGCCAGGTCAGCTCCTCGTGCTGGGGGACCGCGTACACGGTGTCGCACGAGATGGCCCCGTTCAGGCCGTCGACCTCGGCGCGTCCGGAACGCTCCAGCGTGCCCTCGTCCAGGGCAACACAGGAGTTGGAAACGTCGAGCGAGTGCTCCAGGGCGTGGGAGAGACCCTCGCTCGCATGGCGGCGGCCACGTGACGTCCACAGTCGCTGTCCCGGAAGTTCATGCGGACGTGCTGGGTCACTGGAGCTGCACCTCCAGGTGATCGGGAGTGGGTAGTCCGCAGCCATCGCGTTTGAGCGCGGCGATGACGGTCGATTGACGCCCGTCAGGCAGCGTGACGCGCGAGTGCTCGGGGCGCCGCGCGTCCGGTACGGCGTAGGGAGTGGACGAGGAGGTGACTTCCTCGCCCGCCGGGCTGCGGACCATGCGGGTCTGCTCGTCGAGGAAGCACCGCATGAGCACTGGGGCCGCGTACACGGGCCCGTACGGTCCCTCGCCCTCCCAGGCCTCCATGGTGACCTGATGGCGGAGCAGGAAGTCGGGGATCAGCACTGCACCACCTCCCCGAGCCGGAAGATCTCTGTGGTCATGTCGGGACTGCGCAGAGCCTCCGGGGCAGCGTCAGCAACCTCCCGGCCCTGCCTCGCGCTGGCGGACGAGCCGGGCCCGGACAGGGCGACAGTGCCGATCTTCACGGACTGCCACCGTCCGGCAGTGCCCAACTCGTCGTTGGTCTCCGCCCACCACTGCACCTGCGCACACACTGCGTCCGCGAAGGCCTCCCGCACACGGGTGTGCGTGGGGTAACCGTCGCCGTCCGCGTCGTACCAGCCAAGCCGGAACACCTCGGACTCCAGGAACCGCGACGCACGGCCGAGCCGGGCCACGATGTCCGCCGGAGCCGCCTGCCCGGTGTACGCCTCGTACTGCGCTTGCGTCGCGTAGACCCTGTGCACGAAGCCCCCTTACGCGGACGTGCCGACGATCACGACGTCGTACGTGACACCCGTGCCACCCGTGGAGTTGGCGACCTTCAGCAGATCGCCCGCCATGACGCCGAGGCAGGCGCCCGGCCGCAGGGTCACGGTGCCGGCCGCGCCCAGGAGCGCCGCCCACGCATTCGACGCCGCGTTGCCGAGGACCACGTTGTTAGTGTTCGCCGCGGCGGCCGCGGCGAACAGGTTCTCCACGCGGACGAAGGTGAGCGCCTGGCCGAACCCGTCCTGGAGGAATCCGGCCAGGTCCAGGTCCTCCGACACGGAGGTCGCCAGTGTGCGCCGGTCGTGGAAGACTCGGTCGGCCTTGCCCGCGGTGGTGCCGTCGATGAGCTGAACCGCGCGCCGGAAGGCCAGCGAGTCCTCGGCCGCGGTGAGGTCCGGGGCCTTGGTCTGGAGAACGGACGCGGACATGGAGAGGGCGCTGGTGACGCCCATTACCCGAAGGGTATCGACGACGACATCGTGAACCTCATTGTCAACTCCACAGGGCTCCCCGACCTGGCCCACGCGTGTCTGTAGGCCCAGGCCGGGAAGATGACCGCGATGAAGCAGAGCCCAGACTCCCAAGCGCAGGACTCGACTGACGACGAGCCCGGGAACCTTGGCGGCGGTGTTATCTACACCCTCATGTTCCTGCTCGTCGCGTACATCCCGGCCACCTTCATCGGCGAACTCTTCGGTAACCGGGGTGTGCCCACGTCGCCCTGGTTGATCGCCCCGGCCGTGGCGCTCGTCATAGCCGCGATGTTGTCGGTCGAGCCATACCTGCAAAGCCGTTCGTGGTGGGAGCGGGTTGACGACGTATGGGGCGCGCTCTTGCTGGGCCTGACCGTCGTGGCTCCGATCGTCGTCGCGGTGGTGCGGCCGATGCCGTTGTGGCCGTGGCTGCCGCCATTGGTTCCCACGGTGTTGTCCTTCATACCCATCGGATTCGCCTGGTGGTGCGTCAGGCAGTGGCATCGGCACCTGTGGAAACGACAGCGGCCCCAGCTCGGTCCGTTCAAGCCTGTTCCGCGGGTCAATAACACGGATTCCGGAGAGCAGGATTAGCAGGTCTGCGCACACGGACACCAGAGGCGCCCGGTGGTTCGCCGGGCGCCTCATGCCGTTGGCCAACGGCGAACCTGCGGATCAATGTGAGGCATGGCCGGGGTGGGTGCGGCCACGGACGTGGCGTGGCCCTGCCGCGACGGGGGAACGCGGCGGGACACGAACCTTCTGGGCTCTTGGTCACAGTGTGGATGCTCACCCCGTACTTCTCGGCGATCTCGGGTCGGAGGACCTGCGTTTTCGTAGCTGATCGTTGCTGCGCCGTCGGACAGCTTGGCTGACTGACTCCGTCCATGTGCGCCCGCAGTCCTCGCACAGCACCGTTGGCGGCGTACCGTCTCCGATGTAGGGCCAGGTCAGAGGGCGTGTAGCTTCACCTGCGGATCTTCGAGAAATGACGCCGGGGCTGATAAGGATGAGGCCACAGGTTCAAATCCTGTTAGCCCCACAGTTTCGAAGCAGTACGAAGAGGGCGTCTCCCCGAGCGGGAGGCGCCCTCTTCGCGTGGGGGAGCGATCCGGTGGAACGAGAGCTTGACGTGGCAGGTCAGCCGACGGCGGTCACCGAGGGAACTCCCGAGCCGAACGAGCCCGCGACGGCCCGCGAGCGGCGTCCCCGCCGGCGGGGGGATCCTCGTCCTGGCGGCGGCACTGGCACTGATGATCGCCGCTCTGCTCTGCTACCTCGTCCTGCGGTGGAGGCGCTGAACACAGCCGACGAGAAGACCCCCAGCCCACTGCGGGCTGGGGGTCCTCTCGGTTGCACGGGGTGCCTGCGGCCGCGATGCCGCCGTGACTACGGCTCAGCGGCGAGGTGGTCCGCCGGCGGGGTCTGCGGGTCGTTCTGGTCCTCCGCGTCCGTCGTCGGCAGGTGGCGGCAGCTCGGTGTGGAGCCGTGGGCCTCGGCGCGGATGCGTTGCTTCATCGTGGGGGGCAAGGAGCGTTCGTATGCCGCCTGCCAGAGGGCCGCGAAGGGCGCCGTCGGGCTCACGGCGCTTTCGCACGTCGTCGTGGCCTGGTGTGCCGGGGCGGCCGCCGTGGCGGTCGAGGCGAGTCCCAGCGTGGCGAACAGTGCGAGCACCGCGGTGACGAGTGCGGTCCACAGCTTCGTGGCCTTGGTGGCGGTCATGGCCCCTCACATTCAGGTTGGGCGATTTGCGTACTTTCCTCATGATGTGTATGCCGGGCCGGAAGTGCGGGACCGACGCCCCCGCCGCGTCGATGTTCTGATGAACACCACCCGGATGGGCGCAAGCGGCCCGAGGAGGCCAGGAAATGGGGCAAGGGCGGCGAAAATCACAGTGGCCGGGGCGCGGATGGAGCGCGATGGTCCGCTTCTACTGCGGTGATCGGGCCGGGAGTTGGGGCCGTGAGCGGGGCGGATCCAGGTCACCGATCGGTATCGGGCGGTGTGTATAGTCGGGCGCCAGAAGTCCCCTACGTCAAGGAAAGACGAGGTCGCGCGGTGAAGAAGCTTCTCCTGGTCGCACTGGCCGCCATCGGCGGGCTCCTCGTGTACCGCCAGATCCAGGCGGATCGCGCCGAGCAGGATCTGTGGACGGAGGCGACTGACTCCGTGCCCACGGGTTCGTGAGTATCGACAGCAGTCTCGCCACAGGGCCCCGGTCGCTTGAGCGGTCGGGGCCCTGTGCTGTCCCGGGAACCTTTTGTCCCGCTTGTTCTGTCGGGTGGCGGGCGTCCTCCCGCGCGTGTACGAGGGCCATGAGGCCCCGGGCGGGCCGGTTGCCCCCGGCGTGACCTCGACGGCGTCACCCCTTTGGTTCACTTGCGCAATTTCATTCCTTGCTTGAGCAAATCGGTGGAGGGTGAGGTGCAGAGCGGCGTGATGAGGCGAGGCCGTGGCGGTCGGTCCGGTGCCGGGACCGCCGGCGTGGTCTTGGGCGCTGTGCTGTGTGTGGTGGCGCTGCCGGGCGGCGCGGCAGCGAGCGGCGTGGCCGCCGCCCGGCCCGGGCAGACCGCCGTCGAGGAGAGCCCCGATCCGTACGCCTTCGACCGTGACGTGAAGGAGGTCGACGGTGCGGCCAGTACGTCCGGGAGCCGGACGCTGGTGCCGGGGGCGACCTACAGGAGTGCCATCGGGCATCCCGGGGGCGGGGACGAGGACGGGGCCGGGTCCTCGGGGCCTTCCACTGGTTCTGGTGGTTCCGGTGGTTCCGGCTCCACCGGCAGCGAGCTCTACTACCGGCTCGAACTCGACGCCAAGGACAGCGCGTACGTCTCCGTGACCGCGCTGCCGGGCCCGCGCGGCCGTGTCGTGTACGAGGACGGCATCAGGGTGTCCGTGCAGGACGCCGACGGCTTCATCTGCGACCAGGGCTCCGTGCTCATCGGCCGCGCGCAGAGCCCCCGGCCGCTCACCGCCTCGGCGAAGCGGCAGATCGGGGCGGACCAGAAGAAGTGCCAGACGGCCGGGACGTACTACGCGGTGGTCGAGCGGACCACCAACTCCAGGTCGCGGGTGTCGTCCACCCCGCAGAAACCGTCCTCTCCGGAGGACTGGGACCTGGAGCTGTACGTCGCCTCCGAACCCGCCCTCGCCAAGGCCGGGCCGACCACTCCGCCCCAGGACACCGACTCCACGCCGCAGCAGCAGCCTCCCGCCGGGGCCCCGATGCCCCGCGCGGGCGGCAGCAGCTTCGGTACGGCCAGGGCGCTGGGCAAGGGCGTGTGGGGCGACCGCGTCCGGGCCGGACAGACGCGGTTCTACCGGGTGCCCCTCGACTGGGGGCAGCGGCTCTCGGCCACCCTGGAACTCGGCAGCGGCACCCGGACCGGCGACTTCGTGACGTCCGCGCTGACCATGGAGCTGTTCAACCCGGTGCGCGGGCCCGTCGTGGACTACGACATCCCGTACGACGGCCGCCAGAAGTCGATGGCCCTGGCCCCGCTGCCGCCGGTCGCGTACGAGAACCGCTACGCGCCCTTCGACCGGACCTCCGGCATGCGCTTCGCGGGGTGGTACTACCTCGTGGTGCACCTGGACCCGGACGTCGGCAAACGGTTCGGCGTGGCCGAGACGGGGCTGACCCTGCGGGTGGGCGTCGAAGGACAGCGTCGGCCGGCGCCCGCGTACGCCGGAGCGGCACGCCCCGCGGACGGCTTCGGTGTCACGGAGCGCGACGAGGACGCGGCGCGGAACGGCGCCGCAGGAAGTGCCGGAGGCGGTGGCTCCGCCCGGCGCGAGCCCGGCTCGGACGGCTCCGCGGCCGCCTCCGAGGGCGATACGGCCATGAAGGTGCTCGCGGCCGCGGGGTTCGGCACGGGGACGGTGCTGCTCGCCGTCCTGGGGGTGTGGCGGGCTGTGTCCCGACGGAGGCTCGGCCGGGTCTCTGCTTGATCGGTGTTCGGCTGATCGGTGCTCGGCTGATCCGTCCGGCCGGTCCCGTAGGTCTCTCCGATCCCGTAGGTCGTTTCAGCCCCGTCGGCCGGCTCGGGCTGGTCGGCCCCATCGGCCCCCCTCGGGCCGGTCGGCTCGCTCGGGCCGGTCGGCTCGCTCGGGCCGGTCGAGGCGGCGCTCGTACGGTCCGTCAGATGCGGGTGAGGGCCCAGAAGCCCACCGCGAAGCACGCCAGCGCGGCCAGCAGCATCGGCAGGGCCACCTTGACGGGCGGCCCGGGGCGCGCCGCGCGCACGGCGGCCGCGGCGTGACGGCGCTGGGCACGTCCCCCTGACTGAAGTGCGGGGAGCGGGGCCGGAATTGGTGCGCTCGGAGAGGGAACCTGCTGGGGCTGAGCGGTGTATGGAGAAGTAGGAGCGTGAGCGCGCTGCGCGGAGAGGGACGCGGCCGAGGCGTGCGCGGGCTGTGGAGTGGCTGTGGGGGGAGCGGGGGTTGGGCTCGGAGGGGGTGTGGGCGTCGGGGTGGGCGTCGGTGTGGGGGGAGTAGCCGGGAGTTCGGCCGGGAGCGGGGCCGGGGCCGGGAGGGGGTTCGGTGTAGGGAGCGGAGCCGGTGTAGGGACGGGCGTCGGTGTGGGGGGAGTGGGTGGTTGCGCGGGTTGTGGGGGTGGTGCTTGGCGGGGCGGGATCGGCGGGGGCAGGTGGAAGCTGCCGGTCTCCGACATCGGGGGGTGCGCGGGGGGCGATGGCGGCTGTACGGGGTGGTGGGGCGCGGAGGGCTGGCCCGCGGAGGCCTGGCTCACGGAGGGCTGGCCCACGGAGGGCTGGCCCACGGAGGGGTGGACCGGAGGTGGGAGCGGCGTGGCCGGCTGGCTCGTGGAGGGGTGTCCGGTCGAGGGGTGACCCGGCGATGAGTGCCCCATGTGCGGTTGGCCCGTGGGGGGTTGGCCGGAGGGCTGGCCCGCGGAGGATCGGCCCGTCGAGGGTTGGGACGAAGGTGGCGGCGGGGGCTGGGACGGGGGTGGTTGAGGGGCGCGGGTGAGGGGGCCGTCGGGGCCGAAACCGGTGGGGAGCGGGGCGAGTTGGTCGAAGATCTCGATGAGCTCGTCGTCGTGCCCGGGCTCGGGCAGCATCTCGGCGGCGGAGGCGAGCGCCTTGCGGGCACCCGTGGCGGTGCGGAACCGGGCCTGCGGGTCGGGCTGCAGGAGGGTGGCGATGACCTGCCACAGCGGTTCTGGCACGCCCTGTGGTGCTCCGGGGGTGCCGTGGGCCGCGAAGTGCTCGATCAGGGCCTTGGCGTCGGGCTTGGCGCCCTGCAGGAGGTACAGGGCGACGAGGCCGACGGCGAAGAGGTCGGCGGTGAAGTCCGGTTCGGCGCCCATCATTTGCTCGGGGGCGAAGTACCCCGGGGTGCCCACCACGTAGTCCGTCTCGGTCAGCCGTGGCTCGCCCTTGCGCATGGAGATGCCGAAGTCCGAGAGGCGCAGGTGCGGCCGCCCCGTCCCGGTGGCCTCCAGGAGGATGTTGGCGGGCTTGATGTCGCGGTGCACGACGCCCTCCGCGTGCACGGCGGCGAGGCCGGAGAGGAGCTGGTCGAGGAGGGTGCAGGTGAAGCGGGCGGGCAGGGGGCCGTAGTCACCGATGACGTGGGCGAGCGAGCCGCCGGTGACCAGGTCCATGGTGAACAGGACCTGGTCGTCGTCGGCGGCCCAGCTGGCGGGAGCGAGCACGTGCGGATGGTCGATCCGCAGTGCCTGCTCCCGCACGAAGCGCAACAGAGTGTGAGCGTTGCGCTGCTGAAGCACCTTGGCCGCCACATATCTGCGGCGGCGATGGTCCCAGGCACGCCATACGGCGCCCACTCCCCCGCGTCCGACCGGGTCGACGAGTTCGTACCGCCCGGCGAAGACCTCACCCATGGTCGTGCCCGCTCCCCTTCCGGGCCGCCCGGCAGCGGCCCGGCCGGCGGCTCAGCTCTGGTGCGCTTCGTAGTGGGCGACGGCGTCCGCGGTGCGGCCCGCTCCGTATACCCGAAGGAACTCTGCCAGTTCCGGGTGGGTCGGGGCGAGCGTGTCAGCGGCATCGATGATGTCGCCCGCCGCCGCGACGGAGCGCAGCAGCGACTGGATCTCACGCACCACGCGCTTCACCGTGGGTGCGCCTGAACTCGTGGTCGACTGGGTGGTGTTGGTCAGTACAGAACCCCCCTGGGACTTCTTGATCTCGTCCATGCGGTCCGTCGCCTCGGCGGCACTCACACTGCCGTCCGCGACCTGCCCCGACAGCTCCTGGAGGAGCTGCACCCGCTGGACCACGGCCGGGTTGCCGATCTTGGCGCGCTGGCCGCTCATCAGCTGCGACAGCATCGGTGCGGAGAGGCCGAGCACACCGGCGAGCCGTGCCTGGTTCAGGCCCAGATCGTCGATGAGGCGACGGAACAGTGCCCCCAGTGGCTCCCCGTACCAATTCCGCTGGAGCTCCCGTGCTCTCGCGGTTGATTCTTGTTGTGCAGCGTCCATCTTGCGTCTCCCCATCGCTTCCCCTAAGACGTGGTTCGCTGCCGCGAACCACGTCGAGCATCTTACGGAGAGTGGTCGCGCACGGGGAGCCCCAATCCTTTTGCGAGATCTGGGGGGTGACCCGGTACTCTGGTCTGCGTCGCCCGCCGAGGCGCGATTTTTTCGCCACGGCATCGGCGCACGCGGGGCCTTAGCTCAGTTGGTAGAGCGCTGTCTTTGCATGGCAGATGTCAGGGGTTCGACTCCCCTAGGCTCCACACCCCGAAAGCCCCTCTGACCTGCGGTAACGCATGTCGGAGGGGCTTTTTTTGGGCCTCTTGTGCGCGCACCGCCGTCGTCCGGGCTCGGCGGCGCGCGCTGTGGATCCGCGCTACTTGCGCCTGCTGGACCGCATGGACCAGAGCGTGACCGCGATGCCTACGAGCGCCAAGAGAAAAAGGATCTTCATGCTGTGTGAGTGCCCTTCCCGGCCCCCTACTACACCGAGGTCCCGCCCGAAGGTCTCGGTACGCGGGCCCGGCGGGCTCGGCTACAGGTCGAGTTGGTACTCGTGGGCCGTGTGTGTCGGCAGGTAGCCGAGGCTGTCGTTGACGCGGCGCATGTGCGGGTTGTTGTCGGCGGTGTCGGTGAGCAGGCCGCTGAGGTGAGGGTGGCGCTCGCGGGCCGCGATGATCGAGGCGGCCTTCATCCAGCGGGCGAGGCCGTGGCCGCGGTGTTCGGGCAGCACGGCCGTGCCGTAGTGCTGGGCGTCGCCCCTTCCGCCGCCGGGGACGACCAGTTCGGTGAAGCCGGTGATGGTGCCGTCCGAGGAGTCGACGGCCGCCACGGTGTGGAGGATGTCGCCCCGCGCGAAGACGGCGTCCGCCGCGGCCCGTACCCGGTCGACGTCCCAGACCACCGTGCCGTAGTCGACCGCCCCCATGGGCATGTCGTCCATGGCCCGGCGTGACGCCGCGTACGTTTCGGCGAGTTCGTCGGGCACCCTCCCCTCCCACGCCGTCAGCCGGTAGCCGGGGCGGGGCTCCTCGGCCAGGGCGGTGAGCGCGGGGAGGTCCGCGTCGGCCAGCGGGAGCCGGGCGTAGGTGAGGGTCAGCGCGACGCGGAAGCCTCCGGCGGTGAGGAAGGCGGCGCCGGGGGATGCGGCCGGGGCCTGGGCGACGACGGTCCTGCGGCCGTCCTGGCGGGCGGCTTCGACGGCCGCCTCGAGCAACAGGGTGCCTGCCCCCGCGCGGCGTTCGGCGGGGTGGACCTGGACGTCCAGTTCGGCCAGGTGGCGCTGGCCCTCCTTGGTGAACAGGCGCAGGAAGGCGTACCCGGCGGGGCTGCCGTCGGGGTGCGAGGCCAGCCATGCCAGACGGCGGGCCGCGGAGGTCTCTTCGGGGTCGGTCAGGGCGGTGATGCGCAGGGGCAAGTCGTCTCCGTCAGAGTTAGTCAGGGCCAGTCAGGGCCAGTCAGGGCCAGTCAGGGCCAGCCAGGGCCAGCCAGAGATGGAGGGTGAGGGGCGGGGTGGGGCTGGGGGCAGGTGCGTGCTGCGTCGGGGTCGGTACGGCCGTCACTGGTCTCAGGGCGCGGGCGTTTCGTCGTGCGCGGGCTCGTCGCCCTGCGCGGGCTCTTCCTGCTCTTCCCGCGTGGCCCACTCGACGAACTGGACCACCACGCCGTTCGGGTCGGTCAGTTGGAACAGTCTCTCGCCCCAGGGCTCTTCGCGCAGCGGCATCGTGATCGGGGCGCCGGCCTCGCGCAGGCGCCGCTCCTCGGCCTCGATGCCGGTGACGGTGAGGGCGAAGATCAGGCCGGCGGCCTGCTGGTCGCGCTGCTCAGGGGGGAGCACCTCGCTGCCGCGCTGGAGAAGCACGATGTCGGCGGCGGCGTCCCCGCGGGTCAGGGACGCGAAGCCGTCGGCGGCCATGGCGACCTGGTAGCCGAGGTGGGTGCGGAAGAACTCACGCGATGCGGCGACGTCGGTGACGGTCAGGGACACGGTGGAGGCGGTGACGTTCAGGGCTGCTCCTGGCAGGTGTGGTGTGGGTGTGGCAGGTGGGGGTGCGGCGGGGGCCGGCGGCGCGGCCGCGGGCGGACGGCTCAGGCGGGCGAGGGGGTCCTCACCGGTTGCCTCGACGCCCGGGGCCGCGCTGGTGGCGGGTGAGCGGGGCGAGGCGGTTCGCCGCCGCCGGGCGTACGGGCTGCTGGGGCGCGGGGCGTCCGTACCCCGCCCCGTCCGGGCCGTGTCGAAGGGGTGTCTTGAGCGATTCCACGAGGCCGGGTGCTGTGCGGTCCGGAGTGGGAAGGGCGTCCGCGAACTCGGCGGCGATGGTGGTGCTGACGAGGTGCGTGAGCTGGCGCAAGGGCAGTCCGTTCGCTGAGGAGATTTTTGCGACGGACGTAAATTTAGGTCAGGCCCCTCGGTTCGTCAAGCATATTTTTACGTTGGATGTAAGATTCCTTCATGGCTACTGAGATGGGGCTCCGCGAGTCCAAGAAGCAGGAGACCAGGCAGCTGATCTCCGACTGCGCCACCAGGCTCTTCATCGAGCAGGGCTTCGAGCAGACCACCATCACCGAGATCGCCGCCGCGGCCCGCGTGGCCAAGAAGACGGTGACCAACTACTTCCCCCGCAAGGAGGACCTGGCCCTCGACCACCACGAGGCGTTCACCGGGGGCCTGGCCCGAGCCGTCACCGAGCGCGAGCCCGGCGAGGAGCCGCTCGCCGCCGTGGGCCGGACCTTCCGCGCCGCCCTCCTCGACCACAGCCCCGTCGTCGGCTTCACCGGCATCGCGTTCGCCCGCATGATCGCCGACAGCCCCACCCTCACCGCCCGGCTGCGCGAACTGCACGACCAGCGGGAGGAGGCACTCGCCGCGGCGCTGACCGCTGCCGCCCCCGAATCCGCCCCGGCCATCGCACCCCTGTCCGGCGCCGCCCTGATCGCTGCGGCGGACCGGCTGCTGTTCCGGCGCATCCAGGAACTCACCCTCGCCGGCCGCACCGACGACGAGATCGAGGCCACGCTCCTCCCGGAGGCCGACCACCTCCGCGCCCTCCTCGCCGCCGCCCTCGCCAACGACCCCACGGCCATGGCCTGGTGACATCGCCGCCCACGGCTGCGTCGGGGTGCGCGCCGCACCGGGGCCCGCCAGGGCGGGGCGGTGGGCGCCGGGGGCGTCAGCGATGCGAGTGGTGGGCGCCGGGGCGTCAGCGATGTGGGGCGGTGGGCGCCGGGGGCGGCGCCGCCGTCGGGGGCCCGGTAGCCGGGGACGGAGAACGTCAGCCGGGCCGGGGTCGACGCCCTGGACCCGGCGTCCATAGCGGCGGTGCTGCCCGGACTCGACGTCCTGGTCAGCGCGTTCCAACCCGGCAACGCCGCGCAGGACATGGCGGACACGCTGCGCCGCTCCATCGCCGACCCCACGGTGTACGCCACCGTGGCGCGGGCCCTCCTGAAGGCCCTGGAGAGCCACCCCCGCACCCGGCTCCTCGTGATCGGCGGCGCGGGCAGCCTGGAGGTCGCGCCGGGCGTGGTGCGCGCCGACTCCGACGAGCTGCTGCCCGCCACCCTCGACGAGGTCGGGCTGCCCCACGAGTACGCGGCGGCGGTGCGCGGCCACCGGGACGCCCTGAACGTCCTGCGCACCTCCAACCGGCTGTGGACCTACTTCAGCCCGGCCGAGGACATCTTCTCCGGCGAGCGCACCGGACGCTTACGGGTCGGCGGCGACCAGCCCGTCCTGGACGCCGAAGGCCGCAGCCGCATCTCCGCCGAGGACGCCGCCGTCGCCCTGGTCGACGAGGTGGAACTGCCGCGCTTCGTCCAGCGCCGCTTCACCGTCGGCTACTGAGGGCTCCGTGACGGGCCGCGTGCCTCGGCCAAAGGGGGGCAGGCCCCGCACGCGCGGTGGCCGCCACGGAAGACCGTGGCGGCCACCTGGTGCGGCGCTGCGGACGTCGGGGCCGTACCGGGCCCCGGTGCGTCAGTGGTTGTTGACGCCGTTGCCCGAGAGGATCGGGATGTCGCTGAGGATGTGCGACAGCGGCTCGTCGCCCTTGGCCTGCGTGGAGTTCTCCGTGCACTGCTGGTTCTGCGGCGCCGACAGGACGTTGATGTCCTGGACCGCGACCGGCACCAGGCCGACGATGGAACCGGCGTTGACCTTGGCGGGCAGGCCGAGGCAGGGCTTGTTCAGGGAGCCCTGGACCAGGGACATCTGGGGGCTCATGTTGCCGTGCGTGGCGGAGTTGCCGAACGTCTGCTCGGCGCCGTTGCCGCTGATGGACGTGGTGCCCGTGTCATTGCCGATGGCCATGGCGGAGGGGGCGGTGACGGCCGTCATGCCGGCGGCGGATGCGGCGATCGCGGCGGTTGCCAAGATCTTCTTCATGGTGAGGAATTCCCTTCGGAGACAGGCTCCGTTGCGGAGCCGCATGGTGGTCAACTGGCCGATGAGACCGCGGTTTCGGCGATTAGCCCGGTCGGCCGATTAATGTGCTGAGCGGAGAAGAGGGCGGGCGCGGCGAAAGCCGACGAGCGGTCCGGGAAGCCCAAAACAGCGGGCCGCCGAGGAGAGGTGGCGGCCCGCTGGACTTGGTGCCGGTGTCAGTGGTTGTTGACGCCGTTGCCGGAGAGGACCGGGATGTCGTTGAGCAGGTGCGACAGCGGCTCGTCGCCCTTGGCCTGCGTGGAGTTCTCCGTGCACTGCTGGTTCTGCGGCGCCGACAGGATCGGGATGTCCTGGACCGCGACCGGCACCAGGCCGACGATGGAGCCGATATTCGCCTTGGCGGGCAGCGCGATACAGGGCTTGTTCAGGGAGCCCTGAATGAGCGCCATCTGCGGGCTCATGTTCCCGTACGTGGCGGAGTTGCCGAACGTCTGGGAGGCGTGATTGCCGCTCATCGTCTGGGTGCCGCTGTCGTCACCGATGGCGGACGCCGTGGAAGCAGTGGCAGCCGACGCACCGACGACGGAAGCCGTGACCGCGGCCGTAGCCATGACCTTCTTGAGCACAGCATTTCCCTTCTGGATATGAACCCCGTCCGTGGAGCACCCTGAGCAACTGCCGCAGCCATGCGGGGTTGCTGCTGTTCACTCTTATGGCCCACGGGCGGCTCGGATTCGATGCTGATTCGGGTCGGTGTGCGGGTGGCGTTGTGCGGATAATCCGATGGTTCGGTACGGCGCCGCCCGTGGTGGTGTGTATTTATGTGAATGCGCCGGGCGCCACCGGTCCGCGGGAAAGATCCGATGGAGTGAATGGGCGGAACCAAACGTCCGACGGTGAGTTGAGCAGCCCGCAGCAACCTGTGCTTCTGCCCAGAAAAGGAACAGCAAATGCTCAAGAAGGCAATGGCAGCGGCTGCGGTCGCAGTCTCCGTCGTCGGAATCTCGGCCACCGCAGCCCCCGCCGCGATGGCGATCGGCGACGACGGCGGCACCCAGTCGGCGAGCGGCAACGGTGCCAAGCAGGCGTTCGGCAACTCCGTCACCAAGGGCGACATGAGCCCGCAGCTGTCCCTCGTCCAGGGGTCCCTGAACAAGCCCTGTGTCGGCCTGCCGATCAAGGGCAACATCGGCTCCATCGTCGGTGTCGTGCCGGTCGCGGTCCAGGACATCCCGATCCTGTCGGCGCCGCAGAACCAGCAGTGCACGGAGAACTCCACGCAGGCCAAGGGCGACGAGCCGCTGTCGCACATCCTCAGCGACATCCCGGTCCTCTCCGGCAACGGCGAGCACAACGGCTGATCGTTCACGCCGCAGCGACCGCCCGGGCCGCCCCGACTCCTTCGAGCGGGGTGGCCCGAGCGGCTTTTTCATGCCGTGCTCAGCAATTCGGGACGGCTTGGGCGGGAATTCGGCAACCGACTTCTTCGGTACGCCTTCACGTCCGGCATCGCATACGACTTCACGTACCGCTTCGTGCATACCGTCACGCAATGACTTTCCCGGCAGCAGTCGGGTGAACCTGGGAATTCAGGGGCCTATGGCGGTTTCTTCCGCGCGGGCTGGTCGTTGGTCAGGACTCAGGTCGCGGTGCGGGTGAAGATACTGCCCGCCCGGCTCTCACCGCCGTTAAGGCGCGACCGGTCAGAAGGGAAGATCTGTGAAGCTCAAGAAGAGCGCAACCGTCATCGCTGGTGCTGTCCTGGCACTGAGCTTCGGTGCCCCGGCATTCGCCGACGCGGGTGCCGACGGTGTGGCTGCCCACTCCCCGGGTGTCCTTTCCGGCAACCTCGTGCAGGTTCCCGTCCACGTTCCCGTCAACGTGTGCGGCAACAGCGCCGACTTCCTCGCGCTGCTGAACCCGGCGTTCGGCAACACCTGCGTCAACGACTGACGCAGTGATGTAGCGACCCGGCCCTCCAGGTCGTGTCACCGCCGGCCTTGGCAGGCCTCCGGGCCCCAAGGCCGGCTTCCCTTCGCTCACAGGAAGACCATTAGATTGCGACAGGCCCTCACCAAAGGGGTGCTCTCGGCGGCGGCCGCGACGAGCATCCTGTCCCTGCCCGGCCAGTCCGCGTTCGCCGCAGCCGATGCGCACGGACAGGCCGCGGGCTCGCCCGGCTTCTTGTCGGGCAACAACGTGCAAGCCCCGCTCGAGGTGCCGCTGAACGTCTGCGGCAACTCGGTGAACGGCGTGGGCGTGGGAAACCCGGCCATGGGCAACTCGTGCGCGCACACCTCGTCCCCGACCGCCGAACGGGCACCGGAACGTGCCGCCCCGCCACAGCGCGAGGCCGCGCCGAAGCCCGCGCCCGCGCCCGTGCCGAAGCCCGCGCCCAACCCCGCGCCCGCCCCGGAGCGCGCGGCCCCCGCGCCCGCCTCGGTCTCCGCCCCGGCCCCGGCCCACGCGCCCGCGCAGAAGCCCGCGACCGAGCCGGAGACCCCGGCACCCGCGGACGACGGCGGCACCGGCGCCCACGGCGAGGCGTCCCACTCGCCCGGCGTGCTGGCGGGCAACCTCCTCTCGGCACCGTTCGACGTGCCGATCAACGCGTGCGGCAACGCCGTCGAGGTCGTCGCGGCGCTCTCCGGGACCACCGGCAACAAGTGCGGCCAGGCGCCCGAGGAGGCGCCCCCGGAGCCCGAGCCGCACGTGCCGCCGGTCAAGCCCGAGCGTCCCGTCGAGCAGGTCACGCCGCCCGAGCCGCCGCGCGCGCCGCGCACCGTGCCCAGGGCGCCGGAGTTCCTCCAGGCCTCCACGGCCGCCCGGCCGCCGCGTCCCGCCGTGCGCGCCGAGGCGCCGGAGCACGTCGACCAGCTCGCCGCGACCGGCATGGACCAGAACGCCCTCGCGGCCGCCGCGGCCGGCGCCGGGCTGCTGGTCGGCGGGGCGCTCCTCTACCGGCGCGGACGCAGCACGTCCTGAACCACGCGGTCGTCACAAAAGCAGCGGTACTGAAGCGGACGGGTCGACGGCGGCCCGTCCGCTTCGTGTGTGCGGCTTCGTGCGTATGGCTTCGTGTACGCGGCTCGGTGCGTGCGGCTGGGTGCGTGCGGCTTGGTGTTGCGGCGCCCTCAGTGTCCGGGCGTCCCGCTCGCGTACGGCGACCTGTCGGGGGCCTCGGCGCCGCGTGCCACCGGTACGGAGCCGAGGCGCCGCACCCGCCGGCGGACCCCCGTGACGAGACGTGCCGCCGTGAAGCCCGCGCCCTGGACGAAGCGCATCGCGGGGCCGAAGCTCGACGCGGTCGGCAGGCCGGCGACGAACAGACCGGGCAGGGAGGTCTCGAACGCGCTGTCCACGTACGGGGATCCGTCGGGGAGTCGGCGCAGGGTGTCCCGGACGCCCAGGTCGAGCACGTCGATGCGGTGGGTCAGGGCGCGGAAGCCGGTGGCCGCGAGGACGTGGTCGGTCTCGAAGACCGCGGCGCCTTCCGGTCCTTGGGTGTCCAGGAGCACCTGGCCGTCGTGATGGCGGGCGCCGGTCAGCCGGTGTCCGGTGACGATCTCGATCGCGGTGCCTGAGCCCGCTGCCCCGGCCGTCGTCCCTCCCTCGACACGGTCCCGTACCCACCAGGCGCCCGCCGGGCCGAGGGCCGTGGCGCAGACACGGGCGCGGGTGGGTTCCGGGAGCAGCCGGAACAGGCCGGGGCGTTCGGCGTAGAACCAGTTGCGCCAGCCGCAGCCGAGGCCGCTGTGCGGGGCGCGGGCCGACTGCCACCAGGGGCGGTCGAGGGAGGGCGGCAAGGTGTTCCAGCGCACCTGCGGGGCGCGCGCCAGGACGCGTACGCGGGTGCCCTGTTCGGCGAGGAGCGCGGCCGTCTCCAGGGCGGCCTGGCCCGCGCCGAGCACCGTGACGTCCTTGTCGCGCAGGGGGCGCAGGTCCGCGTGGTGGCTGCTGTGCGAGACGTGGGCGGGGCCCAGGCCCCGTACCAGGGAGGGGATTTCGACGAACGGCATGACGCCGACGGCGAGTGCCACCGTGCGGCCGTGGCAGGTCTCGCCGTCGGCGGTCGTGACGGCGAAGCCGTCCGCGCGCGGGCGGACCGACCGGATCAGGCGCTCGTCGACCGGTGGCGCGGCCCGCTCGGCGAACCACAGGCCGTACGCGGCGAAGTGCTCGACCGGCAGCGGGACCCCGTGCTCCGCGCGCAGGCCCTCGCGGGCGCAGTACGCGGCCAGGCCGTAGCGGGCGCCGGGGTCGGAGAGGTCGGAGGCCCAGGGCTCGGACTTCAGGAACATGCCGCGGGGCATGTGGTCGCGCCAGGAAGCCATGGGCTTGCCGAAGACGCGTACGTCCAGGCCCGCCGCCGCGGCGTGCGCGGCGATCGACAGGCCGTAGGGGCCCGCTCCCACGATCAGCAGGTCATGCATCGGAGACCGCTCGCTCTCTGTTCGTCGTGCCGGACAGCGGTGTGCCGGACAGCGGTGTGCCGGGCAGGGGTGTGCTGGACAGCGGTGTGCCGGGCAGGGGTGTGCCGGGCAGGGCTGCGGAGGTGGTCTCCCGTGCCCTGGTGGACAGCGTCAGCAGGATGTTCCGGGTGCCGTCCGCCAGCCGGGCGCGGGCGCGGCGCAGGACGTGGCGGCGCCAGCGGCGCCACAGGTCGGCGGCCGGGCCCGGGTCGTCGGCGGAGTCGGTGCCGGACCAGGCGAACTCCGGGGCGGGCGGCCTGCGTTCCGGGAGCCGGGGGGTGCGGCGCGGGGTGAGCCGGGTGCGCAGGGCCGTCAGCGGCGCGTAGTTCTCCACCACGAAGGCGCGGCCCGGCAGCGGGGCGGCGGCCGGGACCGGGCGGTGCGTCAGGTCGAGGTGGGCGGCGCGCACCACGTCGGTGCCCGAGCCGTCGGCGAAGAGGCGGAACTGGGCGCCGGGGCGCGGGTTGAAGTCGAGCAGGTGGTACGTGCCGGTGCGGGCGTCCCTGCGGAAGTCCAGGTCGAACACGCCCCGGTAGCCGAGGCCGGCGAGCAGCCGCCGGGCCAGCGCCCACAGGCCCGCGTCGTCCGCCCACTCGCCGACGGCCGTGAGCCCGGCCGCGCGGGGTCTGGCCCGGAGCTTGCGGCCCGTCCCGCCGCCGAACACCTCGCCGTCGCGGCCGACGTACCCGTGCACGAACCAATCGGCGTCGGGGCCGCCGGGGAGGTACGCCTGGAGCAGCAGGCGGCTGCCCGCGGTCGCGGTGCGTGCGTGCAGGTCCGCCGCCTCGCGCGGGGAGCGGACCAGGACGGCGCTGCGCAGTCCGCTGTCGCGGGGCAGCAGCCAGGGGCGGCTCCACTTCGCCACCACCGGGGCGCCCAGGGCCGTCACCGTCCCGGCCGCGTCGGCGGGTGTCGTGGGCGCGACCGTCGGTGGGTGCGCCACGCCGAGGCGCGCGCACAGGGCCGCGAGGGCGGCCTTGTCGGCGAGGCGTCCTGGCAGGCCGGGGGCGGGCCGGGGCAGCAGATAGCGGTCGGCGAGGGCGTCGCGGACGGCGTCGACGGCGAGGGCGCCCGCGTCGTCCAGGGGGATCAGGACGGCGGGGCGGCCGACGCGGGCGGCGACCCGCAGCAGGACCGCGCGGACGTCCTCGGGGGTGGCCGCGGGCGCCGGTGGCGGGTGCATGCGGTGGAGGTGGCGGGAGCGGGCGACCGGGGTGTGCTCGTCGTCGGCCACCAGGTGCACCTCCACGCCGTCGCGGCCGAGGGAGCGCACCGCTCCCAGCGTGCCGTGGTGAAAGGGATTCCGGTCGATCCGCAGCAGGACCGCGGGAACGCGTGTGTCCAGAGAATGCAAGGTCGGCCTTACTGATCGCTCGCCCAATGGGGCGATGTACGGTCGCGGAGGATTAAAGACTCGATTGGCGCAAAAGAAATACATATGACGGAACGTCAGTAGCGGCAGCGATCCATCGCGTCAGATATGTGTCAGATATGTGTGTGACCGGTCCACGAGGAGCAGTCATGAACCCACGGCGTAGCCGACGCAGCAAGGGACAGGGGCGGCGCGGAAAACGGCTGGCCTTCATCGCTGCCGGAGTGATCGCGTCGACGGCTGTGGTCGCCGTGCCCGGACACACCGCCGGGAAGGCGCCCGCAGCGGAACCGACGCCCGCGCCCGCGCAGAGCCCGGCCCAGGACCCGGCGCAGACCCCGGCCCCCGCGCAGAGCCCGGCCCCCACCGGAAGCCCCACCCCCACCGGAAGCCCCGCGCCCGAGGCCCCCGAGCAGCCCGCCATCGGCGCCTACCTCGACTACGGCCCCCTCGGCGTCGACCGCATGACCGAGCTGAGCAAGTGGCTGGACGGGACCGAGCTGCGGGTCGGGCACACGTACCTGCCCGGCGACCGGTGGAGCAACATCGAGGGCGCGCCGCGCTTCCTGGAGAGCTGGGCGCAGTGGCGCAAGGCCAAGGACGACCGGATGTTCGTCCTGAACGTGCCGATGCTGGAGCGCAACGAGGACCGCCTCGGCGACTGGCAGGTGCGCGCGATGCTGCGCCAGGGCGCGTCCGGGCTCTTCGACGAGCACTTCCGCGTCCTCGCGAAGCGGCTCGTCGACCTCGGGGTGCCGGACACGGTGATCGTGCTCGGCTGGGAGATGAACGGCACCACGTACACCCATCGTTGCGGTCCGGATCCGGAATCCTGGAAGACGTACTGGAAACGAATCGTCACCACGATGCGTTCGGTGCCGGGGCAGAAATTCAAGTTCGATTTCACCCCGAATCGCGGTCGGGACGCCATTCCGTGGACCGATTGCTATCCCGGTGACGATGTGGTCGACATCATCGGCCTCGATTCGTACGATCAGCCCAGCGGTGTGACGTTCGACCAGCAGGTGACGGAGGAGTACGGGCTCCAGCACCACGTGGATTTCGCGAAGGCCCACAAGAAGCCCATCTCGTATCCGGAATGGGGCCTCTTCCGCAACGGCGACAACGACGAGTACATGCGCCGGATGCTGAAGTGGATGGACGAGCACAAGCCGCTGTACAACACGGTCACGGACTACTGCCCGCACGGTGTGTGGCAGTGCAAGGACAACCCCAGGTCCACGAAGGTGTACCGCGAGGCGCTCTCCGGCCTGCCGGTGAACCCGACGCCGAAGCCGACCGAACCGACCGCTCCGGTGCGGCCGCCGCACTGCGCGCCGCTGGACCTCGGCGACTGGGTCGAGTACTGGCTCGGCGGGAAGCTGTGCCTGCGCTTCGACTGGTGGGAGCGCAAGGAGCGGCCGCGCGCCTGAGGGGGCGCGCGGGGCGCGGGGGCGACCGGGCCCGGCCCGGTGGCGGAACCTTTACGGGGAAGTTCCGCCACCGGGCCGCTCAGCGCTCGTGTGTCGCTGCTGCCGCTCCCGTCGCTCCCGGCGCAGTTTCCGCTCCCGGCGCACGCCCCGCGCCCACTCCCGCGCCGCCGCCTCTCCCGCGGCCGCCACGAGGAACGGGGCCGTGCGGGCGTCGGCGAGCAGGAAGCGGCGGTTGGGGGCCGGGTCGGGGCGCCAGTGGTGTTTGTACGGTTCGTCGCCGCGCAGCAGGGACAGGGTGCGCGGGTGAGCGCCAGCGGTGTGCCGGGTGCAGGCGTCGAGCATCATCGTGGCCACGTCGACCTTGCGCGCGCGCAGACTCGGATGGACGCCGTAGAGGTAGCCGCCCGCGAGCTGCGCGGACAGCAGGGTGAGGTCGGTGGCGAGCACCTCCCCGTCCACGCGGAACTCCGTGACCACCGCGTCGCCCGCCGCCACCATGGGGGGTACGGAGCGCAGAAGGTGCTCGCGGAAGCGCGGCCGGAGGTGTTCGGGCGTCACCCCGCGCCCCTGCCACTGGAGTTGGTGCAGCCGCAGCAGGGTGACGAGGGAGGTCTCCACCTCCTCGGCGGGTACGACCCGGGCCTGCACGCCGAGCGCCGTCAGCTTGCGCAGTTTGGCGCGGGCGCGCTTGGCCGTCGCCGTGGGCAGCCGCTTCAGGAGCTCGTCGACGGGCAGCGGCGGCAGTTCGAGGCAGGGGGAGTCGGTGAGCGCGCGGCGTGGGCCGCGCCAGCGCTCGTACACGCCCTCGACACAGGCGCCGGGCCGGGCCTCGCGGAAGTCGATCAGCGCGCCGCGGGCGAGCCCGCGCAACCCCTCGGCCAGCGCGTCCGCCGCGCGCTCGCGGCAGTCGGCGGCGAGCAGGACGTCCGCGAAGTCCGAGATGGCGCCGCCGAGCGGCCGCAGCGCGGGGACGGGCCGGTACACCCGCATCAGCGGCGCCGCCGCGACCAGTTCGCCGCCGTCGCGCACCAGGAGCACCCGCAGCCGCCCGGGACGGCCGTACGACTGCCACCACGAGGCCAGCCACGCGTGGCTCTGGAACGGCGTCGCCTCCTCGCACTTCTCGTAGAGCCGCCGCCAGGGCCCGGCCAGGGAAGCGAACTCGGCCTCGTCCACGCAGAGTCCGGTGGTGAGCCCGGACCGGGTCGCCGTCGTCACGCGCCGCCCCGGTCCTCGGCGGACGCGGGCCCCGGCACGGCGCCGCCGGGCAGCGCCCCGGCGGCGGCGCGGGGTCGCACCAGGAGGCCGAGGCCGCCGAGCAGGCCGCCCGCGCACAGGCCGACCAGGGCGGTCACCGAGGCGGACAGCGAGGAGGGCGCGGCGGGCGCGACGGCGCGGGAGAACGGCAGGAGCTTGACGCGGGTGCTGTCCTTGGTGTGGCCGGCGCTCGCGGTGAGCGCGCGGGACACCGCGTTCGCGAGGGTGGCGGCGTCGCCCGGCCGGTCGGCCGACGCGGACACCGCGATCATCGGGGCGTCGGGCGAGGTCGCCACCTTGACCCGGTCCTGCAGTTCGGTCGGCGAGATGCCCGCGGCGACCTGGGCGTCCCCGAGGACGGCGAGCTGGGTGGCGACCCTGCCGTAGGCCTGCGCGAAGCCGAGGGCGGTGGCCGGGTCGGCCTTGGCGCCGGGCACGGCGACGACATAGCTGGTGGCGGTGTACTCCGGGGTCTGGAGCAGCCCGTACGTGCCGCCCGCGAGGGCGCCGAGGGCCGCGCAGGCCGGCAGGACGGACCAGCGCGGGAGGCGGGCCAGGGGAGCGAGGCGGGTGCGCAGGCCGGCCGGGGGCGGGGTGTCGGCACCGGTGCCGCCCGTGCCGCCGGACGTGTTGCCGGACGTACTGGCGGACGTACTGCCGGACGTGGCGCTCGACTCGGTGCGGGCCGTGGTCGTGTCCGAAGGGGCGCTCGAAGGGGCGCTCATGGAGAGTTCACCTCCTGGTTCGGGCCGGTCAGGACGGACGCGTAGACGTCCATCAGGCGACCGGCGCTGCGGGTGATGTCGTAGTGCCGCACCGCGGCGGGAGCCGTGCGCTGCGGCGGTGGTCCCGACCTGCGCAGGCCGTACAGGACCTGAGCGAAGGAGTCGGGGTCGCTCGCGCAGTACGCGGAGCTGGTGCGCTCGTGCGCGGGCAGGCCCTCGATGGCGGGGCAGGACGCGTACAGGACGGGAAGGCCGCTGGCCAGGCCCTCCACGAGGGCGAGGCCGAAGGCCTCCTCCGGGGACGGGGACGCCAGCGTGTCCATGGCCGAGAGCAGCGACGGCAGTTGCGTGGCCGCGTGCTCCGCGCCGCCGTCACCACTGTCCTCGTGCCCGGTCTCGCCCGCGAACCGCACCCGCTCCGCGAGGCCGAGCCGCCCGGCGAGACGGCGCAGCTCCGCTTCCTGCGGGCCGGATCCGACGAGCAGGACCCGTACGTCGGACGGGAGTTGGGCGGCCGCCCGCAGCAGGACGTCGAAGCGCTTGCCCTCGGTGAGGCGGCCGACGCCGCCGATGACGAACGCGTCCGCGGGCAGGCCGAGGCGCTCGCGCGCGGCCGCGCGGGCGGCCGGGTCGAAGCGGAAGCGGTCGGCGTCGATGCCGTTGGGCACCACCCGGATGCGCTGCCAGGGCACGCCCCACCGGTTGAGGCGGGCGCCGACGGCCGGGGACACGGCGACGGTCATCCGGCCGAGCCGCTCCCCGGCGAGGTACAGCGCGCGCACGCCGGACGTCAGCGGGCGCCCCTCCATCTGCGAGTCGCCCAGGGAGTGTTCGGTGGCCACGATGGCGCGCACCCCGGCGACCCGGGCCGCGATCCGCCCGTACAGGCAGGCGCGGTAGAGGTGGGTGTGGACGACGTCGTAGCGGCCCGCGCGGATCAGGCGGACCAGGCGGGGCAGCGCGGCCACGTCCCGGTTGCCCGCCATGGCGAGGTCGGTGACGCGGGTGCCGTCGGCGGTGATGCCGCGGGCGACGCTGCCCGCGTTGGTGAGGGTGAGGACGTCGCAGGTGGCCGGTACGTGGCGGAGCAGCAGGCGCAGTTGCTGCTCGGCGCCGCCCATGCCGAGCCCGGTGATGATGTGCAGGACCCTCACGTGGTCACCGCCGCCGGGAGCGGGATGTGGTCCGGGCGCAGGGTGCGGCCGCGCGGCCCGCCGGTGACCTGCTTCAGGCGCAGCCGCAGGGCGGTGTCGTTCTGCCCGATGTGGACGCGGGGCAGGGCGAGCGGTCCGGCGAGGTCGCCGGGGGCGATGGCGCAGGCGTACGCGTACCCGGCGGCGCGCACGGCGCTCAGGACGCGGGGGTCCGCGTAGCCGTACGGATAGCAGAATCCCCGTACGTCGCGGCCCGTCAGGTCGGCCAGGACGGACCGGCTGTCCGCGACCTCGCGGCGCAGGGCGCGGTCGTCGGCCCGGGTGAGGTCGACGTGCGTCAGGCTGTGCGAGGCGACCTCCATGCCCTGCTCCGCGGCGGCCCTGATGCCGTCGGCGTCGAGGAGGGGCTTGCGCGGGCCCAGCGGGTCCCAGGCGTTGTCGCCGCCGAGCCTGCCCGGCAGGACGAAGACGGTGGCGGTGCAGTCGTGGCGGTGCAGCAGGGGCACGGCGTGGTCGAGGAAGTCGGCGTAGCCGTCGTCGAAGGTGAGCCCCACGAGGCCGTGCCCCCGCCCGTGGCGGCACGCCTCCAGGAGGCGCTCCATCGAGACGCCGCGCAGACCGCGGTGGGCCAGCCAGGCCAACTGGGCGTCGAGGCGGTCGGGGGAGACGGTGATGTTGTACGGGTCGTCGGTGGAGTCGGCCACGGAGTGGTACATGGCGATCCAGGGCGCGGAGCGCGTCGGGCGGTGTGCGGGGGCCCTTGGGGGTGGGGTGGACTCCCCGGACGGCGTCCGGTCAGTGGGGTGAGCGGGTCTCCCGGAGCGTGTGGGGTCAGCTGTCATGGCGTCGCTTTCGTGTGGCGGAGCAGGGGGTGCTGAGGCGCGCGGTCGCGGCGCGCAGAGCCGGTACGCGGAGCCCCCACCCGACCGCCAGGAACGACACCCCCACCACCAGGCCGCCCGTCACCACCGCGGCCACCGGCGGGCCGACGTGGTGGGCGCACCAGGCACCCAGGGCCGCCGAGGACGCGGCCGCGAGGGTGAGTCGGCCCAGTTGGGCGGCGACGGCGCGGGTGCGCAGGGGGAGGGCGCGCGGGCCGAGTGCGTGCAGCAGGAGCACCGCCGTGACGCAGATCCCGGCCGCGTTGGCGCCCGCGATGCCGTACACGCCCCACGTGCCCACGGTCAGGAAGCCGATCCCGGCCGTCGTGAGGAGGCCGATGCCCATCGCGGCCAGCGGCGCCCAGGTGGCCCTGCCGACGGAGAAGTGGGCGCGGGCGAGGGCGCCCACCAGCGTGTGGCCGAGCAGGCCGAGGGCGTACACCCGCATGACGGCGGCCGTCGCCTCGGTGTCCGCCGCCGTGAACGCGCCGCGCTGGAAGAGGAGGTGGACCAGGTCGGGCGCGACGGCGACGATCGCCGCGGCGCCGTAGAGCACCACGCACCCGGCGAGCACCAGGTCCCGCTCGACCCGGTCCCGCGCCCGCTCCGTCTCGCCCGCGGCCAGGGCCCGCGCGACCACGGGGAAGGTGACCGTGCACAGCATCAGCGACAGGACCATCGGCATCTGCGCGACCTTCTGCGCGTAGTTCAGGTGCGAGATCGCCCCCGCGGGCAGCGAGGACGCGAGGAAGCGCTCGATGAGCACCTGCGACTGACGGCACAGCGCGAACAGCAGCACGGTCCAGATGACGGCCGTCTCCAGACGTACGGCCTGCTCCCCCCGCGGGACCCGCCCCGCAGCCCCGCCCCGCAGCCGCAACTCCCGCCACAGGAAAGGCGCCTGTACGACGACCATCAGGACGCCGCCGAGCGCCACCCCCGTCGCGGCCGCGCGCACGCCGAGCGGCGCGGCCAGCAGGAACAGGGCGGCGATGATGACGGTGTTGTAGACCACGTACACGGCGGCGGGCGCGGCGAAGCGCTGGTGGGCGCGGAGGGCGGCGCTGCAGTAACCGGCGAGCCCGAAGCTCAGGGCACAGGTCGCGGTCAGCCGGGTGCAGTCGACGGCGAGCCCGGGGTCCGGCAGGCCCGGCGCGAGCGCGGCCACCAGGAGCGGGGCCGCGGCGATGAGCGCGAGGCACCCGCCCACGAACCACAGGGTCATTCTCGGCAGGGAAGCGGCGACCAGGGCGCGTACCGGATCGGGCCCGGGACCGGCCCCGCCGGCCGCCGCGCGCCGCGCGAGCGCCAGGCTGAACGCGGGCACCAGGAAGAACGCGAGCCCGTCCTCGATGAGCAGCGTCGCCGCCATCTCCGGCACGGTCCAGGCCACCAGGAACGCGTCGGTCGCGCTCCCGGCCCCGAAGAAGTGCGCCAGCACCTGATCGCGCACCAGCCCGAGGAGGGACCCGGCGACGGTCAGGACGGCGGTCACGACGGCGGCCTTGGCGAGGAAGGCGTTGCCGGGGTCGGCGGCGGGGGGTGCGGCTGTACGAGGCTCGGGGCCCGGCTCGACCGCCCCGGCCCCCGTCTCCGCCCCCGCCTCCGTGCCGGGCAACGTCGTCATCGCACCCCCGCCACGGCCCGCGCGGCGCCCGCCTCGTCCGGCCCCCCGGCCTCGTACGAACTCCCGATCCCGTCCCATCCCCCGACCCCCTCCGATCCCCCGACCCCGTGCGATCCCCCGACCCCGTCCGGCCCCCCGCTCCCGTCCGAACTCCCGCTCCCGCCCCCCGAGTCAGCCCCCCGCCCCCGCAGCGCCCACCACGCGCACCCGCCGAGCGCCACCGCCGTGAGCACCGTGGACGGGCCGCCGATGTCGGCGTACATGAAGTCGACCAGCTGCCAGACGAGCAGGCCGCAGGCCACCAGGGCGCAGTCGAGGCGCGCGCCCCCGGCCCCCGCCCGGCCGCGCCGGGGCCGGACCCGCGCCCACCCCCGCACCGCGCAGACCAGGAGCGCCAGCCAGCTGCCCGCCAGGGTGAGGAGGCCGAGGAGGCCCTGCTCGCCGAGGACGAGGAGGTACATGTTGTGCGGGGAGAGCAGCGGCTGGCGGCGGAACTCGCTGCCCGCGCCCGCCGTGTCGCTGCCGGAGGACAGGGCGAGGGAGGCGTGGCTGTCGCGGTGTTCGGGGAAGCCCTTGAGGCCGACGCCGGTCACCGGGTGGTCCCGCCACATGTCGACGGACGCCGCCCACATCGCGTACCGGTCGGTGACCGACTGGTCGGGGGCGTCCGTGACGTCGGTGATGCTGGTCAGCCGGTCCTGGAGCAGCTGCGAGCCGAGGCCGAGCCCGGCCACCAGGACGACACCCGCCGCGACCGCCACGAGCACGGCCCGCAGCGCGTGCCGCACCCCGGCGAGCAGCAGCACCACCCCGCAGGCCGCCACCGTCGCGATCCACGCGCCGCGGCTGAACGACAGCGCGAGCGGCACGGTCAACAGCGCCGCGCAGGTCAGCGCGGCGGCCCGCTGCCGGGGCGCGTGCGGCCGGAAGGCGAGGGCGAGGGCGGCGATCAGTCCGTACGACACCACCGTCGCCATCCCCATGACGTCCGTCGGCCCGAACGTGCCCACCGCCCGGATGTCCGCGCCCATGTACGACGCCCCGGTCCCGGTGAGGTTCTGGTGCACCCCGACCGTGCCCTGGAAGAGCGCGAGTCCGACGAACGCCCAGGCGAGGAACCGGAATTGGCGGGCGTCCCGGATGAGGACGAGGACGGCCGCGGGGACCAGGACGAAGACCTGGAGGTAGCGCGCGGCCCCGGTGACTCCGGTCGCCGCCGACGAGGAGGCGCACGCGGCCGCGGCGATGCCGACGACGGGCAGGCCGAGCACCACGGCGGCGCCGCGGGTCAGGGGGCGGCGCGCGGAGCGGACGACGTGGACGAGGGCGCAGCCGACGACGAGCGCGGAGAACGCGTCGGCGGGGGTGCCCCCGGAGCCGTCGTCGCCCGCCGGGACGGGCAGCGTGAGCAGGGCCAGGAGCACGACGACGGGCAGGACGGTGGCCGCGTGGCGGAGGGCGGGCGGCAGCGAGGCGCGCGGGCGCGGCTGGGGGCGCGAGGGCGGGGACGGGGCCGGGGCCGGGTGCGGCAGGGCGTGGTCCACGCGATCAGCTCCCCGTGCGGCGCAGCAGGCACCCGACCGTGCGCAGCAGGATGCACAGGTCCTGCCAGAGCGACCAGCTGTCGATGTACGCGTTGTCGTAGCGGCACCGGTCCTCGATGGAGGTGTCCCCGCGCAGGCCGTGGATCTGGGCGAGGCCGGTGATGCCGGTCTGCATCCGGTGGCGGTACGCGTACTGCGGGTGCCGCAGGCTGAACCGGTCGACGAAGAAGGGCCGTTCGGGGCGCGGGCCGACCAGGCTCATGTCGCCGCGCAGCACGTTCCACAGCTGGGGCAGCTCGTCCAGCGAGGTGCCGCGCAGGAACCGGCAGAAGGGGCTCATGCGGTGCTCGTCGGCGACGCTCCACCGGGTGGCCGACTCCTGGGGGTCGGCGGGGCGGTGGGTGCGGAACTTCAGGAGCGTGAACAGCCGCCCGTCCTTGCCGACGCGCTCCTGGCGGAACACCACGCCCGGGCCCTCGGTGGCGCGCAGGACCAGCGCGCAGGCGAGCAGTAGCGGGCCGGTGAGCAGGAGCAGGGTGCCGGACACGACGATGTCGAGCGCCCGTTTGCCCGCGCTCGGGCGCGGCCGGTCGGCGGCCACCAGCGGGCGGCAGCGGAATCCGGCCACGAACAGGGGGCGGGCGCGGTCGCGGGGTGCGAGGACGGCCGGGCCGTGCGGGTCGACCTCCCACAGTTCGCAGCCGAGTCCGCGCAGGGCGGTGACGCGGGCGTCGTCGGCGGGGGCGCGGCCGGACAGGAGCAGCACGGCGCGGACGTCGTTCTGGATGACGGCCCGGTGCAGTTCGTCGTCGGAGGACAGCAGGGGGAGTTCGGGCGCGACGCCCACGTGCCGCTCGGGCCCGCCGCCGTGCCCGCCGTCGGCCCCCGCCCCCCGCTCGGTCTCGTACGCGACCGCGTACTCCTTGTACTCCCCGTCCCCTGTCCCCCCTGTCCCTCCTGTCCCTCTTGTCTCGCCTGTCTCGCCTGCCTCCCTCGCCTCCCCCACGACCCCCACCGGCCGCACCCCGCACCGCGGTCGCCGCAGCAGTGCCGCCGCCACGCTCCGCGCCTGGCCGCCGTGGCCGAGCACCAGGACGGGGCGGGGCCTGCGCGCGGCAGCCGACCTGCGGTGCCAGTGCGCGAGGGCACGGCCGCCCGCGCCGAGCACGCCGTGCAGCGCGGCCGCGGTGAGCAGGGTGGCCGGGGGGAGCGGGGTGAACGAGGTCATCGGGGGGAGGACCGGGGCGAGCGCCGGGGTCAGCGCGGGGGTGACGGTCGCGACGGCGCACCAGGCGAGGGCGATCCGCCAGGCGAGCGCGGGCAGTTCGTCGAGGAGGGACGGCGCGAGCGTGTCCTCGTACAGCCTGCCCTGGGCGTTCAGGGCGAGGACGCCGGTGAGGAGCAGGGCGAGCAGGACCGGGGAGCGGTACGGGTCCGGGAGCAGCAAGGCCGCGGTCACGGCGGCGAGCGCGTCGGCGGTGAGCGGGGCGAGGGCCCGCCGGCCGCGGTGGACGGGCTGCCCGCCGCGGCGTCCGGCGCGCCCGGCCGGTGCTCCCCGGGGAGCGACGACGAGCGGCCCGGTCCGGTGCCGCTCGTGCTGCCGTGGGTGTCCGGACGACGAGGTGACGGTACGTTCCGCGCTCACGTGGTGCTGCACTCCCTGTGCTCGATGGGCGCCGGGCCCAGTAGTTCGCGGTACACCGCTTCGACCGCGGTCGCCGTACGGCGCACGTCGTGGTGGTCCAGGACGTGCGCGCGCCCCTGGGCGCCGAGGGACTCCCGCAGGGCCGGGTCGCGCAGCAGGGCCGTCAGGGCGGCGGCCAGCGCGTCCGGGTCCTCGGGCGGGACCAGGGCGTGGGCGTGGTGCGCGGGCGGCAGGCTCTCGCGGGCGCCGTCCACGTCGGTGAGGACGACGGGCCGGGCGCAGGACATGGCCTCCAGGGGCGCGAGGGCCATGCCTTCCCAGCGGGACGGCTGGACGACGACGTCGGCCGCCCGGTACCAGGGCGCGGTGTCGTCGGCGGCGCCCACGAACGTCACGGACGAGCCGACCCCGTCCGCGGCGCCCACCGCCCCGGCGAGCCCCGCCCGCAGCGCCGCCGCGTCGGGCCCGTCGCCGACCAGCACGAGCCGGGCCCCCGGCACGCGCGCGACCACCGTCGGCCAGGCGCGCAGCAGGACGTCCTGCCCCTTCTGCCGGCACAGCCGCCCGACGCACACCACCCAGGGGGCGTCCACCGCCCGGGAGCCGTCAGGGCCCGACGGACCGCCGCCCCCAGGGAGCGGCCCTCCACCCCCGAACAGCAGCTCCGCCCGCGCCACCCCGCGCTCGCCCGGCACGAACCGCTCCGGGTCGATGCCGTTCGGCACGATGGTGCAGGGGCCCGCGATGCCCGCGCGGCGGCCGGTGTCCCGTTCCGCCGCGCTGACGCAGAGGGTGCGGGCCGTCCAGCGGGCCGCGTGCCGCTCCCAGGTGCGGGCGAGCAGCGCGACGCTGCCGTCGACGGCCTCGAACGACCAGGCGTGCGGCTGGAAGACGGTCGGTACGCGCCCGCGCACGGCGACCCGCGCCGCGAGCCCCGCCTTGGCGCTGTGCGCGTGCACCAGGGTGGGCCGGACGGCGTCCACGACCCGGGCGAGGTCGCGCACCTCGGCGCGCAGGCCGGGGCCGGGGGAGCGGGCCGCCGCCCACGGGTGCACGGGGACGGGTCCCACGGAGCGGGCGAGGGTGCCGCCGTCGGGGCAGGCCAGGTGCACGTCCATGCCCGCCGCGCGCTGCGCCCTGACCAGGTCGACGACGACGCGGGCGACGCCGCCGTCGACGGGCTGGCTGACGTGCAGGACGCGCGGCGCGGGAGAGGAGTTCGACGGCAGTTGCATGCACGACTCCTTGAGTTCCTTGGGTCAGGACGACGGAATACGCGCTACCGCCGCACGTCGACGGCGGCGAAGAGCACACCCGTCCAGGCCGCGTCGCGCCCCGCCGCCATCCGCACCGTCAGGTCGCCGCGCTGTCCGCGCAGCCGGTCGGGCAGGCGCAGCACGTCGGAGTCGTAGCCGAGGGTGTTGGCGTACGCCGGGATCCTGCGGGCCGGGCGGCCGGGCTCGCTGACGGTCGAGTTCAGTACGTCGTCGGCGGGGTTGGCGCGGTCAGAGAGTGGCACGGACCTGCCGCGCCCGGCGGACACACGCACCGTGTCACCGCGCACGCCCCGATCGCCGTCGTACGCCACGAGCCCCACGACTCCGCCCCCACGCGCCCCATCGGAAGCCAGCGGGACGCCTTTCATCCGCACCGTGTGCCGCTTCCCGGTTACTCCGAACGTGTCGAACCCGTCCCACAGCGCGATTGACCGCTTCGGCAGCGCCGCGTTCTCGTACGCCACCACCAGCGTCCAGCCGCCCCACGCCCCCGCCTTGGAGTGCCCCATCGCGACGTTGACCTGTGCGACGGTGTAGAGCCCGGAGCCGGAGCCGCGGACCAGCGAGGTGACGTCGGCGGACGCCTGGAACGCGTCCGCGCCGCCCGCGACCCGGTGGCCGGTCAGGGTGTCGGCGAGGACGGCCCGGTAGCTGCCGCCGGGCTCGGCGATCAGCACCCGGCCGTTGTCCTTGGGCGGCTTCTGCTCCCCGACGCGGAGGTTGCCGCCCCAGTAGAGCCGGGCGTACGAGACCCGGGACCCGGCGGGCAGCCGGAGCTCGCCCGCGCTGGAGTTGTACGTGTTCGGGTCGCGGTCGATGTCCGTGTAGAACATCTCGAAGTCGTGGTTCGCGCCGGGAGCGCCGCGGCGCACGTCCGCGCACGGGGCCGCCGCGCGGGACACCGGACGGCGGCAGGTGATCGCCGAGTTGGCGGCCCGGACGATCCCGCCGCGCTGGACCGCGTGATAGCGCTGCGCGAAGGCGATGCGCGCCTTCTCACCGTCGGGGGCGGCGGCGTGCGTGCCCGGAGCGGCGGCGCCGGTGCCGGTCAGCGAGAGGCACCCGGTGAGGGCGAGCAGGACGGCGAGCACACGACGCGGGCCCAGAAGATGACGCATGACGGCACTGGCCTTCCACGGTGCGGTTAGTCGCATTAAATGTGTGGATCTGAGCGCGTATGACGGAAATAGACTCAGAAGGAAGCGCAACAGTAGCGTTTATTGCGGGAGTTTCTGATGACTTGGTGACGTGTGTCGGATTGGTGAAGCGTGTGGCCGAACCGCGAGGAATACATCACTCATCTGGGCGCACAACCGACTGCCGGGGAACTCAGTTGATCCCCACACCGGGCATCACGCACGGGTTCAGCATCACCAGCATCAGAACAAGGAGCAGTACTCCATGTCGCGTACCAGCAAGGCCCTTGCCCTGTCCGCCGTCGCCGCCGCCGCCGTCGCCGGTGGCGCCGGTGTCGCCGCCGCCGACAGTGGCGCGCAGGGTGCCGCCACCCACTCCCCCGGCGTCGTCTCGGGCAACGCCGTCCAGGTGCCGGTGCACGTTCCCGTCAACGTGTGCGGCAACAGCATCAACGTCATCGGTCTGCTGAACCCGGCGTTCGGCAACACCTGCGTCAACGACTGACGTACAGCCGTTCGGCGCACAGCGCCTGACACTGAGTCGGCACAGCGGCGGTCGTCCCCGGTCCGGGGACGGCCGCCGCTTCGCGTGCGCGCGCTTTCGGTCGGAGTACTCCGGTACCCCGGATGGCCGTCGCCCGCGCAGGTCGCGGACGCCCGCCGCCCTTCCTTCTCACCTGCGCCGATGTCGTTTCCGCCGTGACTGGCGCGCTGCGGTGCGTGGTCGCTCGGTTGCGGACCGTGGTTGCCGTTTAGACGGTGATCACAGGATCCGACGCACCACTGAAAGGGAATGACCTATGCGAGCTCTGCCTGTACGGCGCATCGCGACCACCTTCCTGTGCACCGCGCTGCTGCTCGGCACCGCGGGCCCCGTCTATGCCGCGACCCACGACGACACGGCGCGCGAGGCGGCGGCCGCCGCGCCGCAGGCACCCGTCCCCGGCGCCGACGCGCTCCTTGCGCAGGCGAAGGCGCTCGGCGACCTCGGCGGTGTGCTCACGCCGGTCACCGACCTGCTCGACGCCGCCCTGAAGGCGGACAACGGCCAGCTTCCGGCGGCGGACGCCGCGAAGCTCGGCGACGCCGTCAAGGAGGCGATCGCGAAGGTCACGGCCGCGGTCCCCGACGCCCCCGTGCCCGCCACGGGGACCTCGCAGCTCCCGACGACCCCGCAGCTCCCGGACACCCCGCAGCTCCCGGCGACCCCGCAGCTGCCCCTGGGCGGCGCACCGGCCGCCAAGGCGCCGATGGACGTCAAGGGTGACGCCCTGGCCGCGCTGCAGAAGGCGGTCGACACCCTCCTCAAGGCCGTCACCGCGGGCGACCCGACGGCCGTCCTGCCGGCGGCGACGGCCGTCGTCACCGGACTGGTCAACGTCCTCGTCGCCACCGTCCTCGGCGGCGGCCTGCCGGTGCCGGACCTGCCGGGCCTGCCCGCGCTGCCGAAGCTGCCGACCGACGCGCTGCCCAAGCTGCCGGTGCCGCTGCCGGTCTGAGTCCGGCCCCGCACCCCTCACCACCCGTCGCTCCCGTACCCGGGGCGGCGGGTGGCGTCGTCGTCCCCGCTTGATGTCCCCGCTTGAAGTCCTCGTTTGAAGTCCTCGTTTGAAGTCCTCGCTCGAAAAATACGCCAGTTGATATGAGAATCACGGCCCCGCATTCATCCGTGCGGGCCGGGGTGAAATTTCCTCTCAGGGGTTTCCGTACCGTCCTGCGCTCGTTGGGCGTAGTGAACTCAAGAGGCAGGCAATCGCCGCCCGAACGGTGCCCCCAGGCGATCGAAGTCGCCGAAGAAAGGAACACGATGAAGTCCCTCAAGGCTGCCGCTGTCCTGGCCGGGTCGATGGCCGTCGCCGGTGCCGCCGCGCCCGCGTTCGCCAGCGACCTGACGCCCACCAGCCTGAACGGCGGCCTGGAGACCGTTCTCGGCCAGTCGATGCTGGACACCAAGCCGGTCAGCACGAACATGCTGGACACCGAGAACAAGGACTCCGTCGTCAACACCGTCAAGGACACCGCGGAGGGCGTGAACCAGGGCGGCGGTCCGGCGAAGCTGCTCGGTGGACTTCCGCTCCCCAAGTAATCGAGCATCCGACCAATCGGATGAATGAGGGGCGGGGATCCATGGGCGTGTTATTGCGAAGCTTTCCGCATTCATGTCCATAGGCTGACGCAAACCCAAGGAAAGGTTTTGATCATGAAGAATGTCAAGAAGGCCGCTCTCGTCATCGCCGCCGCAGGACTCGCCGCGGGTGCCGCCTCCGGCAGCGCCTTCGCCAGCGACGACGGTGCCAGCGCCGAGGGTGCGGCCGTGGGCTCCCCGGGTGTCGGCTCCGGCAACCTCGGCCAGCTCCCGGTGCACATCCCGGTGAACGTGGTCGGCAACACCGCGAACCTGGCCGGCGCCCTGAACCCGGCGTTCGGCAACTCGGGCACCAACGACTGAACGCCCCTCGGGGACGCCTCCGCACCCGGAGGCGAAAGGGCCGGCCCGGCGACACACCGCCGGGACCGGCCCTTCGGCGTCAACCGGCCCTTCGGCGTCAGTGGACCCGCTCCGGCGCACTCGTCCGCCGTCGGTGGACCCATATGTCGGCCACGGCGGACCGGCCGCGTCAAACCCGAGGGCCCGCTGACCCCATCGTGTGATGCCGTTGCGGCGCTGCGCCAGACAGGTGACAAAGGGATTCGGGCGGCCCCCGGGCGTCTATAGCGTGCAGCCCATGACCTCAACCTCCAACGAACAGCGCACCTTCCGGGTGACCGACCTCGGCACCCTCGCCGTCCTCGCCTGGAGCGGCGAACACCCGGAGGACGAGCAGGACATGGCCTTCCTCCTGGCCTACTCCCTGGGCGACGCCGAAGGCGGCCCCGAAGCCACGGCCGAGGCCATGCGCACGCTCCTGCGCAACGAGCAACTGCCCCTCGGCGGCCCCGTCCTCGACGGCGCCCGCACCCCCTCCCTGCCCGTCAGCCTCCTCGTCGAGGCCGAGCAGGCCGTCGTGAACATGCCCCACGTCAAAGCGCAGTGCGTCGTCCCGCCCGAGTGGCTCGCCGCCGTCGAACAGCGCGGCCACGCCTACTTCATGATCACGACCGTGGCCTGGCCCGAGGGCAAGCCCGGCAGCCCGGTCTCCGAGGAGGCGCTGCGCGACTTCGCCGGCTCCGAGGACACCCTGCTGAACGCGGCCCACTGCCTGCTGCCCGTGCGCAGGCTGCGCGGCTGATGCGCGCCGTCGCGACCACGGGACGGGTACCGGCGCAGGCCGCCGCGGCCCCGCCCGCCACCGCCCCCCGGCCGGAGAGCTCCCGGACGGCCGGGGGCGGGCGCGGCCTCGCCCTGCTGCTCGTGCTCACGGCGGCGGCGGGGCTGCTCGCCTCCTGGGTCATCACCCTCGACAAGATCGAGCTCCTGAAGGACCCGGACTACGTCCCCGGGTGCAGCATGAACCCGGTGGTGTCCTGCGGCAGCATCATGAAGAGCGAGCAGGCCGCCGCGTTCGGCTTCCCCAACCCGCTCCTCGGTCTCGCCGCGTACGCCGTCGTCCTCTGCGTCGGCGCGAGCCTCGCCGCCGGGGCCCGCTTCCCCCGCTGGTACTGGCTGACCTTCAACGCGGGCACGCTCTTCGGCGTCGCCTTCTGCACCTGGCTGCAGTTCCAGTCGCTCTACCGCATTCACGCGCTGTGCCTCTGGTGCTGTCTGGCGTGGGCCGCCACGCTTCTCATGTTCTGGTACGTGACCTCGCACAATGTGCGCCATGGATTTCTGCCCGCGCCCGCGTGGCTGCGTACGTTCATGAAGGAATTCACCTGGGTCCTCCCGGTGTTGCACGCGGGCGTCATCGGCATGCTGATCCTCACCCGTTGGTGGGATTTCTGGATGAGCTGACCGCGTTTCGTCGAAACCGTTCCCGCGCGGGAGGAGAATGCCGCGGTGCCGTCCGAACGCAGAGTCCACCGGTTGACACGCCGTCATCTGATCACCGTCGCGGCCGCGGCGACCCTCGGAGCCGTCGGCGCCTTCCGCGGGTTGCGCGCGAAGGACGAGCCGGAGGGGCTGCCGGGGTCGCCGGGCGGGCCCGGATTCGACGAGACGTACCGCGGCCGGCGCATCCAGGGCGAGCCCACGACGGGCGAGCGCGACCACGGCCCCGACGGCTGGCGCGTCACCGTCGACGGGCAGCCGCTCGGCCTGATGCGCCGCTCCGACGGCAGCTACCTGAGCATGCTCGACCACTACCAGTCGTACGCGACCCCGCTGGCGGCCGCCCGCGGCGCGGTCGACGAACTCGGCCCGCACCAGGCCCTGAGCGGCCGACTCCACTGACCCCCCGCCCGCACCGGGACCGGAGAACGGACGGACACCGACGGCCATGGTCCACACGCGCAAGAACCAGAGGAACCTCACGCGGGCCGAGCGGCGCCGGTTCGTCGACGCCGTGCTGCGCGTCAAACGCCGGGGCGAGTACGACGAGTTCGTCCGCACGCACATCGACTACTACGTCTCCGACGGCGACGACGGGCTGCGCGTCGCCCATATGACCCCCAGCTTCCTGCCCTGGCACCGCCGCTTCCTGCTCGACTTCGAGCGGGCCCTGCGCCGCGTGGACGACGGCGTCACCGTGCCGTACTGGGACTGGACGAAGGACCGCAGCCCGGCCGCGTCCCTGTGGGGCGAGGACCTGATGGGCGGCAACGGGCGGCGCTCCGACCGGCGGGTCATGACGGGCCCCTTCGCCCGCGGCAACGGCTGGGTCGTCAAGGAGGCCGTGACCGACGGGGACTTCCTCACCCGTGACCTCGGGCGCCGCGCCGACCCGCTGGAACTGCCGACCCGCCAGGACGTGGAGTGGGCGATGGCGGAGACGGTGTACGACGTCGAGCCCTGGGACTCCACCTCACGGCGCGGCTTCCGCAACCGCCTGGAGGGCTGGACGCGGGAGGACGGCAGCGCGCGCTGGCGCAATCACAACCGGGTGCACCGCTGGGTCGGCGGGCACATGCTCGGCGGCGCCTCCGTCAACGACCCCGTCTTCTGGCTCAACCACGCCTTCGTGGACCTGCTGTGGAGCCGGTGGCAGCGGCTGCGCCCCGACTCCGCCCCCTACCTCCCGGCGCAGCCGCCCACCCTCGGCGACGCGCAGTACCAGCGCGTCGTCGCCCGCCGCGAGGCGATGCCGCCGTGGCGGACGACGCCACAGGACATGCTCAGCCACAAGTCGGTCTACCGGTACGCCGAGTAGGACGCCGAGAAGCACGCCGACCGGCACGCCGAGGGGCACGTCTACCGGGACGCCGAGCAGTACGGAGCGAGGCCCGCGCAGAGCGAAGCCCCCGGCCGCGGCCGGGGGCTTCGCTTCGGCGTCACTTGCCGTAGCCGCCGTGCATCTCACCCTTGTTGACGCAGGTGTTGCCGAACGCGGGGTTCAGCAGGCCGACGAGGTCGACGGTGTTGCCGCAGACGTTCACCGGGACGTTGACGGGGACCTGGACCAGGTTGCCCGAGAGCACACCGGGGGAGCCGACGGCCTTGCCCTGCGCGCCCGCGTCCGCCGAGGCAAGCGCGGCACCGCTGAGTACGACGGCACCGGCGCCGAGCGTGACGGCGGCTGCCTTCGCGATGCGAGACATCACGTTCTCCTTTTACTGGGGAAGTACGGCCGCATAGGAACGACCGCAGTTCCTCTAACGCACGGTGTTGACACGAAGTCACGCCGCGTGAGGCTTTGCGTATTCGTGTCGTACGGGGGGTCGAGGAATTCCGGAGAACGGTCCGGGACGGGGTGGGCTTCCTGAGTGACAGCGGTCCGCGAGCCGTATCCTTCACCGCCCCCGGGCGTTTGTGAGGGCATGACATCAGCACGCCGAATCATGGCCGCCGTCTCCCTCGCCGCCGGTGCCGCCGCGCTGGCCGCGCCCGCCGCGCACGCGTCCCCCGACGCGTCGACGGCGTCCAAGATCTCCGTCCTGGACACGATCGACGACCTGCAGACCTCCGGCATCCCCGCCGAGCGCCGGGCCGAGGTGCCCACGGTCGCGAGCCAGCTCGGCGGTCTGCACCAGCTGAACCAACTGCACCAGCTCACCGACCTGGTGGCGCCCGTGACCAACGCGGTGCCCGCCGTCCAGTAGCCCGCGGCCGAGCGCTCCGGACAAGCCGCTACAGCAGCCGTACCCCTCGCCTGGCCAGGTAGGAGACGGGGTTGATGTCCGAGCCGTAGCCGCGCCGGGCCCGTATCTCCAAGTGGAGGTGCGGGCCCGTGGCACGTCCGGTGGCGCCGCTGTAGCCGATGCGGGCGCCGGTGCGGATGCGCTGGCCCTGGCGCACCGAGATCCGCGAGAGATGCGCGAACAGCACATAGCGCTTGTCCGGCATCCGCACCGTCACGGCCTTGCCGTACGCCCCCGACCAGCGGGCGAGCACGACGACACCGCTGGTCACCGCGTACACGGGGGTCCCGCGCGGCACCCCGAGGTCGATGCCGGTGTGGTGCCCCGCGGCCCAGTTGCCGCGCACGCCGTAGCGCGAGGTGACGCGGTAGCGGCGGCGCAGCGGCCGGGTGTAGCGGGCCGTGGGGGCCGCGGCGGCGCCGAGTCCGCGGCTGTCCTCCACGGGGAGCAGGGCCTCCGCGGCGGCGAGGTCCGCCTCGAACCTCTCGTCGAGGTCCGCGACGCACGAGTCGTCCTGCGCCGCCTGCGCCTCGTCACCGAAGGCCCAGTCGCCCTGCTGGTGCATCCAGTCGTCGTCGCCCTCGTCCGCGGCGGCCGGGGGAGCGAGCGCCCCTGACAGCGCTCCGCCGGCCAGCAGTCCCGCGGCGAGTCCGAGTGCGTCCCGTCGTGTGGTGCCCGCTTCGCGCGGGCCGTCTATGCCGTAGCCCATACCTGCAAGGACACGCGCGACGGCCCGGGTGCGCACGGCCGGTTGGGCCGCATGGCGTAAGGGCGGGAGGCCCAGGGCGCGGGGCGGCGCGCGGGCGGTGCCCCCGGGAGGGGGTGCCGGGTGCCGGGTGCGGGGGTGTCCACGGGAGGGTGAACGGCCGGGTGCGTGGACGCTCGCGGCGCCGCGTAGGTGCGCCCCGCACACATTCGCGCCACCGCACCCGGGTTTCTCAGCCGTGTCGGCCCTCCGGGCAACCGCCCGCGCTAGGCTCGACGGCGTGACGGCTCATCAGCCGGCGGAGCAGCCGTCGTACGCGGACCCCGAGGGCCCGGAGGCCTCCTTCTCGGTGGTGGCCATGGCCGCGTCGGCCGGTGGCGTGCACGGTGTGGCCGTGGTGCTCGACGCCCTCGGCCCCGAGTTCCCGGTGCCCGTCCTCCTCGTCCAGCACCTGGACCCCCGCCACCGCACGGTCATCGCCGAGGTGCTCGGCCGGCGCACCGGGCTGAACGTGAAGCTCGCGGAGCAGGACGAGCCCGCGCTGCCGGGCACCGTGTACATCGCCCCGCCCGACCGGCACCTCCTGGTGGACCCGGCGGGCGCCCTCACCCTGTCGAGGAGCGCGCTCGTACACTTCGTACGCCCTTCGGCCGACCTGCTGTTCGAATCGGTGGCGGGTGCGTACGGACACCGGGCGATCGCCTGCGTCCTGACGGGGACGGGCCGGGACGGGGCGACGGGCGTCACCGCGGTGAAGTCGCGCGGCGGCACCGTCATCGCGCAGGATCCAGGATCGGCCGAGTTCCGAGGCATGCCCGAGGCTGCCGTGGGTACGGGCGCAGTGGACTTCGTGCTACCCCTGGAGGAGATCGCCGCGATCATCCGCGGGCTCGTCGAGGACAAGAGGCAATGATGGGTGACCTGCACGACGCGGAGACGGACGAGGAACTGGAGGAACTCCTCGGCTTTCTCCGGGACGCCCGCGGCTTCGACTTCACCGGATACAAGCGGTCCTCCCTGGGCCGCCGGATCCGCAAGCGGATGTCCGACGTCGATGCGGCGACGTACTCGGACTACCGCGACCGCCTGGAGACCAGCGCGGACGAGTTCGGCGCGCTGTTCAACACGATCCTGATCAACGTCACCTCGCTCTTCCGCGACCCGGACGCGTGGACGTTCCTGCAGCGCGAGATCCTCCCCGAGATCCTCGCCGACAAGGAGCCGCAGGAAGAGATCCGGGTGTGGAGCGCGGGCTGCTCCAGCGGCGAGGAGGCCTACTCCCTGGCGATCATGTTCGCCGAGTCGCTGGGCGTCGAGGAGAGCCTCAACCGCATCAAGATCTACGGCACGGACGTCGACGAGGAGGCGCTGCGGGACGCCCGCTCCGCCCTCTACAGCGCCAAGTCCCTCGAAGCGCTGCCCGCGGAGCTGCGCGAGAAGTACTTCGAGCAGAACGGCGCCCAGTACAGCTTCCGGCCCGACCTGCGCCGCCGGGTCATCTTCGGGCGGCACGACGTGACCCGCGACGCCCCCATCTCCCGCCTCGACCTGCTGGTCTGCCGCAACACGCTGATGTACTTCAACGTCGAGGCGCAGACCCAGATCGTGGACCGCTTCCACTTCGCGCTGCGCGAGAGCGGCCATCTCTTCCTCGGCAAGGCGGAGATGCTCCTCAACGACGCGGACCGCTTCGAGGTGGTGAGCATGCGCCAGCGCGTCTTCCGGCGCCGGCCGGGCGAGGCCGGGCCGCCCTACCAGCCCGCGCCGCTGAAGATCAGGGCGATCGCGGGCGCGGAACAGCGCACGGTGGCGCGCAACCGGCAGACGCGCGACCTCATCCTCGACGCCATCCCGCTCCCGGCCGTCGCGGTCGACGCCGACGGCACCGTCGCGCTGATCAACAGCAGTGCCCGGGTGCAGTTCGCCCTCACCACCAACGACCTGGGCCGTCCCTTCCAGGACCTGGAGATCTCCTACCGCCCCGTCGAGCTGCGCTCCCTGATCGAGCAGGCGACGCACGAGCGCAGGACCCTGCGGGTCAACCGCGTCGAGCGGCGCGTGGGCGAGGACGTCCAGTTCTTCGACATCCTCATCCAGCCCCTCACCGGCCCCACCGGCCTCGCCGCGGCCACCATCATCACGTTCACCGACGTCACGGTCACCACCCAGCTCAAGTCCGAGATAAAGCGCGTACGCGAGGAGCTGGAGACGGCGTACGAGGAGCTCCAGTCGACGAACGAGGAGTTGGAGACCACCAACGAGGAGCTCCAGTCCAGCATCGAGGAGCTGGAGACGACCAACGAGGAACTCCAGTCGACGAACGAGGAGTTGGAGACCACCAACGAAGAGCTCCAGTCCGGCAACGAGGAACTGGAGACGATGAACGAGGAGATGCGCATCCGCAGCGAGGAGCTGGACGAGGCCCGCGCCTTTCTGGAAGGCGTGATGAGCAGCGTCGCCGCGGGCGTGGTGGTCCTCGACGGGGAGAAGCGGGTCAAGAGCTGGAACCGCGGCGCCGCCGAGCTGTGGGGCCTGCGCGCCGACGAGGTCGCCGACAAGGTGTTCTTCAAGCTCGACTTCGGGCTGCCCACCGAGGAGTTGAGGCCGGCCATCCAGGCGTGCATCGACACCGGAAAGCGCACCGACACGGCTGCGGTCCGCGCTGTGAGCCGCATCGGCCGGCCCATCGTGTGCAACGTGGTGTGCTCGCCGTTCGACGGCCATCACGGGGGCGTGGTGCTCCTCATGGAGGAGGCTCCGGACCGCTCCGCCGGCTGACGTGGGCGATCTCGTACGGGATCGGTAGTCGCGCTCCTGCCAGCGCGCGTGCCGCCGGGGCCACGCATCCCCTGGCCCGATGGCGTCCAGGCATCCCCTGGCCCGATGGCGTAGTCCCAGCCATCGGGTGGAGAAGCCCGAAACCGCCTCCTCCGGGGCAACTACCGGGCGTACGCTGCTGGATATGACCACGGGCGATGGCGCCGCCGAGCACGCGGCAGCAGCATGGAGCCGTGCCGCACGGGCGCGGGAGCGCGCACGAAGCGCCGAGGAAGCCGCCGAGCGGTACGAACGGAAGGCGGCGGAGTCGGGGAGCGACGTGTACGTGCAGATGGCCACGATGCTGCACTCCACGGCAGGCTGCCACCGCTCGTCGGCACGGCTTCAGGAGGCCTTCGCGCACAAGCTCACGGGCTGGCAGCAGGGAGAGGGGGCCAGGCCGCGGTTCATGACCGGCGTCGCCGAGGCGTGCGGCACCAGCAGCGCGGCGCTCACGCTGGTCGACGCCGACCACAGCCAGCTCGCCGTCGCCGCGTCCAACGAGCCGGCGCGTGTCGCCCAGGACCTGGAGTTCATGCTCGGTGAGGGTCCCACCCGGGACGCCACGGCCAACTGCCGGCTCGTCGTCGCCTCGCGCGACGCGATCGAGCAGCGCTGGCCCTGCTACGGCCCCGCCCTCACCACGCTCGGGATCCACGAGGTCGTCGCCGCGCCCCTCGACACCACCGGGCGCTGCTTCGGCGCGCTCGCGGTGTTCGACCCGCGTCCCGGGCTCGTGGGCACCCAGGCGCTCACAGACATCGTCGGGGCGCTGGCCCGCACCGTGCTCCTCGACCCCGACGCCGACCCCGAGCTGTACGGCGGGACCGACCACCGGGAGATCGTGCAGCAGGCGGCCGGCGTGGTGTCCGTGCACATCGGCCGGCGCGTTGAGGACGCGCTGGCGCTCATCAAGGCCCGCGCCTTCACGCTCGGGGTGCCGTTGGAGACGTACGCGCGGGGAATCGTGACCGGCGAACTCGAGCTCACCCCGGAAGGGCCATCATGACCACGCCACAGCAACACCTGGCCGACATCTTCGTGGAACTGGCCGGAGGCAACTCTGACGTGCTGCTCGACCCTCCAGCCCTGCTCACCGCGCTCGCGGCGCACAGCAGGGAAATCGTCGGAGCCCGTGCCTGCGGTGTCCTGCTCGCGGCGGGCACCGGGTCCGGGGAGGTCTACGCGTCCCAGGACGAGGCCAGGGAACTGGTCCTGGACGCGCACCATCGCGACCAGGGGCCCGGCCCGCACTGCTGGGCCACCGGGGCTCCGGTACCCAGGACCGACCTGAGGGGCTCCGTCGTCCGCCATCGCTGGCCGCACTATGTGCCTCGGGCCCTCGCCCTCGGCTACACGGAGGTCGCGGCGCGGCCCCTGCGCGGGCGCGATCAGGTCATCGGCGCGCTGGTGCTCTTCGGCAGCGAGGACGCGCCGCTCACCGACGAGGCGCTGATGCTCGGCCAGTCCCTCGCGGACATCGTGGCCATCGTGCTGCTGCGGGACCTGGAGCTGAGCCGCAGCCGCACCCTGGCCGGTCAGCTGGAGCACGCCCTGACCAGCCGCCTCATCATCGAGCAGGCCAAAGGCGTGCTCGCGGCCCAGCGGTCGCTGACCATGGACGAGGCCTTCGGGATCCTCCGCGGGCACGCGCGTGGACGGCAGCGGAAGCTCGCCGCGGTGGCGCGGGAGGTGGTGGAGGGGCGACTCGTCCTGTGAGCCGCCTCCGTACCACCGGTGTTCTGTTCCTCCGTGCTCACCGCTGAGCACGGGGTTCCTCCGTACCTCCGCTGAGCACGGGGCTTTGCTGAGCACGCGGCGCTGCTGTGGCCGGCCACGGGGCTGTTCACGTGTCCACGGGGCTGTTCACGGGCTCGGTGGGCCGTGGCGGGCGGTGCCGCGGAGGCGGTCACGCACCCGCCGGGCCCTAGGGCGGTCACACACCCGCCGGCCCCCGGGCTCAGCCCCGCTCTTCGCGCCCCTCCGCCTCGGCCTCGGCCTGCTTGGCCTGGACCTCGGGGTCGAGGGACGCCTGGGCGCTGCCGTCGACCGACGTGAGCGGTGTCCGGTCGGGGACCTCCGTGGCCGCGGGGGGCTCGACCAGCCAGTCCGGGTTGGCCTGTTTGTCCCACCACTTCCACACGGCGAAGGCTCCGGCCGCGAGCGCGCCGAGGACGGCGAGCCGCTTGGCGAGGCGTCCGGCGCGGGCGCGGCGTTCGCCCCGGCGGGCCAGTTGCTCGATCTGCGCGGGCGAGACCTGTCCGCGCAGCGCGGCGAGCGCCGCCGCGCCGCGGGCGGCGGCTTCCTCGCGGACGGGCCCGGCCGCGGCCACGGCGTGCTCGACGCGGGGCTTTGAGAAGTCGGCGGCCTGGCGGGCGGCCCTGCGGGTGCGGACGGCGGCCTCGTGCGCCGCGTGGTCGACCTTCGGCGGCACATGGCTGCGGGCCTGCTCCACACGCGGTGCCACATGCGCGTCGAACTGGGCGCGGGCCTGATCGGCGGCCGTGTGGGCGGCGTGCGACACCTTCGGCGCGAGCCGTGCCCGGGCCTCCTGCGCCAGGTGCGCGGCCTTGTCCTTGGCCTCGGCCGCCTTGTCCGCGTACGGGGTCACCGCGTCCGCGGCGTGCCGCACGCTTTCCTTCGCCGAGTCGGCCGCGGCGCGCACGCTGTCTTTGCGGGTCACGGGATCCTCCTCCTTGGTGGCGTATAGGTATGTCACCTTTCCACCCTTACCGGGATCATGCCTGCCGGGTGGATCCGGGGCATGTGAGGGCGGGCATCCGGGTCATCGGCGGCTCCTGTGGAATCGACCCGTGCGCTACGGCGTGAACGCGCCCAATTCGGTACGAGCGGAGCTTGTCGACGACAATGCCACGGATCCCCGTGGTGCGCGCCCAGTCGGTGGCTACTCGTCCCAATCCGGTCCGTGCGAGGATCGGAGGGTCACAGAGGACAACGGAAGGCAGATCGTGGCCGAGCAGCTTTACGCCACCCTGAAGACCAACCAGGGCGACATCGAGATCCGGCTTCTGCCGAATCACGCGCCCAAGACGGTCAAGAACTTTGTTGAGCTCGCCCAGGGCGAGCGCGAGTGGGTGCACCCCGCGACCGGCAAGAAGTCGACGGACAGGCTCTACGACGGCACCGTCTTCCACCGCGTGATCAGTGGCTTCATGATCCAGGGCGGCGACCCGCTGGGCAACGGCACCGGTGGCCCGGGCTACGAGTTCGAGGACGAGTTCCACCCGGACCTGGCCTTCGACAAGCCCTACCTGCTCGCGATGGCCAACGCGGGACCGGGCACCAACGGCTCGCAGTTCTTCGTCACGGTGGCGCCGACGGCCTGGCTGACGCGCAAGCACACCATCTTCGGCGAGGTCTCCACCGACGCCGGCAAGAAGGTCGTGGACGTCATCGCCGGCACCCAGACCAACCCGCGCACCGACCGCCCGGTCAACGACGTCGTGATCGAGTCCGTCGTCATCGAGACGCGCGAGGGCTGAGCGCCGCCGCGAGCTCCGGGCGCGCCCGCGCGGCGCACCCGTGAGGGAACCAAACCGCCCCGCCCATCCGTAAAGGAAGGGCGGGGCGGCGCGTTCGCCACGCCGCCTTCGTACGGAGAATGAGGGGACCGCAATGGACCAGGCGCCAGGCAGCCCGCAGGAGCCGCGGGACGCGCAGGGCCCGCCGACGTGCTACCGGCATCCGGACCGGGAGACCGGCATCACCTGCACGCGCTGCGAGCGGCCGATCTGCCCCGAGTGCATGATCAGCGCCTCGGTCGGCTTCCAGTGCCCCGAGTGCGTCCGGGGCGGCTCGGGCACCGGGCACTCGCCCGCGGCCAGTCAGCCGCGCACGCTCGCGGGGGGCACCATCGCCCAGGACCCCCGACTGCTCACGAAGATCATCCTGGCGATCAACCTGCTGGTGTTCGTCGCGGTCCGGGTGCGCGGTGACAGTCTGCTCGGCGACCTTGTGCTGATCGGCGAGTGGCCGCCGCACCCGTTCGTGCCGACCGAGGGCGTCGCGGACGGCCAGGCGTATCGCCTGGTCACGTCGATGTTCACGCACCAGGAGATCTGGCACATCGCGTTCAACATGCTGGGCCTGTGGTGGCTCGGCGGCCCCCTGGAGGCGGCCCTCGGCCGGGCCCGGTACCTGACGCTCTACCTGCTGTCCGGCCTCGGCGGCAGCGCCCTCACCTATCTCCTCGAGGACGCGAGCAAGGCCTCCCTCGGCGCCTCCGGCGCGATCTTCGGCCTGCTCGGCGCGACGGCGGTCCTGATGCGGCGCCTGAACTACGACATGCGCCCGGTCATCGCGCTCCTCGCGCTGAACCTGCTCTTCACCTTCACCTGGAGCGGCATCGCCTGGCAGGCCCACGTCGGCGGTCTGATCGCGGGGGTGGCCATCGCGTACGGCATGGTGCACGCCCCGCGCGAGCGGCGGGCCCTGGTGCAGTGGGGGACGTGCGCGGTGGTGTTCGCGGTGATCGTGGTGGTCGTGGTGCTGCGGACGGCGCAGCTGACCTGAGGTGTGGCGGTGGCCCAGGGGCGCCTGAGGTGTGGCGGTGGCCCAGGTCACCCGATGTGCGTCAGGTGCCCAGGTCACCCGATGTGCGGTGGCCGGTCCCCGCGTGACGTGCGTGGACCGGCGTGCGCACCCGTGTTGTCCACAGTCTGTGCCCGATCTTGTGCACGAAGTGGGGAACGGGTGTTCCGCGTGTCGCCGGTCCGGGTTTTCCCAGGCAGGGCAAGGGGTGCGCGGGCCGGTGCGGGGCGGTGGGCCAGTCACACCGGCGTCAACCTTCTGAGAGTTATCCACAGATCTTCAGACCTTTCCCCAGGTCTGTGGATGGCGATGCTCGCGCTGTGGATAACTCAGGCCACGGCTTGCGGACGGGCTCCGTTTCCGCTTCCGCGGTACACATGTGCCCGCCCGCCGTGCCCTCAGCCGCGTGGAACCGTTACTTCCACTGCGTGGAGACGCCGAACCCGGCCGCGATGAAGCCGAAGCCGACGACGATGTTCCAGTTGCCCAGCGGGTCGATCGGCAGCTTTCCGTCCGTGACGTAGAAGACGACGATCCAGGCCAGGCCGATCAGGAACATGGCCAGCATCACCGGAGCCACCCAGCTGCGGCTGGTCAGCTTGATGTTCGTCGCCTTCTTCGACGGCGGCGTGTAGTCGTCTGCCTTCTTGCGGATACGTGACTTCGGCACGAGGGTCTCTCCTGTCGATGCGCTGCGTGGCCGCGCAGGGAACGGGGTGTGACGCGGGGCTGGTTCTTCGGCGCTACGGTGCGCGAAGTCCTCCCCCGGGCGTCCGTTAGCGTAGTGCTTCCGCGGCGGTGAAGGAGATAAGGGTACGTTGAGCAATTCTGCCGACTTCCCCGGAGGCACCGGTCGAGGCCGCCGGTGGCGCCCGGTGCGGCTCCTCACGATCGCTGTCTTCGCCCTCGCCGGCCTCATCTTCGTCACCAGCTTCAACACGGCCAAGGGCACCAACATCCGTACCGACGCCTCCCTGTTGAAGCTCTCCGACCTCATCCAGGAACGCAGCCGCGAGAACAAGGACCTGGAGGATTCCAACGGCTCCCTGCGCGGCGACGTCGACTCCCTGGCCCAGCGCGACAGCCCCGGCAGCAAGGCCGATGACGCCCGCCTGAAGGCCCTGGAGAAGAACGCCGGCACCCGAAAGCTCAGCGGCGACGCCGTCACGGTCACCCTCACCGACGCCCCGCCGGACGCCACCGCCAAGCTCCCCGGCTACCCCGAGCCGCAACCCAACGACCTGGTCATCCACCAGCAGGACCTGCAGGCCGTGGTGAACGCGCTCTGGCAGGGCGGCGCCGAGGGCATCAAGGTCATGGACCAGCGCCTGATCTCCACCAGCGCCGTCCGCTGCGTCGGCAACACCCTGATCCTCCAGGGCCGCGTCTACTCACCGCCGTACAAGGTCACGGCCGTCGGCGACCCGGACAAGCTCAGGAAGTCCCTCGCGGCCTCCCCGGAGATCCAGAACTACATGCTGTACGTCAACGCCTACGGCCTCGGCTGGAAAGTCGACGACGACGGGGCGGTGACTCTTCCCGGCTACTCGGGCACAGTGGATCTCCACTACGCGAAGCCTGTGGAGCAGTAGCCCCTGGGGGACCCCGTGCCGGTGCGAGTGATCGTCAGGACGCTCAGCGAACTGTGCGTCACCGTCGGGACCGTGATCGTGCTGTTCGTCGTGTACGTCCTGTTCTGGACCGGCGTGAAGGCCGACCGCGCGATGGACAGCCAGATCGACCAGCTTCAGGACCAGTGGGCGCGGCAGCCGGTGGCAGCCCAGGGCTCGGGCCGGGGCGCGGACGCCGCGCCGCCGGAGCCCGCCGCGTACCGGGACGGCAAACCCTTCGCCGTGATGTACATCCCGCGCTTCGGTTTCACGTGGAACAAGCCCGTGCTCCAGGGCACCGCCACCGGCACCCTCAAGAAGGGCCTCGGCCACTACGCGCGCACCGCCCAGCTCGGACAGAAGGGAAATTTCGCCGTCGCGGGGCATCGCCGCACCTACGGCGACCCCTTCAAGGACTTCCCCGAGCTGCGCCCCGGCGACGCCGTCGTCCTGACCGACGGGACGACCTGGTTCACGTACCGCATCGACAAGAGGCCGTACCGCACCCTGCCCGCCGACATCGGTGTCATCGACCCCGTCCCGCGCAAATCCGGCTACCGCGAGCCCGGCCGCTACCTCACCCTCACCACCTGTGAACCCGAGTGGGGCCACAGCCACCGCCTGATCGCCTGGGCCCACCTCGACGCCACCCAGCCCGTGGAGGCCGGGAAACCGGAGGCGCTGCGCCGTTAGTCTGGTGCCGAACGGCGACGGCTTGTGGCGCCGGACGACGGAAGGGACGGCATGTACGGCTGGATCTGGCGGCATCTGCCCGGGAACACTTGGGTGAAGGCGCTGCTCTCGCTGCTGCTCGTCCTCGCGGTCGTCTATGTGCTGTTCCAGTACGTCTTCCCCTGGGCGGAGCCGCTGCTGCCCTTCAACGATGTGACGGTGGACGGCCAGTGAGCTCCAGCAAGAACGCCCGCATTCTCGTCGTCGACAACTACGACAGCTTCGTCTTCAACCTCGTGCAGTACCTGTACCAGCTGGGTGCCGAGTGCGAGGTCCTGCGCAACGACGAGGTCGAGCTGCGGCACGCCCAGGACGGCTTCGACGGCGTCCTGCTCTCGCCGGGACCCGGCACGCCCGAGCAGGCGGGCGTCTGCGTCGACATGGTGCGCCACTGCGCCGCGGCCGGCGTGCCCGTCTTCGGCGTCTGCCTCGGCATGCAGTCCATGGCGGTGGCGTACGGCGGTGTGGTGGACCGGGCGCCGGAGCTCCTGCACGGCAAGACCTCGCCGGTCACGCACGAGGGCAAGGGCGTCTTCGCGGGCCTGCCGTCCCCCTTCACCGCCACCCGCTACCACTCCCTTGCCGCCGAGCCCGCCACCGTCCCGGCCGAGCTGGAAGTGACCGCCCGCACGGCCGACGGCATCATCATGGGCCTGCGCCATCGCGAACTGCCCGTCGAGGGCGTCCAGTTCCACCCCGAGTCGGTCCTCACCGAACACGGCCACCTCATGCTCGCCAACTGGCTGGCGGAGTGCGGGGACACCGGGGCCGTCGCCCGGTCGAGCGGGCTCGCGCCGGTGGTGGGCAGGGCTACGGCGTGACCGCGGGGGCGCGCGGGGGCGCCGACGGGGCGGGGGAGCATCCGTCGCCGTGGTTCCGCGTGGCGTCGCTGTCGGGGGAGGCGGAGGCGGTTGCTCAGGGCGGGGGCGCCTCGCAGGCCGAGGTCGACCCGCAGGTGGGGGTCGTTCCGCAGGCCGAGGCTGTCCCGCAGGTGGAGGTCGCCCCGCAGGGGCCCGTGCCGGTCGACGACGAGACCATCGGGCTGCGGACGGCGGACACGCGCCGAATAGTCGGTGCGTCGGGTGCCGCCTCACCCTCGGGTGCGGCCCCAACCTCGGGTACCGCCCCGCCCACAGGTGGACGTGCCGCCCGCCGCAAGGCCGCCAAGCACAAGGGCCGTCGGGGTACGAAGCCCCCGGCCACCGCGTCCGGGTCGGCCGCGGCCACGCCCCCCGCCGAAGCGGAGCGCCCCCTCACCCGCGTCGAGGCCCGCCGCGCCGCCCGTGCCGCGAAGCCGGGCCCGGCCACCGTGGCCAGCCGCGCCATCGGCGAACTCTTCATCACCATCGGCGTCCTGATGCTCCTCTTCGTCACGTACCAGCTGTGGTGGACGAACATAAGAGCCCAGCAGCAGGCCGACGCGGCCGCCCGCAAGCTCCAGGAGGACTGGGCGAAGGGCAAGGGCAAGCCGGGGGCCTTCGAGCCCGGCCAGGGCTTCGCGCTGCTGCACATCCCGAAGCTGGACGTCGTCACGCCGGTCGCCGAGGGCATCGACAAGCACAAGGTCCTCGACCGGGGCATGGTCGGCCACTACAACAAGGGCGGCACCAAGACCCCGATGCCGGACGCGAACCCCGGCAACTTCGCGCTCGCCGGTCACCGCAATACGCACGGCGAGCCGTTCCGGTACATCAACCGGCTCAAACCGGGCGATCCGATCGTCGTCGAGACGCAGAACAAGTACTACGTCTACAAGATGGCGAGCATCCTGCCGCAGACCAGCCCCGGCAACACGGCGGTCCTCGATCCGGTGCCGCCCGGCTCCGGCTTCACGAAACCGGGCCGCTACATCACACTGACCACCTGTACCCCCGAGTTCACGAGTAAGTACCGAATGATCGTGTGGGGCAAGATGGTCGAAGACCGGCCACGCGACAAGGGCAAGCCACCCGCGTTGGTCGACTAGCAGCTGAGACGGACGGGGCAGACGCAGTGGCAGCCACCACCGAAGAGGACGAGCAGGGGCGGGCCTCGGAGCGGACCGAGGAGTCCGCGCCGCAGCCCGAGCCGAAGCCCGCGCCGCGGCAGCGCGGCCGTGGCCGGATCGCGACGGCGGTCAGTGTCTTCGGCGAACTCCTCATCACCGCGGGCGTGATCCTCGGCCTGTTCGTCGCGTACTCGCTGTGGTGGACCAACGTCATAGCGGACCGCGAGGCCAAGAAGCAGGGCAACCGCGTCCGCGACCACTGGGAGGCCAAGGGTCCCGGCCCCATCGACACCAAGGACGGCATCGGCTTCCTGCACGTGCCCTCGATGAGCGGCGGCGAAATCCTCGTCACCAAGGGCACCAACCCCAAGACCCTCAACCACGGCGTCGCCGGCTACTACACGGACCCCATCAAGTCCGCCCTGCCGCAGGACGACAAGGGCAACTTCACCCTGGCCGCCCACCGCGACGGCCACGGCGCGAAGTTCCACAAGATCGACAAGATCGACGAGGGCGACCCGATCGTCTTCGAGTCCCGCGACAAGTGGTACGTCTACAAGGTCTTCAAGACCCTCCCCGAGACCTCGAAGTACAACGTCCGCGTCCTCGACCCCATCCCGAAGGAATCGGGCGCGAAGAAGGCCGACCGCTACATCACGCTCACCACGTGCACGCCTGTCTTCACCTCGAACTACCGCTATGTGGTGTGGGGGAAGCTGGAGCGGGTCGAGAAGGTCGACAACAGGCGGACGCCGCCGCGGGAGCTGAGCTGATCCGGGACGTCCCGTCCGGCGGCCACGGACGACGGGCTTGAACCAGCCGAGGGCGCGACCCGGAGCGCGGACGAGGGCCCCGGCACCAGAAGGTGCCGGGGCCCTCGTCCTTGTCCGCTGTACCGCCGTCCGCTGTACCGCCGGAGGCGTCAGTCCCGCCCGTGCCGGCCGAAGCCGGTGGCGCCCTCGATGAAGCCGCCGCCGCCGTTGCCGTTGCCGCCGCCGTTGTCGTTGCCCTGGTCGCCGCCGGAGCCGCCGGTGGTCACCAGGTTGATCGCGGTGCCGGACGGGACCTTCTGGCCGCCGCTCGGCGTGGAGAGGACCACACGGGCGTCGTCGTCCTGCGGGCCCGTGATGTTGCCGACGGTGAGATCGGCGTCCTCGATGGCGTCACGGGCGTCCTCGAGGGTCTGGCCGCCGACGGTCGGGACGGTGGCCTCCTCCGGCTTCTCCTCCTTGGCCTTCTTGGCGACCTGGACGGTCACCGTCGAGCCGGGGTCGACCTCGGTGCCGGACGCCGGGGAGGTCTGGATGACCTTGCCCTCCTCGACGCTGTCGCTCTCGACGTCCGAGCGGACCGGATTCAGGCCGTTGTCCTCAAGCTGCTTCTTCGCGGCTTCCCAGGTCTGACCCGAGACATCCGGGACCGGGGTCTGGGTCTTCTCCTTGGCCACGCTCAGCGTGATCGTGCTGCCCTTCTGCCGCTCCGTGCCGGACGTCGGGTCCTGTTCGAGTACGCTGCCCTTGGTCTCCGGGGACTCCACCGACTTGGTCTTGACGACGAAGCGGTACTTGGGGCCTTCCAGCTTCTCGGTGGCTTCGTCGACGTCCATGCCGATGACACTCGGAACCGCCACCTTCGGCGCCCCCGTCGACACGACCACATTGATCGTGTCGCCCTTCTCGCCCTTGGAGTCCGCGCCGGGGTCCTGCGAGCAGATCTCCCCCTTGGGGTACTTCTCGCAGGGCTTGCGCTCGGAGACCTTGATCGTCAGGTCGACGTTCTTCGCGGAGGTCTGGGCGTCGGACAGCTTCGTACCGACGAAGTTCGGCACCGTGACGGTGTCGTTGTTGCCGCTGCTGCCGCTGAACGCCCACTTCCCGATGAGGATCGCCCCCACCAGGACGAGCACGCCCGCGGCGACCAGGAGGATCGTCGAGGTGTTGCTCTTCTTCTGGCCGCGGCCGCGCCGTCCCCCCTCGTCGTAGCCGTCGTCCGGGTTGACCGGCGGCATCATCGAGGTCTGGCCGTGGCCGGGGCCGCCGTGCTGCGGGCGGAGCATGGCCGTGGCCTGGTCGTCCGGGTGGCCGCCGTAACCGACGGCGCCCATCGCGGCGGTGGCCGCGACGGGCTGGCCGTCGAGGCAGGCCTCGATGTCGGCGCGCATCTCGTCGGCCGACTGGTAGCGGTAGTCCGGGTCCTTGGTGAGCGCCTTCAGGACGATCGCGTCCATCTCGGGCGTGATCTCGTTGTCGAAGACGCTGGGGGCCTGGGGCTCCTCGCGGACGTGCTGGTACGCGACCGCGACCGGGGAGTCGCCCACGAAGGGCGGCCGGACGGTCAGCAGCTCGTAGAGGAGGCAGCCCGTCGAGTACAGGTCCGAGCGCGCGTCGACCTGCTCGCCCTTGGCCTGCTCGGGGGAGAGGTACTGGGCGGTGCCGATGACCGCGGCGGTCTGCGTCATCGTCATGCCGGACTCGCCCATCGCACGGGCGATGCCGAAGTCCATGACCTTGACCTGGCCGTTGCGCGTCAGCATGACGTTCGCGGGCTTGATGTCGCGGTGGACGATCTGGTTGCGGTGCGAGTACTCCAGGGCCTGGAGGATGCCGATCGTCATCTCCATGGCGCGCTCGGGCAGCAGCTTGCGCCCGGAGTGCAGCAGCTCGCGCAGCGTGGAGCCGTCGACGTACTCCATCACGATGTACGGGATGGAGACCCCGTCGACGTAGTCCTCGCCGGTGTCGTAGACCGCGACGATCGCCGGATGGTTGAGCGAGGCGGCCGACTGGGCCTCACGGCGGAACCGGGCCTGGAACGACGGGTCGCGGGCGAGGTCGACTCGCAGCGTCTTCACCGCCACGGTGCGGCCGAGGCGGGTGTCGTGCGCGAGGTAGACCTCCGCCATCCCGCCGCGGCCGAGCACCTGGCCCAGCTCATACCGCCCGCCGAGGCGACGCGGCTCTTCCATAGCTATTCCCAGCCCTCTCCGTCGGTCCCGACCGCACCGTGTTGCGCGGTCCGGCGGTGTGCTGTCCGGGCATACCGTACCCGGCTCGCCTGACGTGACCCGGTCGCAACCGTCACCTGATACAGGACCGGTATCGCAACGTGCACCGATGTGGAGGGGTCGTGACAGGGGTCACTTCTTGCTGTCGATGACCGCCTTCATCACGTCCCTCGCGATCGGCGCCGCGAGCCCACCACCGGAGATGTCGCCACGGCTGGCGGCACTGTCCTCGACGACCACGGCCACGGCGACCGGGGAGCCCGAGTCGGTCTTGGCGTAGCTGATGAACCAGGCGTACGGGTTCTTGCTGTTGTTCAGACCGTGTTGCGCGGTACCGGTCTTGCCGCCCACTGTGACGCCCGGGATCTTGGCCTTGGTTCCCGTGCCCTCGTTCACGACGGTCTGCATCATGTCCTGGAGCTTCTGCGCGTTCTCCTTGGACAGCGGCTCGCTCATCTCCTTGGGCGAGTGCTTCTCGATCACGTCGAGGTTCGGCGCCTGGAGCTCCTTGACCATGTACGGCTCCATCAGGGTGCCGTCATTGGCGATCGCGGAGGTGACCATCGCCATCTGCAGCGGCGTCGCCGCGGTCTCGAACTGGCCGATGGAGGACAGCGCGGTCTGCGGCTTGTCCATCTCCTCGGGGAAGACGGAGGCGTTGGAGCGGACCGGGACGAACTGCTCCTCGTTGAAGCCGAACTTCTCGGCCGTCTCCAGCATCTTGTCCTTGCCGAGGTCCGAGCCGATCTTGCCGAAGACCGTGTTGCAGGACACCCGCAGCGCCTCGCGCAGCGTGGCGTTCTTGCAGGGGATGTTGCCCTCGTTCTTCAGCTCGGTCGTGGTGTTCGGCATCGTCCAGGGCAGCGGGGACTTCGTCTTCTCGTCTGGCTCCGTGTACAGGCCGTGCTCCATCGCCGCCGCGGCCGTGACCACCTTGAAGGTGGAGCCGGGCGGGTAGGTCTCGCGCAGCGCGCGGTTCAGCATCGGCTTGTCGCGGTCCTTGTCGAGCTTCCCGAAGGTCTCGGCCTCGGCGTTGGTGTTGCCGGCGAACTTCGAGGGGTCGTACGAGGGCGTCGAGGCCAGCGCGAGGATCGCGCCCGTCGAGGGGTCTATGGCGGCGACCGCGCCCTTGCCGAGGCCCTTCAGGCCGTTGTACGCGGCCTTCTGCGCGTCCCGGTTGAGCGTCGTGACGACGTTGCCGCCCTCCTTCTTCTTGCCGGTCAGCATGTCGAGGCTGCGGCGGAAGAAGAGCCGGTCGTCGTTGCCGGTGAGGATGCGGTCCTCGATGGACTCGATCTGGGTGGCGCCGATGCGCTGCGAGGCGAAGCCGGTCACGGGCGACCACATGGGCCCGTTCTTGTAGGTCCGCTTGTACTTGAAGTCGTCGCCGTCGACCTTCTGCGAGCCGGTGATGGCCTTGCCGTCGACGATGATGTCGCCGCGCGGCTGGGCGTACCGCTCGATGGGCACGCGGCGGTTCATCTCGTGCTCGGCGAGGTGGTCGGCCTTGACGTACTGCAGCCAGTTGTCGCGGACGAGCAGCGCGAGGACGAGCAGGCCGCAGAAGATCGCGATGCGGCGCAGAGGCTTGTTCACGGCCGTACCACCTGGGTCATCTCGGCGTCGGGGTTCGGGGCGGGCGACGGGGCCGGGCGGCGCGCGGTGTCGCTGATGCGCAGCAGGATGCCCACCAGCGCCCAGTTCGCGATCACCGAGGAACCGCCGTACGCGATGAACGGCATCGTCATACCCGTCAGCGGGATCAGGCCCATGACGCCGCCCGCGACGACGAAGACCTGGATGGCGAAGGCGCCGGACAGGCCGACCGCGAGCAGCTTGCCGAACGGGTCGCGGGCCGCGAGCGCCGTGCGCACACCGCGCTCCACGATCAGGCCGTAGATCAGCAGGACGGCCATGATCCCGGCCAGGCCCAGCTCCTCGCCGTACGTGGCGAGGATGAAGTCGGAGTTGGCGGCGAAGCCGATGAGGTCGGAGTGGCCCTGGCCGAGGCCGGTGCCGAGGGTGCCGCCGGAGCCGAACGCCATCATCGACTGGGCGATCTGGTCGGTCCCGGTCGACGCGATGACTTCCTTGTTGAACGGGTCGAGCCAGGCGTCCACACGGACCTTGACGTGCGGCTCGAAGGAGGCCACGGTGACGGCACCGATGGCCGACATCAGCAGACCGAAGACGATCCAGCTGGTGCGCTCCGTGGCCACGTACAGCATCACGATGAACATGCCGAAGAACAGCAGCGACGTACCGAGGTCGGTCTCGAAGACGAGGATCAGGATCGACATCGCCCACACGGCCAGGATCGGGCCGAGGTCACGCCCGCGCGGCAGGTAGAGGCCCATGAAGCGGCGGCTGGCGAGGGCGAGGGCGTCCCGCTTGACCATCAGGTATCCCGCGAAGAACACCGCGATGACGATCTTCGCGAACTCGCCGGGCTGGATCGAGAACCCGCCGACGCGGATCCAGATCTTCGCGCCGAAGACGTTCATGCCGAGGCCGGGCACCAGCGGCAGCAGGAGCAGCAGGATCGAGGCGACCATGGAGATGTACGTGTACCGCTGCAGGACCCGGTGGTCCTTGAGCAGCAGCAGTACGCCGACGAACAGCGCGATGCCGACCGCGGAGTAGAGCAGCTGATTGGGCGCGGCCTCGGAGAAAGTGGGCCGCGCTTGGAGCTTCTCCGACTGGTCGAGCCGCCAGATGACCACCAGGCCGAGGCCGTTGAGCAGCGTGGCGAGGGGCAGCAGCAGCGGGTCCGCGTACGGCGCGAACTTGCGCACGACGAGGTGCGCGACGCCCGCGAGCAGGCCGAGGCCCAGGCCGTAGCCGAGCATGCCGGGGGGCAGCTCGCCGGAGATGGCGAGGCCCACGTTCATGTAGGCGAACAGTGGGATGACGACGGCGAACACCAGGAGCGCGAGCTCGGTGTTGCGCCGGCTCGGCGCACCGATGGCGCCGATCGTCGACGTTTGTGTAGTGCTACTGCTCATGGCGTGCAAGGGCCCCCAACGGCTGCTTACTGCTTACCGCACTGCGGGACCAGATCCTTCTCCTGCTGGGAGAGGCTGGGGCCGGGTGTGGGAGTCGGTGCGGTGGTGGACTTGGACTGGTCGTCCTTGGTGCTCGGGTCGTCCGCGGCGCGGAAGCTCGCGTTGCGGAAGTCCGGCTTGGAGGTGTCGGCCGGGTCGGGCTGGCCCTCCTGGCCGCCCGCCTCGCCCTCACCGGGCTTGGCGTTGTCGTTCTTCTCGCGCTCGCGCTTTTCCTTCTCGCGGTTCTCCCGCTCGATCGCGCGCCGCTCGGCGTCCTTCTTGCACGCCGACGCCTGCAGGCCCAGCTCGCCGATCTTCTTCTCCGCGTCGTCGAGGTTGCCCTCCTGGATCGTCGACTCGACCTGCTTGCGCTGGTACGGCGGCAGGTACTTGAGTTCGATCTCGGGGTGGTCCTTCTCGACCTTCGACAGGCTCACCCAGGCGAGGTCCTGGTCGATGCCGCGGTAGAGCGCGACGTGCTCGTCCTTGGTGCCGACGTAGTACTGCGTCTGGGTCCAGCGATAGCCGCCGTACAGGCCGCCGCCGACGACGGCGAGGGCCAGCGCGATGTACAGCGATCTCTTCAGCCACTTCCGGCCGCCGCCGGGCTTCACCAGGTCCTCGTCGCCGTACGCTCCGAAGGAGCCGCCCTCGGGGGCGTACCCCGGAGTGCCGTCGCCGCTTCCGGGCGGGCCGAAGCCGCCTCCGGAGGGGGGCGGCGTCTGGCGGCCGAGGCCCGAGGCGCGGCCCGCGGGCGTCTGCATGGCGCCGTCGTCGTTCGCCTGGAGCTGGTTCTCGGCGACCGCGCCGACCACCACGGGGGTGTCGGAGAGCTGGCCCGCGAGGGTGTCGCCGGTGTCGATGTCCAGGACGTCGGCGACGATCACCGTGATGTTGTCGGGGCCGCCGCCGCGCAGCGCGAGCTGGATCAGCTCCTGCACGGTCTCCTGGGGGCCCTGGTAGCTGGCGAGGGTGTCCTCCATCGTCTGGTGGGACACGACGCCGGACAGGCCGTCGGAGCAGATCAAGTACCGGTCGCCCGCGCGGACTTCACGGATCGACAGATCCGGCTCCACGTGGTCGCCGCTGCCGAGCGCGCGCATCAGGAGCGAGCGCTGCGGATGCGTCGTCGCCTCCTCCTCGGTGATGCGGCCCTCGTCGACGAGCCGCTGCACCCAGGTGTGGTCCTGCGTGATCTGCGTGAGCACGCCGTCGCGCAGCAGATACGCGCGCGAGTCGCCGACGTGCACGAGGCCGAGTCGCTGCCCCGTCCACAGCAGGGCGGTGAGCGTCGTGCCCATGCCCTCGAGCTGCGGGTCCTCCTCGACCATGAGGCGCAGCTGGTCGTTGGCCCGCTGCACGGCCGTGCCGAGCGAGGTCAGGATGTCCGAGCCGGGGACGTCGTCGTCGAGCGTGACGAGCGTCGAGATCACCTCGGAGCTGGCGACCTCGCCCGCGGCCTGGCCCCCCATGCCGTCGGCGATGGCGAGGAGACGCGGACCGGCGTAACCGGAGTCCTCGTTCCCCTCCCGGATCATGCCTTTGTGCGATCCGGCGGCGAAGCGCAGTGACAGACTCATGCGCACCTCGCCCGTCGGCTCCGGGTACATCCGCACGGTGCCCACCCTCCGGTCGGGAGCGCGCTGGCGTCCAAGTCCTGGACCGCGTCGGCTCGCTCGCTCCGCTCGCCCTCATTCATGATGTAGCACTACTTCCGCAGCTCGATGACGGTCTTGCCGATGCGGATCGGCGCGCCCAGCGGAACGGGCGTCGGAGTGGTCAGGCGGGTCCGGTCGAGATACGTGCCGTTCGTGGACCCGAGATCCTCGACGATCCACTGGCCGTCACGGTCCGGGTAGATCCTGGCATGCCTGCTGGAGGCGTAGTCGTCGTCCAGCACGATGGTCGAATCGTGTGCCCGGCCCAGCGAGATCGTCTGCCCCTGGAGTGCGACGGTGGTGCCCGTCAGGGTGCCCTCCGAGACGACCAGCTTGGTGGGCGCGCCACGACGCTGGCGGCCGCCGCTCTGCTGGCGCTGTGGCGGCGGCGCGGCCTGCTGGCGGGCCGCCTGGCGGCCGCCCTCACGGCGCGAACCGCGCTGGGTGACGCGCGTACCGAACAGGTCGCTGCGAATGACCTGGACGGCCACGATCACGAACAGCCACAGAACGGCCAGGAAACCCAGCCGCATGACCGTCAGGGTCAGCTCTGACATTGCCCCCGCTTCACCCTTCGGCTTGCCGGTAAATGATGGTGGTGCTGCCCACGACGATCCGCGAGCCGTCGCGGAGCGTAGCGCGGGTGGTGTGCTGCCCGTCTACCACGATGCCGTTGGTAGACCCGAGATCCTGGATCGTCGAGGGCGTTCCGGTCCGGATCTCACAGTGCCGGCGCGAGACGCCGGGGTCGTCGATCCGCACATCGGCGTCGGTGCTGCGACCCAGCACCAGCGTCGGGCGGGAGATCTGATGGCGGTTGCCGTTGATCTCAATCCAGCGCCGCACTTGCGCGCCCGGGGAGCCGGAGCCCGGCCCCTGCGGCCGCGCTGCCGCCGGAGCGGCGCCGCGGCCCGCACCCGCGCCGGGAGGCGGCGCGGCGGGCATGGGAGGGGCGCCCGAGGGGCCCTGTGGGTAGCCGTAGCCGCCGCGGGGGCCCTGGCCCGCGCTCGTGGGGCCGCCGCCGGGGGCGCCGGGCCCGCCGGGGCCCGCGGGGCCGCCGGGAGCGGGGTCGGGAGTCTGGGAGGTGCTGGACGCGAGCGTGCGGCTGCGCACCCGGTAGAGGCCCGTGTCCAGGTCCTCCGCCTTCTCCAGGTGGACCTTGATGGGGCCCATGAAGCTGTACCGCTGCTGCTTCGCGTACTCGCGCACCATGCCGGAGAGCTCGTCGCCGAGCTGTCCGGAGTACGGGCTCAGGCGCTCGAAGTCGGGTGCGCTGAGCTCCACGATGAAGTCGTTCGGAACGACGGTCCGCTCGCGGTTCCAGATCGTCGCGTTGTTGTCGCACTCGCGCTGCAGGGCGCCGGCGATCTCGACGGGCTGGACCTCGGACTTGAACACCTTGGCGAAGGTGCCGTTGACCAGACCTTCGAGTCGCTGCTCGAACTTCTTCAGGACTCCCATGGGGCACCTCCTCCGTCGTTGTCATCCTCGTACTGCTTACTGATCGTATCCACGCGCCGGGAAATCAGGTGGTTCCCCCTGTCCGCCCGGACCACGAGTGTCGCCCCTCACAAGGCATGCCCGCACTGGTCTTCCGCGATCCTCAGGGTTCCCTCAGGGGTGTCCCGGGGCTCCGCCCGGGTTCGCTCCACCGATCCTCGGGGATCGGTCAGGGCTTCCCGCGGGAACCGTCCTGAGTCCCGCGTCGGAGGCTTCGCCGACGGCCCGGTCCGGGCTCGCTCCGCGCCTGGTGCCGCGCTCCGCTCGGGGCTGATGCGCTCCTCCTGGGCTCCTCCTGGGCTCCTCCTGGACTCCTTGTGGGCTCCTTCCAAGTTCCCGGGGCGGGCCTGGCTCGGGCCTCCTCCTACTTCCTCTTACCAGGGATCGTAGAGGGGGTCCCACGACAGTGTCCCGCACGCGGCTGTGGACCTAGGAGGAGGACTTGACGTCCGCGTTGGTTGCGTCGGGCGGGTGGTTCGGTCGGTCCCTTTCGAGTCCGCCCCGGTCGGGGGCGGGGCGGGTGCCCCCCGAATACGGATGTGAATCCACCCTCTCCAGCGTGCTAATCTTCTGGATGTCGGCAGGCGCTCGCACCAACAAGTGAGAGACCCAAAGACAGCACCCATGCGCGGGTGGCGGAATAGGCAGACGCGCTGGATTCAGGTTCCAGTGCCCGAAAGGGCGTGGGGGTTCAACTCCCCCCTCGCGCACCACGACGAAACGGTCGTCATCGTGATCACGATGGCGGCCGTTTTGCTGTGCGTGGTGGCGGGGTGTGAGGTCTCTCTCACTTTGGGGTGAGGTTGACGGTGAGGTCCACGCGGCCAGGGGGTGGCGGGCACGCCCGCCGCCGGAGCGGCGGGCGTGGGACCTATCGGCTCGGCTGTGGTTCGGCGGGGCGGCCGGTCGCCGCGGGGCGGCGGTCGATGATGTTGCGGAGCTTTCCACTGGTGGCGCCGCGTTCGAAGTGGGCGCTGTCGATGGTGTGGACCTCGACGTCGGCCATGCGGGCCTCCTCGACGGCGTTGCGCAGTTCGCCGTAGTGATCGAGGAAGTGCCGACGGGCGGTGGCGGGGTCCGGTGCGTGGCGGCGGTCCAGGCGGATCGTCAGCCGCTCCTGCTCCAGGCCCTCGGAGAGGATCAGCTGGAGTTCGCCCGCGTATCCGAAGGCCTCGGCGGCCACTCGGGTCAGGTGCTGGTGGCTGATGAAGAAGGCGCCGACGCGCGCGCTGTCGCCGTAGCGGCCCAGCAGTTCGAAGCGCGGCGTGCGCCTGCCGCAGGCGCAGTCGCCGGGGATCCAGCGGCCCAGGTCGCCGGTCTCGTAGCGGTCGAGTCGCTGGCCGAGGCGGGTCCTGGGGGTGAAGACCAGGCGTCCCGGTTCGTCCGCGGGGGCGGGGCGGTCCGCCGTGCGGTCGAGGATCTCCAGGTCGAGCTGGGTGGTGAAGAGGTGGTGGACGGCCCCGGCGGCGTGGTCGCACTGGTAGCCCATGGGCCCGAGGTCGTTGCTGCCGTAGATCGCGGAGCGGACCACCTTGACGCCGAATTCGTCGTGCAGGACCTGTCGTTGGGCGTCCGTGAGGTGGGCGCCGCCGTAGAAGACCTTCTCGACGTGGCCGTGGTCGCGCAGCCGCTCGCCCTCGGCGGCGAAGAGCTGGAGCAGATAGGAGGGGGCTCCGAACAGGGTGTTGACCCGGTAGCGGATCAGCGCGTCGGCCACCGCCTGGAAGTCGGCGTGGACCCCGTAGGGGATCTGGGTGGCGGCCAGGCGTTCCAGGATGTCGAAGAAGCTGGTGAAGCTGCCGTACATCTGGCCGGGCATGAAGAGGTTGGCCGCCCGGTCGTGGCGGGGGTCGAAGCCCGCCGCGAGCAGCCCCTCACCGGCGGCGCGCATCTGGGCGTCGTAGTCGTCCCAGGTGTAGACCCAGGTCGCGGGGCCGCTGGTGCTGCCGCCGCTGCGGACGTGGAGCTGCGCGTGGTCGGGGTGGACGGAGTCGAGGGCGGCGAGGGCGTCGGACTTGGTCGTCAGGGGCCCCTCGGGGGCGGCAAGGCGCGGGCCAGGGGCGGTCAGGTCGTCGAGGCAGCCGTCGGTGGCGAAGCGTTCGTCCGCCTGGAGGCTGACGCGGCGGCTGTAGCGCTGCAGGGCGTACACACCGTCGTGAGGCTCGCCGGAGTAGCTGTCCAGCTGGCTGCCGGGGGCGGTGACGCGCAGGGCGCCCGCGCCGAAGAGCGTCCTGGTGAGCTCGGCGGTGTCGGGTCGGTCGGCGGCCAGGCCCACGGTCTGGAGGTAGCGGCGCATGGGCCGCAGGACGGCCGGGATGCGCTCGCGGGGCAGGGGCTTGACCCACACGCTGCGGAACAGGGGCGAGGCACGCAGTCCGGGGCGGGTGTCGGCGATGATCCGCCAGGAGCCGTCGGGGGCGGCGGTCACCCGGGTCAGGCCGAGGTGTTCCTCCAGTTCGGCCACGATCTCGGTGTTGGTGATCTCGGCCTGTTCGGCGAGGCCCAGGTGGGGCGCGGGTATGCGGGCGGAGGCCTCGGACAGGGCGGGGGCGAAGCGGTCGGCGAAGGCGAACACCTCGTCGGTGTCGTCGGTGTCGAGATAGATCACCTGCGGGCTGGAGCAGGCCTGCTGTTCCATCCGGCACACGTCGTCGGCGAGCGCCCGCAACGTGTCGGGCCGCGCCCAGGCGGCGGCGGTCAGATACGCGAAGGAGATCTTGTGGCCCCATTCCACGAGGCGGCAGCCGGGTGGCACGTGGGCGGCCACCCCCTCGACCGCGGCCTCGCCTCCCCACACGGCCACCGCGTCGGCCGCCCCGCACAGCAGGCGCAGCCAGTCGGTGCGGTCGGAGCCGAAGCGCAGCACGACCGAGTACGTCCTGATCAGCCCGGTGGGGTCGCAGTCGGCGAGCGCGGCAAGGAGCTCGTGGGTGAACAGCCCGTCCGAGCCGGGGACCTTCACCACGTTGACGTTGCCGGACAGCAGGCCCTCGACGACGGTCAGGGCGCCGACGGTGGGCGCGTTGCCCGGCGCGACGTGGACCACCAGGCCGACCGGCGCCCAGGTCTCGAAGGTGAGCCGGCGGGGGTTGGGGCGGGTGAGCCGGTCGGGGCGTACGTCGCCGAGTTCGGCGCGCAGTTTGCGCTCCAGGCCTTCCCGGCCCAGGAACGAGGTCAGGACGGCGAAGGCCGCCTCCGTCTCCTCGGCGGACCTGCCCGCGGCGTCGAGGAGTCGGGCGAGTCTGGCCCGGGTCGGATGGTCCGCGGTGCTCAGGACGCGGGCGAGCCGGTCGCAGGCCTCGACCACGACGTCGGTGCCGAGCGGCCGGCGCAGGGCGTCGATCACGAGGTCCGGCAGATCCGGAAGGCGGCGGGCCGCCTCGGCGTCGTCGATCCAGGTTCCCTGCCACAGGTGGTTCAGCTCGCTCACGCGGCTGCTCCCTTCATGAGTTCGGCGGCGGCAACGGCGCAGCTGCGGTTCTTGCCGGTGCCGGCCCGGCCGTGGATGGTGAAGTAGGGGGTGTCGACGCCGCAGCCGCACTCCGAGCCCGGGTACAGGGACACCAGGTCGCCCATCAGGACGCTGTGCACCGGCGCCGACGTCATGTGCGGGGCCAGGAAGTGCGGATAGCCCCGCTCGCCGTACGGCAGCACCTGCCGGGTGCGTACGTCGCGGACGAGCAGCCGTGACCAGACGGGCACATGGAAGCGGTGGTGGGCGCACTCGGTGTAGGGGACACTGTGCTCGACCGAGCCGTAGCCGTCCCTGACCCGGTCGGCCGGGATGCCCAACTGCTCCTCGACGAGCGTGTGCAGCTCCTGCTTGCCGATCTGCTGGTCGGCGTGGCCCTTCCAGCCGCCGCCGAGCAGCACCAGGGAGTCGGCGGGCAGCCGCAGGGGCGGTACGCCGCGCGCGCGGAGCTGCCTGAGGGTGAAGTACAGGAAGGAGGGGAAGCCGAACATGCGCACCGGCAGCCCTTCTTCCGCGTAGCGGACCAGCGTGTCGACGCAGCCGAACGGGTCGAAGGAGTGGTCGGTGCCGTTGTGGCGCAGGGCGTGGAAGACGCTGTTGGCCGGGGCGAAGTCGCAGAAGTAGTGCGTGGTGAACGCCGTGCCGCGGGATGCGCCGGGTGCCGGTTCGTAGCCGAAGACGAGGTAGTTGACCGGCTGGTCGGGGGTGATCCAGCCGTAGTGGTCGAAGATGCGGGCGACCATGCGCTGGCCGGCCCGGATCGACCAGGTGTCGAAGAACATCTGTGAGCGCTGGCCCGTGGTGCCCGACGAGGTCAGGTGCAGCACCACGTCCTCGCGGGGGATCGACAACACCTCGTGCTGCTTGAGGAAGTTGGCGTGCAGATAGGGCAGGTCCGCCGCGTCGGCCGCGGTCGTCAGCGGCGTACGCGGCCGGGACCGCCACAGGCGGCCGAAGAACGGTGAGCGCTCCGCGTGCCAGGCGTTGGCCTCGTTCAGGGCCTCGGTGAACAGGGCGTCGGTGTCGGCGGGGGCCAGGTACGGCTCGCTGAGGTCGCCCAGGCGCTGGACGGCGGACAGGGCGGATCCGTCGGGGACGTCGAGGGGGGCCAGATGCGGATTCACGCTGATTCCTTGCGGTCCGTGGTGGTCAGGTAGGTGGAGGTCCAGGCGGTGCAGTAGTGGTCGATGTAGGGCCGCAGGCTCGGATCGATGTCCGCCGTGCGGAAGTCGAGGTGGTGCGGGGCGCGGGAGACGACCACGTAGTCCTCGAAGCTGTCGCCGACGCGGCGCATGGCCGGGTAGAGGGCGCTGGGCACGAACCCCTGGGCGTGGAAGGCCCGCAGGGCGTCCTGGTCGCGCAGCGGCAGCAGCGCCTCGACATAGCGGGCGCCGGCCGCCTCGACCGACTCGACGATCTGCTCCAGGAGCGAGGCCGTCAGGAGTACGTCCGGGGTGATGTCCACCAGCGCGCAGGTGAGCAGGGCCGGGTCGAGCGCGGCATAGACCTCGAAGCCCCCGCCGACCGGCGTGAGCATCGTGTTCGGCTGGTGGAAGGGGTAGAAGACGTTCCCCCGCGCACCCTGGAGCTCCTGGTGGCGGCGGCGTACGAAATCGGCCGCCTCGATCCGCTCGAACTCCACCTGCCGCTCCCGCGGCGGGGCGGGCGGCGGGGCGGGCATCGCGGTGGGCACGGCGGGGCTCACGCCGATGCCGGCGGCGCGTTCGGCGGCCTGCGCCAGGGGCCGCACCTCGGCGCTCAGCCGGGGCGGGGCCGCGCGTCTGGCCAGCACGCCGTCGCGGTGGCGGACCATGAGCGCGATGTGTTCCCGGCGGCGGAAGAGCGTCGCGTTCGGCAGGACGCCCATCGGCCGGAAACCGGTGCGCAGGAGCATCCGCTGGGGGCCGCGGGTGGCGGTGCGGGCCGCGGCGTAGACCGAGTCCAACTCGCCCGCGGGGCCCAGCGCCTCGGCGCAGAGCCGGTCGAGCATCCGGGCGGCGAGCCCGGCGACGCGGTGGTCGGGATGGACGGCGACCCCTTCCAGGCGGCCGATGCGGGCGGCCGGGTCGCGGCGCAGCAGCGCGGAGGCGATGACCTGGCCGCTGCCGGGCAGGCGCGCGACCAGCCAGGTCACGGCCGGATCGGCGATGGTGTCGGCCATGGTCTTGGGGCAGGTGCCGAGCTTGATGCGGTAGTCGGAGCCGTAGACGGCGAAGTAGAGCTGCCGCAGCTCGGCGACGTCGTGAGCGGTGGCACGCGTGATGAGGGGGGCGGGGGAGGTCACGCCTTGCCTTCCAGGAGCGCGGTTCGGGCGGGTGGGGCCGTGGACGGGGCCGGGGCCGTGGTCAGGGCGTGCTCGCGACCGCGCAGCGCGTACAGCGCGCAGGCGGCGGGCAGCACGCCGACGGCCTGGATCAGACAGAGCGTCTGGGGTGAGAGGTGGTCGCCGAGCAGTCCGAAGACCAGGGAGGCGACGGGGAACGTGGCGCCGATCATGGCCTGCATGAGGGCGAAGAAGCCCGGCTTGTCCGCCGCGGGCACGGCACGCTGGAAGAGCGCCACGAAGCGCACCCCGACGGCTCCGACGCACCACCCGGCCACGACCAGGCAGCCGATGACGACCGGCTGGTGGGCGACCACGCCGGGCAGGGCCAGGGCGAGCGCGAACCCGGTGACGCACAGCGCCCCGGTGCTCGTGGCGCGCCCCGTCAGGTACTTGCCGCTCAGCGCGCCGAGCAGGGTGCCCACGCCGAGCCCGGCCTCAAGCAGGGCGAAGGTGGTGGCGTCGGCGTGCAGCACCGACTTGGTGTACAGCGGGAAGATCACGAAGACGGCGGTCGAGAAGAGGTTCACCGCGGCCAGGCACAGCAGGATCGAGCGCAGCAGCGGCAGGCCGGTCAGGATGTCGCGCAGTCGGCGCTTCGGGGGAGCCGAGGCGGGCGCGGGTGGGTCCTGCGGGTCCTGCGGTGGTCGGAAGCGGGCCAGGCCCGCCGCGGTCCCGGAGAGCGCGTAGCCGGCGGCGCAGGCCAGGACGAGTCCGGTCAGACCGGTGCGCTCCACGAGGAGGGGCGCGGTGAACGCACCGGCGAGACCGGCCATGGACAGGGTGGCCAGGGTCACCGCCGTGGCGTTCTCGATGTCGTCGGCCTCGACGAGCGCGGTGACCGACGTGGGGATGCACGGGTCGAAGAAGGCCTGACAGACGGCGAGCGCCAGCGCGACGGGGTAGACGGCGGCCAGGGGCACCGTGTCCAGCGCGGCCCAGAGGGCCAGTGCGGCGGCCACCGTGGCGGCGATCCAGGTGGTGCCGCGCAGCACGGTGCGGCTGGTGCGGCGGGCGAGGACCCGGGCGACGACGGGGACGAGCAGTGCGGCCGGCAGGGTGCCGAGGACCATGAGCAGGCCGGTGGCGAGACCGCGTCGTTCGGCGGCCACATGGCTGACGATCCACCACACCAGGCCGACCTGGAGCATGCGGAAGGCGCCCTGGGCCGCGACCTGCGCCGCCCACACCTTGGCGAAGTCGCCGTTGCGCAGCAGGAGCGGGCGGGTGCGCACGTCGTTCGGGCGGGTGCGTTCGTCGTTCGGGCGGGTGTGTATGCCGTTCGCAGGGCGGTTCTTCACAGGGCCGTTGTTCACGAGGCCACCCGCTCGTCCACGACGCCGATGAGCTTGCCGGAGCGGGGGTTGACCAAGAGGTCGCGGTGGGCGCACCACTCCACCTCCAGCGGGTGCAGCTGATCGGCCGCGACGAACTGGTCGTACTCCGGGCGGTCCGCGCGGATTGCGGCGGTGATGGCCTCGCCCAGTGCCGCCGGGGGGTGCTCGTGCCGGGCCGTGGCCAGGCGCAGCGTCAGCAGGTCGCGCCCGTCGCGGCGGCGGGCGACCAGCTGCGCTCCGGTGACCCGGCCCTCGGTGTCGCAGGCGGCGATGATCTGGCGCACGTCGGCGGTGTACAGGGTCACGCCGCTGACCCGGGCCCCTTCGCCGGAGCGGCCCGCGAGCCGGAAGGTGCCGTCCGCGCGCTCGCTCCAGGCGGCCCGGTCGCCGACCGGGTAGCGGATGACGGGCATGAGGCGGCGGGTCAGGGCGGTGACGACGAGACGGCCCGCGCGGCCGGGTTCAGTGATCGGCTCGTCGGTGTCCTCGTCGAGGATCTCGACGAGCGTCTCGGGGTGGTAGGGGCGGTGCAGCAGCGGGTCGTCGCCGACGACGGGTTCGCCGAGCAGACCCGCGTCCACGCTGGCGCACCCGAGGGACTGGATGCGGGCGTGGGGGAACGCCCTGGCCAGCAGCGGGCGTTGGTCGTCGAAGAAGGCCTCGCCGGCGAACAGCAGCAGCTCGACGCCCGGCAGGGTGCGGCCCCGGGACAGCAGGTGGTCGGCCAGTTGGCACAGCTTGGTCGGGAGGGTGGCCAGGACCTGGGCGCCGAAGTCCTCGACGACCGCCGCGGTGTACTCGGGCGAGGCGCTTCCGCTGACGGGCAGTCGCACGTTGTTCACCGGCGCCTGCTCCAGGGACATGTGCGTGAACAGGAAGCTGGAGTACAGCTCTCCCGCGTAGAACGCGTTGACGACCCGGTGGTCCGGGCGCAGCCCCGCGGCGGTCATGCCGCGTCCGTACGCGGTGACGAACTCCCGCCACTCCGCTCGCGCGTAGCAGGAGAACTTCGGCGCTCCGGTCGTGCCGCCGGTCTTGAAGACCGAGGCGTCGGTCAGCGGCCCCGTCAGTACGCGGTTGTCGCGCAGGGTGTTGGCCGCCCAGAAGGCGGTGTGGTCCACCACGGGCAGGGCCGTGAGCTCGTCCACTCCTCGGGGCAGGCCTGCGTACAGCTCCTGGTAGTAGGGCGAGCGTTCTCGGGCGAAGGACACCAACTCGCCGAGCGACGGGACAGGCATCACGGGACTCCTCTTCTGGTTCGGGTTTCTGCTGCGGGAAGCCGCGGGAGCTGCGCGCGCTGGGGGAGCCCGTGCGGACGGTGCGTCGGCCGAGGACGCGTCGGCTAAGGGCGGGTCGCTGGAGGCCGTATCGGCCGAGGTTCCATAGGCGTACAAAAGCGACTTCATGGGCAGCGCGGGGCGGGCGCACGGCGGCGCCGGTGGGCAGGCGGACGTGGCGGGTGGTCGGCGGAGGCGGTGCGCGCCGGGCGGGCCCCGATCGCGGGGGCCCGCCCGGCGAACCGTCAGAGGCCGGTCAGCGTGCTGGTGGCACGGAACATGAGCCGGCCCTGCTGGACGGCGTCGACGCGCACGTCACGCGCCCCGGGGGCGTCGGTGGGGACCGGCTCGGCCTCGATCCAGCAGGGGGAGTCGAATTCCACGTAGTGGTGGAAGACCGCCTCCATGGACACGGGCATCCGGCTGTCGTCCCCGGGCCGCAGGGCGTGGCCGGCTTGGCGCACCGCTTCGAGGAGCAGCATCCCCGGCACGTGGTCGACGGCGTGGTCGAACAGGACGGGGTGGGTGGTGTCGGCGCGCAGTCGCCAGCGTCCGGGGCCCGGCGCGTGCGCCAGGACGATGTCCTGGCGCCGGCTGCGGCCCGCGCTCGCGCGGGTCACGGGCGGCGGCGGGGGCGGGGCGGCGGCGAAGACGCGCTGGGCGTCGCCGCGCGTGCCGCGCAGCCTTCGGTAGACAGCGGGCGCCAGGACGCCGAAGCGGGTGGTGGCTGTCGCGAACGGAGTGCCGTCCCGCAGGACTTCGACGGACATGCTCATCGCGATCGGCAGGTCACGCCGGTAGCGGATGTCGAAGCAGCGGACGCGCAGCTCGATCTCGGCGGGCACGGCCGCGAGGGCCATCGCCCGCGGGTCGAGCGTGTACCGAAGGTGGTGCCAGGTGAGCTGGTGGCCGAACGGTACGCCGTAGGCGGCGTGGCTCAGCAGCGGAAAGGTCTGGCGGAAGGTCTCACAGAGCATGAGCGGGTCGTACGACCCCTGCCCGGACTCGTGCAGTTCGTAGAAGCCGTGGCAGCGCGGCCACTGCGCGGTGACCTTGAAGGTGTCGTCGCCGACGGCTTCCCAGCCGGTCAGGAAGACCTCTGACAGTGCTGCCCGGTGCACGTACTCGCGGGGCACGGTGGTGGTCAGGCGCTGGGGCCGGTGCGCGGGGACGGGCCGCTCCGGGACGGGTGTGTCCCGCGCCGCCCCCTGCACGCGCATGTCCTGCTCCCCCTGGTGTGTGAGCACAACGAGTTCCCCCCTGTGTGTGAGCACAACGAATCCGCGACAGCTCCCCTGCTGACGCGGCAGTAGTAAAATAATGGTTGTTCGTTTTCTTTGTCGAGGGAGAGCAGGGAGAGATTCCATGGCGGGGCTCGCGGAGCCGAAACAGGAACGGGCGGTGCGGACGCGGGAGATCGTGATGCGCGCCGCCGCCGAGGTGTTCGACGAGTACGGCTACGGCGGCGCGAGCATCAGCAAGATCATGAAGCGCGCGGGGGTGACCCAGGGCGGCATGTACTTCCACTTCAAGTCCAAGCTGGGCCTGGCCGAGGCCGTGATGGCCAGCCAGCAGGACTTCATCGAGCTGCCTCCCGGCGAGGACGGGCTGCAGCGGCTGATCGACATCACCGCCCACATCACCCACGAGCTCCAGCACAACGTCCTGTTCCGCGCCAGCGTGCGACTCGCGGTCGAGCAGGAGGAGTTCGGCCGCAACGACGACACCGCGTACCAGGAGTGGGCCGAGCGGTTCCGCGTCCAGCTCGTCGCGGCCCGCGCGCGTGGTGAGCTCCTCGACGACGTGGACGAGCAGGAGTTCTCGAACGTCCTGGTGGCCGCGTACACGGGCACCCAGATCTTCTCGACCATGGCCAGCAAGCGCGCCGACCTGCCCGAACGGACCCGCACCCTCTGGCGCTACCTGCTGCGCGCCATCGCGACGCCGTCCGCCCGCGAGACCCTGCGCCTGCCCGAGGCCGGCACCGGCGCCGACACGTGAGCGGTACGCGCGTCGTCCTCACCGGCGCCACGGGGTTCATCGGGTCCGCGGTCCTGCGCGAACTGGCCCTGCTCGGCGAGGCGGGCGACGGGCACGGCCGCCCGCACATCACGGCCGTCGCCCGCCGCCCGCCGGCGCACCGGACCCCGGCCGACACCTGGGTGACCGCCGACCTCGGCAGCCCCGACACCCTGCGCGGCCTGTGCGAGGGCGCCGATGTGCTGCTGCACCTGGCCTGTGCGCTGGGGCCGGACGCCGCGACGTGCACGGTCGTCAACGTGGACGGCACCGCGGCCCTGATGGGACAGGCGCGCCGGGCCGGAACGCCCCGCATCGTGCATCTGTCGACCGCCGCGGTCTACGGTCCCGGCCCGCACCGGGGCGCCGACGTCCACGACCTCGTGCCCGCTCCCGTCTCACCGGCGAGCCGCACCCGCCTGGCCGGTGAGGCGCCCGCGCTGGCGGCCGGGGCGACCGTGCTGCGGCCCGGCCTGGTGCTCGGCCGGGGGGACCGCTGGGTGGTGCCCGCGCTGGCCGAACTCCGCGCCCGGGTCCCCGCCCGCTGGGACGGAGGCAGGGGCCTGCTGTCCGCCGTCGACGTGACCGCCCTGGCCCGCCTGATCGCCCACCTCGCCCTGGCCGCCCCCGGCGCCCGGGGTGTCCCGGCGGGCGTATTCCACGCCAGCCACCCCGAACCGGTGCGCTGCGCGGACCTGTTGGCCGAGCTCGCCGCCCACCGGGTGCTGCCCGCGGCCGACGGCGATCTCTCCTGGGACGAGTGCGTCGAGCGGCTGCGGGCGACGCCGGGCCGGGTGAGCGAGCGGCAGTTCGCGCTCCTGGCGCGCGACCACTGGTACCGCAGCGACAGGATCTGGGGCCTGGCCGGCTGCGCGCCCGGTCCCGGTCCACTGGAAGCCGTCGGGGAGGCGGCCGGGTGGTACCGCGCGCTGATCGCGGGGCATCGGGGGGCCGGTTCAGCCTCCCCCACGGCCTGACGTACCGCCTCCACGTGGGCGACGGCGCCCGTTGAGGTGGTGCCGGGCGACCCCGCCCGGGCTACGGCACGGCGTCGGCCGACCTCCCCCACCGGGGAGCGGGAACGCCCTGCGGACCCGTCACGGGGGCGACCCCTTCCAGGACGAGGTTCCAGACCCGTTCGAGCCGCGTGGCCGCGTCCTCGTACGTCTCCCGCGTGGCCGCGTCCTCGTACGTCTGCCCCGTCGCCCCGTCCTGGTGCGTCTGCCCCGTCGCCGCGTCCTCGTACGTCTCCCGCGTACCGATCCGGTCCCGCAGATATGTCTCCGCCCCGCCCACGAGGTGTTCCACCAGCGTCAAGAGGTCTTCCGAGCGGGCCGAATCGCGCAGCTGCCCCTCCTTGTGGGCCCGGACGAGCAGCGCGCGCACGGTCGGGAGCCACAGCTCGGACCACCGGCCCGCCCCCTGCCGCTCACGCGTCAGCCGCAGCGCGGCCCACGCGCAGACGTCGTCCTCAAGGAGCCGTGTGAGCTCGATGGTGATGCCGAGGACCTGCCCGAGGGCGGGCCCGCCCGCATCCGTGACGCGTTCGACGGCCAGCCGCGCTGCTTGCGCGCCCTCGGTCTGGATGGTGTCCGCCAGCTCGCTCTTCGACGCGAAGTGAAAGGTCAGAGAGCCCACGGAGACCTTCGCCGCGGCGGCGATCTGGCGGTAGGTGACGTCTCCGTACCCGTCACGCGCGAAGAGCTCCGCGGCGGCGCGGATGACGAGAGCCCGAGTGCGGGCCGCTCTTTCCTGCATGGTCTTGCACTCTCCACGGTGGCTCACCGACGGACATGGAGAGCCCATCCGGCGGGGGCACAACGTCCCGGTCGTGCCAGGCTCGTTGCTGGGATACGGCTGAGTCTCCAGTGCCAAGGTCCGTGTCGCAATACCGACTTGCTGAAAATGCGGCAGAGTTCCGTGACTATCCGAAACTTCCATGGCCCACTCGGTCCGTCCTGAGGCCGGGCGGGAGCGTATGCCCCGACGGGGGTCGGTGCGCCCGGACTGAGGGCGGGTGGTGTGTGCGGTGCGAGAGCCGGTCGGAAGGGTCTTGAAAAAAAAGAGATGTTCGTTATGGTTTTCGGAGTTCGCCGTCCACACGCTGTCTCAGCTGCCTCAGTGGAGAGTTCATGGTCACGCACGTCACCGCCGGCCCCAGGTCCGCAGTGGCGGCGTTCTCGCAACGCGTCTTCGCGGAGCTGCCCCGCGCCGACCAGCGCCGGTGGGCGCACGCGTTCCTGGTGAGCGTGCTGGCGACGCCCGGGAAGAAGTCGGTGCGCCGACTCGCGGCCACCGTGTCGGACTCGCCGACCGCGTTCCTCTCCCTGCACCAGTTCATCAACGCGAGCCCCTGGGCCTGGGCCCCGGTCCGGGCGGAACTGGCCCGGTGGACCGTCCACCGGATGGGCCCGCGGGCGTACGTCGTCGACCGTGCCGTCCTGCTCAAGCGCGGCCCGCACTCGTGCGGCGCGCACAGCAGCTTCGTCGCCTCGGCCGGACGGCACGCCATCTGCCAGGTGGGCCTGGGTGGCTTCCTCGCCACCGCCGGGGAAGCCGTTCCCGTCGACTGGCGGCTGCTGCTTCCCGGCCCCTGGGGCAGCGATCCCGCACACCGGCTGCGCGCCCGCATCCCCGATGATGTGCCGGGCTCATCAGTCGAGCAGCTGGTCCTCGACCTGGCCGACTCCCAGGTCCGGGCAACCGGCCTCAGCACCCTGCCGGTCGTCGCCGACCTGCCGGACGACATCGACACCGCGGCCGTCGCCCGCGGGCTCGACCTGTGCGGCCGCGGCTTTCTCCTCGCCGTCCCCGGCACCGTGCGGGAACCGCACCACGCCGGGGGCGCCCACCGCACCCACCGGGTCCTCGCCCTCCCGCACGAGCGCGGCTCGTCCCGGTGGTGGCTCACCAACCTGACGCACGCCCGCGCCGACCGGCTCCTCGCTCTGGCACAGCTGACCGTACGGGCCCGGCACAGCCTGGAGGAGTTGGAGAGCGGGTTCGGCCTCGCCGACTTCGGCGGCCGGTCCTATCCCGGCTGGCACCATCACATGACGATGACGTCGGCGGCGTACGCCTATGGCCGACTGGGCGGTGAGTGGGACCTGCCCGATCTGATTCCGGCCTGATCCGGACCTGATCCAGACCTGATCCAGACCTGATCCAGACCTGATCCAGACCTGAACAGGACCTGATCCGGACGCGATGCCGACCTGATGACCCGGAGCAGCACCGGAACGCTGCCCGCATGAATACACACGGGGGACGAACATGAATCGAGCCGAGGACGCCTCACACGCCTCACACGCCTCACGAGTCTCGCAGGATCCATCTGCGTCGCAGAGCCTGCATGCGTCGCAGTACCCGCATGCGTCACACGAACCGCACACCGATCACGACGCCACCGGCCCCGCGCTCGTCGGCCGCGCCGGTGAGGTCGGTGAGCTGCTGCTCATGCTGGAAGGCGTGCAGGCGCGCAGGCCCGGGGTCGTGCTGATCGAGGGCGCTCCCGGAACGGGCAGGACCGCCCTCCTGGAGCGCCTCGCCCGGCACGGCCGGGCCCGGGACATGACCGTCCTGCGGGCGCAGTGCGGTGCCATGGAGCAGGCCTTCGCCTTCGGTGTGATCCGCCAGCTGTTCAAGGCGGTGGACCACGCCGGATTCACCGGTCAACCACCGTCCACCGAGTGGCTGTTCGGCCTCTTCGAAGGGCTGCTCCAGGAGATGACGCACCTGGCGGAGCGGGCTCCCGTGCTCATGGTCGTGGACGACTTCCACCACGCCGACCTCCAGTCCGCCCAGTGGATCGACTTCCTGGCGCGGCGTCTGCACAACGCGCCCGTCCTCATCGTCCTGGCCACGGACCGGGACGTGCCCGCCGCCCATCGGGAGCTGACGGCGGAACTCGCGCTGAGCCCGCTGTGCCACGCGATCGATCTCGGGCCGCTCCCACCGGCGGCGGTGGGGGAGCTGACGGTCGCTGCGCTGGGCGAACCGGCCGACGACGACTTCGTGCGACTGTGTCTGCACCTGAGCGGGGGCAACCCGAAACTCCTGACCCTCCTGCTCCGCGAGTTCACGCGCGGCGGCATCGCGCCGCTGTCCGCCGAGCGCGCGAGAGCGGCCGAGGCCGCTTCCCGGGTGACGGAGGTCATCGTGCCGAAATGGCTGGCCCGCTACCCCGACGACCTGACCGTCGTGGCGGGCATGACGGCCCTCCTCGGCGACGAGGCCGACGTCGGCCTCCTGCAGCAGCTGACGGGGCTGAGCCACCGGAGCGTCTCCTCCGCGCTCACCCTCCTGGAGCGGACCGGGCTGCTGCGCGCCGACGGCTCGCACCGGTCCTTCCACCCCGTCGTCCGTGCCGCGCTGTCCAGCCACCTCTCGCTCGCCGAACGCGCCGACATCCAGGCCCGCGCAGCCCATCTGCTCTTCACTCAGGGCGTACCGCACGAAAGGGTGGCAGACCTGATCCTGACCAGCGAGCCGACGCAGGAACGCTGGCAGGTCGGGGTCCTGAGGGCGGCGGCCACCGACGCGACCGCGCGAGGGGCCACCGACCGGGCGATCACCTATCTGCGCCGAGCGGCACAGGCGACCCCCTTCCTTCCCGAACGGGCCTCTCTGCTGCTCGAACTGGGTGCCCTGGAGTCGCGTACGGATGTCATGTCGTCGGTCCGGCACCTGGAGGAGGGGACACAGCTCACCGCGGATCCGGCCCTGCGCGCCCGCGGCATCCCGCTGCTCGCCGACGGGCTCATCCAGTGCGGGCAGGCCCACCGCGCGATGGAACTGCTCGACGAACAGGCCGCCGAGACGGCACCGGACGACGCCGAGGCGCTCCGCCGCATCCGCGGGCAGCGAGCCATCGCCGCCATCGCCGCGGGCATCGCCGACGAGGCGGCACCGGCGGCGGATCTCGTCGGCAGCGGCCCCTTCACCGGCCGGCCGGACGCCGTGCCGGACGCGGTGTCGGACGGTGTGCCGGTTGTCGGCGTGCCGGTCGGCACGACCCCCGGTGAGCGGGCCCTGCTCGCCGCTCACGCCCTGTACACCTCGTTGCGGATGGGGAGCGCGGCCGAGGCCATGACCGCGGCCGAGGGAGCGCTGCACCACTTCGACGCCGAGCGCGAGCCGCTGTGGTGCGCCGTGGTGGCGATCGAGGCGCTCCGCCACGCCGACCGGCTTGAATCCGCGAGCCGCTGGAACGAGACGATCAGCGCCTTCGACCTCGGCGGCAGGCCCCCGGCCATGCGGGCGGTGCTGCGCGCGCAGGAGTCCCAGATCCGCTTCCAGCAGGGAGACCTGCCCGGCGCCCTGACGGCGGCCGACGAGGCGCTGCGGCTGCTGCCCGAGCCGCACCCCTACGGGGCGCTCGTGGCGTCCGCCGCGATGCTGCCCCTGGTCGAGAGCGGCCGGGCCCAGGACGCGCGCCGCATCGCCGACGACCCGCGGTGGCGCGCCGTGCCCGAGAACTGGCTCTGGCCCCACTTCCTGGCCGCGCGGGCCCAACTCCGCGCCGCCGAGGGCCACCCCCACGCCGCACTGCACGATCTGGAGCAGTGCGGACGCCTCTTGGCCCGATATGAGGGCGACAATCCGGGGCGGATCGCCTGGCGGTCACAGGCCGCTCAACTGCACCGTCAGGAAGGACGGCCGCAGGAGGCGCAGCGCCTCAGCGACGAGGAACTCGTCCTGGCCCGCCGCTGGGGCGCACCGATCACCCTCGCCAAGAGCCTGCGGGCCGCGGCCCTCGCCGATGCCCGCTCCGACTGCCCGGAACTCCTTGAGGAATCGGTGCTCCTCCTGGAGGACGCGGGCTGCGGGCTCGAACTGGTCCGCTCCCTGATCGCCCAGGGCACCGCCCTGCACGCGGCCGGTCGGACCGAGTCCGCACGGGAGGTTCTGCGCCGGGCCCTCGGCCTGGCCCAGGCGGGTTCGGCGCAGCGGGCGGCGCAGGAGGCGTACCACAAGCTCCTCGCCACCGGAGCGCGCCCGCGCCGCTACTCCCAGGTCGGCCCGCGCGCCCTGACCGCGGGCCAGCGGCGCGTCGTCGAACTCGCCGTGCAGGGGCTGAGCAACGAGGACATCGCTGGTCGGCTGTACGTGACGCAGCGGACGGTGGAGTTCCATCTCACCAACGCCTACCGGAAGTTGGGCATCACCGGGCGTACGGATCTGGCCCGCACCCTGCGGAGTGCCATGGCGGCCTGAGACGGGCGACGGCGGCGCTCGCCGCCAGGGCCTCAGATCAGCGGGTGGGGTTCGGGGTCGGCTGCGGCGGGGTGCCGACCGCAACCGAACCGTGCTCGCGCGGCCTCAAGACGCTCCCGGTGCCAGGTGAACTCCAGCCGGTCGTCCATGCGCAGAGGTTGCATGCCGACGGGGATCACCTTGACGGCGTGCCAGCCCATGGCCCTGATCGGGTCGGGCAGGCGGTGGGTCAGGTCGACGACGACGGGGCGTACTCCCTGCGTGTGCAGGGCGTCGAGCAGATCGGTCACGGTGACGGCGTCCGGCGCGTCCGGCGCGATCGCCTCGGCGGTCTCTGCGGTCTCGGCGGTTTCTGCCGGGGTGAAGGTGGCGACCCAGCGCTCCACGGCCCGTACGCCCGCGGTCGACGCGAAGTACTGCGCGCGCTCCAGGTCGCCCGGAGGACGGCGGGACGGGTGCTCGGCAGGGTGCGCGCGCTGTACGAGCCGAAGGGCGGAGCGGATCTGCAGGGCTTCCTGGAGGGCCTTGACGGCGCTGGTCGCCGGGTCGTCGGACGCGCTCGCCCCGACCGCGGCCAGCGGTCGGCCGTCGGCGGTGTCGATGATGACGCCCACGGTGCAGACGACGCCCGGCACATGGGTGGGGACGCGGGCGAGGACGGGATGCAGGCCGAGGGCGCGGGCGGCGTGGAGGGCCTGCCGGAAGCGCCGCACGCCGGGGGAGCCCGGATCAGGGGCGCGAGACGCGAAGTGGTCCGCGTCGAGCAGGCGCAGCGGCAGTTGGTGGAACCAGGCGGTCAAGAAGGCGTCCCGCTCGATGACTTCCAGCAGCGCCGAGCGCAGCGCCTGCTCCCGTGTGCCGCCCGACGCCGCCCCGGAGGGCGACGGGTCGAAGCCGTCGGAGTCCTCGGCGCGGGCGGGATAGTCGACGAGCCCGGCAGGCACCTGGAGGGGAGCGCCGCTGTCCAGCCACTGGGCCGGATACCAGCGCAGCGGCCGGTCCAGGGTGTCGGCGGCGGCGAGGCCTGCGTGGGGGGCGGTGGGGTCGAGGGCGGCCTGGGGGCCGAGGTCCTCGATGCGGGCGGGACGGCCCTCGCCGGAGATCGGGCCGGAGCCCGGGTCCGGGACCGGAAGCAGCGCGAACCGTTCCACGGCCTCGCCCGCCGCGCGGGTCAGGGTGTCGGAGGGGGAGATGCCGTAGGCGCCCACCACCGTGGGGCTCAGGGCCTCGCCCTGCCGTTCGCCGGCGCCGGTGCGGTCACGGTGCAGCTCCGCCAGGCCCTGCCACAGGGGTTCGTCGGGCCGGCGCGGGGGGCGGATGGCGTGCGCGGAGGCCAGGCCGTTCTCGGGGGCGAGCGTGGCGGAGAAGTCGATCACTGGTGGGCTCCCTGGAGGGCATCGGCGTAGAGGCCGGCGATGTCGTGGGTGCTGAAGCCGTCGAGCATGGGCAGTCCCGCGCCCCAGGCGCGCACCGCGCGGACGGCCAGGGCTTCGGGGTCGACCGGGGGCAGCGGGCCGCCGACGCCCCAGGCCCTGCTCAGGTGCCGCAGACCCTGGACCGGGTCGAGGGGCAGCTCGGGGTGGCCGGCGCGCAAGGCGGCCCAGGCGGCCCGGAGCCGTTCCGCGTCCCCGAAGCGGGTGTCGCCCCGCATGACCCGGGACCACACAACGGGTACGAGGGCCGCGGTCGCCGACATCTTGCGCACGCCGGCCACGGTGGACAGCTCATTGGCGAGGTACCACACCTTGCCCGCGAAGGAGTCCCGGCCGACGGTCGCGAAGCCGAGCACGGTGCGGGCGCTGAGCACGGCAACATCCAGGGCGCTGCCGCCGGACACCGTGGTGTGCGCCAGGTCGCGCAGCAGGTCGCGGGCTTCGGCGTCGGCGGTCGGCGGGAACCGCTGTCCCGGCCGTGGCAGGTAGCCGTTGCAGAGGCGCAGGATCGCTTCCAGGGCGCCTTCGCGCAGGGCGGAGGGGGGCAGGGTGCGGGTCGCGGCCGGGTCGAGGCAGGCGACGTCGGCCGCCAGTTGGGGATGCATGACCAGTTTGCGGTGGCCGCCGACCAGCACGGTGGCCGCGGCGCTGACCTCCGCGGCCGTTCCCACGGTGGTCGGTACGGCGATCAGTCGGGGGTGCGGTCCCAGCTCGCTCGGTGCCGGTCCGCGCACCAGACCGGGACGCCCGCCGCCGAGCCGGATCCGGGCCACGGTGTCCGGTGCCGCGGTGAACAGGCGTGCCAGGGCCACGGCGTCCATCACGGACCCGCCCCCCGCCGCGACCACCCAGTCGGCGTCGACGAGCCGCTCGGACAGGCGCACGCTGGTCTCCAGGTCGCAGTCCGCGGGGTCCACGCTGACCAGCTCGGTGTGCGTGGCCCGCGTCGACCGGCCGATCACGTCCGGCAGTCGGGGCTGCCGGGCGTCCACGACGAGCAGCGCGCGGCCGGGCCGCTCCGCCGCCAGCGCCTCGACGATCGCCCCCTGCCCCACGTGCACCCGGGTCGCCCGCTGCCAGATGGCCGGCGGCCCGGCGGCGGGCGCGGCGCCGGCGGCGGTCGTCATCGGCGGCCTGCCACGGCCAGACCCCGCAGCAGCGCGTGGGCCAGATCGTCGAGGTCCTGTTCGCTGCTGGTCAGCATGGGGACGAGCTGGACGCAGCCGGGGCCGGGATAGACCAGGGCGCCGTGGCCGCGTACCGCCGCGATGACGTCCTGTACGGCCTGCCCGTCGAACCGGTCGCCGTCCGCGTCGCGCAGGTGCACCGCGCGGAAGCAGCCGAGACCGCTGGTGCTGTGCACGGCCGGGATCCGCTCGGCGAGGTCGGCCAGGAGCGCGTCGAGGCGCTCCGCGGTGCGCGCGGACGCCGCGAGGACGTCCAGCTCGGCGAACTGCTCCAGCGTGGTCGTGATCGCCGCGCAGGAGGCCGGGGTGCCCGCCTGCGTCTCGGCGTGCATCAGCACGGCGTCGTGCTGCTCGAAGGCCTCGGAGACCGGGTGCGAGACGAGGACGGCCGACGCGGCGCAGGTGCCGTTGGTCAGCCCCTTGGAGGTGAGCAGAAGATCCGGTGACTCGGCCCACGCGGAGCTGGCGAACAGCGGCCCCGTACGGCCGAATCCGGTGGCCACCTCGTCGGCGACCAGCAAGAAGCCGTACTCCCGCCGCAGCTTCAGCACGGCGTCGACGAAGTCGGCGGACAGCGGGTGCACCCCCGAGCCGAGGACGGGCTCGCACACCAGCGAGGCCACCTGGGAACCGTGGCGCTTCATGAACCGCTCCAGCTCCTCGGGTGAGGAGGGGTCCACATGGCGTACGTTGCGCAGGTCGACGCCGTACATCTGCTGGCCGAGCGCCTCACCGGTCAGCGAGTGCGCGCCGTAGGTCAGCCCGTGGTAACTGCCCTTGAGGCCGACGACCAGCCGCCGTTCGGGCTGCGCGCGAAGCACCGCGTACTGGCGGGCGATCTTCATGGCGAGGTCGTTCGCGGAGCCGCCGGAGGTGGAGAAGACCACCCGTCGATACGCCGCGGGCCCCGCCGCGGTCACCAGGTCGCGGGCGGCCTGGAGGGCGTAGGTGTGGGAGTTGCGGAAGAGGTTCAGGTACGAGGCGTCGCGGCAGGCCTGGGCGATGGCGTCGGCGATGGCGGCGTTGCCGTAGCCGATGTTGACGTTCCACAGGCCGCTGGTGGCGTCCAGGACCTCGCTGGCGTCGGCGAAGCGCAGCCGGGAGCCCTTGGCGCCGACCGCCCGACGCTCGATGCGGCCCTGCTCGGCGGCGGGCAGCAGCGACTCCCACAGCGGGTAGTGGGTGCCGGGGGTGGCCGGGGCCGTGGGGGCGGTGGGGACTGCGGAGCTTGCGGGGCTCATCGGGGGCTCCTTGCGACCAGGATGCTCAGTTCGGAGGGGACACCGGCGGCGGGGCGGGCCGTGCGGACCTCGGCGAGGTCGAACCCGGCGCTCCGGAGTTCTTCGGCGAGGGTCTCGGGGTCCGGCACGTTGACGGTGGACGTCAGCAGCAGCGGACCGCCCTGCGCGGGCAGCCGCAGGATGGCGACCTGGCGCTGCCCGAGACCGGGCTCGGCCTGGTCGATGACGAAGGTGACCCCCTGGGGGGTGACCACCGGGCGGACGGTGGGCTGGTCGGCGTGCTCGGCGGACGGCGTGTGGGCGCTGAGCACGAACAGGCCGCCGGGAGCGAGGTGTGCGCGGACCGTGCGGAAGAAGTCGGGTCGGGCGGCGGGCGGCACCAGGCCGATGGTGGTGGTGCCGAGGAGCGCGGCACCGAAACGTTCGGGCAGATCCAGGGCGCACATGTCGGCCTCGACCAGGGTCAGCCGCCGGGCGAGGCGCTGGGCGGCGGGCTCGGACAGCCGGTCGCGCAGCTGTGCGAGGAGGCTGCCGGAGGTGTCGACGCCGGTGACCTGGTGCCCGGCGGCCAGCAGCGGAAGCGTCAACCTGCCCGAGCCGCAGGCGAGTTCGAGAACAGGGCCCGGTACGCCGCGCAGCAGGGCCAGTACGTCGCGGATCTCGTGGGTGTCGTCCGCGGTGAGCTCGTGGTAGACGGGGCCGCCGAGCGGGCCGTAGAGCTCGGCGACGGTCAGGGAGTCGCCCAGGGTCTGGGCGATCTGGCCGGCGAGTCCGGTCGGGTCGGGCAGGTGGGGCGGGGCGGGCGGAACGGGTAGGCCGGTCGCGGTGGCGGGCATGGTCAGGCACCGCCCGTCGTGGCGTCGGGCGCGTCCGTGAGGTCGAGCCGGGCCGTGATGGCGGCGTGGGCGTCGCGCGCCTGGTCGTCCGTCATGCCGAGCAGGCGGCCGGCCGTGGCCGCGGCGCGGGAGGCCGCGTCCGGTGAACTCGCGGCGCCCAGCGCGCAGAAGACCTCAAGCAGGCGGGCCGAGCCCTTGCCCAGCCTGAAGAGCCGGTAGTCGTCCGTGCGGACCGCAAGGAAGTCGCCGAGGGCCTCCACGAGCAGCACCTCGCGGGCGGACTCGACGGGATGCGCGGGGAGCTCGTCGGTGAACCGGCCGCCGAAGCCCGAGACGCGTATGTCCGTCCCGTACTTCGGTGCCAGTCGGCGGCGTACCTCCAGCGCCTTCGCGTAGCGCTCCAGCCACGGCCGCTCGGCCGCACCGGACCGCAGCACGTCCCCCGGCACGACGGAGCCGAGTGACGGATCGCCCGCGCACGCGTCGAGGGCCGCTCGCAGGGCTTCGGCGCCGGCCGTGACATGTCCCAGGTCCTGGCCGCCCACGCCGGTGCGGACCTGGCCGCCGGTGGTGACGTAGAGCCTGCCGAGGCCGGTGTCCTTCGTCGGACGGACGAGGGTGGCGAGGTCCGCGAGCTGCACCGAGGGATGGGCGAGCCCCTCGGACCAGACGCCGTCGCGCACGGCGCGGTCGGCGTCGTCGAGGAACGCCTGGTGGTCCTCCGGCCCCGTCACCCGGACCACCGTCGGTCCGGCCACGGACAGATAGGGCAGTGAGCCGTAGTCGAAGACCTGTACGTACAGGTTGCCGGACATGACCAGTTCGTCACCCGAGTACTCCACGCCGCCCTCGACCTCGACGGTCCGCAGGCCGTCGGCCTCGGGCAGATCGGCGGGGGCCGCGAACACGTAGGCGTCGGGAGCGAGCAGGCCCCCGTCCACCAGGGCCCGGACGTCGCCCCCGGACTGCACCAGGACCGATTGAGCGGCCGGACGCGCACCCGCGACCTCACCCGTGAACCACGCGCTCAATTGCTCGGCGGCACCGGCTTCCGTGAGCTCCGCGTATTCCTTTACTGCTGTGTCCCCCACGGCCCGGCCTTTCTCGACGAAATTGGATGCTCATCAGTACACACCTGGCCACAGTGCGGGCACAACCGCAGAGAATTCCCATAAGCCCGGTGGCGTACGGAAGTTGGGTTGACTGCGGCGCCCGCAGGCCTCCGTCCGGTGGACCGTAGGGGTTTCTTTACCCAGCCGTAAAGGCCCCTGCGGTACAACGCAGTTGCGGCCGCAGAGAGAGCGGAATCGGCTTCCCGGAGCGATTTCGCTGTGTGCAAGATGTGGGCAGCACCGCGAAAACGTTCTCGACGTTCTCAACGTTCTAAAGGTTCTCAACGCTCTCCACGTTCTCCAGGAGGAACGAAATGCACGCCGAATCCCTTTCCCTGCCGGGCAACGCCGGTTTCGCCCAGGACTTCGCCGTCGAGGAGCTGGAGGCGCTGGACGCCCCGGGCTTCCTCGGCTGGGACAAGGAGACGTGGCTCGGAGCGGCGATCGGCGGCGGTCTGACCGCCGGTATCGCGCTCACCTGAGACACCCACAGACTCGGTCCGGTTCACTCTGCTTCTCTCTGAACCGGACCGCGGGACACGGGCCTCGGCCCGCCGTCCCACCCCGGTCCGGCTCGTTCCGAACCGGACCGCACCTCGCGGGCCTCGGCCCGCCGTCTCGAAGGAGCAACCATGCAGAACGACATGGAGCAGCAGCTGACCTCCCCCCTCGCCACCGCCGGTGACTTCGCCGTCGAGCAGATGGAGGAGCTGGCCGCACCCGGCTTCATGGACGGGTTCGCCGCGGGCGTGGGCATCGCCGGAGGCATCGCCGGCGCCGTCGCCCTGACCTGATCCAGGTCGGCCAGTGGTCCTGGGGCAGCGCCCGCACTCGCTGCGGGTACTGCCCCGCCCCTGGCGCGGCGGACGGGTTGCTCCCCCGCTGACAAAAACCTCGTACCACCCCGTATCCACGAGGCATCGCCTCGTATACCTGATGAAGGAGAAGGAAGATGAACCACGGTTCCATCGAAATGCCGCAGGAGTCCACTGACTTCGCCGTCGAGGAGCTCGACTCTCTGGACGCGCCCGGCTGGAACGACGTCGTCCAGGTGACGACCGCCGGTGGTGCCGCGTTCGTCATCGGCCTCAGCATTACCTGATCGGCGAGCAGCTCGGCCACATGTCGGCGTCCGGGAGCGCGTATCACTACTCCGCTCCCGGGGCCGGCTGGGCCGCCGCGCACGTCGAGTGGCGCCCCTCATAGACTCCAAGAGAAGCAAGTCGTTTCTCACCATTGGATTTGGTCCATGAATAACCGCTATTCCTACGTCGTCCTGTTCAGTGCCGCGCTGCTGGGCACAGCGGCCCTCGCCAAGAACAGCGACGGAGCCCTGCAGATCGGCCTGTGGGCACTGGCCGTGGTGGAGGTCGCCGCGATTTGGCGCCTCCTGGCGCGCAGGAGCTGACATGCCCGAGACCGGAAAGTCAACCGCGTGGATCCAACGATTGTTTGCAAGGACCTGACCAAGGTCTACGGCTCGCGCCGAGTCGTCGACGACGTGTCCTTCCAAGTCCCGGCCGGCTCCGTCACGGCCCTGGTGGGCCGCAACGGCTCAGGCAAATCGACCACCCTCCGCATGCTGCTGGGGCTCACCGCCCCGACCGCCGGAACCGCATTGATCAACGGCGTCCCGTACCGGGACCTTCCCGCGCCCGCCCGGGTCGTCGGCGCGGCCACCACCGACGTACCCGGGCACCCCGCCCTCACCGTCCGCGCCCAGCTCCGCCTGGTCGCCCGCTCCCTGGGCATGCCGATCACGGCGGCGGACGACGTCCTGGAGACGGTGGACCTCACCGACGCCGCACACCGCAAGATCAGCGCGCTGTCGCTGGGCATGCGCCAGCGGCTCTCCCTCGGCTGCGCGCTCATCGGCTCCCCCGGTGCCCTGGTCCTCGACGAGCCCGCCAACGGCCTCGACCCCGACGGCATCCGCTGGCTGCGCGCCTTCCTGCGGGGCTTCGCCGACGACGGCGGCGCGGTTCTGGTCTCGAGCCACAGCCTGGACGAGATCGAGAAGACCGCCGACGACGTCGTCGTCCTCAGTCACCGCGTGCGTTACGCGGGCACCGTCAGCGCACTGATGGCCCATGAGCACCAAGCGTCCCTGGAAGACGCGTTCCACAGCGTTCTCGACCGGGAGGCGGCAGCGGTATGAGCAGCGAACTGGCAAGCGAGTTCCGCAAGTTGTGGGCAGGACGCGGCCTGCTGTACACCGTGGCCATCGGCCTCGGCCTGATCGCGATGGCGGGCTACGGAACCATCCAGACGGTCAACGACCAGGGCACCTCCGGCGCCGACGCGGCCGAGCAGATCGTCCGCCAGGGGTTCGCGGGCCTGCTCTTCGCGACCGTCGCGGGCTCTCTCCTGGTGACCGGCGAATACCGGCACCGCACCTGGACCCGCACCTATCTCATCACCCCCCGCCGGGAGCGGGTGCTCGCCGCCAAGGCCCTGGTCGCCTTTCTGGTGGGCCTCCCCGTGGGCGTCCTGTCCGTGCTCACCAGCACCCTGGTCGCCGTCCTCGGCGGCCACGCGCCCACGTACACCGGTGACATGATCCGCCTCAACGCGATGATCGTCGTGATCAGCGCCCTCGCCGGGCCCTGGGGCGTGGCGCTGGGGTATCTGATCCGCAACCAAGTGGCCACCGTCATCGCCATCGTGGCCTACACGTCCGGCATCGAGGCCGTCCTGATCGTCGCCGCCCCGTCTTTCGGGCGATTCCTGCCCGGTGGGGCCCAGCTGTCCCTGCTGCACGACCCCGAACTGACCATGCCCCTGCAGGCATGGGCCGCCGTGGCCGTACTGCTCGGCTATGTCGCCGTCGCGCTCCTGTGCGCGCTGAGGCGGGAGAGAACTGCGGAGGCACTCTGAGATGAGGGTCAGCACATCTGGCGACGTGGCGGTCGGTACGTCCGCCGGGGCCGGGGCGGTCGGTACGTCCGCCGGGGCGGCTGGTGTACGGGAAGGCGGCGTACCGGAGGGCGGTGTACCGAAGGACGGCGTACCGAAGGACGGCGCACCGGAGGGCGGTGTGCCCACATGGCCCGAGCTGCGGCCGGACATCGAGTTCCTCCCGCCGGAGGAGGGCGAGCGCTCCTGGACCATCGCGGACGAGCGGTACCGCCGCTTCACCCGCCTGGGCGGCGGGGCCGCCGCCCTGCTGCGCGGTCTGGACGGCACCCGGGACCTCCAGCAGGTCAGGCATGACCTCGGACCGGGTGTCGCCCAGGAACAAGTAGAAGCAGCCCTGCGGAAGTTCACCGAGCTCGGTCTGCTCGTGGGAACGGACACCCCGCCCGTCAAAGAGAGCCGGTTCCGCTTCCAGCCGCCCGCCTCCCTGCAGTTCACCGTCCTCGACCGGCCGGCCTTCCTGGCGCCGGGGCGCCTGCTGCCCCGTCTGATGGCCAACCGTGTGGTGGCGGCGGGCTGTCTGCTCGCGGTCCTGGCCGGACTCGTCGCCGTGAGCCTCGGCGCGGCCGAGATCGCCAAGGCCGCCTGGCATCCGATGCCCTGGCAGCACTGGCTGATCGCCGCCGCCGTCGTCATCGCCGTCAACGCCGTTCACGAACTCGCGCACGGGGCCGTCCTGGCCCGCTTCGGCGGCCGGCCCCACCGTATCGGGGCCATGCTCTTCTACTGCGCCCCCGCCATGTTCTGCGACGTGACCGATCTGTGGCGGCTGCGGACCCGCCACCAGCGGGTCCTTGTCGCCCTGGCCGGAGTGATCTGCCAGCTCGCCGCCGCCGGACTGCTCGCCGCGGGCTCGGCCCTGTGCGACGGCGAACTCGCCGAACTGCTGGGCCTGTGCGCGCTGATGACCGCGTTCACGGGCATCCTCAACCTGCTGCCGTTCATCCGGCTCGACGGCTATATCGCCCTCATGGCCTGGGTGAACATCCCCAACCTGCGGGACAAGAGCATGGCCGACTGCCGCGCGGTCGTGAACTGGACGGTCTTCGGCGGCCCACGCCCCGAGCGCACGCTCCCCGACGGCTGGGCCGTCTTCGGCGCCTTCTGCCTGCTGTATCCGTGGGTGCTTGTCTTCAACCTCCTGGTCATCGCCCACGGCTCACTGATGGCGTACGGGGCGTGGGGTGCCCTGAGCTGGCTGTCCCTGCTGGCGGGCACGGTCGGCTACGTGCTGTACCGGCTCGCCCGGATGTACCGCGCGTCGGGCGCCCGCAACCCCTTGCGCGGCCTGGTCACCCTCGCCGCTCTCGGCGCCGCGCTGATCGCCTTGGGGCAGTCGCAGCCGCATACGGAGAAGGCGTACGGCGCGTACACGACCGCGGGCGGGCGGGTCGAGGTCGCCTTCCCCGACGCTCCGGGGGTGCTCCCGCCGGTGTCCGGCGGATCCGTCGAGCTCATGCACGGAGGAATCCTGGGCCGCCGGACGGTGGGGTCGGGGACCACAGGGCAGGAAGACGGCCGGAAGAAGGCACCGCTGGACCGCTTCGTACCGTTCGAGGGCGTCCCCGGAGAACTCGACGTCCGCTCCTACCACCTCTCATCGGTCGCCCTCCGCGACGGCGCCCCGTCCCGAGGGGTGGCTGTGGCCGAGGCCGGGACGACGACGTGGCTGGGCCATGTGAACAGGCTCGCCGTCAAGGACCCCTGGAAGACGCTGGCCGACGGGCTGTGGTGACTGCGCGTGCTTCGCGTACGGGGTGACTGCGTGGGCTTCGCGTACGAGGTGACTGCGCGCACGAGGCGCCCCGCGAACGGCGCGGGGTGGCCGTGCCGGGGCGGTGTGCTCGTCTCGCGGGGAGTTGTCCACAGGCTGTGACGGGGATTCGCGGGCGGAGGTACCGTCGACGCAGTCGATGCAGTTGAAAGCCGTTGACGGGGGGCGATGGGCGTGACTGAGAACACTCACACTTCGGGTGGGAGCGGAAGCCGGGCAGGGGACGTGGGGGGCGAGGCGGCCGAGGGGGCCGAGGCGCCCGGGGCGGGCCTGCCGGGGCCCCGCGAGCGGAGGGGGACTGTTCGCCTGCCGCGCGTGGAGGGCTTCGCGCACTGGCCGGCGGACGGGAGGTCCGGGCATGCCCAGCCCCAGCGGGAGGGCCCCCAGAGGGAGGGCCCCCAGAGGGAGGGCCCCCAGAGGGAGGGCCTCCGGTGGGAGGGCCCCAAGCAGGAGGGCAAGGCTCTCCGCGCCCGCACCCCACGCTCCGCACACGCGCGGTTCACGGTGGCGGATGACCGCCCTGATCCCGTCTCCGTCATCGAGGAGACCAACCGGGGGCGGCTCCCCGAGCTCACACCGCTGCGCGTGGGCAGAATGGCCGCGTCGCCCTTCTCCTTCCTGCGCGGCGCCGCCGGACTCATGGCCCACGACCTCGCACGCACCTCGCTCACCGGCATCGGCGCCCAGATCTGCGGCGACGCCCACGCGGCCAACTTCGGGCTCTATGGGGACGCGCGCGGCGCCCTCATCATCGACCTGAACGACTTCGACGAGACGGTTCACGGCCCCTGGGAGTGGGACCTCAAGCGCCTCGCCACCTCCCTGGTCCTCGCGGGGCGCGAGGCGGGTGCCAAGGAGGACGTGTGCAGGGAAGCGGCCTACGACGCCGTCGGTGCGTACCGCCGCACCATGCGCCTGCTCGCCAAGCTCCCCGTCCTCGATGCCTGGAACGCGATAGCCGACGAGGAACTGGTCTCCCACACGGACGCCCGGGACCTGCTCGGCACCCTCGACCGCGTCTCTGAGAAGGCCCGGCGGAACACGAGCGCCCGCTTCGCCGCCAAGTCGACCGAGCCGGTGCCGGGCGCCGAGGCCCCCGTCGGCCACGCCGCGCCCCGCCGCTTCGTGGACGCGCCCCCGGTGCTCCGGCGGGTTCCGGACGAGGAGGCCGCGGCGGTCGCCACCGCCCTCGGTGAGTACCGAACCACCCTCCCGGAGGACCGTCTGCCCCTCCTCACGCGGTATTCGATCCAGGACGTCGCCTTCCGCGTCGTAGGCACCGGCAGCGTCGGACTGCGTTCCTATGTGGTGCTGCTCCTCGACCACCGCGGGGAGCCGCTGGTCCTCCAGGTCAAGGAGGCCTGTCCCTCCGCGCTCCTGCCGCACCTGTCGACGGCGGGCTTCAAGGAGCCCGCGAGCGGGCACGAGGGCAGGCGGGTGGTCCTCGGCCAGAAGAGCATGCAGGTGGTGAGCGACTTCCTGCTCGGCTGGACGACGATATCGGGACGGCCTTTCCAGGTACGGCAGTTCAGGAACCGAAAGGGCAGCGTCGACCCGGCCGCCCTCGCCCCCGACCAGCTCGACGACTACGGCCGCATGACCGGAGCCCTGCTCGCCCGCGCCCACGCACACAGCGTCGACTCCCGCCTCATCTCCGGGTACTGCGGCAAGAACGACGAGCTGGACGGGGCGATATCCGCCTTCGCGGTGGCGTACGCGGACCGCACGGAGGCCGACCACGCCCTGCTCGTCGCCGCGGTGCGGGAAGGGCGGCTGCGGGCCGAGTCGGAGGGAGCCGTGGCCTAGGCTGGACAGGTGACGACCCCGGAAGCCGAGCCGACGAGCCGTGAGACGCCCGAGGAGCCACTGTCCGTGATGGGCGGGCGGCCCGAAGCGGGCGGTCCCGAGGGCGCAGCCCGCACTGAGGCGGACGGTCCCGAGGGCGCAGCCCGCATCGAGGGGAGCGCCCCGGCGGGCGAGGGCGCGCGGCCCGAGGAGCGGCTTGAGAAGGCGGTGCGCGCCGCCGAGCAGGCGCTGATCGAGTACGAGATCGCCGTGGAGACGTTCCGGGTCGAGGTGGAGAACTTCTCCCGGCTGCATCACCAGAAGCTCGGCCCGATGTACTCGCGCCTGGACGAGCTGGACGCCCTGATCGCGGAGGCCGTGGCGGCGCGGTCCGGTGACCCGGAGGACCGGCGCAAGGCGGACGAGGCGCGGGCGCGGGTGCTTCCGATGCCGGCGGTCGAGGAACTGTTCCACGGCTGGATGGACGGCGACGGGCTGTTCCCCGAGGCCGCCGCGATGCTCACCGAGCAGCCGGTGCGGCCGCCGCAGCGGGTGCGGCCGAGCGACGAGGTCCGCAAGCTCTACCGGGAACTGGTCCGCAAGGCCCACCCCGACCTCGCGCAGGACGAGAAGGAGCGCGGACGCCGTGACGAGTTCATCACCCGCGTGAACGCCGCGTACGGCCGTGGCGACGAGGCGCTGCTGCGGGAGCTGCTCGCCGAGTGGGCCGCGGGCCCGATGCCCGAGGAGCTGCGGCCCACGCCGAGCGAGGAGCTGTACGCTCGGCTCGAATGGCTCGCCCGGCGCAAGGAACTGCTCTCGGTCGTGGCCCGGGAGCTGGAGGAGAGCGCGATCGGGTCGATGCTGAAGCTGGCGCCCGACGACCCGGACCGGCTCCTGGAGGAGATCGCCGAGCAACTGCTCGCCCAGGTCGCGGAGCGCGAGGCGGAGCTGGAGCGGCTGACCGCCTGAGCGGGTCGGCGGTGCGGAGCTGTGGGGTGGGCTGCGCCCCATGGGTGGGCGGCGTCGGGGTGGTGGCGGTCGGGTAGCGTCGGACCCATGGAATTCGGATCTGGTGTGCCCACGGTCACGGTCAGTGATCTCTCGGACGGAGACTTCCTCCTTGACGTCCGTGAGGACGACGAATGGCAGGCAGGTCACGCGCCGGACGCGCTGCACATCCCGATGAGTGACTTCGTGGCCCGCTTCGGGGAGTTGACGGAGGCGGTGCCGCAGGACGGCAAGGTGAACGTCATCTGCCGGTCCGGCGGCCGTTCCGCCCAGGTGACCATGTACCTCGCGCAGCAGGGCATCGACGCGGTGAACGTCGACGGCGGCATGCAGGTCTGGGAGGCCTCGGGCAAGGCCGTCGTCGACGACAAGGGCCAGCCCGGCGCCGTGATCTAGGGCCTGTCCGCCGTGGGCGTGGTGTGACGGCGATCCGGTCCTGCGTGTGCTGCTGTGACGGCGATCCGGTCCGGCTCGGGCGTGGTGTGACCGACGCCCCGGTCGAGGGCCCGTCCGCTCAGCTCAGGGAGTGCGCCGCCAGCAGGTCGCCCAGGGCGTCCTCGTGCGCCGCGGCCGGGCCGAGCGCGAGCTCCAGGTGCTTGGCCCAGGCGTGGTAGCGGTGCAGGGGGTAGTCGGTGTCGGCGCCGAAGCCGCCGTGCAGGTGCTGCGCGGTCTGCACCACCCGGCGTACGCCGTCCGACGCCCAGATCTTGGCCACCGCCACATCGCCGGAGGCCGGGAGCGGCCCGCCGCTGCCCGCGCCCGCACGGTCCGGTGAGCTGAGGCGCCAGGCGGCCTGCCAGAGGGTGACCTCCATCGCGCGCAGGTCGATGTAACGGTCGGCGGCCTGCACGGCGACCGCCTGGAAGGTGGCGACCGGGAACCCGAACTGCTCGCGCTTGCCGGTGTATTCACTCGTCATGCCGAGCACGCCCGTACCGAGTCCGAGCGCGAGCGCGCAGGTGCCGGTCGCGAGCAGGTCCCGGAGGAAGTCCCAGGCCCCGTCCGCGGTGATCACGTCCCGGGCGCCGACCCGAACCGCGTCCAGGCGCAGTTCGCCGAGCCGCTCCCCGCTGGTGGAGAACTGCTCGGCGAGGGCGAGCCCGCAATGCCCGCGCGGGACGAGGGCGAGGACGGCGCGGCCGTCGGGGGTGGTGGCGGGCACGACGGTGATGTCGGCGTCGTAGGCCCAGGGGACGGCGGTCTGGAGGCCGTCCAGGACCCAGTCGTCGCCGTCGGGGCGTGCGCTGACGGCGAGTTCGGCGCCGTCGTGACCGGTGCGGCCGTTCGCGGCGACGGTCAGAACGGTGCCGCCGCGCGCGGCCGACTCCAGGACGGCACCCTTCAACTCCTCGCCGCCATAGGTCTGTACGGCGTACGCGGCCGCACAGCTCTCCAGCAGCGGCACGCGTGCCAGCACCTTCGCCGACTCGCGCAGCACCAGGCAGAGGGCGATGGGGTCCAGGCCCGAGCCGCCGTACTCGGGTGCCGTCAGCAGGCTCAGCAGGTCGGCCTCGGCGAGCTTGGCCCACAGCGCGCGGTCGAAGTCCTCGGCGACGGCCCCGGGGGTGAGGGCGGGGCTCGGCACTCCGTCCGGGGCGACCCCGGCGAAGACCGCCTTGGCCGCCTCGAGCGCCGCCTGCTGTTCCTCGGTGAAGGTGAAGTCCACTGCTCGTCCCTCCGCACCGGCCGGGTTCGGTCTCGTCGGCTCCGCCGCTGTTCTGACGGGTCGTCAAGATAGAACACGTTCTATGGGAAGGGAACAGCCGTGGCGAGTGGTCCGGTGAGTGGTGTCCCGGCGTCGGCCCCGCGCGGTGGGGCGTTCAACGGCGAGGGCGTTCAACGGCGAGGGTGCTCACCGGTGGGCCGCTCGCCGGTGGGCCGCTCGCCGGTGGGCCGCTCAGCGGTCGAAGTCCAACTCCACCTTGTCCGTGGTCGGATGCGACTGGCACGCCAGCACATAGCCGGCCTCGGTCTCCTCCGGCTCCAGTGCGAAGTTCCGGTCCATGCGGACCTCGCCGGACACCTTGAACGCCCGGCAGGTGCCGCACACTCCGCCCTTGCAGGCGAACGGCGCGTCCGCGCGGTTGCGCAGCACCGTGTCGAGCAGGGACTCCCCCGCCTGCACCGGCCAGGTGCCGGAGCGGCCGTCGAGGGTGACCGTGACCGTGCTGTCCGCCGGGGCGGGCACCGCCGGAGCCGCCGTGAGGCCGTCGTCCACGTGGAATATCTCCTCGTGGATGCGCCGCCGCGCCACCCCCAGCACCCGCAGGGTCCGCTCCGCGCCCTGCACCAGGCCGTACGGACCGCACAGGAACCAGCCGTCGACCTCCTCGACCGGCAGGAGCGCGGGCAGCAGCCGCGCAAGCCGTTCCTCGTCCAGGCGGCCCGAGTTCAGCCCTGCCTGCTGCTCCTCGCGGGAGAGCACCGTCACCAGCTGGAAGCGGTCCGGCCAGCGGTCCTTGAGGTCGGCGACCTCGTCGAGGAACATCGTGGACGCAGCCGTGCGGTCGCTGCGTATCAGACAGAACTCGGCGTCCGGCTCGCGCTCCAGGAGCGTCGTGACGATGGAGAGCACCGGCGTGATCCCACTGCCGCCGACCACCGCGGCATACCGCCCCGGAGCCGGGTCCAGCGTGAAGCGGCCCGCCGGGGTCATCACGTCCAGCTCGTCCCCGACGGCGACCTCCTTGCGCGCGTACGTCGAGAAGGCGCCGCCCTCCACCACACGCACGCCCACCCGCAACAGCCTCGGCTCACCGAGGGCTTGGGGGTGCGGGGCCGGGGAGCAGATCGAGTACGTACGCCGGATCTCCGTGCCGTCGACGACTCGGCGCAGGGCGAGGTGCTGGCCGGGGGCGTACCGGTACTCCTCCCGGAGGTGCGGGGGCACTTCGAACGTCAGCGTCACGGAGTCGTCGGTGAGCTCCTCGACGGCCGCCACGCGGAGCGGGTGGAAGCGCGCCATCACAGCTCCTTGAAGTGGTCGAAGGGCTCCCGGCAGGTGACGCAGCGACGCAGCGCCTTGCAGGCGGTGGAGGAGAAGCGGCTGAGCAGTTCGGTGTCCGTCGAGCCGCAGTGCGGGCAGCGGACCGTGAGGGAGAGCGGGACCGGTCCCTCGGCGGCGTGCGGGCGCGGCGGCGCGATGCCGAACTCCGCGAGCTTGCGGCGGCCTTCGGCGCTGATGTCGTCCGTCGACCAGGCGGGGGAGAGCACCGTGCGCACCGTGACGTCGTCCCGGCCGTCCTCGCGCAGCACCTGCTCTATGTCCGCGCTCATGGCCTCGATGGCGGGGCAGCCCGTGTACGTCGGGGTCAGCTCGACGTCCACATGGCCGGTGCCGCTGACCCGGACGGAGCGGAGCACGCCCAGCTCGGCCAGGGTGAGGACGGGCAGCTCGGGGTCGGGCACGGAGCCCGCGAGGGCGTGGAGCCGGGCCTCCAGGGCGGTGGGCGCGGGAGCCGTTGTGGGGGCGGCGGGTGCGGTGGGCGCCGGGGGTGCGGCGGCGGGGGCCGCGGGGGAGGCGGTCGCGGTGGGCGCCGTCGGGGTTCTGGTCACCATGACGCCCCCGGGTGGCTGCGGTGCAGGTGCTGCATCTCGGCGAGCATCCGGCCGAACGACTCGGTGTGCAGTCCCTCGCGTCCGGCGCCGGCCGTCCACGCCCCGCTCTGCGGGTCCTCGGGCACGGTGAGCGTGGCCTTCTGGAGCACTTCGGTGACCCTGGCCGTCCACTGCTCCCGCAGCGCTTCCCGGTCGAGGTCGAGACCGGCCAGGGGCGCGAACATCTCGCCGGTGAAGCGCCAGAGCGCGTCCACGCCGCGCTGCATCCGCTCGTGGCTCTCGGACGTGCCGTCGCCGAGCCGGAGCGTCCACTGCTCTGCGTGGTCCTGGTGGTAGGCCACCTCCTTGACGGCCTTCGCGGCGAGCGGCGCCAACGGGCTGTCGGCCGCCGCCAGTTGGCCGTACATGAGGTTCTGGTACACGGAGAAGTACAGCTGGCGGGCGATGGTGTGGGCGAAGTCGCCGTTCGGCTGCTCGACGAGCTGGAGGTTGCGGAAGGAGCGCTCCTCGCGCAGATACGCCAGCTCGTCCTCGTCGCCCACCAGGGAGAGCAGCACGCGGGCCTGGCCGAGCAGGTCCAGGGCGATGTTCGCCAGGGCCACCTCTTCTTCCAGGACGGGGGCGTGGCCCGCCCACTCACCCAGGCGGTGCGAGAGCACCAGCGCGTCGTCGCCCAGGGCGAGGGCCGCGGTGCGGACGGCGGGGGCGTCCGCGGCCGGGGAGGCGCCGGGCGGGGGCGCGGCGGACGACGGCGCGGGGGTCGCGGGCGTGGGGGTCGCGGGCGTGGGGGTCACAGGTGCTTCACTCCTTCCGGGATGTCGTAGAACGTCGGGTGGCGGTAGGGCTTGTCGGCGGAGGGCTCGAAGAAGGAGTCCTTCTCGTCCGGCGAGGAGGCGGTGATCTCCGCGGACGGCACGACCCAGATGGAGACGCCTTCGTTCCTGCGGGTGTACAGATCCCGGGCGTTGCGCAGGGCCATCTCGGCGTCCGGGGCGTGCAGGCTGCCCGCGTGCGTGTGGGACAGGCCGCGGCGCGAGCGCACGAACACTTCCCACAGCGGCCATTCGGTCGAGCCGGTCATGCGGTCGCCTCCTTGCGCTCGCTCCGCTTGGCGGCGTACGCGGCCGCTGCCTCGCGCACCCAGGCGCCCTCTTCGTGGGCTCGTCTGCGCTGTGTGATGCGCTGGTCGTTGCACGGGCCGTTGCCCTTGAGGACCGACCAGAACTCGCTCCAGTCGATCGCGCCGAAGTCGTGCTGCCCCCGCTCCTCGTTCCACTTCAGGTCCGGGTCGGGGAGCGTCAGGCCGAGCGACTCGGCCTGGGGGACGCAGATGTCCACGAAGCGCTGGCGCAGCTCGTCGTTCGAGTGGCGCTTGATCTTCCACGTCATGGACTGCTCGGAGTGCGACGACTCCGCGTCCGGCGGGCCGAACATCATCAACGACGGCCACCACCAGCGGTCCACGGCGTCCTGGGCCATCGCGTGCTGCGCCTCGGTGCCGCGGCTGAGAGCGAGCAGCAGCTCGTACCCCTGGCGCTGGTGGAAAGACTCCTCCTTGCAGACGCGGACCATCGCGCGGGCGTAGGGGCCGTACGAACAGCGGCACAGCGGGACCTGGTTGGTGATCGCCGCGCCGTCCACGAGCCATCCGATGGCGCCTACGTCGGCCCAGGTCAGGGTCGGGTAGTTGAAGATCGAGGAGTACTTCTGGCGGCCTGAGTGGAGCTTGTCGAGCAGGTCGTCGCGGCTCGCGCCGAGGGTCTCCGCCGCGCTGTACAGATACAGGCCGTGGCCCGCCTCGTCCTGGACCTTGGCCATCAGGATCGCCTTGCGGCGCAGGGACGGCGCGCGCGTGATCCAGTTGGCCTCGGGCTGCATGCCGATGATCTCGGAGTGGGCGTGCTGCGCTATCTGGCGCACGAGCGTGGCGCGATAGGCGTCCGGCATCCAGTCACGCGGCTCGATGCGCTCGTCCGCCGCGACGGCCGCGTCGAAGGCCGACTCGAGCACCGCGGTGTCCACGATGCCGTCCACGGCTGTGTCCGCGGCCTTGTGCGGTGCCGTGGTGAGCGGCTGGTGCGCTGTCGCCATCTCGGTCCCCCTCGACCTCTGGCAGTGTCTCGGCAACTCTCGTCATGCCGTCGTCTTCACCATGTCTTCGTCACGTCGGCGTGCCTCACGCTGAGCATTCCGGCATGGCGTTCCGGCAGTCCGGCACTCCATCGAACCCGCCGACCGACCGATCGTTCGGTTCGTTGTAATTCAATGGTGCGGCGCCTCGCCATAAGGTGTCAACCCTGTGGATAACCTCCGGGGCGCTGGGCCTGGCGGGCGGGCCTGAGTACCGTTCCGGCGGCAGGGTTCGGTCACGGGGTCGAGGAACGGGGCGAGATGGACGGGTACGACAAGGATGTGGGCGGCGAATCCGCCGGGTCCGATGCCGCGCCCGGGGACTCCGACGCCGCTCCCCCGGGCTCCGATGGCGCTCCACCTGGATCCGGCGCCGATTCACCTGGATCCGGCACCGATGCGCCAGGACCAGGCGCCGAGACCGGGCCGTCGGAAGACCAGCCAGCCCGGACCGGCATCGCCGCCCTCCGCCGCCGCTCGCAGGTCGTCGCCGTCCTCGTCCTCGCCGCGGTCGTCGCCACCGTCTGCGTCCACGTCGGGATGGTGTTCCTGCACGTCGCGCCGTCGAACACCGTCAGTAAGGAGCACGGGCGGACCGTCGACGACTGGATCTACCCGGAGTTCGAGCAGAACTGGAAGCTGTTCGCGCCGAACCCGCTGCAGCAGAACGTATCGGTGCAGGCCCGCGCGCAGATCCGGACCCCGGACGGGGCCGGCCGGACCACGCGGTGGTTCGACCTGTCCGCCCAGGACGGCGCCGCCATCGACCACAACCTGCTGCCGAGCCACACGCAGCAGAACGAACTGCGCCGGGGCTGGGACTTCTTCGTCTCCACGCACGACGCGCAGAATCGTCCCACCGGCCTGCGCGGCGACCTGTCGGAGCAGTACGTCCGCCGCATCGTGCTGCTGCGCCTGGACCGGAACGAGCCGCTCGCCCGCGGGGAGGCGTTCGACCAGGTGCAGGTGCGGTCCCGGACCACGGCCGTACGGCCGCCGGAGTGGAGCGACGAGAAGATCAGCACCAAGCCCGTGCTGCGCGTCCTTCCTTGGTGGTCGGTCACGCCCGGCGACCTGCCGCTGGCCGGTGAGGACCGTGCGCACAGGGACGTGGCCGTGGAACAGGACCGGGCGGAAGAGCGCGTGGCGGAACAGGGCGTGGCGGAACAAGGCGGGGACGTGGCCGTGGAACGGAAGGGGAGCGTCCGGTGACCCGGTTCGACCCGCTCGCCCGGGGCGTCCAGCGTGTCACGGCCCAGGCCCTCGGCCCCTACCAGACCGCGGTGGTCCGTATCGGCTTCGCCGCCACCTGGCTGCTGTTCCTGCTGCGTGAGCTGCCGCACCGGCGTGAGCTGTACGGGCCCGACGGCCCCTGGAGCTGGGACATGGCCCAGCAGCTCATCTCCTCGAACGACGCCTTCACGGCGCTGATGTGGTCCGACGGCCGGGCGTGGTTCGAGATCGTCTACTTCGTGGCGATCGCCGCGAGCGCCCTGCTGCTCGTCGGCTGGCGCACCCGCACCATGTCCGTGCTGTTCATGATCGGCGTGCTTTCGCTGCAGAACCGCAGCATCTTCATGGGGGACGGCGGCGACAACGTCATCCACCTCATGGCGATCTACCTCGTGTTCACGCGGTGCGGCCAGGTCTGGTCCCTGGACGCGCGCCGCGCGGCACGCGCGCGTACCGCACGGCGCGACTACGGGGACGACGACAGCCTTGGGGACGACGACCGCCGTGAGGTCGGCGGAGGCCGTCTGGGAGGGGGCGACCGGGTCGGTCCCGCCCTGTGGTGGGTGCTCGGTCTCGCTCTGTCCGTCGTGACGTTCATGGGGGAGCTCGGCTGGTTCTGGCTGCTGCTGTTCTGGGGGCTGTGGGCCGCGCACGGGCTGTGGTGGGTCGCCGGACGGCGCGCGCCGGACGGCGAGGCGCGGGTGCTGCTCGATGTCGTCGCCAACCTCGCCCACAACGCCGCCCTGTTGGTGATCATGGTCGAGGCGTGCCTGATCTACGCCACGGCCGGCTGGTACAAGATCCAAGGCAGCCGCTGGCAGGACGGGACGGCCGTCTACTACCCGCTCCAGCTCGACTACTTCTCGCCCTGGCCCGCGCTCGCCGACCTGCTGACCTCGCACGGCGTCCTGGTGATGCTGGTGACGTACGGGACGGTCGCCGTGCAGGTCGCCTTCCCGTTCACGCTGTTCAACCGGCGCGTCAAGAACGTGCTGCTCGCGGTGATGATCTTCGAGCACGCCGTCATCGCCGTCGTCCTGGGGCTGCCGTTCTTCTCGCTCGCGATGATCGCGGCCGACGCGGTGTTCCTGCCGACGTCGTTCCTGCGGCGCCTCGGTGGCTGGGTGACCCGCGCGCGCAAGGGGCTGCTCTCACGGGTGCCGCGGCCCTCCCGCGCGGAGGCGTCGCCGAAACCGGCCGGGCCGGAGCACACCCGGGATGCCACCGAGCACGCGCGCGTAGGCTTCGGTGCGTGAGCGTGAGCGGCGGTAGCGGGCGGCAGGGGCGATGAACGGTGGTCGTACGGACGGCGCGGGCGGCAGCAGTCCGCGGCGCGGGCAGCCGGCCGATCCGGGCGGGCAGCCGACTGACCCGGTGCGTGTCTGGCGCGGCCTCGCCGACACTTGCGTACTCCTCGACGGCTTCCATGCCCTGAAGCACGCGCTTCGCTTCGGGGCCCGCATCCCCGTCGCCCTGACCAGCGACAAGGCAGCCGTCCTCGCCCTCGCGCAGGACCTGGCGCCGGATGTGTCGGACGCGCTCGACGCGCTGCTCGCCGAGACCGACGACGCGACGCTGCGCGCCCTCGTGCCCCGGCTGCACCCCACAGCCGTGGCCGCCTTGGCGCTACGTCCGGAACGCGCCGCCAACCTGCGGGCGCTGGAGCACATCCCCAGGGCCGCGCCCGTCGTCGTCCTCGACGACCCGCGCAACCTCGGCAACGCCGGGGCGGTGATCCGGCTCGCGGCGGGCTTCGGCGCGACGGGAGTCGTGACGACCGGCACCCTCGACCCCTGGCACCCCACCGTCGTGCGCGGCGGCGCGGGCCTGCACTTCGCGACGGCTGTGGAGCGCGTGGACGTCGGGGAACTGCCCAAGGGGCCCCTGTTCGCCCTCGACGCGGAGGGCGAGGACATCCGGGGCGTCGAGATCCCGGATGACGCCGTACTGGCCTTCGGGTCCGAGCGCAGCGGCCTGTCGGCCGAACTGCGCGCCCGGACCGACCACTTGGTGTCGCTGCCGATGCGGCCGCAGGTGTCGAGCTACAACCTCGCCACGAGCGTCGCGATGGCGCTCTTCCACTGGTCGTCGGGCACGCCCCCGAAGGACCGGGCCTGAGCCTGCTCCCCCGGGGGCCGTGGCGCCTCCGGCTCACGCTTCCTTGCGGATCTCCACCACGCGGAAGCGGTTGGCCACGAACGCGCTGTCGCACAGCGCGGCGTTCGCCGCCGGGTTGCCGCCGGAGCCGTGGAAGTCCGAGAACGCCGCTGTCTGGTTCACATAGACGCCGCCCGTGAGGTTCAGCGACAGTTGGGCGCTCTCCTCCAGGCAGGTCTCCTCGACGGCCGATGACACCTCCGCGGACGTGGTGTACGCCCCGACCGTCATCGCGCCCTTCTCGCGCACCGTGCGCCGCAGCAGCTCCACCGCGTCCGCCGCCGAGTCGACGGCCACGGCGAAGGAGACCGGGCCGAAGCACTCGCTGAGGTACGCCGCCTCGGCGTCCGGCTTGGCGCCGTCGAGCTTGACGATCACCGGTGTGCGCACCACGGCGTCGGGGAACTCAGGGTTGCTGATCTGCCGTGAGGCGAGGGCGACTTCACCGATTCCGGGGGCCGCGTCCAGGCGGGCCCTCACGTCCGGGTTGACCAGGGCGCCGAGGATGCCGTTGGCCCGGGCCTCGTCGCCGAGGAGGCCGTCCACCGCGCTCGCGAGGTCCGAGACAACCTCGTCGTAGGACTTCGCGCCCGCGTCCGTCGCGATGCCCTCGCGGGGGATGAGGAGGTTCTGCGGAGTCGTGCACATCTGGCCGCTGTACAGCGAGAGGGAGAAGGCCAGGTTCGACAGCATGCCCTTGTAGTTGTCGGTCGACTCGACGACGACCGTGTTGACGCCCGCCTTCTCCGTGTAGACCTGCGCCTGGCGGGCGTTGGCCTCCAGCCAGTCGCCGAAGGACGTCGAGCCCGTGTAGTCGATGATCTTGATCTCGGGGCGGGTGGCGAGGGTCTTGGCGATGCCCTCTCCGGGCCGCTCGGCGGCGAGCGCGACCAGGTTCGGGTCGAAGCCCGCCTCGGTCAGGACCTCGCGGGCGACGCGCACCGTCAAGGCCAGGGGCAGCACCGCGCGGGGGTGCGGCTTTACGAGGACGGGGTTGCCCGTGGCCAGGGAGGCGAACAGGCCGGGATAGCCGTTCCACGTCGGGAAGGTGTTGCAGCCGATCAGGAGGGCGACGCCGCGCCCGACGGGCGTGAAGCGCTTGGTCAGGGCGAGCGGGTCGCGCTTGCCCTGGGGCTTGGTCCACTCCGCGCTGTCGGGGGTGCGGGACTGCTCCGCGAAGGCGTACGCCACCGCTTCCAGGCCGCGGTCCTGGGCGTGCGGGCCGCCGGCCTGGAACGCCATCATGAAGGCCTGGCCGCTGGTGTGCATGACCGCGTGCGCGAACTCGTGCGTGCGGGCGCTGATGCGCGACAGGATCTCCAGACAGACCATGGCGCGGGTCTCGGCGCCCGCGTCGCGCCAGGCGCGCATCCCGGCACGCATGGCCGGCAGCAGGGCGTCCACGTCCGGATGCGGATACGTGATGCCCAACTCGGGGCCGAACGGCGAGGTCTCCGCGCCGGTCCAGTCGTCGGTGCCCGGCTGGTCGAGGTCGAAGCGGCTGTTCAGGAGTGCCTCGAAGGCCGCCTTGCCCTCGGGCAGGCTCAGGCTTCCGTTCTCCCCGTAGGCCTTGGGGTGTTCGGGGTGCGGCGACCAGTACGCGCGCGTGCGGATCGTCTCCAGCGCCTGGTCGAGGGTGGGCCGGTGCTTGGCGATCAGCTGGTGCGCGGTGAGTTCGGCGGCCATGAGGGACCAACTCCTCGTCGAGTCAGCTCTCCTTCGAGCTGGCGAGCTGGGCAGGGGCAGTGGGCAGGAACAGCTGGACAGAGCTAGAGTAACCGAACGATCGGTCGGTACAAGGGGGTCTGTCGAACCTGTGGAAAACCTCCCTCCGGCCGGCCCGAAACCCTGGCCAAGACCCCTGTTTCCCGGCCAACGCCCCCGTGCGGGAGGATCGCGAGCATGACAGCACTCGATCTCAGCGCCCCCGTCGCCGTGGTCGGCACCGGCACCATGGGCCAGGGCATCGCCCAGGTCGCGCTGGTGGCGGGCCATCCCGTGCGGCTGTACGACGCCGCGCCCGGCCTCGCGAAGAAGGCGGCCGCCGCGATCACCGCCCGCCTCGACCGGCTCGTGGAGAAGGGCCGCGTCGACGCCGCCGCCCGCGACGCCGCGACCGGCCGCCTGAGCGCCGTCGACGACCTCACCGACCTCGCGGGCTGCGACCTCGTCGTCGAGGCCGTCCTGGAGCAACTGGACGTCAAGCAGCGGCTGTTCCAGGACCTGGAAGAGGTCGTCGCCGAGGACTGCCTCCTCGCGACGAACACCTCGTCCCTGTCCGTGACCGCCGTCGCGGGCGCCCTGAAGCACCCCGGACGCTTCGTCGGCCTGCACTTCTTCAACCCCGCCCCGCTGCTGCCCCTGGTCGAGGTCGTCAGCGGCCACGCCACGGACGAAGCGGCGGCCACGCGCGCGTACGACACCGCCAAGGCCTGGGGCAAGACGCCGGTGCGCTGCGCCGACACCCCCGGATTCATCGTGAACCGCATCGCGAGGCCCTTCTACGCGGAGGCACTGCGCGTCCACGAGGAGCGGGCCGCCGACCCCGCGACCATCGACGCGGTCCTTCGGGAGTGCGGCGGCTTCAAGATGGGCCCCTTCGAACTCACCGACCTCATCGGCCAGGACGTCAACGAAGCCGTCACCCGCTCGGTCTGGGAGTCGTTCTTCCAGGACCCCAAGTTCACCCCGTCCCTCGCCCAGCGCCGCCTCGTCGAGTCACGGCGCCTGGGACGCAAGTCGGGACAGGGGTGGTTCGCGTACGGGGCCGGTGCCGAGAAGGCCGCGCCGCACACCGCGCCGCACACCGCGCCGCACACCGCGCCGCACACCGCGGCGCCCGCCGCCGCGCCGGAGTCCGTCGCCCTGTGCGGAGAGCTGTTCCAGGCCGCCGCCCTGGTCCCGCTCATCGAGGCCGCGGGGGTCCGCGTCGAGTCCGAGGACGCCACGTACCCGGACTTCCCCGGCTGGATCGAGCTGCCCGCCGGCGCCCGCCTCTGCCTGGCCGACGGCTCGTCCCCCGACACCGCCGCCGAGCCCACCATCCACTTCGACCTGGCGCTCGACTACGCCTCGGCCACCAGGATCGCCCTCGCCCCGGCCGCTCGCGTGAGCGAGCGGGCCCTCGGTGAGGCCGTGGGGCTCTTCCAGGCGCTCGGCAAGGAGGTCAGCGTCGTGGGCGCCGCCCCGGGGCTGATCGTGGCCCGTACGGTCGCCCTGCTCGTGGACTTCGCACACGACGCCGTGGCACGGGGTGTGGCCGCCGCCGACGACGTCGACACCGCCATGCGCCTGGGCGTCAACTACCCGCGCGGACCGCTCTCCTGGGGAACCGCACTCGGCACGTACTGGGTCGCGGACTTCCTCGACAACATGCACGGCGAGTACCCCACGGGGCGCTACGCCCCCTCACAGGCGCTGCGCCAGGCGGCCGCGCGGGAGGAGCACTCATGACCACGGCCCGGCGCGACACGTACACCCCGGAGACGCTTCTCGAGGTCGCCGTGCGGGTCTTCAACGAGCGCGGCTACGACGGCACGTCCATGGAGCACCTCTCCAAGGCGGCCGGCATCTCCAAGTCGTCGATCTACCACCACGTGGCGGGCAAGGAGGAACTGCTGCGCCGCGCGGTGAGCCGGGCGCTCGACGGGCTCTTCGGGATCCTCACCGAGGAGCACGCGCGCGAGGGCAGCGCCATCGAGCGCCTGGAGCACGTCACGCGCCGCACCGTCGAGGTCCTGGTCGCCGAACTGCCCTACGTGACGCTGCTGCTGCGCGTGCGCGGCAACACGGACACCGAGCGGTGGGCCCTGGAGCGGCGCAGGGAGTTCGACCACGAGGTCGCCGGGCTCCTCAAGGAGGCCGTCGCGGACGGCGACCTGCGCTCGGACGTCGAGCTGAGGCTCGCCACCCGGCTGCTCTTCGGAATGATCAACTCCATCGTGGAGTGGTACCGGCCGGACGCCCACAACGCCGCGAGCGGCCAGGAAGTCGCCGACGCCGTCGTGCAGATGGCCTTCGCGGGCCTGCGCACCGACGGCTGACGGGAGCGACGGGGCCAAGGGCGACCAGGGGCCGCACCGCGCGGGCGCCCGGCGTCAGCCCTCCGCCTCCAAGTCGTCCTCTTCGAAGACCAGCAGCGTGCGCGTGCTGAGGACCTCCGGCATGGCCTGCAGGCGCGTGAGCACCAGCTCGCGCAGCGCCCGGTTGTCCGGCGTGTGCACCAGGAGCAGTACGTCGAAGTCCCCGCTGACCAGCGCGATGTGGGAGGCGCCCGGTAGCGTCCGCAGCTGCTCGCGCACCGTGCGCCAGGTGTTCTGGACGATCTTCAGGGTGATGTAGGCGGAGGCGCCCTGACCGGCCCGTTCGTGGTTGATGCGGGCCCCGAAGCCGCGGATGACGCCGTCCTCGATGAGGCGGTTGATGCGCGCGTAGGCGTTCGCCCGCGAGACGTGCACCCGCTCGGCCACGGAGCGTATCGAAGCGCGACCGTCCGTGTGCAGGATCTGCAGGATGTCGCGGTCGATCGCGTCGAGCGGGCGGGGCTGGGGTTCCGGACGCCCCGCGGTGCTCCCGTCGGCCATTCGTTCAGGTGCCATGTCCCCCCGCCTCCCTACCATGGACGTACTGCGTTCATCTCAGGCTGTGGAGAACCGTTTGTCCACAGCCTGAAGGTGCCTGTAGCCAAAATGTGCCGACGACCGAACAATCGGTAGGTGAGGCGCATCACATCGTCGCGCCTCTGTTGCCGCTCCCACGAGGAGATCGCTTCCCACCAGGAGGTGCCGTCATGACGGTCATGGAGCAGCGGGGCGCCTACCGGCCCGCCCCGCCCCCCGCATGGCAGCTCAGGACCGACCCCGCGCCGCTGCTTCCGGACGCCGAGCCGTATCGCGTCCTCGGTACGGACGCCGCGCGCAAGGCCGACCAGGAACTGCTCCTCCGCCTCCATGGCGAACTCGTGCGCGGCAGGCGGTACAACACGCAGGCGACGGCCCTGACCAAGCAGGGCAGGCTCGCCGTCTATCCGTCGAGCACCGGACAGGAGGCGTGCGAGATCGCCGCCGCGCTCGCCCTGCGCGAGCAGGATTGGCTGTTTCCCAGCTATCGCGACACCCTCGCGGCGGTCGCCCGCGGCCTCGACCCCGTGGCGGCGCTGACGCTGCTGCGCGGCGACTGGCACACCGGTTACGACCCGCGGGAGTACCGCATAGCGCCCCTGTGCACCCCCTTGGCCACCCAGCTCCCGCACGCCGTCGGCCTCGCCCACGCGGCACGCCTGAAGGGCGACGACGTGGTGGCGCTCGCCATGGTCGGCGACGGCGGCACCAGCGAGGGCGACTTCCACGAGGCGCTGAACTTCGCCGCGGTCTGGCAGGCGCCCGTGGTCTTCCTCGTACAGAACAACGGCTTCGCGATCTCCGTGCCGCTCGCCAAGCAGACGGCCGCGCCCTCCCTGGCGCACAAGGCCGTCGGGTACGGCATGCCCGGCCGCCTGGTCGACGGCAACGACGCGGTCGCGGTGCACGAGGTCCTCTCCGAAGCGGTGCGCCACGCCCGTGAGGGCGGCGGCCCCACGCTCATCGAGGCCGTCACGTACCGGATGGAGGCGCACACCAACGCCGACGACGCCACCCGCTACCGCAAGGACGCGGACGTCGAGGCCTGGCAGGACCACGATCCGATCCTCCTCGTGGAGCGCGAACTCACCGAACGCGGCCTGCTCGACGACGACCGCAGGCGCGCCGTCCGCGAGGACGCCGAGGCGATGGCCGCGGACCTCAGGGCCCGGATGAACGAGGACCCGGCCCTCGACCCCATGGACCTGTTCACACACGTGTACGCCGAGCAGACCGGCCAACTGCGGGAGCAGGCGGCCCAGTTGCGAGCCGAGCTGGATGCTGAGAACGAGCCGGACGGAGCGGGACGATGACCACTGTCGCCGTGAAACCGGCCACCATGGGCCAGGCCCTCGGGCGCGCGCTGCGCGACGCGATGGCCGACGACCCGTCCGTGCACGTCCTCGGCGAGGACGTGGGCACGCTCGGCGGGGTCTTCCGGGTCACCGACGGGCTCGCGAAGGAGTTCGGCGACGACCGCTGCACGGACACCCCGCTCGCCGAGGCGGGCATCCTCGGGACGGCGGTCGGCATGGCGATGTACGGGCTGCGGCCCGTCGTCGAGATGCAGTTCGACGCGTTCGCGTACCCCGCCTTCGAGCAGTTGATCTCGCACGTGGCACGGATGCGCAACCGCACCCGGGGCGGCATGTCGCTCCCGATCACCATCCGGGTGCCGTACGGCGGCGGGATCGGCGGCGTCGAGCACCACAGCGACTCCTCCGAGGCGTACTACATGGCGACGCCGGGGCTGCACGTCGTCACGCCCGCCACGGTCGCCGACGCCTACGGCCTGCTGCGCGCGTCCATCGCCTCCGACGACCCGGTCGTCTTCCTGGAGCCGAAGCGGCTCTACTGGTCCAAGGCGGACTGGAACCCGGACGCGCCCGCGAGCGTTGAACCCATCGGGAAGGCCGTGGTGCGGCGCGCGGGCCGCAGCGCCACGCTGATCACGTACGGCCCGTCCGTGCCCGTCTGCCTGGAGGCCGCCGAGGCGGCGCGGGCCGAGGGCTGGGACCTCGAAGTCGTCGACCTGCGCTCCCTGGTGCCGTTCGACGACGAGACGGTGACGGCGTCCGTGCGGCGCACGGGGCGCGCGGTCGTCGTGCACGAGTCGGGCGGCTTCGGCGGCCCCGGCGGGGAGATCGCCGCCCGCGTCACGGAGCGCTGCTTCCACCACCTGGAGGCGCCGGTGCTCCGGGTCGCCGGTTTCGACATCCCCTATCCGCCGCCCATGCTGGAGCGGCATCATCTGCCGGGTGTCGACCGGATCCTGGACGCGGTGGCACGGCTGCAGTGGGAGGCGGAGAGCTGATGGCGCAGGTCCTCGAGTTCAAGCTGCCCGACCTCGGCGAAGGCCTCACGGAAGCGGAGATCACCCGCTGGCTGGTGCGGGTCGGCGACGTCGTCGAGGTGGACCAGCCGGTCGTGGAGGTGGAGACCGCCAAGGCGATGGTCGAGGTCCCCTGTCCGTACGGGGGCGTGGTCACGGCCCGCTTCGGCGAGGAAGGCACGGAACTGCCCGTGGGCGCGCCGCTGTTGACGGTCGCCGTGGGCGCGTCGGTCGCGGACCTGGACGCCGGTGCGGCCGACTCCGGTACGCGGTCGGGCGCGGCCGCCGACGGCGCTCCTGAAGCGGGCGGCGACGAGGCGTCCGGGAACGTCCTCGTCGGGTACGGCACGGCGGCGGCGCCCGCGCGACGGCGCCGGGTGCGGCCCGCGCACGGGGGCACGCCGGGTGCCGGGCAGTCCGGGGCGAGCGGTGCGGATCCGGCGTCCGGCGCGAGCGCCGGAGCGGGCGCGGGTTCCGGGGGTGCGGGCGAGGGCTCTGGCGCCGCCTCCCGTGCGGAGAGCTCACCGGCGACCGCGGCGGCGGGGACGGCGGGCGCGGTCGAGGCCGGGGCGGCGGCGAGGGCCGAGTCCGGCCCCGGCGCGGCGTCCGCGCGTGAGGACGGCCCGGTCCCCGTGATCTCCCCGCTCGTCCGCAAGCTCGCCCGGGAGAACGGCGTGGACCTGCGGGAGCTGGTGGGATCCGGGCCGGAGGGGCTGATCCTGCGGGCCGACGTGGAGTACGCCATGCGGGCATCGGCGGCGGCGGTCGCGCCGGTCGCGGGCCCGGCGTCGGCGTCCGCGGCGGGACGGGCCGCCGCGTCGGGCATCGGGGTCACCTTCGGGACCCCCGAGGCGGGTGTCACCGAAGGCGTGGGGGCGCGTGCGCACTCGGCCGGCGGTGAGCGCGGGGCAGTCGGCGGTGCCCGGTCGGCCGCGGCCTCCGGGGGCGGTACGCGGATTCCCCTGCGGGGCGTTCGCGGCGCCGTCGCCGACAAGCTGGCGCGCAGCCGCCGTGAGATACCGGACGCGACGTGCTGGGTCGACGCGGACGCGACGGAACTGATGGCCGCGCGCCGTGCGATGAACGCGGCGGGCGGCCCGAAGGTCTCCCTGCTCGCGCTCCTCGCCCGCGTGTGCACGGCCGCGCTCGCCCGGTACCCGGAGCTCAACTCCACGGTCGACATGGAGGCCCGTGAGATCGTGCGGCTCGACGAGGTGCACCTCGGCTTCGCCGCGCAGACCGACCGGGGGCTCGTCGTGCCCGTCGTGAAGGGCGCGCACGCACGCGACACGGAGTCCCTGAGCGCGGAGTTGGCCCGACTGTCGGACGCGGCTCGGACCGGGACACTGACGCCGGGGGAACTCACCGGGTCCACGTTCACGTTGAACAACTACGGAGTGTTCGGGGTCGACGGCTCCACGCCGATCATCAACCACCCCGAGGCCGCGATGCTCGGCGTCGGCCGGATCGTGCCCAAACCCTGGGTGCACCAGGGCGAGCTGGCGGTCCGTCAGGTCGTCCAGCTCTCACTCACCTTCGACCACCGGGTGTGCGACGGGGGCACGGCGGGCGGATTCCTGCGGTTCGTCGCGGACTGTGTGGAGCAGCCGGCGGTGCTGCTGCGGTCGGTGTGACACACGCTTGGGCGCGCAGCGGAAGTGCGGTGAGGTCCGGCATGTACCGGTAGTGCGGTGAGGGGCGGGACGCATGGGGAGCATGGTGAGGGCCGGGGGCGCCGGTAGTGCGGTGCGGCCTGGAGCGCACCGGCAGTGTCGTGAGGGCCGGGGCGTGGCCGCAGGGGTGGCGTTGAACGAGGGTGCGCCCATACTCGGGGGATGACCTCGCGCACAGCTTCGGACACCGCCGCGTTCGACGCCGTCGTGCTCGCGGGCGGGCGGGCCGCGCGGCTCGGCGGCGCGGACAAGCCCGGCGTGCGGGTCGGCGGCAGGGCCCTGCTCGACCGGGTGCTCTCGGCGTGCGCGGGCGCCGGGACCACCGTCGTCGTCGCGGCGCCCCGGCCCACCGGACGGCCCGTGACGTGGGCCCGCGAGGAGCCCCAGGGCGGTGGCCCGCTCGCCGCCCTCGACGCCGGGCTGCGCCGCACGCACGCCGAGCTGGTCGTGGTGCTCTCCGCCGACCTGCCGTTCCTGCGGCCGGAGACCGTACGCCGACTCGTCGCCACCCTCGCCGCAGCCGACGGCGCGGACGGCGTGCTGCTCACCGACCCCGAGGGGCGGGACCAGCCGCTCGTCGCGGCTTACCGGAGCGGGGCGTTGCGGAGGGAACTGGCGGGGCTCAGCAGTGCGGAAGGGGCCGCGCAGGCTGTAGGAGCGACAGGTGGCGCTGGGGTTGCGGAGACTCATGGGACCACAGAGGCTGTGGGGGTGGCGGATGCTGATGGGGCGACAGGGGCTGTTGGGGTCGCAGAGGCCGCTGGGTCCGCTGGTGCCGCAGGGGTTCAGGTCGGCCCCGGTGCGCGCTCGGCCGACGCGGTCAGGAGTCCGCGCGGGCTCACCGGGCTGCCCCTGCGCCGGCTCACCGCACGCCTCGACCTCGTCCGCATCACCGACCCGCTCGCCGCGTTCGACTGCGACACCTGGGACGCCATCGCCACGGCCCGCGCGCGGATCAGGGAGCATGGGCATGTGTTGGATGAATGGATTTCCGCAGTCAAGGACGAACTGGGCATCGAACTCGACGTCGACACCGGCATCCTGCTCGACCTCGCCCGCGACGCGGCCCACGGTGTGGCGCGGCCGGCGGCGCCCCTGACCACGTTCCTCGTCGGGTACGCGGCGGCCCTGTCCACAGCGGGCGGCGGCGGCCCGGAAGCCGTGGCGGAGGCCGCGCGCAAGGCGGCCGCGCTCGCCGTCCGGTGGGCGGACGAGGACCAGCCGGACGAGCCCGGCGGCACGGCGGCGTCCGGGGCGGTTGGCGCGGGCACGCCGACGGCTTCCGGCACACGGGCGGCGTCCGGCACACAGGCGGCTTCCGGTACGCCGAAGCCCTCCGGTACGCCGACGGCCTCGGGCGACCAGGACCGTCCCGGCGACCAGGACCGTCCCGGCGACCAGGCCCCCTCCGGCACGGAGCCGGGCTCCCGATGAGCGGGCAGAACGCGGCCGACGCGGAGTTCGACGAGGCTCTCGCCCTGGTGAACGAGGACCGGGCCAGGGCCGGGGCGGGCGCCGCGCAGCCGACCCACTCGGACGGCCCGGACCATCCGGACCGCTCGCGCCACGCGGCCCACCCTGACCGCTCGGGTCATTCGGACCACGCGGCCCACGCGGTCCACCCCGACCACCCGGACACCGTGGAACCCGCCGACGTACCCGCCACCAACCCCCGTACCCCCGGAACCCAACGCACCGGCCCCGCCGCGCAATCCGCCCAACCCGCACACCCCGGCCAGCCCACCCCGCCCCACACCACGGACGACCCCCTCACCCCACCCGGCGGCTGGCCTCCCGCCCCCGCTGACCACCCCACCGGCACCGGGGCATGGCCAGACGACTCCGGCCCCCCTGCCACTCCGTCCGGCGCCCGCGCCAACACCTCCGGCGCCCACCACACCGGCTCGGGAGCCCGCCAAGCCGGTCCAGGCGGCCCCCCAGCCGCAGGCGGCCACCGCGCCACCCCGAAGCCCCGCCCCGACACCCCCGCCGCGCGGACACCCATCACCACGAACACCCCCTCCCCGCAAGCCTCCGCACCCCCAGCCTCTGAACCCCCGGCCTCCGCACCCCCGATGCCTCACACCCGTGCCACACCCTGGCCAGAAGCCCGTGCCATCGCGCGCCGCGCGGGAACCTCGGCAGCCAGCCCGGCCAGCCCGGCCACCTCCGCGCCCCCACCCATGAACCCGTCGGGCGGCCCCGTCCCGCCCCCCGCCCCGGCGGGCCTTCTCCCGCTCCCCCAGACCCTCGGCCGCACCCTCTCCACCCCCCTCACCGCCCTCACCGACCTCCCCTCCTTCGACACCTCCGCGATGGACGGGTGGGCCGTGGCGGGGCCGGGGCCGTGGGGGGTGCTCGCCGAGGGGATTCTCGCGGGGCAGGGGAGTCCGGAGCCGCTGGGTGACGGTGAGGCCGTGCGGATCGCGACGGGGGCCCGGATTCCGCGTGACACGACCGCCGTGATCCGCAGCGAGCACGGGCACGTCGACAGCAAGGGGCGGCTGCACGCGCAGCGAGAGGTCGTGCCGGGGCAGGACATCCGGCCGCGCGGCCAGGAGTGCAGGGCGGGCGAACGGCTGCTTCCGGTCGGCACGCTCGTGACCCCGGCCGTGCTCGGCCTCGCCGCCGCCGCCGGATACGACGCGCTGTGCGTCGCCGCCCGCCCCCGGGCCGAGGTCCTCGTCCTGGGAGACGAGTTGCTGACCGAAGGGCTGCCCCAGGACGGGCTCATCCGGGACGCGCTCGGGCCGATGCTGCCGCCGTGGCTGCGGGCGCTCGGCGCGGAGGTGACCGCCGTGCGACGGCTCGGGGACGACGCCGAGGCGCTGTACGAAGCCCTCGCCACCTCCACGGCCGACGTCCTCGTAACGACCGGAGGCACCGCGTCCGGGCCCGTCGACCACGTCCACCCCACGCTGCGCCGCCTCGGCGCCGAACTGCTCGTCGACGGGGCCGCCGTCCGCCCCGGGCACCCCATGCTGCTCGCCCGCCTCCCCGGAGCGGGCGGGGCGCGTGGAGCCGATGGCGGGGGCGGAGCCCACGGAGCGGGCGTACGCCACCTCGTCGGGCTCCCCGGCAACCCCCTGGCCGCCGTCTCCGGCCTCCTCACCCTGGCCGAACCCCTGCTGCGCGGCCTCGCGAGCCGTCCCGCCGCGGAGCCGTATGCCGCGCCCCTGCGGGAGGACGTACACGGTCATCCGCACGACACCCGGCTCGTGCCGGTCACGCTGCGCGGGGAGTACGCGGTGCCGCTGCACTACAACGGCCCCGCGATGCTGCGGGGCATCGCCGTCGCCGACGGGCTCGCGGTGGTTCCGCCGGGCGGCGGGCGTCGGGGGCAGGAGTTGGAGATCCTTGATCTGCCCTGGACCGAACCGGGTGGTGACCTGCCCTGGACCGAACCGGGTGGTGACCTGTCCTGGACCGAAGCAGGCGGCCTGCCCGGCGAGTTGGGCACCGATGGCCCCGACGACGAGGTGTGTTTCACGTGAAACTTCCCGGCCATGACGCCATCGCGCGCCAAGCCGACGAACATCTGGTGACGCATCGGGTCAAACTGCCCCGACGTGTGGTCGAGCGTCCGCTGGTCCAGGTGGGCAAGCGGCTGCTGATGGCGTTGTGCGTGCTGGCGCTGACGATCCTGATCGTGTGGGTCGACCGCGAGGGCTACCACGACAACGCGAACAACGAGGTCGACCTCCTCGACGCCTCGTACTACGCCACCGTGACGCTCTCCACCACCGGGTACGGCGACATCGTGCCGCACAGCGACAGCGCGCGGCTCACCAATATCCTGTTGATCACGCCGCTGCGCGTGCTCTTCCTGATCATCCTGGTCGGCACGACCCTGGAAGTGCTGACCGAACGCACCCGCGAGGAATGGCGGCTGTCCCGCTGGAGGTCCAACTTGCGTGACCACACCGTCGTCGTCGGCTTCGGCACCAAGGGCCGGTCGGCGGTGCAGACACTGGCGGCGACCGGGCTGAAGCCCGAGCAGATCGTGATCGTCGACCCGAGTTCGAAGGTCGTCGACGCGGCCACGGCGGAGGGCTTCGCCGGGATCGTCGGCGACGCGACCCGCAGTGATGTCCTGCTCCGCGCCGAACTGCAGCGCGCCCGTCAGGTCATCATCGCCACCCAGCGCGACGACACGGCGGTCCTCGTCACGCTCACCGCGCGGCAGCTCAACCGCGGGGCGAAGATCGTGACGGCGGTGCGCGAGGAGGAGAACGCGCCGCTGCTGCGCCAGTCCGGCGCCGACGCCGTCATCACCAGCGCCAGCGCGGCGGGCCGACTGCTCGGCCTCTCGGTGCTCAGCCCCAGCGCGGGCCTGGTCATGGAGGACCTGATCCAGCAGGGCAGCGGGCTCGACCTCGTCGAGAGACCGGTGATAAAGGCCGAGGTGGGGCGTGGTGTGCGGGAGACGGACGACTTGGTCGTGAGTGTCGTACGCGGCCATCGGGTCCTCGGCTACGACGATCCGGCGATCGGGGAGCTGCAGTTGACGGACCGTCTGATCACCATCGTGCGGGCGTCGCCGAACGCGGCGGCCACGCCGCCCGCGGTGGCGACGGAGGCGTGGCGGTCACCGCGGCAGGGCTGAGCGTGGGGTGAGCGTCCGCCCGTCCGGAGCGGCCCCTCCCCGCCCCGAGGTGGCTCCGCCCCGCCCCGGAGTGGCTCTGCCCCGGAGTAGCCTCGCCCGCATGTATGCGATCACGATCCCCGAACCCGGCGGACCCGAGGCGCTTCAGTGGGCCGAGGTCCCCGATCCCGTACCCGGCGAGGGCGAAGTCCTCATCGACGTGGCCGCCAGCGCCGTGAACCGCGCCGACCTGCTGCAACGGCAGGGGTTCTACGATCCGCCGCCCGGCTCGTCCCCGTACCCCGGCCTTGAGTGCTCGGGCCGGATCGCCGCGCTCGGGCCCGGCGTCGCGGGCTGGTCGGTCGGTGACGAGGTGTGCGCGCTGCTCGCGGGCGGCGGGTACGCGGAGCGGGTCGCCGTGCCCGCCGGGCAGGTCCTGCCCGTGCCGGACGGCGTCGACCTCGTCACCGCGGCGGCGCTGCCGGAGGTCACCTCCACGGTCTGGTCGAACGTGTTCATGGTCGCCCACCTGCGCCCCGGCGAGACGCTTCTCGCGCACGGCGGCGCGAGCGGCATCGGCACCATGGCGATCCAGCTCGCGAAGGCCGTCGGCGCCAAGGTGGCCGTCACGGCGGGCGGCAAGGAGAAGCTGGCGTACTGCGGGGAGCTGGGCGCCGACGTGCTCATCGACTACCGCGAGCAGGACTTCGTCGAGGAGGTCCGGGCCGCCACGGCCGGCGCCGGGGCGGACGTGATCCTGGACATCATGGGCGCCAAGTACCTGGACCGGAACGTGCGCGCCCTCGCCGTCAACGGCCGCCTCGCGATCATCGGCATGCAGGGCGGCGTGAAGGCCGAGCTGAACATCGCCGCACTGCTCGGCAAGCGCGGCGCCATCACCGCGACCTCGCTGCGCGGCCGCCCCGTGGCCGAGAAGACGGCGATCGTCGCGGCCGTACGCGAGCACGTCTGGCCCCTGATCGGCGCGGGCCAGGTCCGCCCGGTCGTGGACCGCACCCTCCCGATGCGGGACGCGGCGGCGGCGCACCGGGTGCTGGAGGAGAGCGGGCACATCGGCAAGGTGCTCCTGACGCGGGAGTAGCCAGCCGGGGGCGGCCTGGGTGCGCTGGGCGAGGTCCGGGGGCGCGTGGGCTTCCCGGGCCAGGCCCTGGCCACGCCCAGGTCGGGTCTCGTCCGGGCCCGACCCCGCCCCGCAGTCGGGCTCCCTCCCCCCGGAGCCCCCTGTCCCGGAGCCTCCTGCCCCGGAGCCGTGGCCCAGCCGAGATGCCGGATGCCGCCCCTCATGTGACGCTGGCCGTACGCCCCTTGATCCCGCGCGCGGCGCGGGTCCGGGCGTTCTGCGATCTCGGCGAAGACCCGGCACCGGGAGGGGGTCAGCGCGGTGACTTCACGGCTGCGGGGTGCGCTGCGCGCGGCGGGACCACCGGTGCTGCTGGCGCTGCTGCTCCCCGTCGGATGCGGTACGTCGACGGCGTACGCGGCGCCCCCCACCCCCACGCCCCTCACCACCCCGTCCCCCAACGCCTCCGCCCCCTACTACGGCACCGGCTCCCTCGCCGGAAGCCGGGCGGGCGAAGGGCGGCTGCGGCCCGGGCGCGCGGACCCCTTGACCGTGCCCGACCCCGCCGTCTGGCGGCCCCTGCCGCCCCCGCCCCGCGAGGTCCGCAGACCCGCCGAGCGCCCCCGGCCGGTCCCCGTCGAGACGGGCACGGCCGACGCGCCCCGGGAGCGGGCGGCCGAGGGCCCGGCGTTCCCCGGCCTGCGCGTACTGCCGCTCGGCGGCGGGATGGTCCTGATCGGCCTGGGCCTCGGCTTCCTCGGACTGCGCCTGCGCCGCGGCTGAGCCAGGCAGGCGCACCAGAGGCGTACCCCCGAGCCCGGCCCGCCGGCCATCCCTCACCCGACCGGCGCAGTCCCGCCCGGCGCAGTCCCGCCCGCGCGAGCTCTGCCCGCGCACCCGTTGCCACGCCGGTGGACAACATCTGCGCCCCCGTACACGGTGGATCATCTTCCGATGGGGGCACCACGGATGTGTGGACAACAGGTGCGAGAGAATGGCGGCATGGAGATGCCGAGGAACGAACGGTCGCCGGAGAACCCCCAGGTCCTGGTCGTGGGCCAGGACGGAATGGCTCTCGGTGGCGGAGACGACGAGTCCCGCGAGGTCCCGGTGACGGACATGGTCGAGCAGCCCGCGAAGGTCATGCGCATCGGCAGCATGATCAAGCAGCTTCTGGAAGAGGTGCGCGCCGCTCCTCTGGACGAGGCGAGCCGAGTGCGGCTCAAGGAGATCCACGCGAGCTCGGTGAAGGAGCTTGAGGACGGCCTCGCGCCCGAGCTGGTCGAGGAGTTGGAGCGGCTCTCGCTGCCGTTCACGGACGAGACCACGCCGAGCGACGCGGAACTGCGGATCGCGCAGGCGCAGTTGGTGGGCTGGCTCGAAGGCCTCTTCCACGGGATCCAGACGACGCTGTTCGCCCAGCAGATGGCCGCGCGGGCGCAGCTGGAGCAGATGCGCCGGGCGCTGCCGCCGGGTGTGGGCGGCGGCGAGGACGGCGAGGACGGCGGCATCGCGGGCCGCACCGGGGGCCCCTACCTCTAGACCTCGTATGCCTCGTACCGCACAGCCCTCGTGAGGCACAGCCCGCAGCGCGAAGGGGCCCGGCACACCGAACGTGTGCCGGGCCCCTTGCGTATCCGTGCCGCTGTGGGCCGTAGCTGCCTGCCGGACGCGGGCCGCGTGGGCTCAGCCCCACGTCGTACCGGCAGGCTCCTTGATCGTCGTGTTGATGCGGTTGAACAGGTTCGTCACGCCGATGACGAGGATCAGGGCGGACAGCTCCCGCTCGTCGAAGTGGTCGGCGACCTCGTCCCACAGCGCGTCCGGCACCGACTCGGTGGAGCGGTCGGCGAGCCGGGTGACGCTCTCGGTCAGGGCGAGGGCGGCGCGCTCGGCGTCGGTGAAGAAGGGGGCGTCGCGCCAGGCGGCCACGGCGGCGATCCGCGCCGTACTGGTCCCGGCCTTGACGAGGTTCTCGGTGTGGCCGTGGACGCAGGCGCCGCAGCCGTTGATCTGGCTGGCCCGCAGGCCGACGATCTCCTGGACCTCCTGGGAGAGGCCGCTGTCGTTGATGGCCTTGAAGAGGGTGCCGATGCCCTTGATGCCGTCGGGGAGGACGAAAGCCGGGTTCTTCATACGTGCCTGCATGATCGTGTCCTTTACGTTCGGATGCGTGCTGAACGGGCGTTTCGTGACGGTGGCTGGGCCCGGCCGGTACCTCGCCGCCTTGCTTTCACTTCACTGACGGAGGCCGCGGGGCGAATGTGACCGGTGCGGGGGAAAAAGTTCTCGCGGGCGCTCCGACGCAGCCCGCGGGCGCTCCAGTGCAGCTCACGGGTGCTTCGCGTCAGCTCCCGGCCACCGCGATCCCGACCAGCGCGAGCGCCGAGCCCGCGAACACGACCACGTGCCGGACGTTCTGCAGGACCGTCACCCAGCCGGGGAACGCGCCCTCGGCGGCCTTCAGGAACGCGGCCACGTCGATGCGGGCGAGCACCGGGTCGCCCTTGCGCCGGAAGGCGGTCTCGACGGAGCGGGTCGCGGTCAGGTTGCTGTGCGGGATCAGGGCGTTCATGACGATGACGAGGGACTGGAAGACCCAGGTCAGCGGGTGGGACAGGGCGTGGTCCGCGAGGCCCAGCCCGGCCAGGGTGACCATCACCGCGGCGACCGCGAGCGGGGCGAGGGTCTCGTGGCCGCCCGCGTCGAAGCGCAGCCCGTTGGCCTCCAGGACCCCGGCGGGCACGCCCTGGCGGTCCAGCTCGCGGTCGGCGGCGGCCTTAGCGGCGGCGCCGAAGCGGTGGCGCACCAGCGGGATGCTGAGGAAGGCGGCGGCGACGAGGAGCTGGCAGACGGCGGCGACAGCGGTGTACTGGCACGTCAAGAACAAGGACGACCTGGTCCAGCTCGTCGGCGACGAGGTGTGGAACGAGATCGGACTGGTCGACCCGGACGCCGTCGGCTGGCGCGCGGCGGTCACGTCGATGGTGTTCGGCCTGCGCGACATGTGCACCCGCCACCCGTGGCTGGTGCAGGCCTTCGGCTCATACCTGCTCTACGGCCCCGCGAAGGCCCGCTACGACGACCACTGCCTGGCCGTCGGCGCGGGCTTCACTCCGGCGGAGGCGGACCAGGTCGCGGCCGGCGTCTTCACCTTCGTCCGCCTGGATTCCCCGGCAGCCGACTTCGGCGCGGCCCCCGAAGACTCCTTCACCCACGGCCTGAGCACCCTCCTCGACGGCTACGAGGACCAACTCGCCACCCGCCAGGCCGGAGCCGCCGTCAGGCGGGGTTGCCCGTCGAGATGTCGAACTGAATTTTCACGTCCTTCGGGTCGATGTCGTCGCCCGCCTTGGGCACAGTCCGCATGACCGTGTCCTCGCCGTACGTGTTCTCGTCGACCTCGTTCTTGTCGTAGTGCCAGCCGGCCGCCTGCAGGCAGCTCAGCACGGAACGCCAGTCCTTGAAGGCGAACTCCGGCATCTTGATCTTGTCCGGGTCGTTGTACGCCGTGTCGGGCTCGGTGCACACGGTCTTCTCGACCGTCCTGGTGCGGTCCGGCCCCCGGTGCCCCGCCACCGGCTTCTTGGACTCCTTGCCTTCCTTGCCGTCGTCGCCCCCGCCGTTCAGGGAGACCGCCGCGATGACGCCGCCGATGGCGAGCAGGGCCACGACGATCGAGCCGATGATGACCGGCATGTTCCGCTTGCCGCCGCCGGAGCCGCCGCTGGAGGACGAGGTGGTGGTCGCGGGCTGCGGGGTGAGGTTGTAGGGGGGCGGGGTCTGGGCGGACTGGGGGGCGTAGGCGTTGGTGGGGGCCGGGGTCTGGTAGCCCTGCTGGGGGTAGCCGTAGCCCGGGGTGGGGGTCGGGGCCGGGGTGGCGGGGCCGTAGGGGCCCGGCTGGTACGGGGTCTGGACGCCGCTCGCGCCCGGGGCCGCCGTGTCGACCGGCGGGAACACCGCGGAGCCGACGCCCGCGCCGCTCGCGGTCTGCGCGCCCGGCACGATGCTGGGGGCCGCGACCTGGAGGGACTGGGCGACGCGCAGGCACTCGTCGCGCATCGCCTCGGCGGTCGGGAAGCGCTCGTTCGGGTTCTTCTTCAGCGCGCGGGCGACGATCGCGTCGATCGCGGGCGGAAGGGAACGGTTGATCGAGGAGGGAGCGACCGGCTCCTCCTGGACGTGTGCGTACGCGATGGCCAGCGGGGAGTCCGCCTCGAAGGGGAGGCGTCCGGTCACCAGCTGGAAGAGCATGATGCCGACGGAGTAGAGGTCGGAGCGCGCGTCGACGCCGCGGCCGAGGGCCTGCTCCGGGGAGAGGTACTGCGGGGTGCCGACGACCATGCCGGTCTGGGTCATCGACGTGACGCCGGACTGCATGGCGCGGGCGATGCCGAAGTCCATGACCTTGACGACGTTGCGCTTGGTCATCATCACGTTGCCGGGCTTGATGTCGCGGTGGACCAGGCCCATCTCGTGGCTGATCTCCAGGGCCGCGAGCACATCGGCGGTGATCTTCAGGGCCTGGTCGCTGGGCATCGCGCCCTGCTGGCGGACGGCCGCGTCCAGGACCGAGCCGAGCGGCTTGCCCTCGACGTACTCCATGACGATGTACGGCATCGTCGTGCCGCCGAGGTCGTCCTCGCCGGTGTCGAAGACCGACACGATGTTGGTGTGCGTGAGCTTGGCCACGGACTGCGCCTCGCGGCGGAAGCGCTCGCGGAAGGACTGCTCGCGCCCCAGTTCCGTGTGGAGTGTCTTGATCGCGACCTGCCGGTCGAGCACCGTGTCGTACGCGAGGTGGACCGAGGCCATGCCGCCCTCGCCGAGCAGATCGCGCAGCTGATAGCGGCCACCGGCCAGTGAACTGCCCGCGTACCGGCCCTGAGCGCCGTCCTGGCTCATGTCGTGCGTCCCCCATCGGCGCGGGCGCGAGACGGCGCCGCTGCTGTGACTGTGGCTATGGGTGCGATCGGCTGATGTCTTTATGACTGCGATCGTTCCGCTATTCCTGGCCAAGTCTGCCCGAGGGCCCTGACACGTCAAGCTCGGTGCCCGTTCCGTGACCGTACGCGCAAGAAGAGTCTCGGAAGCGTTACAAGTTTGCCCCTCGGGGCGCCCGGCGGGTTTGATGGCCGGTCCAGCTCGGACCGGTGGGCCCCGAGAAGGCTGTAGCGTGGCACGGCGGAGTACCCCGTACCGCTCTATCACGTATCCGGTACACGCTCCTCACACGACGGACCACGATCAGAAACGACGGCGAGGACTGATGGCACAGACGCAGCGCGCTCAGGGCCCGTCCGACCCCGAGGCGTCTGGCGGCGGAATGTCGGATGTGCCCGAGATGTGGGGCAATGGCGGGCTTGTCGGTGACGGCCGGTACCGGCTCACCCGCAGGCTCGGCCGCGGTGGCATGGCCGAGGTGTTCGCCGCCGAGGACGTGCGCCTCGGTCGCACGGTCGCGGTCAAGCTGCTCCGCTCCGACCTCGCCGAGGACCCGGTGTCCAAGGCCCGCTTCACGCGCGAGGCCCAGTCGGTGGCGGGCCTGAACCACCACGCGGTCGTCGGCGTCTACGACTCCGGCGAGGACAACATCAACGGCAATTCCGTGCCGTACATCGTGATGGAGCTGGTCGAGGGCCGCACGATCCGGGATCTGCTGATCAACGCGGAGGCCCCGGGTCCGGAGCAGGCCCTGATCATCGTGTCGGGCGTCCTCGAAGCGCTCGCGTACTCCCACCAGCACGGCATCGTGCACCGCGACATCAAGCCCGCGAACGTCTCCATCACCCACACCGGTTCCGTGAAGGTGATGGACTTCGGCATCGCGCGCGCCCTGCACGGGGCGCAGTCGACGATGACGCAGACCGGCATGGTCATGGGCACGCCCCAGTACCTCTCGCCCGAGCAGGCGCTCGGCAAGGCCGTCGACCACCGCAGCGACCTGTACGCGACCGGCTGCCTGCTCTACGAACTGCTCGCGCTGCGGCCGCCGTTCACCGGCGAGACGCCGCTGTCCGTGGTCTACCAGCACGTCCAGGACGCTCCCGTGCCGCCCTCGGAGGTCTCCGACGCGGCGCCGCCGGAGCTGGACGGGCTCGTCATGCGCTCCCTCGCCAAGGACCCGGACGACCGCTTCCAGACCGCCGAGGAGATGCGCGGGCTGGTCCAGTACAGCCTGCAGATGCTCGCCGAGCAGGGCAGCCACACCGGGACCTGGAACACCGGGCCGGTCGAGATGGCCGGGATGCACGAGGGCGGTCACACCCCCGCGATGGGCGTCGCCGGTACGGCCGCCATGCCCCACCCCGGTGACTCCGGCACCCAGCAGATCCCCGGGACGATGCTGCGCCCGCCGGGCGGCGACGACGGCGGCTTCGACGGCGGTCACCGTGACGGTGGCGGGGGCCGTGGGCGCGGCAAGGTGTGGATCCTCGCCGTGCTCGCCGTCATCGCGATCGTCGCGGGCGTCGCCTTCGCGCTGTCCGCCGCGGACGACAAGGGCGAGAAGAAGGACAAGACCCCCACGACTCCCTCGACCAAGCAGTCGCAGGAGAAGTCGCCGAGCAAGAGCAAGGAAGAGGAGACGCCCGACGGGGCGACTCAGCCCGGTGGGGACGGCAGCGGGGGGCAGACCGGGGACTGGACGCGGCCGCCCACGCGGGACACTCAGCAGCCCACGAAGCCGACGGAGCAGCCGACCGACCCGACGGACCCGCCGACCGACCCGACGGACCCGCCCACGGACCCGACGGACCCGCCCACGGACCCGACCGATCCGCCGACCGAGCCGACCGACCCGCAGTCGCCGCCGGACGACGGGGGCAACAACGAGGGCGCCGCTCAGGGCGGCGAGGGCGACACCGAGTAGCACCTCTCCGGGCCGCCCACCGGGGCGGGCGGCCGGAAGGCGCCGTCCCCGGCCCGAGTCAGCGTGTGGACCTTCGCCAGCTGGGGGTCTATGCGCAGGTACACCGGGTCGAAGAGGTCGCCGTCCACGTAGTGGGGGGTGGGGCCGAAGAGTTCCAGGTCACGGGTCGTGGGGGTGAAGGTCTCGCACATCCCGACGAACTGGACCGTCCACTGGCCCTCGCGGGCCGTCTGCGTGGAGAGGTTGTCGGCGCCGTACGCGACCACGCTGCCCACGCAGGCCTGGTGGTAGCCGAAGCCCCGGTGCATGCGCAGCAGGATGCGGCCGTCGACCACCACGTGCCGGGCCACCGCGAGGAAGGGCAGCGCGCGCATGCTGGTCGCCACCCTGCCGTAGTCCGTGCGCCGCAGCAGGTCGTAGGCGAGCTGTTCTTCGGTCGGCATCCCCCCACCCTGCGTCAGCGGCCCGCGCCGGAAGAAGAGCCGCCCGCCCTCTGAAGAGGGGGCCATAAGTCCCGTGTAAGCCTGCCCTCCGGGGCAGACAGGGGCCCGAAGGGGTCAGGCAGGGGGCGGAGGGGCAGGCAGGGGGCGGAAGAGGGGCTGGCGGAAGGTCCGGAGGGGGGGCCGGCGGAAGGTCAGGAAGACGGTCAGGCGGAAAGTCCGCAAGACGGTCCCGCGGAAAGTCCGCAAGACGGTCCCGCGGAAGGTCCGGGCGGGGCCGTCAGCGGCGCTCGGCCTGCATGCGGGCCACGTACGCCGCCGCCTGCGACCTGCGCTCCATGCCGAGCTTGGACAGCAGGCTGGAGACGTAATTCTTGATCGTCTTCTCGGCGAGGTGCAGTCGCTCGCCGATGGCGCGGTTGGTCAGGCCCTCGCCGATGAGATCCAGGATCTTGCGTTCCTGTTCGGTGAGGTTCGCGAGCCGGTCATCCCCCTTGGGGTTCTTGCCGTCGCGCAGGCGCTCCAGGACGCGGGCCGTGGCGACCGGGTCGAGCAGGGACTTTCCGGCGGCGACATCACGCACCGCGGAGAGGAGTTCATTGCCGCGAATGGCTTTGAGCACATAGCCGGAAGCGCCGGCCATGATGGCGTCGAAGAGGGCCTCGTCGTCCGCGAACGACGTGAGCATCAGGCATTTGATGTCGTCGCTCTGGGAACGGATCTCACGGCACACCTCGACTCCGCTGCCGTCCGGGAGCCGTACGTCAAGGACCGCTACATCCGGCCGTGTGGCCGGAATCCGCACCAGCGCGTCCGCCGCCGTGCCGGCCTCGCCGACCACCTCGATGTCGGACTCCACGGAGAGCAGTTCGTGGACTCCGCGCCGCACCACTTCGTGATCGTCGAGCAGGAATACGGTGATTTTTCCTTCTTCGCGCACCCTGCCAGTGTCACACATCAACTCTTCCCGTGCCCGGGGTGGCCGGGATAACGTGCCGGTGTTCCGGCCCCCTGCCAGGCTGTGATCAGTGCTGTGACCAGGCTGTGTTTCCGCTCTTCTCGATTTAGTTGGATTTCCTAGCGGGATTTACTTGGAAATCCAAGCAAAATTGCAGGTCAGACGGGGTTTCACAGTTTTGGTACGCACTGGGTAACGTGCTTGGAGAAGGGCGCTCGCCGGAGCAACTGTCACGCCTTGTCCCGGCTGAGCCGCACCCACCCCGTGCGACGGGCTGGAATCGGGCGAGCCGTACTGGTCTCCCGGTGGACCCCGGGGGCCGGACCGACGGAGGAGCACACGTGACCGTGGAAAGCACCGCCGCGCGCACACCGCGCCGCGCGAGCAGCGGCGGCAAGCGCGCCAGTGCGAGCGCCAAGAAGACCGCGAGCCCGGGCAAGGGCGCCGCGAAGGGCAAGGGCGCCGCCCAGGGCGGCGAGCCGGAGCTCGTACAGCTGCTGACGCCCGAGGGCGAGCGGGTCGAGAACTCCGAGTACGACCGCTACGTCGCGGACCTCACGCCGGAGGACCTCCGTGTCCTGTACCGGGACATGGTCCTCACCCGCCGCTTCGACGCCGAGGCCGTCACGCTGCAGCGACAGGGCGAGCTGGGCCTGTGGCCGTCGCTGCTCGGCCAGGAGGCCGCGCAGGTCGGATCGGGCCGCGCGACCCGCGCCGACGACTACGTCTTCCCCACCTACCGCGAGCACGGCGTGGCCTGGTGCAAGGGCGTCGACCCGACGCTCCTGCTCGGCATGTTCCGCGGTGTGAACAACGGCGGCTGGGACCCCAACACCAACGGCTTCCAGCTGTACACGATCGTCATCGGCTCGCAGACGCTGCACGCCACGGGCTACGCGATGGGCGTGGCCAAGGACGGCGCCGACAGCGCGGTGGTGGCGTACTTCGGCGACGGCGCCACCAGCCAGGGCGACGTGGCCGAGGCGTTCACGTTCTCCGCCGTCTACAACGCCCCCGTGGTGTTCTTCTGCCAGAACAACCAGTGGGCGATCTCCGAGCCGACCGAGAAGCAGAGCCGGGTGCCGCTGTACCAGCGCGCGCAGGGCTACGGCTTCCCCGGCGTCCGCGTCGACGGCAACGACGTGATCGCCTGTCTCGCGGTCACCAAGTGGGCCCTGGAGCGGGCGCGCGGTGGTGAAGGACCGGCGCTGATCGAGGCGTTCACGTACCGCATGGGCGCCCACACCACCTCGGACGACCCGACGCGCTACCGGCGCGACGAGGAGCGCGAGGCCTGGGAGGCCAAGGACCCGATCCTGCGGCTGCGGACGTACCTGGAGGCCCAGGGTCACGCGGATGAGGGATTCTTCGCGGAACTCGAGGCCGAGAGCGAGACGTTGGGCAAGCGAGTGCGGGACGTGGTGCGGACGATGCCCGACCCCGAGCCGATGTCGATCTTCGAGAACATCTACGCCGACGGCCACGCGCTCGTGGACGAGGAGCGCGCCCAGTTCGCCGCCTACCAGGCGTCGTTCGCGGACGCACCTGTGAACGCCGCCACTGGCGGGGAGGTCAAGTAGCCATGGCCGTAAAGAAACTTCCGATCGCGAAGGCGATCAACGAGTCCCTTCGCCGGGCTCTCGACACCGACCCGAAGGTTCTCGTCATGGGCGAGGACGTCGGCAAGCTCGGTGGTGTCTTCCGGGTGACCGACGGCCTGCAGAAGGACTTCGGCGAGGACCGGGTCATCGACACCCCGCTCGCCGAGTCCGGCATCGTCGGCACGGCCATCGGCCTCGCCCTGCGCGGGTACCGCCCGGTGGTGGAGATCCAGTTCGACGGCTTCGTCTTCCCCGCGTACGACCAGATCGTCACGCAGCTCGCCAAGATGCACGCGCGTGCGCTCGGCAAGGTCAAGGTGCCGGTCGTCATCCGCATTCCGTACGGCGGCGGCATCGGCGCCGTCGAGCACCACAGCGAGTCCCCGGAGTCGCTGTTCGCGCACGTCGCGGGCCTGAAGGTGGTCACGCCCTCGAACTCCTCCGATGCCTACTGGATGCTCCAGCAGGCCATCCAGAGCGACGACCCGGTGATCTACTTCGAGCCCAAGCGGCGGTACTGGGACAAGGGCGAGGTCAACACCGACGCCATCCCCGATCCGCTGCACAAGGCCCACACGGTCCGCGAGGGCACGGACGCGACCCTCGTGGCGTACGGCCCGATGGTGAAGACCTGCCTGGAGGCCGCCGCGGCCGCCGCCGAGGAGGGCAAGTCCCTGGAGGTCGTCGACCTGCGCACGATCTCGCCGCTCGACTTCGACACCGTGCAGGCCTCGGTCGAGAAGACCGGCCGTCTGATCGTGGTGCACGAGGCGCCGACGTTCTTCGGCTCCGGTGCCGAGATCGCCGCCCGCATCACCGAGCGCTGCTTCTACCACCTGGAGGCGCCGGTCCTGCGCGTCGGCGGCTTCCACGCCCCGTATCCGCCCGCCCGGGTCGAAGAGGACTATCTGCCGGGCCTCGACCGGGTGCTCGACGCCGTCGACCGCTCGCTGGCGTACTGAGGAAGAGGGTCGTGACGACAATGACTGACACCGCTTCGGCCGTGCGCGAGTTCAAGATGCCCGACGTGGGCGAGGGACTCACCGAGGCCGAGATCCTCAAGTGGTACGTCGCGCCGGGTGACACCGTCACCGACGGACAGGTCGTGTGCGAGGTGGAGACGGCCAAGGCCGCCGTCGAGCTGCCCATCCCGTTCGACGGGACGGTGCGGGAGCTGCGCTTCGCCGAGGGCACGACGGTGGACGTCGGCCAGGTGATCATCACGGTGGGCCCGGCCGGCGGTGCCGCGCCCGCCCCCGAGGCCGCCCCCGCGCCCGCCGCGCCGGAGGAGGAGCCCGAGGCGCCCAAGGGCCGCCAGCCGGTCCTCGTCGGGTACGGCGTCTCCGAGTCCTCCACCAAGCGCCGCGCCCGCAAGCCCGTGCCGGCCCAGGGCGAGGAACCGTCCGCCGGGACGTACTACGCGGCCGCGGTGCAGGGCGAGATGAACGGCCACGCGCCCGCCCCGGCCCCGCCCGCCCCGGCCGCCCCGGCCCCCCAGGCCGCCGCACCCACCGGCGCCCGCCCCCTCGCCAAGCCCCCGGTCCGCAAGCTCGCCAAGGACCTGGGCGTCGACCTGGCCACCATCACACCGACCGGCCCCGACGGGATCATCACCCGCGAGGACGTGCACGCGGCGGTGGCCGCCCCGGCGCCCGCGCCCGCGGCGGCCCCGGCCGCGCCCGCCCCGGCCGCCGCCCCCGTGGCGGCGGGTGACGCCCGCGAGACCCGCATCCCGGTCAAGGGCGTCCGCAAGGCCACGGCCCAGGCGATGGTCGGCTCGGCCTTCACGGCCCCGCACGTCACGGAGTTCGTGACGGTGGACGTGACGCGCACGATGAAGCTGGTCGAGGAGCTCAAGCAGGATCGTGCCTTCGAGGGGCTGCGGGTCAACCCGCTGCTTCTGATCTCCAAGGCGCTGCTCCTCGCGATCCGCCGGAACCCGGACGTGAACGCGGCCTGGGACGAGGCGAACCAGGAGATCGTCCAGAAGCACTATGTGAACCTGGGCATCGCCGCGGCGACCCCGCGCGGTCTGATCGTGCCGAACATCAAGGACGCGCACGCCAAGACCCTGCCCGAGCTCGCCGCCTCCCTGGGCGAGTTGGTGACCACGGCCCGTGAGGGCAAGACGTCGCCCGGCGCCATGCAGGGCGGCACGGTCACGATCACGAACATCGGCGTCTTCGGCATCGACACGGGCACGCCCATTCTGAACCCGGGCGAGTCCGCGATCCTCGCGGTCGGCGCGATCAAGCTCCAGCCGTGGGTCCACAAGGGCAAGGTGAAGCCCCGTCAGGTGACCACCCTCGCGCTCTCCTTCGACCACCGCCTGGTGGACGGCGAGCTGGGCTCGAAGGTGCTCGGTGACGTGGCGGCGATCCTGGAGCAGCCCAAGCGGCTGATGACCTGGGCGTAGCACCCGCCGGTACGAGAGACGGGGCCCACCGCGATGTGCGGTGGGCCCCGTCCTCGTACTCGGCGGCCGTCGTACTCATCGGCCGCGGGCCGCTACGCGACCTTGAAGCCGTAGTCCATGATCTTCTTCGCGTCCTTGATGCGCGCCGCCGAGGACGTGGACGTGAGCACCGTGCCGATGACCGTCTTGCCGTTGCGCGTGGCGGCGAAGACCAGGCAGTACTTCGCCTGCGGGCCGGAGCCCGTCTTCACGCCGATCGCGCCGCGGTAGGAGCCGAGCAGGGCGTTGGTGTTCTTCCAGGGCGCCATGGTGCGGGTGCCGCCGGTCTTGGTCTTCGTCTTCGCCGTGTACGTCTTCGTCTTCACGATCGTGCGGAACCGCGAGTACTTCATGGCGTTGCTCGCGAGCTTCGTCAGGTCGCGGGGCGTCGAGTAGTTGGCGCCGTTGCTGATGCCGTCGAACGAGTCGAAGTGCGTGTTCTTCAGCTTCAGGTCCTTGGCCGTCTTGTTCATCTGGCCGATGAAGGACTTCACGCGGGCGGCGCGGGTCGAGCCCTTGCCGTACTTGTCCGCGAGGGCGTACGCGGCGTCGCAGCCGGACGGCAGCATCAGCCCGTACAGGAGCTGGCGGACCGTCACCTTGTCGCCCACGATCAGGCGGGCGTGCGAGGCGTTGTTGCGGACGATGTAGTCGCTGTAGGCCTTCTGGATCGTGACCTTCGAGTCCAGGTTGAGGTTCCGCTGGCCGAGGACCACCCGGGCGGTCATTATCTTCGTCGTCGAGCCGGTGGCGCGGCGCGTGTCCGCGGACTTCGTGAACAGCGTCTTGCCCGAGCCGTTGTTCATGAGGAAGCCGCCCTTGGCGGCGATCGACGGCTTGCGTGGTGCGGCGGCCTGGGCGGGCGTCGCCACGACGCCCGCGGTCAGGACGGCTCCGGCGGTGACGGCAGCTGCTGCGCTTATACGGCGCACGCGCACGCCCGGGGTGCGGATTCTCAAGGTGAACGCTCCGTTGTCCCTGCTTGATGAGGTAGTTGGCGGCTTATGTCCCGAATCTCCTTGCGATGGAAGAGAGATGGGAAAGCCGTCACAGGGATGACTGACGAGAGGGCGGAACGGATGCGCGCCGAACGGGTAAAGATGCGGCCAAGCTGTGTCGGGTGGATCACTGCCGGGCGGATCACCGCCGGATGGATCGCGGTCGGGTGGGCCGCCGTCGGGTGGGTCGCTGCCCGGTGAGGGGCCCTGTCCGGATCGTGGAACCGGACTCCCCGCGTATACGTGTTGTATCTATGCTGTGCGCATGCCCGCCGCCCCACCCGCCTCGACGGCCCCGCCCGTGTCCACCGACAAGTCCTCCCTCAAGCAGCCCCCCGCCGCCGAGCGCGTCTACGCGCACGTCAAGCAGGGCGTCCTGGAACGCCACTACGAGGGCGGCACGCTCCTCACCGAGGGCGAGCTGGCCGAGGCCGTGGGGGTGTCCCGCACGCCGGTGCGCGAGGCACTCCTGAAGCTGGAGGTCGAGGGGCTGCTGCGGCTCTACCCGAAGAAGGGCGCCCTCGTCCTGCCGGTCTCCGCGCAGGAGATCGCGGACGTCGTCGAGACCCGGCTGCTCGTCGAGACGCACTCGGTGCGCAAGGCGGTGCCCGCGCCCGCCGGACTCATCGACCGGCTGACGGCGCTGCTCGAACAGCAGCGGGAGCAGGCCGCGGCCGGTGACCTCGCCGCGGCGGCGAGGACCGACCGCTGCTTCCACGCGGAGATCGTCCGCAGCGGCGGCAACGACATCCTGTCCCGCCTCTACGACCAGCTGCGCGACCGCCAGCTGCGGATGGGTGTCGCCGTGATGCACTCCCACCCCGACCGCATCGCCAAGACCCTCGCCGAGCACGAGGAGATCCTCGCGGCGCTGACGGCCGAGGACGCGGACGCCGCGGTCGACGTGGTCACGCGGCACGTCGGCTGGTTCCAGAACCTCGCGCGGGGAGCCGCACGATGACCACCGGCGCGACGGCCGGGGCGGCCCGGCTGCCCGGGGACCCGCCGGGCGGACGGCGGGCCGTGCTCGTGTGGTCCGTCGGCGTCTCCGTCTACTTCGTCGCCGTCATCTTCCGCACCTCGCTGGGCGTCGCGGGCCTGGACGCCGCCGACCGCTTCCACGTCAACGCCTCCGCCCTGTCGACGTTCTCGATCCTCCAGCTGCTCGTGTACGCGGGCATGCAGATACCCGTCGGCCTGATGGTGGACCGGCTCGGCACGAAGAAGGTCCTCACCCTCGGCGTGGTCCTGTTCACCCTCGGCCAGCTCGGCTTCGCGCTCTCGCCCTCGTACGGCATGGCGCTGGCCTCGCGCGCGCTGCTCGGCTGCGGCGACGCGATGACGTTCATCAGCGTGCTTCGGCTCGGCACCCGCTGGTTCCCCGTCCGGCGCGGCCCGCTCGTCGCGCAGCTCGCCGGGCTCGTCGGCATGGCGGGCAACCTGGTCTCGACGCTCGTGCTCGCCCGGGTGCTGCACGAGGTCGGCTGGACCACCGCGTTCGCGGGCAGCGCGCTCGCCGGCGTCGTCGTCCTCGTGGTGATGGCGGTGTTCCTGAAGGACCACCCGGAGGGCCACGAGCCGGAGCCGCCCGCGGCACGGCCCGGCGGCGGACCCGGCTTCGTACGCGAACAGATCGCGCTGTCCTGGCGGGAGCCCGGCACCCGGCTCGGTCTGTGGGTGCACTTCACGACGCAGTTCCCCGCGATGGTGTTCCTGCTCCTGTGGGGCCTGCCGTTCCTGGTCGAGGCGCAGGGCCTGTCGCGCGGCGCGGCGGGGGACCTGCTGACGCTGATCGTGCTGGCGAACATGGCGATCGGCCTGGTCTTCGGACAGGTCGTGGCCCGGCACCACGCGGCGCGGCTGCCGCTGGCGCTCGGCACGGTGGGCGCGACGGCGGCCGTCTGGGCGGCGACGCTGGCCTGGCCCGGGGCGCACGCGCCGCTGTGGCTGCTCGTGGTGCTGTGTGTGGTCCTCGGCGCCTGCGGTCCGGCCTCGATGATCGGCTTCGACTTCGCGCGGCCCGCGAATCCGCCGGAGCGGCAGGGGACGGCCTCCGGCATCACCAACATGGGTGGTTTCATCGCCTCGATGACGACGTTGTTCGCCGTCGGTGTGCTGCTCGACGCGACCGGCGACGACTACCGGATCGCGTTCTCGGCGGTCTTCGTCCTTCAGGCCGTCGGCCTCAGTCAGATCCTGCGGCTGCGGACCCGGGCGGCCCGCAGGGAGCGGGAGCGGCTGGTGGCCAGCCGGGTGGAGACGGTGCACGTCCCCGTCTGACCGTCCGGCGCCTCCCCGTCTGACCTCCGGCGCCCCGCTGTCCGACCGTCCGGTGCCTCGCTGCGGCGCATGCCCCGGCCGCCGTGGGGCCCGCCGCGCCGCCGGGTTCCGGGAGCGCCCCGGAACCCTGGCCGGCGTGCTACGGAGTGACCGCGAACTCCCCGAGGATCGCGTCGCCGAGCTCCTGGTCGCCCTCGACCTTCACCCGGTCCCTGACGGCCGCGTACGACACCCGCCCGCAGGCGAGCCGGAAGTACGTCTCCCAGTCCATGCCGATGGTGGCGAGCGGGCCGAGCGAGGGGGCGCTGTCCACCGTCGCCCTGCCCTCCGCGTCGACGCGCACCGTGCGCAGGAACTCGACGGGGCCGCTCACGTCGAAGACCACCGCGGAGTTCGCCGGGGCGCCCGCCTTCTTCGCGACCACCTTCGGCAGTCCCTGGAGCAGCAGGTCACGGGCGACGTACGCGCCCGGCGAGTCGGTGTTCCCCGGCTTCCGGAGAGCCGTGCGCAGGTCCTGCTCGTGCACCCACACGTCGAACGCCCGCATCCGCATGGCCAGTTCGAGGGTCTGCTCGGTGCCGAGCGGGCCGCGCACCTTCGTGGACGGGTCGCGGGACTCGTTCCGCAGCTGCCGGGAGCGGCGGATGATCGTGTACTCCAGCTCGGAGGTCATCTCGGGCGCCGTGTGGTGGCGGCGGACGTCGACCTGCATCTCCATGTAGCGCTGGCCCTCGGTCTGCACGTGGTACAGGTCGCGCGGCAGCGTGTGGATCGGGCGCGGGTCACCCAGCATCTCGCAGTCGAGGCCGATGACATGGGACACGATGTCCCGCACGGACCAGGCCGGGCAGGGGGTCGGCTGATTCCACTCCCCCTCGGAGAGGGGGGACACCAGCTCGGATATCGCTTCCACGGAGTGGGTCCAGGCATCGGCGTAGGTTTGAAGGCTGGGATGGAGACTCACGAGACCCCTCGGCGGTCGTACGCGGGCGGTGGGTGGCTGGGACGCGTCGTGGGGGTCCGGGGGGTTCCCCCGGAAAATCACAGTACGCTGCCCGCTGGCACCCCGGCAGTGCTTTCGTGTGACGATCGTAGGCCTACTTGACGGCTCGAATGCCAGGACGGTGGTAGTGTGCGCGCCTCTCTCCTCCAGATCGCCGTAGACGATGACGAATCAGTCAATTCCCGTCGCCAGCGGGTCTCTTCGCTGGTACGCGAGGTCGCCGAGCGGGAGCGATCCGCCCTGCTCGTGCTGCCTGAGCTGTGGACGACGGGCGCCTTCGCCTACGAGTCCTTCGACGCCGAGGCCGAGCCGCTCCAGGGGCCCACGTACGAGGTGATGGCCAAGGCCGCGCGGGAGTCCGGGGTGTGGCTGCACGCCGGGTCGATTCCCGAACGCGCCCCCGACGGGGCCCTGTACAACACCTCCCTCGTCTTCTCGCCCGAGGGCGAGCTCGCCGCCTCGTACCGGAAGATCCACCGGTTCGGGTTCGACAAGGGGGAGGCCGTGATGATGGGCGCGGGCACGGAGCTGGTCACCGCGCGCACGCCCGAGGCCGTGCTCGGCCTCGCCACCTGCTACGACCTGCGTTTCCCCGAGATGTTCCGGGGGCTCGTCGACGCGGGCGCCGAGGTGTTCGTCGTCCCCGCGGGGTGGCCCGCGCGGCGGCGGGCGCACTGGTCGCTGTTCGCGCGGGCGCGGGCGGTCGAGGACCAGGTGTTCGTGCTCGCCTGCGGGACCGCGGGGACGCATGCGGGGGTGCCGCAGGCGGGGGCCAGTGCGGTGGTCGACCCGTGGGGCGAGGTGTTGGCCGAGGCGGCCGGGGCGGAGGAGGTCGTCCTCACGGTGGACCTCGACCTGGCCAAGGTGGCCGAGACCCGGGAGCAGTTCCCGGCGCTGAAGGACCGCAGGCTGCCGTAAGGGGCGCCGTGGGACGGGGCTGTGTCCACAGCGGGGGCTGTGCCCACGGCGGTATCCGGCGAGCCAGTCAGTCGGCGCCCCGTTCCTTCTCCGCCAGGCGGATCACGCAGACCGTGATGGCCAGGAGCAGGGCCGGGTCCGCGTCGTCGCGGGCGATGTGGACGCCGTAGGCGTCGCGGACGCTGAACCAGCGGCGGGAGATGTCGGCGAGGAGTTCGCCCTCGTACTCGATGGCGAACTCGCGGTCCAGGATCTTGCCGCTGACGTCCAGCTCGGTCGAGCCGTCGGCGAGCTCCACGCGGTAGTGGTTGCGGAGCAGGGACAGGCGCTTGCGCTTGACGCGGGCGAGCGGCTCGCCCTCGCGCTCGATCACCATCGTGTCGCGCAGGGCGAGCAGCTTCGCCCGGATGTCGATGAGGACCCGCCCCTGCATGTCCTTCAGCTCGAAGGTGTCCCGCAGCCGCATCGCCTTGCCGTCGACGAAGAAGACCTTGCGGCCCTGGTCGTCCTCGATCCAGTAGTCGTCGCCGATGCCGAGGAGCCGGTCGCGTACGAGAAGTCTCATGCGCCCATGAGTACCCCGATACGGGCGACATCCCCTCGGTGACCGGCCGGTTCAGCCCTCCAGGAACGCGAGCAGCGCGTTCGCGAGCAGGTGCGGGTCGTCGGCGCCGCACAGTTCGCGGGCGCTGTGCATCGACAGGATCGCCACGCCGATGTCGACCGTCTTGATGCCGTGCCGCGCGGCCGTGATCGGGCCGATCGTCGTGCCGCAGGGCATCGAGTTGTTGGACACGAACGCCTGGAACGGCACGCCCGCCTTCTCGCAGGCGGCGGCGAAGACGGCGCGGCCGCCGCCGTCCGTGGCGTAGCGGTTGTTGACGTTCACCTTCAGGATCGGGCCCCGGTTGACGCGCGGGTGGTGCGTCGGGTCGTGCCGCTCCGCGTAGTTGGGGTGGACGGCGTGGCCGGTGTCGGACGACAGACAGACGGTGTCGGCGAAGGCGCGCGCCTTGTCCTCGTACGAACCGCCGCGCGCGAACACCGAACGCTCCAGGACCGTGCCGAGCAGCGGGCCGTCGGCGCCCGTGTCGGACTGCGAGCCGTTCTCCTCGTGGTCGAAGGCGGCGAGGACGGGGATGTACGGCAGCGCGTCGGCGTCGGGGGCGGTGGCCGCGGCGGCGAGGGCCGCCGTACCGGCGTGCACGGAGAGGAGGTTGTCCATGCGGGGGCCCGCGAGCAGGTCGCGGTCGCGGCCCAGGTACGCGGGCGGCTCGACGGAGTGCGTCATCAGGTCCCAGCCCGTCACCTCGCCGGGGGCGAGGCCGCACTCCTCCTCGACGAAGCGGATCAGATCGCCCTCGCGGACGTCGTCGCCGAGGCCCCAGACGGGCTGCATGTGCTTCTGCTTGTCGAGCTTCAGGCCGTCGGTGTGCACCGAACGGTCCATGTGGATGGCCAGTTGGGGTACGCGGAGCAGCGCGCGGTCGATGTTGACCAGGCGGGAGCTGCCGTCGCGCAGGGACAGGCGGCCCGCGAGGCCGAGGTCGCGGTCCAGCCAGGAGTTGAGCAGGGGGCCGCCGTAGATCTCCACGGCCACCTGGCGCCAGCCGTGCGCGCCGGTGTCGGGCAGCGGCTTGACGCGCAGGTTCGGGGAGTCGGTGTGGGCGCCGACGACGCGGTACGGGGTGTGCGGGGTGGCGCCCTCCGGGACGTACCACGCGACGATCGCGCCGCCCCGCAGCACGTACTTGCCGCCGGTCGAGCCGTCCCAGACGTCGGTCTCGGCGACCTGGTGGAAGCCGGCCTTCTCCAGGCGCTCGGCGGCGCTCGCCACGGCGTGGTACGGCGAGGGACTCGCCGCCAGGAAGGCGATGAGGTCGTCGGTGTGGCCGCGGTCGAAACGAGGGGGCGTGGGCGCAGCGCTCGTCGGCGGGGCGGCGGGCGACGGGTGGGAGGGTGTGCTCATGGCGTCACCTTAACCACGCCCCCGCGGGGGGCCGGGGGTGGTTCTTTCGTCTGCGCCGCCGCGGGGGCGCGGACGCGGCACGGGACATGGTGGTGGCCCGCTCCCCGGGGCGGAGGAGCGGGCCACCTGGCCTGGGCGGGGGTCGGCTAGAACGCCGCCTCGTCCAGCTCCATCAGGTCGAGGGACACCGACTCGGACAGGGCGCGCTCCGTGGCCACGCCCGGCAGGACGTTCGCCGCGAAGAACTGGGCCGCGGCGATCTTGCCCTGGTAGAACGCCTTGTCCTTCGCCGTGGCGGTCTCCAGCTTCTCGGCGGCGACGGCGGCACCGCGCAGCAGCAGGTAGCCGACGACGACGTCGCCGGAGGCGAGGAGGAGGCGGGTGGTGTTGAGGCCGACCTTGTAGATGGACTTGACGTCCTGCTCGGTGGCCGCGAGGTCGGTGAGCATGACGCCGACCATGGCCTCCAGCTCGACGGCCGCCTTGGCCAGCTGCTCGCGGGCCCCGGCGAGTTCCTCGCCGCCGGTGCCGACGGCGAGGAACTTCTTGATGTCCTCGGCGAGGCCGTTCAGCGCGGCACCCTGGTTGCGGACGATCTTCCGGAAGAAGAAGTCCTGGCCCTGGATCGCGGTGGTGCCCTCGTAGAGGGTGTCGATCTTGGCGTCGCGGATGTACTGCTCGATCGGGTACTCCTGGAGGTACCCGGAGCCGCCGAACGTCTGGAGCGACTGCGCCAGCTGCTCGTAGGCCTTCTCCGAGCCGTAGCCCTTCACGATCGGCAGGAGCAGGTCGTTGAGCGCGTGCTCGGTGGACGCGTCCTCGCCGTTCGCCTCCTTGACCGCGATCTCGTCCTGGACGGCGGCGGTGTGCAGGACGAGGGCGCGCATGCCCTCCGCGTAGGCCTTCTGCGTCATCAGGGAGCGGCGCACGTCCGGGTGGTGCGTGATCGTCACCTTCGGCGCGGTCTTGTCCATGAACTGGGCGAGGTCGGGGCCCTGGACGCGCTCCTTGGCGTACTCCAGGGCGTTCAGGTAGCCCGTGGAGAGCGTCGAGATCGCCTTCGTGCCGACCATCATGCGGGCGAACTCGATGATGCGGAACATCTGGCGGATGCCGTCGTGCTTGTCGCCGATCAGCCAGCCCTTGGCGGGGTGCTGGTCGCCGAACGTCATCTCGCAGGTGTTGGACGCCTTCAGGCCCATCTTGTGCTCGACGTTGGTCGCGTAGACGCCGTTGCGCTCGCCGAGCTCGCCGGTCTCCCAGTCGAACTCGTACTTCGGCACGAGGAAGAGGGACAGGCCCTTGGTGCCGGGGCCGTGGCCCTCGGGGCGGGCGAGGACGTAGTGGAGGATGTTCTCCGACATGTCGTGCTCACCGGACGTGATGAAGCGCTTCACGCCCTCGATGTGCCAGGAGCCGTCCTCCTGCTGCACGGCCTTGGTGCGGCCCGCGCCCACGTCGGAGCCCGCGTCCGGCTCGGTGAGGACCATCGTGGAGCCCCACTGCTTCTCCACGGCGATCTCGGCGACCTTCTTCTGCGCCTCGTTGCCCTCCTCGAAGAGGATGCCGGCGAACGCCGGGCCGGAGGAGTACATCCAGACCGCCGGGTTGGCGCCGAGCAGCAGCTCCGCGTACGCCCAGATCAGGGAGCGGGGGGCGGTGGTGCCGCCGATCTCCTCGGGCAGGCCGAGGCGCCAGTACTCGGAGTCCATGAAGGCCTGGTAGCTCTTCTTGAAGGAGGCCGGGACCGGGGCGGTGCTGGTCGCCGGGTCGAAGACCGGCGGGTTGCGGTCGGCGTCCTCGTAGGACTCGGCCAGCTCGTTCTCGGCGAGGCGGCACAGCTCGCTGAGGATGCTCTTGGCGGTCTCGACGTCCATCTCCGCGAACGGGCCGCTGCCGTACAGCTTGTCGCGGCCGAGCACCTCGAAGAGGTTGAACTCGATGTCGCGGAGATTCGACTTGTAGTGCCCCATGGCGACGGCTCCGTAAGTGGCTTGGGAGGCTGGAATCCTCGTAGGCGTACCAGTAAGTAGCTAGTCGTTGACCATGATGCTACCCGTCGGTAATAAGAGGCAACCCCTGATGGCCCAAGTGTGAGCAGGGTCTATTCGGTGGGCCTGTCGGTGGGCCTGCTTCCGGTCGGGGCCCCGGATGCCGTCCGCGTCCCGGTCTCCGTCTCGGCCAGGAAGTCGGTGATCAGGCGCTGCCACTGGGCGGGCCGCTCGGCGAAGGGGAGGTGGCCGGTGTCCATCCCGGCCACGCGGGCGCCCCTGATACCGGCCGCGACCTCGCGCTGGACGCGGGGCGGGACGAGCTGGTCCCGCGTGGTCGTGATGACCAGCGTCGGGGCCGTGACGGCGGCCAGGTCCGCGCGGACGTCCGTGCGGAGGACCAGGTCCACGTGGTCCGGGGTGCCCTCCGGGACCGACTCCGCCGTGCCCCGCAGGGTCGCCGCGAGCTGATCCGGGGGCAGTGCGTCCAGGACCTCGGGGCTCAGGGCGAGCGGGAGCAGGAAGCGGGCCAGCTCGTCCCGGTCGCGGGACGAGGCCAGGTGGTGCCAGACCTGGGCGGCCAGGGTCATGCGGGTGTCGGGGCGGGCGAAGGGGGCCGTCAGGACCAGGGCCTTCACCCGGTCCGGGTGGCGGGCCGCCGTGCGGACGGCCACCGCGGTGCCCAGCGAATACCCCGCCAGGGCGAAGGTGTCCGCGCCCTCCGCGTCGGCCGCCGCGATCAGCTCGTCCGCGAGGGTGTCCAGGGTGAGGGGCTCCTTGGCGCGGGGTGTCTTGCCCGACCCCGGGTAGTCGACGGCCACGGCTCTGTGGGTCGCCGCCAGCGCCGGCAGGACCGGCCCGAAATTGGCCTCCACGGAGCCGCCCGCGCCGTGCGCCAGGAGCAGGGCGGGGCCCTCTCCGGCGGTGGTCCGGGCGTATGTCGCCCTGGTCGTGCGCGTCTTCGTGCCTACGCCTGCGGCCATGTCGGGGTCCCCCTCGGGTCGAGCATCTGTAGTCCTCGCTACAAAAACGATAGCCGCCCCCTCGGCTCTTTGTCTAGCGACCACTACATAAAGTTCCGCCGCAGGTCGCACCAGCCCTGGCGGCAGACGTGCCGTCGGCCGGGGCCGTGCCCCCTGCCTCGATCCCTCGGCGAGGGGGCGGCCCGGGGGAGGCCGGGTCGTGGGGTGTCCGGGGTCCCGTGGAACCGGCGTCCGCGTACGGCGCCCCCGCCGGAATCGGTACGCTGACCCGCATGTACGGCTACGACCAGCACGCGGGTGTCGGGCAGGGGTACGTCCCGCCGCAACAGCCGCCGCCGCAAGCGCAGACGCCCGGTGGTTACGGCCAGCAGCCCCCGCTGTACCCGGAGCCCTCGCCGCCGTCCCTCGCGGACGCGGTGCGCGCGTTCACCACGGGCTCGATGTCCGCCGAGGACTTCCAGCAGGTCTTCGCGACCTCGAAGGTGTACTGCCCGCGCGGCGACAACCCCGGCTTCCTCGCGCTGCACAACACCCAGCAGCCGGTCATCCCGATGTTCACGACGCTCAAGGAGCTGCGCCGGTACGCCGGCAAGGACTCCAAGTACTTCGTGATCACCGGCGCGGAGGTCATCGACCTGCTGCCGACCGGCTACGGCTTCGTCCTCGACATGGAGGGCGAGCACCGCATGGTGTTCGACGCGAAGGCCGTCGAGCAGATGGTCGACTTCGCCATGCGCCGCATGTACGGATGACGGACCGTTTCGCGCGGATGACGGACCGCGCCGCGGGGGTTCGGCCCGGCTGACGGTTTCGGCCAAGGCCCCCGCCCCCAGTGATCACCGGAACGCCCGGAGGGAATGCCCTCCGGGCGTTCCGTGTTCCAGGTGGCAGAAAGTTCTACGTTCAACTAAACTGAGCGTACAAGGAGGTCCCACCCATGCCTGCAGTGACCGTCGACAACCCGCTGACCCTGCCCAAGGTGACCGCGCCGGCCGACGCCGTGGCGCGCCCCGTGCTCGCCGTGACGACCGCGCCGAGCGGCTTCGAGGGCGAAGGGTTCCCGGTGCGGCGCGCCTTCGCCGGGATCAACTACAAGTACCTCGACCCGTTCATCATGATGGACCAGATGGGCGAGGTGGAGTACGCGGCCGGGGAGCCCAAGGGCACGCCCTGGCACCCGCACCGCGGCTTCGAGACCGTGACGTACCTGATCGACGGCACCTTCGTGCACCAGGACTCCAACGGTGGCGGCGGCACCATCCGCAACGGCGACACCCAGTGGATGACCGCCGGGTCCGGCCTCCTGCACATCGAGGCCCCGCCGGAATCCCTCGTCATGTCCGGCGGGCTCTTCCACGGCCTCCAGCTGTGGGTGAACCTGCCCGCCAAGGACAAGATGATGGACCCCCGCTACCAGGACATCCGCGGCGGCCAGGTCCAGCTCCTGACCACCGGGGACGGCGGCGCGCTGCTGCGGGTCATCGCGGGTGAGCTGGACGGGCACGAGGGCCCGGGCATCACGCACACCCCGATCACCATGGTGCACGCGACCGTGCGGCCCGGTGCCGAGGTCACGCTGCCCTGGCGGGAGGACTTCAACGGGCTCGCCTACGTCCTCGCCGGGCGCGGCACCGTCGGCACCGAGCGGCGGCCCGTCCAGCTGGGGCAGACCGCCGTCTTCGGGGCCGGTGGCTCGCTGACCCTCCGGGCGGACGAGAAGCAGGACTCCCACACGCCCGACCTGGAGGTCGTGCTGCTCGGCGGGCAGCCCATCCGGGAGCCCATGGCGCACTACGGGCCGTTCGTGATGAACACCCGCGCGGAGCTGCAGCAGGCCTTCGAGGACTTCCAGAAGGGCCTGCTGGGGACGGTCCCCGCCGTGCACGGCATGTGACCCGGCTCCACGGCATGTGACCCGGCTCCACGGGACGTGACCCCGGTGGCCGGGACGTGCCCCGGCGCCGCGAGGTGTGACGCGGCTCCGCGGCACGCGGACCGGCACCGTCCGTACGGCCTACGCCCCGCTGCGTGGGCCGTACGGCCGTGTTCGGGTGGAGCCGTGCATACCCTTCTGCCCGAAGCCGTGCGGCGCGTGGCCGCCTGGTGCGCGGTCCTGCTGCTCGTCGCCGGTGTGGCCGGGGTCGGTGTGTGGCTGTGCACGGTGTTCAAGACGGCCGTCACGCCCGTGCTGCTCGCGCTCCTCGGGACGGCGCTGCTCGGGCCGTTGTACCGGCGGCTGGTGAGGATGCGGGTGAACCGTTCGCTGGCGGCGGGCCTGACCTGCGCCGCCGTGCTCGCGGTCGTCGGCGGGGCCACGTACATCGTCGTCGCGGCCCTCATCGACACCGGGGACCAGATCATCTCGTCCCTCAAGGAAGCCGCGTCCGACCTGTCGAAGCACTTCGGGGCGGCGGGCACCTCGCTCGACGACCTCGCGTCCAACTCCAAGGACCTGCTGGGGAAGTTCGGCGGCACCGCCGCCTCCGGGGTGGTGAGCGGGATCAGCGTGGTCGGCGAGATGATCGCGACCGCCGTGCTCGCGCTGCTGCTCGTCTTCTTCTTCCTGCGCGACTCGCACAAGACCGCGGGCGCGCTGCGCTCCCTGGTGCCCGCGTCCTGTGCCGACACCGTCGAGGCCATGGCGCGGCGCGCCTTCACGGCCGTCGAGGGCTTCATGCGCGGTACGACGTTCATCGCGCTCATCGACGCCGTGTGCATCACCGTCGGCCTGCTGATCCTGCGGGTGCCCGGCGCCGCGGGGCTCGGCGCGCTCGTGTTCGTCGGCGCCTACATCCCGTACCTGGGGGCGTTCCTCTCGGGCGCCATCGCCGTCCTCGTCGCCCTCGCCGACCGCGGCCCCGTCATCGCGCTGTGGGCGCTCGGCGTCGTCCTGGCCGTGCAGGTCCTCGAAGGGCACGTGCTGCAGCCGATGATCCAGAGCCGGACCGTGCAGATGCATCCGGCGGTGGTGATGCTGGCGATCACCGCGGGGGCGTCCGTCGCCGGGATCATCGGGATGCTGCTCGCCGTACCGCTGACGGCCGCCGCCTTCGGCGTCCTCTCCGAGCTGCGCGTCCGCTACAGCGCGGCGTCCGGGTCGGCGCCGCCGACGTCCCCGCCCGCCCCGGCTTCCGGGGCACCGCCCGGCGAGTCCCCCGAGCCCTCGTAGAGCTCGAACCAGATGCTCTTGCCCTCGCCCCGCGGATCCACCCCCCACCGGTCGGCGAGCAGCTCCATGAGGACGAGTCCCCGCCCGGACGAGGCGAGTTCACCGGGGTGCCGCTTGTGGGGCAGGTCGTCGCTGCCGTCGGCGACCTCGACCCGGAGCCTGCGCGAGTCCGCCTCGCCGGTGACCTCGGCGACCAGGAGCGCGTCGCCGTCGGTGTGCACGAGGACGTTGGTGATCATCTCGGAGACCAGCAGGACCGCCGAGTCGACCTGCTCGGCGTCCGACCAGTCGTGCAGCAGGTCCCGCAGGTGCTGGCGCGCCCCCGCGACGCGCTCCGGCTCGGCCTGGGCGATGGTCAGCATCGTGCGGCGGGTGTGGGCGCGCTGCTCGGTGCGGCCGGTGCGGCGCAGCAGCAGTACGGCGATGTCGTCCTCGCGGCGGTCGGCGAGCGGCCCCGTGGTGTGGTGCGAGGACGGTCCGTGCACGGCCTGGACGAGGGTGTCGGCGAGTGCTTCGAGGCTGTCGTCCCCGGTCGGCGGGGCCTCGTAGGCGCCGAAGCCCTCGTGCCCCTCGGGCCCGGCGGCGCCCGCGCCTGCGGCGTCCGCCCCCTTCGCGTCGGCTGCCCCGGCTCCCTCAGCCGTACCGTCGACGCCGGTCGTGTCGGCCCTGCCGTCGTCGCCGGACGAGCCGGCCGTGCCGCCCGCGCCGCCCGCGCCGTCTTCGTACCGCTCCAGAATCTCGCGGATCCGCCGCCAGCCCGTCTCCAGGTCGTGGCCGCCGGTCTCGATGAGGCCGTCCGTGCAGATCAGCATGGTCTCGCCGGTGTCGAGGACGAGCCGGGTCGTCGGGTAGTCGGCGTCCGGGTCGATGCCGAGGGGGAGGCCGCCCGCGATGGGGCGCTGGAGAACCGTTCCGTCACTCATGCGTATGACGGGCTCGGGGTGGCCCGCGCGGGCGATCTCCAGGACCCCGGTCGCCGGATCCGCCTCCACGTACAGGCACGTCGCGAAGCGCGGGTCGGCCGCCGCGCCCCCGTGGTCGTCGCGGGTGTCCGTCGAGCCGTAGGCGATGCCGTCCGTGATGCCGGACAGGAAGCGGGTCGCGCGGGACAGCACCGCGTCCGGGCGGTGCCCCTCGGAGGCGTACGCGCGCAGGGCGATGCGCAGCTGCCCCATCAGACCCGCGGCCCGCACGTCGTGGCCCTGGACGTCGCCGATGACGAAGGCGATGCGGCCGCTGGGCAGCGGGATCACGTCGTACCAGTCGCCGCCGACCTGAAGGCCCCCGCCCGTCGGTACGTAGCGCGCGGCGACGCTCATGCCGGGGATCTCCGGGCCGAGCATCGGCAGCATGGAGCGCTGCAGGCCCTCGGTCAGCTCCCGCTCGGACTCCGCGACCCCGGCCCGCGACAGGGCCTGCGCCAGCATGCGCGCGACCGTCGTCAGGACGGAGCGCTCGTCCGGCGTGAACGACACGGGGTGGGTGAACGCCGCCATCCACGCGCCTATCGTGCGGCCCGCCACGACCAGCGGCAGGAACGCCCAGGACTGCCGCTCGAAGCGCGAGGCCAGCGGCCAGGCGGTCGGGTAGCGGCGGCGGTAGTCCGCCGGGGACGACAGATAGACGGCGCGGCCGGTGCGCAGGACCTCCGCGGCCGGGTAGTCGGTGTCCAGCGGCATCGAGGCGAGCGGGTCGTCGTGGCCGTAGCCGTGGTGGCCGTGGTGGCCGATGAGGGTGAGGCGGTCGGCCTTGGCGCCGAAGACGGCGAGCCCGTCCGGCGAGAAGCCAGGCATGGACAGGCCCGCGGCGACCCGCAGGACCTCCTTGGTGGACCGTGCCTCCGCGAGCGCGCGGCCCGCGTCGAGCAGGAACGCCTCGCGCGAGCGGCGCCAGTCCCCGGTGACGGGCGAGCGGGCGGCCGAGCCGGGGGACGGCTCGGAGACCTCCTGGAGGGTGCCGAGCAGCTCGTAGGTGCTGCCGCCCTCGTGCACGATCGGCTTCGTGCGGCTGCGCACCGTGCGCAGGACGCGGCGGCCCTGCTCGTCCATGATCCGCAGCCGGGCCTCGGCGAGGGTGCCCTCGGCGACGGCGAGCTGCACGATGCCGTGGATCTCGTTCCAGTCGACGGGGTGGAAGCGGGAGCGCACGCCCGCCTCGGTGGTGGTCTGGGCGTGCGGCGGGAGCCCGAGCAGGCGGGCCGCCTCGGCGTCGAGGGTGACGGTCCCGGTGGCGTTGTCCCAGCGCCACAGGCCGGTGGCGATGACCGCGAGGACGGTGCTCACGGGCGGGAGCAAGTCCCCGTGGGGAGGCAGGGAGGGGTCCCCCACCTGCTCGCGGGGCTCATCGGTGCGCATTGAACAACTGTAGGAACAGTTGAGCGCCGCCCGCCACCTTGTGCCCACCGGCCCGGAGGTGGTGCGGTCCCGCCGCCCGGACGGGGCACCGGGGGGCGCCCGAATACGAGGGGAAGTGATCTTCCACCGGACGGTAGCCTTGACTGCCAGCACCTTCTTCATACCCGCCGGGGCAGGCCCCCGGCCGGGCACTCCCCGATTCCGAAAGACTGGATGAACGACGATGCATCGGTACAGGTCGCACACGTGCGGTGAGCTCCGCGCCTCTGACGTCGGCACCGACGTCCGGCTGAGCGGATGGCTGCACAATCGGCGCGACCTGGGCGGCATCCTCTTCATCGACCTCCGCGATCACTACGGAATCACGCAGCTGGTCGCCCGCCCCGGCACCGCCGCCGCCGAGACGCTGGACAAGCTCTCCAAGGAGACGGTCGTCCGCGTCGACGGCAAGGTCGTCTCGCGCGGCGCCGAGAACGTGAACCCGGAGCTGCCCACCGGCGAGATCGAGATCGAGGCCGCCGAGGTCGAGGTGCTCGGCGCGGCCGCCCCGCTGCCCTTCACGATCAACGCGGAGGACGGGGTCAACGAGGAGCGGCGCCTGGAGTACCGCTTCCTGGACCTGCGCCGCGAGCGCATGCACCGCAACATCATGCTGCGCTCCGCCGTGATCGCCTCGATCCGCTCGAAGATGGTGGCCCTCGGCTTCAACGAGATGGCGACGCCGATCCTCACCGCGACCTCCCCCGAGGGCGCCCGTGACTTCGTCGTCCCCTCCCGCCTGAACCCGGGCAAGTTCTACGCCCTGCCGCAGGCCCCGCAGCAGTTCAAGCAGCTCCTGATGATCTCCGGCTTCGACCGGTACTTCCAGATCGCGCCCTGCTTCCGCGACGAGGACGCCCGCGCGGACCGCTCGCCGGGCGAGTTCTACCAGCTCGACGTGGAGATGTCCTTCGTCGAGCAGGAGGACGTCTTCCAGCCCATCGAGAAGCTGATGACGGAGCTCTTCACGGAGTTCGGCAACGGCCGCGAGGTGACGTCGCCCTTCCCGCGCATCCCGTTCCGCGAGTCGATGCTGAAGTACGGCAACGACAAGCCGGACCTGCGCGCCAAGCTCGAACTCGTCGACATCACGGACGTGTTCGCCGACTCCGAGTTCAAGGCGTTCGCGGGCAAGCACGTGCGCGCCCTGCCGGTGCCGGACACCGCCGGGCAGTCCCGCAAGTTCTTCGACGGCCTCGGTGAGTACGCGGTCGAGCACGGCGCGAAGGGCCTGGCCTGGGTGCGCGTCGCCGAGGACGGCTCGCTGACAGGACCGATCGCGAAGTTCCTCACCGAGGGCGACGTCGAGGAGCTCACCAAGCGCCTCTCCCTGGCGCCCGGCCACGCCGTCTTCTTCGGCGCGGGCGAGTTCGACGAGGTCTCCAAGATCATGAGCGCGGTGCGCGTCGAGGCCGCCAAGCGGGCCGGGCACTTCGAGGAGAACGTCTTCCGGTTCTGCTGGATCGTCGACTTCCCGATGTACGAGAAGGACGAGGAGACGGGTCGCATCGACTTCTCCCACAACCCCTTCTCCATGCCCCAGGGCGGCATGAAGGACCTGGAGGAGAAGGACCCGCTCGACATCCTGGCCTGGCAGTACGACATCGTCTGCAACGGCATCGAGCTGTCCTCCGGCGCCATCCGCAACCACGAGCCCGAGGTCATGCTGAAGGCCTTCGAGATCGCGGGCTACGAGGCGGAGACCGTCGAGCAGGAGTTCGCGGGCATGCTGCGCGCCTTCCGCCTCGGCGCCCCGCCGCACGGCGGCATCGCCCCCGGCGTCGACCGCATCGTGATGCTGCTCGCCGACGAGCCGAACATCCGCGAGACGATCGCCTTCCCGCTCAACGGCAACGCCCAGGACCTGATGATGGGCGCCCCCACCGAGCTGGAGGAGTCCCGCCTCAAGGAGCTGAACATCGCCCTGCGCAAGCCGGTTGCCTCCGGCAAGGGTGAGCAGGACGCCAAGTAGCCTCCGGCATACGGCAGTAGGGGCCCGGACCGCTGACGCGGTCGCGGGCCCCTTGGCTGTCCGGGAAGTTCACGCCCCCGTCGACCAACGAGGCCGGGCCGACCGGCAACGACTTCTCCCTCATCGGCCACGACATCTGCCAGTCCCGCGCCCGAGCGGACGGACTGATCCCGAGCGGGATGGACTGATCCGGAGCGGGATGGACTGATCCCGAGCGGGACGGACTGATCCCGAGCCGTCAGGCCGCTCGGGTCGGTGAGCCGTGGCGCCTCGCGGAGGTGTGACTCTCCGCCTCCGCCGTCGCCCACTCCGTCACCAGGCGTTGGTACTCGCGCCGCTGCTCGGTGCTCAACCGCCCGCCGCAGCGCAGCCACAGCGCACGGATCTCCTCGTTCACCTCGTCGGCGGTGCGCGAGGCTCGCCGACTCTCGGAAGCGGGATTCGTGGCCATACTGTGAAGCCTACGTGCGCCGGAGTGAAGGCGAAGTGAGACCGGTCACGAAGTGATCAACAGCTCACTTGGAGCGTATATATCCAGCCAGCGCGTGGGCACCGCCCGTCCAGGGCCCGGGGCTCCGCCCCACGGCTGCCCCGCGCCCCCCCCGCAGCCGCCCCGTTCCGCCCCTCGCCCGCACCCCGGCTTGAGACTTTCCCGGCTCCCCGGCCGCCACGAGGCCGCCCTTCCCCGCTCCCGGCCGTCCGAAGTCTCCGGAAGTCCTTCAACGAAACACTTGAATCCATGACTGCCGCAGACACGGAACAGGTGCACGGTCCCCCCTCCGACTCCGAACGAAGCACACACCGGTGGACGCTGCTCGCGGTGAGCGCCGCGCAGCTCCTGGTCGTCCTGGACGGGACGATCGTGAACATCGCGCTGCCGTCCGCGCAGAGCGCCCTCGACATGTCGGACGCGAGCCGCCAGTGGGCCGTCACGGCCTACGCCCTCGCCTTCGGCGGCCTGCTCCTCATCGGTGGCCGGATCAGTGGGGCGCTCGGACACCGCCGTACGTTCGTCGTCGGCCTGGCCGGATTCGCCGCCGCGTCGGCGCTGGGCGGGGCGGCGGCGGATCCGGGGATGCTGTTCGGGGCCCGCGCGCTGCAAGGCGTGTTCGCGGCGCTGCTCGCGCCCGCCGGCCTCTCCCTCCTGACGATCACGTTCACGGAGCCGCGTGCCCGGGGCCGGGCGTTCGGCGTCTTCGCGGCCGTCGGCGCGGCGGGCTCGGCGGTGGGCCTGGTGGCGGGCGGACTGCTCACGGAGTACGCGAGTTGGCGGTGGTGCCTGTATGTGAACGTGCCGTTGGCGCTGCTCGCCGTGGCCGGGGCGGTGTTCGTGCCGAGGGACCGTCCGGCGGGCGGCGGCCGCCTCGACGTGCCGGGCGCGCTGCTGAGCGCCGGGGGCTTCGGGGCAGTGGTGTACGCGTTCAGCGAGGCGGAGCCGCACGGGTGGGGCTCGGGGCGGGTGCTGGCGCTGCTCGGTGTCGGCGCGGTGCTCCTCGGGACGTTCGTCGCCGTGGAACTGCGGGCGCCGCGGCCGTTGTTGCCGCCGCGGATCCTGGCGCACCGGGCGCGGGCGGGCGCGTTCCTCGCGGTCACGCTGCTGTTCGTCGCGATGTTCGGCTGCTACCTCTTCATGAGCTACTACACGCAGACGGTGCTCGGCTACTCGCCGGTGGAGGCGGGCCTGACGCTGATCGTCAACGCGCTCGCGGCCCTGGTCGGGGCGACGTTCGTCGCGGGCAAGCTGCACGGCAGGGCGCGGCCGGTGGCCCTGGTCGTCCCGGGCCTGCTCGCGGCGGCCGCGGGGATGTTCTGGCTCACCCGCCTCACTGCGGACAGCGGGCACGTCTTCTGGCTGTACCTGGTCCCGGCGCTGACCCTCACCGGCCTCGGCCTCGGCTGCGTCCTGCCGCCGACGGCGAGCCTGGCGACCGCCGGGATGCGGGGCCACGACATCGGCGCCGCGTCGGCCGCGTACAACGCCGCGCAGCAGTTGGGAGCCGCACTCGGCACGGCCCTGCTCAACACGATCGCGTCCAGCGCGACGGGCGCCTATCTGGCCGAGCACCGTGACGCGACCCCGACGGCGGCCTCGGTGCACGGTTACACCGGCGCGCTGCTCGTCGGCTTCGGGATCCTGGCGGGCGCGGCGTGCGTGGCGTGGGCGCTGCTCGGGGCACGCCCTCACGCGGCCTCGGCCAGCTCGCACCAGACGAACTTGCCTTCCCCGCCGGGCAGGTGAGCGTCGCCCAGGTGATACCAGCCCCAGCCGTCCGCGCAGCCCCTGACCAGGGCGAGGCCGCGCCCCGCCTCCGCCAGGACCAGATCCCTGGCCGGGGGCGCCGGGGGCTCGGGCGGGGTGGGGTCGGCGTCCCAGACCTCGATGCGCAGGATGCCGCAGGACCAGTGCAGGTGCAGCGCGGCGGGGCCCTTCGTGTGCGTCACGGCGTTGGCCACCAGCTCCGTCGCGACCAGCTCCGCGGAGTCGGCGAGGTGCCGCAGGCCGTGGGCGGCAAGGATCAGGCCGAGCGTATGACGACAGACAGTGACGGCGCGGAGGTCGTTGGGGATGTGGAGGGTGTACTGCCAGGGGGCTCGGGAGAGGGCCGGGGAGGGGGCGCGGGTGGGCCGGGGAGCGGGGGCGGAAGCGGGGAAATGGTCGAAGTCGTCGCCGGGGTCGCAGCTCTCGGTCATGCGTAACTCCGTTGGGTCGATGAGGAGTTGGGGGAGATCGACTCTCTCGGGGTGGTGGCCTGCCGGTGCCCGCTGTGGCGGGGCGACGCGGTGCACTTCCGGACCCGGGGGTGGTAGCTGTGGGTGCTCGCTTCATCACTGAAGGTAGGGCAGTAATTTCTGCCACGGCAACACGTTCGCGTAACCTGCCCCCGAAAGAGGGGCGTCAACACGCCCTCGGGCGAACACCGTTGAGGGGTAGGTCGCACATGCCGCCGAGGAATCGGCCCACCGCCCGGCAGGTACGCCTCGGTACGGAGCTGCGCAGGCTGCGGGACGCCGCCGGGATGACCGCCCGCGAGGTGGCGGAGCTCCTCGGTTCGACGTCGGCCCAGATGAGCCAGATGGAGGCGGGCATCGCGGGCGTGAGCGAGGCGCGGGTGCGCAGGCTCGCCGCCCACTACGCCTGCGCCGACCCCGGCCTGGTCGAGGGCCTGGTGGGCATGGCGAAGGACCGCACCCGTGGCTGGTGGGAGGAGTACCGGGGCGTCTTACCGCCCGCCTTCCTCGACCTCGCCGAGCTGGAGCACCACGCCACCTTCCTGCACGTGACCGCCACCGCCCATGTCCCCGGCATCCTCCAGACCGAGGACTACGCCCGCGCCGTCCTCGCCTACCCCGCCCCCGACATCCCCGCGGGCGAGCTGGAGCCGATGGTCGCCCACTGCCTGGGCCGGCGCGTCGCCCTCGAACGCCCCGGCGCGGTGCCGTACGAGGCCGTCCTGCACGAGTCCGTCCTGCGCACCCGCGTGGCCGACCGTCAGGTGGCCCGCGCCCAGCTGCTCCGCATCCTGCGCCAGTCCGAGCGCCCCAACGTCACGGTCCGCGTCATCCCCTTCGACGTCGACGGCTTCGCCGGCGCCAACGCGGCGGCCCTCTACCTCGGCGGCCCCGTCCCCCCGCTCGACACCGCCAAGCGAGACGAGCCCCACGGCGGCGCCTTCCTGGACGCGGAGCCCCAACTGGCCCTCTTCCGGGCCCTCTTCAGGAGGGCGAAGTCGGCGTCCCTCGATCCGGCGCGGTCGCGGGACTTCATCCGTCGCCTGGCGAAGGAGCTGTGAGCAGGCGCGACCACACCTCGGGTGCCGTGAGGGGCACGGGCGCGATCGCCGGTCGGGGCGACTGTCACAGCGGAGTGGTAGGAACGGGCCCATGACCAGCACCCCTTGGACCCTCACCTTCGACTGTGCCCACCCTGGCGAACTCGCCCGGTTCTGGGCCCTCGCCCTCGGTTACGTCGAGAAGCCGCCGCCCGCCGGGTTCGCCAGTTGGGAGGAGTGGCTGGAGCGGCACGGCGTGCCCGAGGAGGAGTGGGACGAGGGGGCCTATCTGGCCGATCCGGACGGGCGGAGGCCCTCGATCTCCTTCCTCAAGGTCCCCGAGGGCAAGGTCGTCAAGAACCGTGTCCACCTCGACCTGCGGGTGGGCGGTGGCCGTGAGACGCCGTGGGAGGTGCGGTGGCCGCTGGTCACGGCGGCGGTGGCGCGGCTCACCGCCGCCGGGGCGTCGGTCGTCGGTGAGCACGAGCTCGACGGCAGGCCCGACCACGTGGTGATGGCCGACCCGGAGGGCAACGAGTTCTGCGTGGTGTAAGGGCTGTCCGGCCCGCCCGTCAGGCCCCCTTCCGGATCAGTTCCACCAGCCTGCTGAAGCTGTCCGCCCCGTGGCCCGCCGCCGCGCCCCGGCGGAACGCGGCGAGGACCGCCTCCGGGAAAGCCGTGTCCACACCCGCGTCGGCGTTCGTGTGGACGACGTGCTCCATGCTGGCGACGCCCATCGAGATGCGGTCCACGTCGCCCGCGTGGTTCCCGGCGTCGATGCGGGGCGCGTAGAAGTCGATGAACTGGCCCATGCCCGCGTAGTTCTCGGTCGCGTACGGGGCGATCTCCGACGCGCTGATGCCGTGCGCGTCGGCGAGCGCGACGGCCTGCCAGTACGCGAGCATCGCGGGCCAGAAGATGACCATGTTCAGCTGGTACATGAGGGCGGCAAGGCCCGGGTCGTCGCCCCGGTAGTCCGTCTTGCCGGTGATGACCTCCAGGTCCGCGCGGAACTTCTCGTACGCCTCGCGCGGGCCGCTGTAGAACGTCGACATGTCCGGGCTGCCGATGCCCGGCGGCGGGGACAGCACCCCGCCCGTGAGGTGCGTGCCGCCGAGCTCCTCCACCCAGCGGGCCGCCGCGCGCGCCTTCTCCGGCACGTCCGAGCTGAGGTTCACCAGGACCCGGCCCGCGACGGCGTGCTCCGCGCCCTTGAAGGCCGTGTGCATCGCGTCGTAGTCGATCAGGCTGAGGATCACCAACTCATGGGCGGTGAGGGCCTGTTCGACGGTCTCCGCCAGCTTCGCGCCGCGCGCCACGAGGGCGTCGGCGCGGGAGGGGGTGCGGTTCCAGACGGTGACCTCGTAGCCCCGGTCCAGATACGCGGAAGCCATGGCCTGACCCATGGGGCCGAGTCCGATGACGGTGATCGAGCGTGACATGGATGTCTCCTGTGTGTACGCGGAGCGACTAAAACGAGCGCTCTATTTAGCGCTCGCCGAAAACGTAGCACAGGCCTAGAACGAACGCTCTACTTAGTGGGTGGGTAGAGTGGGGGCCATGAGTCAGAAGGCCGCCGCCGTCAGTCAGAAGCCCGCCGCCGCAGGCCGGAAGCCCGCCCGCGCGGGGGCGGGCGCCGCCGCGAGCCCCGGCACCCGCGAGCGCATCGTCACCGTCGCCGCGCGGCTCATCCAGCGCCAGGGCTACGTCGGCACCGGCATCAAGCAGATCGCCACCGAGGCGGAGGCCACGCTCGGCTCCGTCTACCACTTCTTCCCCGGCGGCAAGGCGGCCGTCGCCGTCGCCGCGATCAAGTACAGCGACGAGGAGTTCGCGGCGGTGCTGCGCGCCGCCATGGCCGCCGAGGCCGACCCCGGCGCCGCCGTCGAGGCCTGCGCCGCCGAACTGGCCGTCGGCCTGCGGGAGTCCGGCTGGACCGACGGCTGCCCCGTCACCGCCGCCGCCCTGGAGACCCTCGGCTCGGACTCCGAGATCCAGCGGGTGTGCGCGGAGGCGCTGCTCGGCTGGGAGCGGATCGTGGAGGAGAAGCTCCTCGCCTCCGGCTTCGCCCACGAGGACGCCCGCGAGGTCGCGACGACCGTCATCAGCGCCCTGGAGGGCGCCGAGGTCACGGCCCAGGTCGCCCGCAGCGAGGAGCCCTTGCGGGCGGCGGGGCGGCAGTTGGCGCGACTGGTGGGGTCGTACGCCTGAGCACCCGCGCGCGAGCTTTCCGGCCCGCGCCGTCCCGTCCGAGGAGCGCCCTGGGCCAGGTCAGCGGGCCAGCACCATCGCGCAGAGGGTGGGCGCCCCCAGGAACGTCGGGACCACCTCACCCACGGCCTCGTATCCCCAACTCTCGTACAGGGCGCGCACCTTCACGTGATCCACGTGCACGAGCAGGGTCACCCGGTTCTCGATGCGCGCACGCAGCAACTCGTCGTGGATCAGCCGCGAGGCACCCGTACCGCGCCACGGCGCACGCACCATCAGTTCCGACAGGGCGAAGGTCCGCGCACCCGTCTCCGCCGTGAACTCCGCAGACAGGGAAGGCACGACCCGCTTCCACCACGTCGTGACAGGAGTGAGCGGGGCGCCGTACGCATAGCCGACGGGCTGCTCCCGGTCGTAGGCGACGACGCACGCGAAGTCCTCCTTGCCGCTCCAACTGTCGACGAACCTGGCGAAGGCCTCCCTCGGGGCGAGCGGGTCGTCCGTGCCTTCGTACACCTCGTCGTGGACGTCCAGGAGAAGTTCACGGATCGCCGTCGCGTGCGCGTGGCCGCAGTGCCGCAGGTCAAGTCCGGAGTTGGTCTTCACGTTGGTCCTCCCTCGCAGCCTGGGCGGCGTACGGTGTCAGCGTGGCAACCGAAGAGCTGGGCCGAACTCTCCGCCGCCTGCGCCGCCTGGCTTCGCTGAAGCAGGAAGAACTGGCGGAACGTTCGAACGTATCAGTCGACGTGATCCGCCAGCTCGAACAAGGCCGGAAGCACTCGGCTCGCCTGCCCACGCTGCACGCGCTGGCGAACGGCCTCGGCGTGGAGCTGACCACGCTGCTGGGGGACCCGCCTGCGGTCGCCTCAACGGGCGAGAACGACGGACCGCGTTTCGTGGCGGTGCGTCGTGCCATCATGCCCGCGCTCTGGGGGCCGGAGCCGGAGCCGCCGGGGCCCGGTTTCTCGTCGGCGAGGCTGCGCGAGCAGATCGCGGACGGCTGGACGCAGTACCACGCCGCCGAGTTCGACACGGTGATGAAGGCGCTGCCGGATCTGATCGCGGATGCGCGCTCCGCCGCGGCGGCGGGCGACTCCGTGGGGCGCGGGTCCGGGTTCGCGGCCCTGGGCAAGGTACTTCAGCTCGCCGGGCACGTCGCCGTGCGGATGGGCAAGACCGATCTGGCCCTCATCAGCCTGGAGCGGGCGACAGAAGCGGCGGGGCAGTCCTCCGACCCGCTGCTCCTGCCGATGATCGTGAACTCCATGGCGTGGACCTACCAGAGGCAGGGGCGCCTGGAGGATGCGCTGGGCATCGCGCTGCGCGCCGCCGGTGACATGACGGAAGCGGGCCGCACCGGGACCGCCGACGGCCTGAAGGTGTGGGGCGCGCTGACCATGAGCGCCGCCACGTCCGCCGCGCGCAGTGGTGACTACGAGCGGGCGGCGGTCATGATGGCGACGGCGGAGAAGGAGGCCGCCAGGGTCTCGAAGCTGCCCGAGGGGGGAGACAACCGCATGGTCAGCGTCTTCAGCCCGTCGTCGGTCCGCATCGAACGAGTCCGCCTCGCCGTCCAGTACGGGCGCCCGGAGGACGCGTTGAAGCTGGCCGAGGGCATGCGGCTGTCGAAGGACACGCCGCCGTCGTGGCGGACGTGGCTCCTGCTCGACGTGGCCAGGGCTCATACGGATGTGGGGGACGCCGCCGGAGCGGTGCGAACCCTGGAGTCTCTGCGCCGGGCGGCGCCCACGTGGATGCGGCATCACACGTTGGCCGTGGCCATCGTGCGCGACCTCTGGTCACTCCCCAACCACCCCGTGGGCCTGCGGCCGTTGGCGGAGTTCCTGGGAATCGTCGATTAACGTCGCGAAACCAGGACGCTCCATCCCTGTCACCCTGTGTAGCCATACGATTCCATGAGTTGGACAGAGCCCTGGTGTCCGTACGACCGGCCCCCGGGGCATGCCCGACCACAAGGGAGTCGACATGGGCGAGACGTCAGCACATGGACCGGCCCGGAGCGTAACTGGCTGGGCGGCCCCGTCGTCCGCGACGTCCGGACCGGCAGCGGCCTGTACTACGTCCTCGTCGCCCCCGACGCGCAGTGGGAGGGACCTGAGGACCGCCTCCGCACCGGCATCCACCTGGCCGTCCCACGGCTCGGCCGACAGGTCTCACCGGTCACCTACTGGGCCGTGGAGCCACAGCGCCGCGGACAGCTCTGCGATCCCGCGCACCTGGCCGCGCTGCTGTCCACCGCCGACACGCTGAAGGCGGCCGAGTCATGACCGCCACCGACCACGCGACCTCACGCGCGGACGAGTTGTACCGCATCCACCTGCGCCACCTCGACGACTGCTCCGCGTGCACCGGAGGCGCCGAGTGCGGTCGGAGTGCCCGCCTGCGCCGCGCCGTGCGTGCGGCCCGCCTCGCCGCCGACCGCAGGCCCCCGCCCCGGACATGAACGAGGGCCCCGGAACCACCCGGGTTCCGGGGCCCTCGCTCACGTACGGGAAGGACTCACGCGTCCTTCTTCGGCTCCTCCAGACGCGGGAACAGCACCGCGCCCTTGGTGACCGTGGCTCCGGCCGGGAGCTGCCCCCACGTGCCCGCGTCCTGGACCCGCTGGTCGGCGAGCGTGCCGAGCGGGGCCTCGGCGCCGAGGGAGTCCCAGAGCTGCTGGGAGGTCTCGGGCATGACGGGGTTCAGGAGCACCGCGACGGCGCGCAGGGACTCGGCGGCCGTGTAGAGGATCGTCGCCAGGCGGGCGCGGCCCTCCGGGGAGTCGTCCTTGGCGACCTTCCACGGCTCCTGCTCCGTGATGTAGCCGTTGACCTGCTTCACGAAGTCGAAGACGGCGAGGATGCCGCCCTGGAAGTCCAGGTCGTCGCCGACCTTCCGGTCGGCCTCCGCGACCGCCTTGGCCAGGCCATCGCGGACCGCCTGCTCGGCCGCGCCGGGCGCCTCGTCGGCCGGCAGGGCGCCGCCGAAGTACTTGCCGACCATGGCGGCGACGCGGGACGCGAGGTTGCCGTAGTCGTTGGCCAGCTCGCTGGTGTAGCGGGCGGTGAAGTCCTCCCAGGAGAACGAGCCGTCCTGGCCGAAGGCGATGGCCCGCAGGAAGTACCAGCGGTAGGCGTCCACGCCGAAGTGGGACGTCAGGTCCTGCGGCTTGATGCCGGTCAGGTTCGACTTGGACATCTTCTCGCCGCCGACCATCAGCCAGCCGTTGGCGGCGACCTTGCCGGGCAGCGGCAGGCCCTGCGCCATCAGCATCGCGGGCCAGATCACCGCGTGGAAGCGCAGGATGTCCTTGCCGACGAGGTGCACGTTCGCGGGGAAGGTGCCGTCGAACTTGGCCGGGTTCTCGTTGTACCCGACGGCCGTCGCGTAGTTCAGGAGCGCGTCGACCCAGACGTAGATGACGTGCTTGGTGTCCCACGGGACCGGGACGCCCCAGTCGAAGGTCGAGCGGGAGATCGAAAGGTCCTGAAGCCCCTGCTTGACGAAGTTCACGACCTCGTTGCGCGCCGACTCGGGCTGGATGAAGCCCGGGTTCGCCTCGTAGTGCGCGAGGAGCCGCTCGGTGTACTCGCTCAGCTTGAAGAAGTAGTTCTCCTCGCTGAGCAGCTCCACCGGCTTCTTGTGGATCGGGCAGAGCTTCTCGCCCGCGTACTCGCCCTCGCCGTCGAGGAGCTCGCCGGGGAGCTTGTACTCCTCACAGCCGACGCAGTACGGACCCTCGTAGCCGCCCTTGTAGATCTCGCCCTTGTCGTAGAGATCCTGGACGAACTCCTGCACCCGGTCCGTGTGCCGCTTCTCCGTCGTACGGATGAAGTCGTCGTTGGCGATGTTCAGGTGCTCCCAGAGGGGCCGCCAGGCCTCCTCGACGAGCTTGTCGCACCACTCCTGCGGGGAGACCCCGTTCGCCTCGGCGGTGCGCATGATCTTCTGACCGTGCTCGTCCGTGCCGGTGAGGTACCACACCTTCTCGCCGCGCTGACGGTGCCAGCGCGTGAGCACGTCGCCTGCGACGGTCGTGTAGGCGTGGCCCAGGTGAGGAGCGTCGTTGACGTAGTAAATGGGAGTCGAGACGTAGTACGACTGCACGTCGTTCGCCCCCTGCTTCTCGGATCCAGTGGCCGCCATGGTCGAAATCCTAACGGCCCAATGAAGATCCACTCACATGGCGAAGGGGTCGCCCACCAGGACCGTGAACACCGGGTCGTCCATCAGGCCCGCGGGCATCCGGTCCAGGGGCAGCCGCTCGTCGCCCGCCCGGTGCCCCTGCGCGCAGGCGTGGAAAGGACCGGTCGGACTGAGCAGCACCGCGAGGTGGGGGTCGGCGTGGTGCAGCCACCAGTTGGACAGGCCGAGCGCCGGATCGGACCGCAGGTACTCGAAGGCGCGCCACAGCGCGGCGAGCCTGGCGATCGCCTCCGGGTGCGCCCACCAGGACGGACACCAGAGGTGACTGCCGTCGTCCGTGCGGCGCTGGATGATCAGCGCGAGGTAGTCGGAGACGAACTTCGGCAGACTGCTGAACGCCAGCGGCGCGCGCTGCTCCTCGTCGATCAGCTGGGCCCGGTCCGTGGTCATGGGGCGGTGACTCCTGTCTGGGATGTCCGGGACATTCGGTTTCGTGAGGTGTGGGACTCCGGGGCGCGGGGCCGTGGCGGGGCCGCCAGGTGTCCCCGTACGTAGCGGGCCTCGTCCTCGCGGCCCAGCTGGGCGTAGACGTCGGCGAGGCAGAGCACCGCGTCCCGCAGGCCGAGCGCGTGCGTCTCCTGGTCGGTGAGCCACGCCCGGCGCAGCAGGTCCACCGCCTCACGTGCCGGAGCGAGGGCGGCCTCGGCGGCGCCTCGGCGGCCGGTGGCGCGGGCGCACACCAGGAACGTCCGGGCGTGCGTGCCCAGGGCCTCGGCCAGCCAGGCCGTCGACTCCCCGGCCGCGTGCGCACGGACGAGCGCCATGCCGTCCGCGGCCTGCCGGAGGGCGTCGGCGTGCCGGCCGGTGCGGGCGTACGCGAGGCCGAGCGCGACCAGCGCCGCGCCGAGGGACGGGGCGAGGGAGTGGCCCGGGACGGGCTCGGGGACGTCGGGGGCGCCCGGGGGAGTCCCTTCGGCCCGCCGCAGCTGCTCCGCCCGGCGCCACTCCTCCGCGGCCGACCGCTCCTCCGCGAGCCGCCGCGCCTCCCTGCTCCGCAGCTCCGCCACGATCCGCTCCGCCGTGCCCGCCGCCGCCGTGTGCAGCCCCAGCTCCGTCTGGGCCATGCGCAGCCGCACCAGATGGCTGCCGAGGGCGGCCGCCAGGGCCTCGCGGCGCCCGGCGGGCAGCGCGTCCAGGACCGCGACGGCCTCCGTCAGGAGGTCCAGGCCCTCGGGGGCGCGCCGCGTCCACACGTACTCCCAGGCCAGGTCCGACAGGCACGCGGCCAGGTCGGGCCGCCAGGCCTCGTCGGCGGCGGCGAGGGCGCGCGCGACGGGCAGGGCCTCGCGCAGCAGCACCCGGTGGGCGACGTCCTTGCCCGCGAGTTCGTAGACGCCGGCGAGGGCGAGCAGGGCGTCGCACAGGTCGCCCCGGTGCTCCGCCGGGTCCTCGGCGGCCAGGTCGCGGCGCAGCGCCACGCACTCCTGGAGGTCCCGCACCGCCCCGGCCAGCTCGGCGTCGCGGTCCGCGGCGGGCAGCTGGCCGCGCCGTCGCCGCAGGCGGCCGAGGTCGATGAGGGTGTCGGCGACGGCGACGTTCGGATTGACGCCGTGCGGGCCCGGGTGGCGGCGGATGTCCAGGGCCCGCTCCAGGGCGGTCACCGCCTCGTCGAGGCCGGCGTCCTGCTCGGCGAGCATGTCGGCGAGCGCGTGCAGGGACCTGCTGTGGTCGCGGGCGTGCCGGAAGCGCGGCGTGTGCGCGTCGAGCGACCCGCGCACCTCGACGGCCTCCCGCATCCAGCGGACGGCCGACTCCCGCCGCCCCGCGTCGTACTCGATCCACGCGAGGTTGTGCAGCGCCTCCCCGAGCGCGAAGCCGTGCCGGTCGGGCAGGTCGGCGGCCAGGGAGCGGCGCAGGTCGACGGAGCGGCGCGCCAGGTCGACGGCCTCCTCGTAGCGGCCCGCCTGGTCGAAGTTGAGGGCCTGGGAGAGGAGGGCCTCGGCGAGGAACGGCGCGTACGCGTCCCGGTTGACGGCGACCTGCTCGTCGAGGATGCGCAGGGACTCGGCGGTGACGCGGGTCGCCTCCGTGTAGCGGCCGTCGTTCCAGTAGCCGATGCTCTGCCCGTTCAGGGAGCCGATGAGCAGGTTGAGGTGCTCGCCGGGCTGGGTGCTCTGCAGCCAGCGGCTGAGGTCGGCGGCCTCGTCGCTGTGCCGGTTGGAGCCCTCGCGGTCGCCGCGCCGCCACTCGATGGCGGCGGCCGTGCGCAGGAACTCGACCAGAGCGCTGCGGTACCGCTCGGGCCGGTCCCGGTCCAGGCGCCGCTGGATGGCGAGGGCGCGCCCGATGAGCTGGTGCGCCCGCTCCAGCTCCTCGATCCCGGCCAGGCACCAGGCGCACAGGTCGTACGTGGCCGCGAGGTCCGCCTCGTGCGTACGGGGGTCCGCCTCCGTGAGCCGCCGCCGCAGGCCGAGGGCGCTCTGCGCGGCCTGCAGGGCCTCCTCCCAGCGGGCGAGTTCACCGAGGCAGCGCGCCAAGTGGTGCTGGTCGCGGGCGCGTTCGACGTCACTGGGGCCGCCGGGGCCGCCCGCGGTGCCGGTCCCGGGGGCGCTCGCGTAGCTCCCCACCAGCTGCTCGGCGACGCGCACCGCGAACCGCGTGAGGACATGGGACTGGCGCGGCAGCGTGTCCAGGCACGCCCGCAGCGCCGCCGTGCTCACCGGCACCTCGTCCAGGGCGCGGCCGAGCAGGCCGAGCACGGTGCGCGCTCGCTCGGGGCGCCCCTCGTTGGTGTGCGTGATCACCGACCGGGTCAGCACGGTGAAGGCCGTCGTCCACTGCTCGTCGGACGCCCCGGTGAGCAGCGCGATCAGCAGCTCCGGGTCGTCGGCGACCTCCTGGGACGCCTGGTACTCGGCGACCCGGTCCGGGTGCAGGCCGCCCCAGTGCCGGTCCTGCGCCGCGGGGTAGAGGCGGCGCAGCCACTCGTCCAGTTCGTCCACCGGCACGGGGCCCGCGTGCGGCAGCCGCGCCAGGGTCGCGCGCGCCTCGTCGCGGCCCGCGGCGCCGCACAGGGTGGCGGCGGCGACGGCACGGCGCAGCAGCGGGCCGGTGCCGTTGGCGTCCCCGAGCCCGGCGGAGACGGCGGCGCTGGCCCAGTACCCCGCCTCCTGCTCCAACAGGGCCTGCTCAAGGAGCCCGTGCTCGGGCGCCCCCGGCTCCCCGCTCCCGGGAAGCCCCTTGCGCAGCAGCGCCTCCAGCGCCCGCATGTGCAGCGACAGTGGGCTCTCGTGCCCGTCCTGGAGGACCGGCGGCTGCACCTCGGCGGCGATCGACGGCCAGTTCACCTCGCCGTATCCCGGTACGAGCCGCAGCACCCGCGCCAGATCGGCGACCGCGAGCCGGAACGCCTCCGCGGCCGGGCCCTGCGTCGTGTACAGCGGCCGCAGGCTGAAGTCCGGCACCCCGCGCACACCGAGGACCCCGGGCCCGCTCCCGGCCGCCCCGAGCCCCGCCGCCGCACCCGGCCTGCGCCCGGGACGGCCGAGGGCCGAGGTCAGCCACGTCCCCATGGACCGGGCCAGCAGCAGGATCCGGAACCGGTCCCTGGCGTCGTCGGCCAGCGCGGCGAGCGCGCGCACCAGGTCCGGCCGGGTCTCCGCGTAGTCGACGACGACCAGCGTCGGATGGCGTACGTCCATCAGCGGCCGCAACCGCTGCTCCAGGCGGGCGCTGTCGCCGTAGAGCACCTCGTGCCGCAGCCGCCCCGCCACCCACCCGTCGGCGCGCAGCCGCGCGGACAGCTCCCTGGCGAGCCGCGACTTGCCCTGCCCGCCCGTGCCGACCAGCGTGCCGACCTGGTGCGCCGCGTCGGACTCCACGCACCAGTTCCGCAGCTCCCGCAACTCCTTCTCGCGCCCACGGAACGACACGGCCTCCACGTCCGCGCGCAGCACCATCAGCGGCGACCGCAGCTCCCGCAGCACCCGTACGGGCGCGATCAGCCCCGCGAGTTCGGCGGCCTCCAGCTCCGGCGGCAGCCCGCTGTGCTCCTCCACGACCGCCCGGAACACATGGTCCGCCAGCAGGTCCTCCGCCCGGGTCACGCTCAGCCGCACCCCGGACCCGGCCTGCCGGTCCGCCCGTACGACCCCCAACAGCAGGTCGCCCGGCCGCAGTTCGTGCGCCACGCCGGTGGGCTCGGCGGTGAACACGGCGGCGCCTGACATCCCGGCCCAGGGCGAGTCCAGGTCGCGCCCGGTCCCGAACACCCCGACGGGTCCGACGAGTTCGTAGCGCCGGGCCGGATACCCCGTGAGCGGATTGATCCGAGCGGAGATCTGCTCCATGACCGCGGTACCACCGCCGCCGGGAAGGCCCGCCGCCTCGCGCTGCATCCGGGGAAACCCGTGACAGCAGACGGGCTGACCCAGGTTGTGGGTGACGAGCCGCCCCCAGCGCTGCGGGCGGCGCCCCACCCGGTCCTGGAAGGAGTCCGGCGGCTGCCAGTGCGCGTCCCGGATCTCCACCAGCGCGGCGTCGAGCACACCGCCCTCCGCGGTCACGTCCCGGCGCCAGCGGACCGCGGCGGCGTAGGGCTTGTCCCCGCCCGGCAGGAGGACGGACGGCTTGGCGCCGCCGGGCGGCAGGAGGTGGGCGGCGGTGAGGACGAGGCGGGGGGCTATGAGGTAGCCGGTGCCGGAGACGACGGCGGGGTCGGGGCCGGGGTCGGTCTCGGTCTCGGGGAAGCGGCCGGACCGGCCGCCGTCCGGGTGCGGCCGCCCGCGCGTCACGACGCGTACGACGCGGTCCTGCTCCAAGTCACCACCTCCGCGGACGTGTTGCCGGGACGCCTCGGCCGACCCCCGGCCGGTACCGGGTCAGGGGCCGGCATCACCGATGGACACGTCGCCGCGCGCGGCGGTGCGGGGCTTGAGGGTCAGGCTGACCCGCTGGGTGGCGCGGCGCGTGTTCTCCCGCCGCCCGTCGCCCTGGACGACCCCGAAGCGCAGGCCGCCGGAGCCCTCGCGGGCACGCCCCAGCTCGACCTCGAAGTCGACGGTGATCGCCTCGACGTCGAACCGCACGTCGGCGGTGCGGGCCCGGCGCTGGGCCTCGCCGATCTGCCCTCGGAGCAGGTCGAGGGCGTCGGCTAGGTCGAGCCACTCGCCGCTGCCGGGATGTCCGTCATCAGTCATGCCGCGCTCCCCCTCGCCCTCGCTCTACTCGCGTGGAAAACGTCAACACGATACGTAAGAGGGGGAGTTGATGCCACGGACTCGGTGGTACTGGAACGGTTGTGTGTTACGGGCGCCAGGACGCGAGCACGCCCTCGTACAGCTCCTTGTCGGTCAGTTCCCTCGGGTCGGGGCCCGTGAGGAAGTGCGCGGCGTTGTCCGCCTTCAGCCTGCGGAGGTAGTCGAAGGCCTTGGCGTCCTTGTCGCCGAACGCGACGAACGAGAAGAACAGGGGATGGCGGGCGGCGTCCGCCAGGGCCTGGGTCGCGGGGCCCTTGGTGTCCGGGGCGCCGTCGGTCTGGAAGATCACCAGGGCGGGTTCGCCGACGTGGTCCGACTTCTCGTAGTGGGCGACGACCTCCTCGATGGCGCGGTGGTAGCTGGTGCGGCCCATGCGTCCAGCGGCGGCGTGCAGTTCGTCCACGCGGTTCTCGTGGGCGGGCAGGGTGAGGTCGGCGGTGCCGTCGATGTCCGTGGAGAAGAAGACGAGGTGGACGGTGGCGGCGGGGTCCGTGTGGGCGGCGAGGGCCAGGGCCTGGTCGGCGAGGTTCTGGGCGGAGCCGTCCTTGTAGTACGGACGCATGGAGCCGGAGCGGTCGAGCACGAGGTAGACGCGGGCCCGGGTGCCGGTCAGCTCACGCTTGCGCAGGGCGGCGCCCGCGGCACGGTACGCGGTGGCGAGGGCGGGGGCGGTCGCCTTCACCCTGGCCGGGGTGAGGGCGGGGCCGGCTTTGGCCGGGGCGGGCTCCACCGGGGCCGGGCCGGCGGCTTCCGGCTGCGCCGGGGCGGGCTCGGGCTCGGGCGCCGGAGCGACCTCGGGCTTCGGGGCGGGCTCGGGCTCGGCCTCGGGCTCGACGGCGAGGTCCGGCTCGGCCGGGGCGGCGGGCTCCGCCTTGGCCGGGGTGGCCTCCACCGGGGCCGGGGCAGAGGTTTCCGGCTGCGTCGAGGTGGTGGGCTGCTCGGACGAGGCGGGGGCCTGTCGGGCAGCCGGGACGGTGGGCTCCGGGGTGATGGGCTCGGCCTGGGGAGCGGGCTCCGTCGGGGCGGTGGCTTCCGAAGCGGCCGGGGCTTCGGGTTCCGCGAGGGCCGGGGTGGCCTCGGGAGCCGCCGGGGCTGTGGGGGCCTCGGCGGCTGCGGTGGGGTCCGGGGCGGTTGCCGTGGGGTCACCCTGATGCTCGGGGTCACGGGTGGGCGGGTGGGAGTCGTCCGCCGCGGATCGGCGGGCCGGGACACGCACCGTCACGTTGTCGAAAGCCTCAGCCACCAGCGCCTCCGCGGGCGAACGCCTGGAGACGGCCGACCGAGGCGCGGCCTCCGGCGTACCCGCCCCCGAGGGAGCCGCCGCCGAAGAGCCCACCCCGGAGGCCCCCGCGGGCGCGGCCGAGCCCTCCCCGGACTCCGCCGGGGCCGACGTGGAGGCGTCCTCGCGTACCGCAGAGGCCGACGTGGAGGCGTCCTCGCGTACCGCAGAGGCCGACGCCGAGGCGTCCTCGGGCACCGTAGAGGCCCCCTCGGCCACCGCAGAGGAAGAAGACCGTCGGAAGACGGCTCGCAGACGTCCCAGAATGCCCATGTGCGCAACCCTTCGCATGACTTGTTCCCGCAGCCGGCCCCTGGCCATGAGGGACACGTAAGGTTAGCGGCCACCGCTCGGGGGGAGCAGACGGGCCGGACCTGACACGGATTCACCCGCCGTTCACCCGCAGTCCTCCGAGGGGCTGGCCGCCGCCTCTAGCCTCCAGCCGGAATCACCGGCAAAAAGAAGCCAGAGCGCCGTCAACCGGCCACTCATGGAGGACCCCGTGCGCAAGCTGCTGCCCCTGATCACCTCTCACCCGGGCGGCTCCGGCGGCCGCTCGGCCATGACGTGCCGGTTCCGCTGCGGCGACGCCTGCTTCCACCCGGTGCCGAACACCAGTGGAAACGAGTACATGGGCGACGTCATAGCGGGCGCCCTGAGCCGCCGTTCGATGATGCGCGCGGCGGCCGTGGTGACGGTCGCGGCGAGCGCCGCCGGTGGCCTCGCCCTCGGCCCCGGTGCCGCGGAGGCCCAGGCAGCCGCCGGAGAAGCCGCGGCCGCCGAGGCGAAACGCAGAGGCAAGAAGGCGGCCCGCGGCCTCCGCTTCACCCCCGTCGCCCCGAACACCGCCGACACGGTCACCGTCCCCACCGGCTACGGCCAGAACGTCGTGATCCGCTGGGGCGAGCCCATCCTGCGCGGCGCCCCCGCGTTCGACGCGGACAAGCAGACCGCGAAGGCCCAGGCGGGCCAGTTCGGTTACAACAACGACTTCCTGAGCCTGCTGCCGCTGCGCGGGGAGAAGCACGGGGAGCACCACGGCCGTCAGGTCCTCGTGGCGAACCACGAGTACACGGACGAGATCCTGATGTTCAAGGGGTACGACGCCAAGAACCCCACCCGCGAGCAGGTCGAGATCGCCTGGGCCGCGCACGGCCTGTCCGTGGTCGTGGTCGAGGGCGAGCGCAGGACCGGCGCCCTGCGCGCCGTGCCGCGCCACCAGCTCAACCGGCGCCTCACCACCACCAGCAAGTTCCACCTCACCGGCCCCGCCGCCCGCAGCGAGCTGGTCCGCACGAAGGCCGACCCGCGCGGCGTCACCGTCCTCGGCACGCTCAACAACTGCTCGGGCGGCACCACCCCGTGGGGCACGACGCTGCACGGCGAGGAGAACTTCAACCAGTACTTCGCGCACGCCGACAAGGTCACCGACCCGACGCAGGCCGCGCGCCTGAAGCGGTACGGCGTCGCGGGCGGCGAGTCCGAGCGCAAGTGGGAGCGTTTCGACGACCGCTTCGACCTCACCAAGGAGCCCAACGAGCCCAACCGCTTCGGCTGGGTCGTCGAGCTGGACCCGTACGACCCCGACTCGGTCCCGCGCAAGCGCACCGCGCTCGGCCGCTTCAAGCACGAGGGCGCCGAGCCCCGTCTGACCAGAGACGGCCGCCCGGTCGTCTACATGGGCGACGACGAGCGCTTCGACTACGTCTACAAGTTCGTCGGCAGCAAGCGGATGGCGAAGGGCAACTCCCGCTGGGCCCGCGAGCACAACCTGACGCTGCTCGACGAGGGCACGCTGTACGTCGCCAAGTTCACCGGTGACTCCCCGGCGAAGGAGATCGACGGCACGGGCGAGCTGCCGTCCGACGGCGAGTTCGACGGCAGCGGCACGTGGATCCCGCTGGCCACCGCGTACGCGGGCGGCAAGGCCGTCAGCCACGTCGAGGGCATGACCGCCGACGAGGTGTACGTCTTCACGCGCCTCGCCGGTGACAAGGTCGGCGCCACGAAGATGGACCGCCCCGAGGACATCGAGCCCTCCCCGCAGTCCGGCAAGGTGTACGTCGCCCTGACGAACAACACCGACCGCGGCAAGCCCGGCAAGGCCGGCGCCGACGAGGCCAACCCGCGCAACCTCAACAAGCACGGCCAGGTCCTCGAACTGACGGAGTCCCGCAACCGCCCGGAGTCCACCCGCTTCTGCTGGAACCTCTTCCTCGTCGCGGGCGACCCCGACGACCCGGCCACCTACTTCGCCGGCTTCCCGAAGGACAAGGTCAGCCCCATCTCCTGCCCCGACAACGTGGCCTTCGACCCGCACGGCAACCTGTGGATCTCCACCGACGGCAACAAGCTCGGCTCCCACGACGGCCTGTTCGGCGTCGCCACGAAGGGCCACCGGCGCGGTGAGCTGAAGCAGTTCCTCACCATGCCGAAGGGCGCGGAGACCTGCGGCCCCCTCGTCCAGGAGCGCCGCGTCCTGGTGGCCGTGCAGCACCCGGGCGAGGTCGACGGCGCGTCCGTCGAGAAGCCCGCGAGCGTCTGGCCCGACGGCCCCGGCAAGATCGTCCGCCCGGCGGTCGTGTCGGTGTGGCGCAAGGACGGCGGCGACATCGGCGTCTAGGACGTCGAGGAGCACGTGTGGGGCGCCCCCCTCGGGGGAGGGGCGCCCCACGCACGTACCGCGTCCTATTGGTCGTGCTGCTTGCGGCGGTACATCGCGAAGCCCAGGCCCGCCGCGCCCAGCGCCGCCATGCCGCCGCCCGCGGCGACCAGCGGGGTGCCGTGCGAGGCCGGGGAGGCGTTCTCGGCGCCTGCCTTCACGCCGCCCCGCGGGACGGCCCGGTCGGACGCCGAGGCGCGGGTCGAGTTCCCGGTCGAGTTCCCGGTCCCGGCGGCCCCGGTGTGCGTCTTCGGCTTGCCGCCGGTGCGGCCCTCGACCCAGCCCTTCATGGTGCCGTCGGGGTTGAGCACGAAGTGGGCGCCGTTGTGCTGCCCGTACGCCGCCTTGGTGCCGCGCTGCTTGAGGGTGTCCCAGACGATCTTCTTGCCGCTGCTCGGGGACGTGCCGATCATGTCGGCCTCGTACCCCGCCTTGGTCTTGTAGACCTTGGCGTCGAAGCCGGACTCGGCGAGGTTCCTGTACTCACGGACGAAGGTCCGCTTCTTCGACGGCTGCGGCTTGGGCTTCGGCGGGGTCGGCTTGCCGGTCTTGGTGACCGTGCCGTCCGCGGTGAGCGTGAACGTACAGCCGTTGATCTTGGTGGACGCGGGCTTGACGTACGCCTTCAGGGAGCCCTTGGCCTTGCCGTTCAGGAAGAGCCGCGCCTCGGCGCTGCGGGCGGAGGCGTTCACGTCGACGTCCGCGGTCCAGCCGCCGCCCAGGCTGACGGTGCCCTTGGACTCCCAGCCGCCGGGGACCGGCTTGTCGGGGTCGGTGGTGTCGTCGGGCGTGGTCCTGTCGTCCGGCGTCGTCCTGTCGTCCGGCGTCGGTGTCGGGGTGACCTCGTCGTCGGGCTTCGGGGTCGGCGTGGCCTCGTCGTCCGGCTTGGGCGCGGGGGTGCTCTCGTCGCCCGGGGCCACCTGGGGCCGCGGGGTGGACGGTGCGTCCGCGAACGCCGCGGTGGTGGGGACGGCGAGCGCGGCGATCGCGCCGGTGGCGATGGCGGCGGTGCGGATGGTGCGTCGGGTGGCGCGCATGGCGTGGACTTCCCTCGTGGCTGGCTTGCGTACGGTCCGTCTTTGTGCCCCTTTGCGGTGGCGACGGATATGAAGCTACGGGCGCCATGTGTGCGTCATCCGTAGGAAACGTAACAACCGGCCGGATACCGTGACGCGGAACCGTAAAACGGTAAAAATCGCAGGTCAGGTGGGGTCTAGAGGGGGGTGGGGCGAAGGTCCTGAGATGCCGCGGGACCTAGGTCCGGGGGCGGGACGGGGGTGGCGGCGGGGGCGGGGAGCGGGGCTGTGGTCGGCATCGGGACCGGTATCGCCACGGGAACCGGCACCGGGGCGGTGCCTCTCTGCTCGCGTCTCTGCTCGTGTCTGTGCTCGTGCCTCTCGCGACCTCTGCCGCCGAGGAGCCAGTCCTGGTACGCCGGGGACTCCGCGGCGGCCTCCCAGTACGCGGCCTCCAGCTCGCCGTAGACCGCGTCCAGCTCCGCCGTCGTACGGGCGGCGACCAGGAGGCGGACGCCGAGCGGGTCGCCGGCCAGGGGTCTGACCGCCATGTCGGGTCTCGCGACCGAGGTGGGCTGGCAGACGGTGACGACCTCGCCGGTGGCCACCAGGGTCGCGGCGGTGAGGTAATCGCCGTGCAGGACGCGCGGGTTGAGCCCGGCCTCCCGCAACACCCTTTGCAATCCGTCCCATTCGCCGTCGACCGTCGGGTCCACCATCCAGCGGTCGTCGGCGAGGTCCGTGAGGTGGACGACGTCCTCGCGGGCCGCGGGATGGTCGGCGGCGAGTGAGACGAACTGCGGCTCGCGGTCGACGAGGACGCGTTCGCGCAGCCCGTCGGGCAGGCGCAGCGGGCAGCCCTCGACCTCGTGGACGAAGGCGATGTCAAGCTGCCCGGCGGCCACCATTTGCAGGAGCGCGTTCGCGGAGACGTCCATCTGGAGGGAGGTCTCGGTGCCGGGCATACGGTGCCGGAGGCGGCGCAGCCAGCCCGGTATGGCGCGGCTCGCGGTGGAGCCGATGCGCAGCCGCGGGGTGCCGTCGTCGGCGCGCGCCGCCGTGGCCCTGGCCTCGGTGACCAGGGCGCGCATCTCCACGACCAGGGGGCGGGCGCGGCTCAGGACGACGCGGCCGAGGGGGGTGGGGCGGCAGCCGGTGCGTTCGCGGGCGAACAGCTGGCCGCCGACGGCGTGCTCGATGCGGCGCAGCTGGGTGGTCAGGGAGGGCTGGCTCATGCCGAGTTGGCGGGCGGCCTTGTGCAGGCTTCCGGTGTCGGCGATGGCACAGAGTGCGCGGAGATGCCTGACCTCGAGCTCCATGGGCGTGAGAGTAGAACGGCTGACGTGCTCACACCAGCCTCCCAAACCCCTACGGACCCCCATCAGTTGGTACGTACGACCGGTGTCCGGATGTGCGGTGATAGCCCCGCCCTATCGCCATCTGCCATCATCCGCGGGCGCCGTGGCTCCCCGACACTCACGGGTACCGAAACGTTCACCTTTCATCGAACGAGTAGGGAGCCCCCCACATGCACAAGCGTTACCTGTCCGTCGCCGCCGCCCTCGGTCTCGCCGCCGCCGCGCTCGGAACGTCGACCGTCGCCTCGGCTGCCGACTCCCCCCGGGCGGGTGCCGAGAAGTCCTCGGTGTCCACGGCCGCCTCCGTCGCCCGCTACCAGGGCTCCGGTGAAGAGGCCGCCGCGAACAAGGCGTTCTTCGAGGCGGTCGTCAAGGCCGTCGCCGAGAAGCGCGCCGCCAACCCGGGCGCCAAGGCCGTCACCGTGACGTACAACGCCTCGCAGGCTCCGACCTTCCGTCAGCAGATCGCGGCGTCCACCTCGATATGGAACGCCGCCGTCACCAACGTCAAGCTCCAGCAGGGCACGAGTGGTGCGAGCTTCTCGTACCGCGAGGGCAACGACCCGCGCGGTTCGTACGCCAGCACCGACGGCCACGGCCGTGGCTACATCTTCCTCGACTACCGGCAGAACCAGCAGTACAACTCCACCCGCGTCACCGCCCACGAGACCGGGCACGTCCTCGGCCTCCGCGACAACTACCGGGGCCCGTGCTCCGAGCTGATGTCGGGCGGCGGCCCCGGCCCCTCCTGCCAGAACGCCCAGCCGAACGCGGCTGAGCGCGCCCGCGTCAACCAGCTGTGGGCGAACGGCCTCGCCAAGGCGATGAAGCAGGTCCAGAAGTAGTCCGACCAGCAGCAGCCAGACCAGCAGCAGCCAGACCAGAGGGTGGTGCGGCAGCACGTTCGGTGCTGCCGCACCGTTCTGCGTCCGGCGCGGCTTCGGGTGCGTGCTTCCAGCGTTGGTTCCGGGGGTCGCTTCCGGGTTGCTTCCGGCGTGTGGAAGGTCCCGCGGGCCCCGCGTACGCGCAGGTCACCCGGCCCCCGCGATAATGGGCCACATGCGGAACCGCACCCTCAGGCCCCTCACCCCGCCCGACTGGCTGGTCCGCTCCCTCAAGCCGCAGCCCGCCCCCGTCCCCTGGGCCGCCGTGGCCCGCGCGGCGATCGCCATGTCGCTGCCCCTGGCCGTCGGCACTGCCGCGGGCGAACCGGCGTACGGCGCCCTCGCCTCGATGGGCGCGCTCTCCGGGGTGATCGGCGACACGGCGGACGCGTACCGCATGCGCATCCTCAACATCGCGGTCCCCCAGCTCTTCGGCGCCCTCGGCGTCACCCTCGGCGCGCTCGTCTTCGGCCACGGCTGGGCCGCGGTGGGCGCGGTCACGCTCGTCGCCCTGGTCTCCGGGATGATGTCGACGATCGGCGCCGTCGCCTCCGTGTCGGGGCTGCTGCTCCTGCTCAACTGTGTGATCGGCGCGGGTCTGCCGCTGCCCGGCGAGTGGTGGCTCGCGCCCGCCCTGATGACGGGCGGCGGTCTGCTCGTCCTCGCCCTGGCGCTGCTCGCCTGGCCGCTGCGGTCCGGGGTGCCGGAGCGGGCCGCGGTCGCGGCGACGTACCGGAGTGCCGCCGCGCTGCTGGAGGCCGCGGGCACCGGCGAGCGCGCCGCCGACCAGCACGCGGCGTACGACAAGGCCCGCGCCGACGTCACCGCCTCCCTCAACCAGGCCTACGACCTCGTCCTCGCCCGCCGCGCGCGCGACCACGGCCGCAGCCCCGAACTGGTCCGCCTCATCGCCGAACTCAACGCCATCACCCCCGTCGTCGAGGCCGCCCCCACCGCCCACCAGTACGGCGAGAAGCTGCCGCCGGAACTGGCGGCGGCGATGCGGAGGCTCGCGGACGCGGTGGGGCGGGGCGAACGCGGGAAGTTCGGCGTCGGCGGCGACCGGGGTGCGCGGCCCCCGCACGACGCCTACCCGGACCTCGGCCTCCCCGACGAGCTGCCGCACCCGCACGGTCCCGCCGCCCGCGCCGTGCACCACGCCCTGCGGCACGCCGCCGACACCCTCGCCGACCCCGACCCGCTCACCGTCATCCACGCCGAGGACCGCCTCGGCCGTCCCGCGGCCCTGCGCGTGCGCGCCCGCCGCGCCACCCGCAACGTCGTCCTGTCCGGCGCGTCCTGGCGCTACGGCCTGCGCCTCGCCCTGTGCATCGGCATCGCGCAGTGCCTGGTCTCCCTGATCGACGTACCGCGCTCGTACTGGGTGGCCCTGACCATCACGTTCGTCCTGAAGCCGGACTTCGGCTCGGTGTTCTCGCGGGCGGTGCTGCGGGCGCTGGGCACGGCGGCGGGTCTGGTGGTCGCCGCCGCCGTCCTGTCCTCCGTGGAGCGCGGCTGGTGGGACGTGCCGGTCGTGCTGGTCCTCGCCACCCTCATCCCCGCGCTGACCCCCCGGGGCTACGGCTACCAGACGGCCGCCATCACCCCCGTCATCCTGCTCCTCTCCGACGTCCTCAACCACCAGGGCTTCGGCCTCGTCCTGCCGCGCCTCGTCGACAGCCTCATCGGCTGCGCCATCGCACTCGTCGCGGGCTATCTCCTCTGGCCGGAGAGCTGGCACACCCGCATCGGCGACCGCCTCGCCGACGCCGTCGCCGACACGGCCCGCTACGTGGAGTGCGCCTTCGGCGACGACCCCGACGCCACCGCCCCCGCCGCCCGCGCCCGCATGCGCCGCCGCCTCTACCGCGACCTCTCCGACATCCGCACCGAGTTCCAGCGCGCCCTGACCGAGCCCCCGCCGACCGGCGCCCGCGCCGCCGCGTGGTGGCCGCTCGTCGTGGCCGTGGAACGCATCGTCGACGCGACGACCGCCGCACGGGTGCGGGTACGGCACGGAGCCCCCGCCCCCGGCCCCGACGAGGTCGCCGAGGTCTCCCGTCAGCTCCGCGAACTGGCCGAGGGGCTGCGCGAGGTGGAGGTCCTGGTGCCGGTGCCCGCCGCGTTCACCGGGCCCGAGGACGGCGTGCTCGGACCCCTGCGCCAGGAAGTGACCGCGGCCCGCGCGGTGGCGTCTCCCCGGAGATAACGGCGGATAGTCGGGGCAGTCGGGGCAGTCGGGGCAGTCGGGGCAGCCGGGGCAGCCGGGACAGCCGGGACAGAGGGGTGTCACCGCGGGTGCCGGGCGGGTCAGTCCTGTCCGCGGTGGAGCGTCAGGTCGACGAGCAGCGCCCTGTGGTCGGTGTTCCCGATCTCCAGGAACCGCGCGTCGTGCGCGGCGAAGTCGTCCGATGCCAGGACGTGGTCGATCTGCGCCCCGAACGGCCTCGGCAGCGACGTGGGCCAGCTCGGCGTGCGGGAGGACCCGGAGAGCCGGGCCGCGTCCCGCAGACCGGCGTCGAGGACGCGGCGGAACGCGGCGTGGTCCTGGGTGGCGTTGAAGTCCCCGGCGACGATGGTGGGCCGCCCGTCCCCCGCGGCGGCGTAGTCCCGCAGCCGCCCCAGCTCGGCCCGCCACCGCCCGAGGTCCCCGGGCGTCGGCGGCATCGGATGGGCGAGCTGCACCCGTACCGGGATCCCCTTCACCTCGGCCACCGCCCCCGGCATGCCCAGCGTCCCGCGCACCCCTGCGGCCTCCTTCAGCGGCAGGTTGCTGAGGATCACCGACCCGTCGGCCCCGTCGTCCCCGGCGGACGCGACGGCGGCCCGGTAGGGGTAGGCGGACTCCGGCAGCGCGGCCCGCAGCTTCCCGTCGCACGCCCGGTCGCACTCGGAGGCGAAGACGAGGTCCGGCTTCCGCTCCCGTATCGCCTTGATCAGCCCCGGCGTACCGCGTCCGAACTCGACGTTGGACGCGAGCACCCGCACCTCGGCGACGGGCGGCCCCTCCGGGTCGGACAGCTTGCCGTACGGCTCGATGAACCAGGCGAGTCCGCCGAGCACGGCCACGGCCCAGACGAGGCCGACGCGCCAGCGCCCGAGGGCGGCGAGCAGCAGCCCGGCGACGGCGGGCACGAGGAGCCACGGCAGGAAGGCGAGGACCTGCGGCACGGGGGTGACGGCGTCGGTGTCGGCGATGCGGCAGCCGAGGACGGCGCTCACGCCGACGAGCAGGATCCCGGCGGTCCACGCGGCGCCCCGGTGACTCCGCGGCGGCCGTTCGTCCACGTAACCGTCGGAATCGGCCTCGGCAGGGGTGGCCGGTGCCGTCACGTGCTCCAAGGGTCGCCCTTTCGTCACCGGGGCGACGGGGCGGTGACCGGCGCGCCCGCATTCGCCACGTCCTCAGAACAGATCCTCCCTCAGGGACGCGGACGGGCGGCGGAGGGGTTGCGCAGGGGTACGGAGTCGGCCGGGCGGGGCGCGCCGGAGCCCCCAGCCACGCCGGCTCCCCCGGAGGCGCTGCCTCCGCCGACCGGTCCGGACACCCCGTCGCCGGACACCCCCTCGCCGACCGCTGCCCCGCTGCTCTCACCCCCGCCGCCCCCGCCCCCGGCCGCCCCACCCCCACCGGCCCACCCCGTCCGCCCGCTCACCCAGGCCCCCGCCGCCACCGCGAGGCCCACGCCCACGATCACCCACGACGCCGTGCGCAGGGTGTCGGTGAGGGCGTCGTAGACGGCGCCCGCGGCGGTGCGGGAGACGTCGGGGGGCAGGTCGGCGAGGGTGAGGCCGCGGGCCACGGCGATGGCGGCGGCGAGGGTGGCGGCGCCGACGGCCGCGCCGAGCGCGGTGGCGGTGACGGCTCGGCGGCGGCGTACCGCGAGGAGGATGCCGCCCGCGGCGAGCAGCACGGCGGCGACGGGCAGCCAGAGACCGGCGACCTGGAGCATGCGGAAGCCCTTCCGGAAGTGGCTGAGGTCCTGCGCCTGCATGACGGTAACCTCGGTGTGCCGCACCGGGATGCGGCTCGCGAACGGCGTGCCCTCCTCGGTGAGTTGCCGTTTGACCTGCTCGGTGATGGGGGCGAGGTCGATGGTGACGGCGCCGTCGGAGTCGTGGGTGAGGGCGGACTGGACGGCGTCGTGGGCGGCTCGGTTGGCGGCGTTCCACGCGGTCCGGAAGGCGCTGGTCTCGGTGAAGGAGCGCACCGCGTCGTGGAGGAAGGACTCGACGGTGGACTGCAGCGGGCCCGCGTCGATCTCCTTGGCCACGGAGTCGGTCACCGCGGCGGTGACGGCGTCGCGGACGGCGGGGTCGGAGGCGAGCGGCGCCATCGTGGCGACGTACGCGTCGGCGTCCTCGATCTCGTACTTCGCCCACGTCGAGACCGTGCCGACCGGGACGAGCAGGCAGGCGAGGACCAGCAGCACGGCGGACAGGGCGGCGCGAGGACGTCGGAGCACGTCCTCAAGGCAAGACCCCGGCCGCGTGCGGTGCGACCGGGGTCACTGCATATGGGGGCAGGATTGCCCGCCTTTGTGGGACGGCGTCGGCGAGCCGCCGAGGGGTGAAGGAGGCGGGGAGGCGGGGAGGCGGGTCCGCCTCCCCGCCCCGTACGGCTACTTGCGGTTGTACAGCCGCATCGTCACCGGCCCGAACACGGCCACCAGCAGCCCCGCCCAGCCGAGGCTCCACGCGATGTCGGCGCCCGGCCAGTCACCCGCCATCAGGCCGCGGACGGAGGAGGCGACGTGCGTGACGGGGTTGTTGTTGACGAAGGCCTGGAGCCAGCCCGGCATGGTCTCGGGCTTCACGAAGATGTCGCTGAGGAACGTCAGCGGGAACAGCACCATCATGCTGACGCCCATCACGGACTTCTCGGTGCGAAGGAGCAGCCCGAACATCGTCCACACCCAGGAGAAGGCGAACGAGAAGACGAGCAGCAGGAGTACGCCGCCGAGCACGCCGAGCGCGCTGTCCGGGCGGAAGCCCATGATGATGCCGACGGTGAGCATCACGGCGGACGCCATCGCGTACCGCAGGGCGTCGCCGAGGAGGTAGCCGACCAGCGTCGAGGGCCGCCAGATCGGCAGCGAGCGGAAGCGGTCGAAGACGCCCTTCTCGATGTCGGTGTTGACCGAGACGCCCGTGTACATCGTGATCATGACGACGGACATCACCAGGATGCCGGGGAGCAGGTACTGGATGTACTCGCGCGGGGATCCGGCGAGGGCGCCGCCGAAGAGGTACGTGTACATCAGCACCATCATGATCGGGAACGCCGTGACGTCGAACAGCTGCTCCGGCACGTGTTTGATCTTGAGTACGGCCCGCCAGCCGAAGGTCAGGGACGTGGCGAGGGCGCTGGGCCGCTGCGGGCGCTCCTTGGCGATGAGCAGTTCGGCGAGGGACTCCGTGCGGACGGGGGCGAGGTCCTGGGCCTCGGTGGTGGTCGCGGTGCTCATCGGGAGACCTCGGCTTCCTTCAGGTCCTGCGGCGTGTCCTGGCCGCTGGTGGGCTCGGGTGCGCCGGGGTGGCCGGTCAGGGCGAGGAACACCTCGTCGAGGCTGGGCTGGCCCAGGGAGAAGTTGTCGACGGTGATGCCGGTGCGGGCCAGTTCGGCGAGGGCGCGGGAGGCCTGCTCGGCCGCGCCCCGGCCGTTCGCCGAGCCGCCGCCGACGCGGGCGGTGAGCGCGACCGGGTCGGGTTCGAGCTGGATCTGGGCGCCGAGCGCGACGCGCAGGACCTCCTCGGCCTGCGGGCGCTGCTCGGCGTGGCGCAGCCGGACGTGCACGGAGCCCGCGCCGACGGACGCCTTCAGCTCGCCCTTGGTGCCCTCGGCGATGACCTTGCCCTTGTCGATGACGGCGACGCGGGCGGCGAGCTGGTCGGCCTCGTCCAGATACTGCGTGGTCAGGAGCACGGTGGTGCCGTGTCCTACGACCGCGCGGACGATGTCCCAGACCTGGTTGCGGCTGCGCGGGTCCAGGCCCGTCGTCGGCTCGTCGAGGAAGAGCAGATCGGGGGTGTTCAGGATGGACGCGGCGATGTCGATGCGCCGCCGCATGCCGCCCGAGTAGTTCTTGACCTGGCGGGACGCGGCGTCGCCGAGCCCGAAGGCGTCGAGGAGCTGCTCCGCGCGGCTGTACGCGGCCTTCTTGCCGTGGCCGGTCAGGCGCGCCAGGAGCACCAGGTTCTCGGTGCCGGTGAGGTCCTCGTCGACCGAGGCGTACTGCCCGGTGAGGCTGACGAGGCCGCGGACGGTGTCGGCCTCGCGGACCACGTCGTGGCCGAATACGTGCGCCTCGCCGCCGTCCGGGCGAAGGAGCGTGGCCAGCATCCTCACGGTCGTCGTCTTGCCCGCGCCGTTCGGCCCGAGGAGGCCGTAGACCGTCCCGGCCGGTACGGCGAGGTCGACGCCGTCGACCGCGCGGTTGTCGCCGAAGGTCTTCACCAGGCCCGCGGTCTCGATGGCCAGGCCACCTGGCCCGGGGCCCCGGTGCGGCTGCTTGCTGCTCATGTCCCTGCGCCCTCCGCTTGCGGATCGTCGGCCGCTCGTCGGGTGCTCGGCAGCGGCTCGTCATGAGGGGAGACCGGGCCCGTGGCGAAAACTCATCGCCGAACGGGTTGCCGATTCCCAGAGTGGCACGAGCTCCGGTGGAGCGCGGGGCCGAACGGGTGTTTCCTTGATGGGACGCCGCAAGGCGTGAGCAGGACACCGCAAGGCGTGAGCAGAGAGGAGCCGTCATGGCTCACACCGCACACGGCGCGCCCGGCACCCACACCCTGCCCGGCATCCGCGCGCTCTCCGGCTTCTGGGCGGGCCCCGCCCTCCTCGCCGTCGTCTACGGCCTCTGGGCCGCCGCGAACCACCGCGGCGGCGGACCCATCACCGGCGGGAACGTCCTGTTCGGCGTGGTCGCGGGCATCGCCTTCGGCGCGCTGTACGTGGCCGTGCGCGGCGTCGCCCCCGCCCTGCCGCGCGAGCTGCGCGCCACGGCCTGGGCGGCCTTCGCGGGCGTGTCCTTCGGCTTCCTGTACAGCCTCACCGACGCGAGCGTGCTGCGGTCGGTGGGGATGGCGGGGGCGGTGGCGGCGAGCGTCTTCGCGGTGACGTTCTACCGCTTCTACACGCGGGAGTGACCGTACGGCCCTCTGCGCGGGAGTGACCGTACGGCCCTCTGCACGGGATCGACCGTACGGCCCTGCGGGAGTGACCGCGCCGTCCCACCTTCGGGCATGACGGAGCGGCCGGGGCGGACCAGCCGCCCGGCCGCTCGCGCCGCGGTGCTCAGAGCGAGCCGAGGTCGACGGCCCGCGCCATGGCCGCGTACCCGGCGTCGTTCGGGTGCAGGTGGTCGCCGCTGTCGTACGCGGGCCGGATGCGCTCCGGGTCCTTCGGGTCGGCGAGGGCCTTGTCGAAGTCGACGTAGCCGTCGTACTCGCCGGACGTGCGGACCCACTCGTTGAACTTGTCGCTGACCGCGGCGGCGCGCTCGCCGTAGTGGTCGGAGCCGCCGAGCGGGAGCAGTGTCGCGCCGACGGCCTTCAGGCCCTTGGCGTGGGCGGCGCGGATCAACTTGCGGTGCCCGGCGATGAGTTCGTCGGCGCTGACGATCGGCGCGGGCTTGTAGGTGGGCTTGTCGGTCTCGCTGAAGCCGATGTCGTTGACGCCTTCGAGGATCACGACGGTGCCGACGCCGGGAAGGTCGAGGGCGTCCCTGGCGATGCGCCCGGTGCCCTTGGCGCCGTACCAGGCAGAGTCGTTGAGGACCATGTTGCCGCCGATGCCGGAGTTGACGACGGGCCGCGGCTTGCCGGACTTGGCGAGGCGCTCGGCGAGCGCGTCGGACCAGCGGCGGTTGAGGTCGGTGGAGGAGGCGAAGCCGTCGGTGATCGAGTCGCCGAAGAGGACGACGCCGTCCCGCGCGGCGGCCCGCCCGCCCGCCTTCCCGCTGTCGGCGACGTCCACGCCGGACAGGTAGTACCAGGACTCGGTCGACTCCTTGAAGGCTCCGGCGCCGGTGTCGCGGGTGTGGTCGCCATCGGCGCGGTAGCTGGTCGCGAAGGCCTGCGAGTGGAAGGTGGCGGGCCCGGTGGTGCCGGCCAGGTGCAGGGTGACGGTGACGGACTCGAAGCGGTCCAGGTCGAGTCCGGCGGCGTCGCTGGACAGCTGGCCGCCCGCGGGCACGGTCACCGACTTCTTCCCGCCGAAGGTGAGCGTGCGCACCGAGCCGCGCTCGACGCTCGCGCCCTTGCCGCCCTCGGTGCGGGCGACGGTGGCGCTCGCGATCCGCAGCGGGGAGGCGCCGTAGGCGTTGGAGAGGCGCACGCGGGCTCTGTCGCCGCCCTCGGTCACGCGGACGACCTGCCGCACGGTCTGGTCGTCGAAGCCCGCCTCGGACCAGTTGGCCTTGAACCCGGCGCTCGGCCGCTGCGGCGACGCGGCCCAGGCGGCGGACCAGGAGGCCCCCTTCCCGGCTGCGTGGCGGCCTTGTCCCGCGCCGCCGTCGGAGGCTTGGGCGACGGTGACGGCGGTACCGGCGGTACCGGCGGTGACGGCGAGGGCGACGGCGACGGCGAGGGTGCGGGTACGCGAGAACATCGTGAGCTCCTGGAGATCGGCACGGAGGAACCGGGCCTTCCCGGTTCGGAGCCGGTGCGGCGTGCTTGCCGCTCCGACTCCTCAAAGATCCGCCGACCGCACGGGACCATCAACGCCGATCCGTGAAACGATCTCGACGCGGAGGCTTATCGATGCAGGTCAGGCAGTTCGGGAAGGTTGCGGGGGCCCGCTGGTGTTGCCGTCCTCGGGGCCCGTGCAAGAGGTCCTCAGGGCCTACGCAAGGGGGAGCGCGCCGTGGAACGACAGGAACTGCAGACCTTTCTGACCCTCGCCGAGGAGCTGCACTTCGGCCGTACCGCCGAGCGCCTGCTGCTCTCGCAGGCGCGGGTCAGTCAGACCGTGAAGAAGCTGGAGCGCAAGATCGGCGCCCCGCTCTTCGAACGCACCAGCCGCGTGGTGCGGCTGTCCCCGCTCGGGCGGCAGTTGTACGACGACCTCGCGCCGCTGCACCACCGGATGGAGGAGGCGGTGGCCCGCGCCAAGGACCAGGCGCGGGGCATCGACGGGGAGTTGGTCGTCGGCTTCCTCGGCTCCGGTGCCGGGTCGCTCACGCAGCCGATCCTGAAGCTGTTCCGGGAGCGGTGCCCCGGGTGCGAGGTGCGGATGCGCGAGACGCAGTTCCAGGACCCGCTGGGCGCGCTGCGCGCGGGCGACGTCGACATGCTGTTCACGTGCCTGCCGGTGGTGGAGCCCGACCTGACGGTGGGCCCCGTCGTCATCACCGAGGACCGCGCCCTCGCCGTGCCCTCCGGCCACCGCTTCGCCGGCCGGACCTCCCTGTCCTTCGAGGAGTTGGCGGGCGAGACGTTCTTCCGGGTGGCGGGCGGCGCGCCCGCGTACTGGTGGGACTTCCACGTGCCGCCGCGCACGCCGAGCGGCCGTGAGATCAAGCGCGGGCAGGCGGTGGCGACGTTCCAGGAGCTGATGACCCTCGTCGCCACGGGACAGGGGGTCTCTCCGGTCATCGCCTCCGTGGAGACGTACTACTCGCGTCCCGACGTGGTGTTCGTGCCCGTGCGCGATCTGCCGTCGGCGGACGTGGCGCTGGTGTGGCGGACCGGCAGCACGGGTTCTCGCGGGGACGCGTTCATCCGGACGGTACGGGACGCGCTGGCCGCGAACGGGGGCCCGGCGTCCTTCTAGACCGCCCGCTGCGCGGCTGGTCGTTCGCCCACCCGCCCACCCGCGTCCTTCGGACGGCGGCTTTCGCTCAGAACAGGTCCGCCAGGCGTTTCGCCACCGTCCACGCCTCCGTCGTCGAGCACACCGCCAGGTCCGTGTCCTGGAGGGTGGCGTCCGTCGCCAGGGCCTCGCTGGCGTAGAAGTTGACGCGGTCGCAGAAGGCCTCGCGGATGTCGGTGCCGGTGGCGGGGGCCAGGGTGACGGCGGCCGTGGCGGGGTGGACGTCGCGGACGCCGGAGGGGGTGACGGTGGCGTGGACGGGCTCGCCGGTGGTGGCGCAGCGCGAGGTGATGCGGGAGACGGGCTCGTCGAGGACGACGGGGAACATCAGCGCGTCCAGGGCGCACCAGCCGCGTACGGTGCGGCCGCGCAGCTCCATGGTGTGCGGGCGGGCGGCGTTCAGGGAGACGCCCGCGCCGATGATGTTGCCGTCGGGATCGGTCTCCAGGCGGAAGCCCATGGCCTCGAAGCGGGCCAGGACCTCCTGCGCCGGCCAGCCGAGCATGCGCCCGGCCCGCTCGCGGGTGAGCGGGCCGAGTTCGAGCAGACCGTCGACGATCTTCGCGCCCGCCGCGATGAGCCGCGCGCCCTGCGGCGAGGTCCACTTGGCGACGATCTGGTCGCCGAGGGCGGCGGCGGGCGGGTTCACAGGCCGGGGGCCGTGCCGGAACCGCCCGTGCCGGGGCCGCCCACGCCGGAGCCGCCCACGCCGGAGCCGCCCTTGCCGGACGCGCCCGCCCCGGACGCGCCCGCCCCGGACACGCTCGCCCCGGGCCCGTCCGCGCACAGCGCCCAGATCACGAACATGCCGAGCGCGATCGAGACGAGCGCCCACAGGGGTGTGTACGGCAGCCACAGGAACTGCGCGACGATGCTCACCGCCGCGAGCCCCACGCCCACGCCCCGGGCCCATTCCATGCCCTTGAGGACGCCCCAGCCGGTGACGACGACGACCAGGCCGAGCACCAGGTGGATCCAGCCCCAGGCGGTGAGGTTGAACTTGTAGACGTAGTCGCCGATGCGGGCGTACACGTCGTCCTTGGCGATGCCCGTGATGCCCGCGAGGACGCTGAGCACGCCGTTGACGAGCATCAGGACACCGGCGAACAGGGTGCTGCCGGAGGCCGGGGCGGAGGTGTCGCGCTGTGCGGAGTCCATGGTCCGAGCCTCTGGCGCACCCGGGCGGAGGGCCAGGCGGGACGGGCCATTCGGGGCGCCGGGCCTACTGCCTGCGCTGGGCCTCCAAGCCGTCCAGGATGCAGTCGAGCCCCCGGTCGAAGTTGCTGCGCCGGGTCTCGACCACGCCGCTCGTGCCCTGCTCGGCGTGCAGCCGGCGCATGCGCGGGTAGGGCGCCATGGCCTGCTCGGCGACCGACGCCATGCTCGCGAGCCACTCGTCCTGGCCCTGGCCGCTGCGGGCGAGCGCCGTCATCCAGGCGGCCTCGGTGGCGGCGGTGCCGAGGACGTACGACCAGATGGTCTTCAGCGCCAGCTCGCCCTGGTCCAGGTCGAAGCCGCCGGACTCGAAGAGTTCCAGCATGTCCTCGGTGAGCCGCATCATGTTCGGCCCCAGGTACGACATGCCCATCTCGCCGAGCACGGAGGCGATCCAGGGGTGCCCGAGGATCGCGGAGCGCACGTTGTTGCCGCACTCCAGGGCGGCGGCGCGCCACTCGGCGCGCGAGGCGGCCTTCGGCACCTCGATCTCGCCGTAGACCCGGTCCACGACCAGCTCGATCAGCTCGTCCTTGTTGGACACGTGCGTGTAGAGCGAGGTGGCACCGGCGTTCAGGCGGGTGCCGAGCTTGCGCATGCTCAGCGCGTCGATGCCGTCCTCGTCGAGCAGGGCGATGGCCTCGGCGACGATCTGGTCGCGGCTGAGCGCGGGCTGTTCGCGGCGTGAGCGCTGTGGACGGGTCCACACGGAACCGGTCGACGGGTCGGACGACGGCTTGGTCGGCTGCGCGGCGCGTGGCATGCGGCCACCCCTTCTCTGCTCGGCGAGTGCGTCTCGTCCCCTCCACCCTAGCGCAGCGGGCGCACGCCGTTCGGATGTTGCGAACAGTGTGCGGTCTACGTACAGTGTGCGGAGTCAGCGAACGCCGTACGGAAACGTTCGCGGAGCACCACGCACCACGCACCACGCACCACGCACCACACGCGAATCACTCGTTGGGGAGGTCCGGAGATGGACGGGTCGGAAACGAAGGCAGCCGCCGTGACGGCGGTGGCGCGGGATCCGAAGCGCTGGCTGATCCTGGTCGTGCTCTGCCTGAGCACGCTGGTCCTGGTGGTCGACAACATGGTCCTGACCGTGTCGGTCCCGCCGATCGCGGAGGACCTGGACGCGAGCGCCTCGGACCTCCAGTGGATCCTCGACTCGTACATGCTGGTGTTCGCGGGCCTGCTGCTGACGTCGGGTTCGCTCTCGGACCGGTTCGGCCGCCGCAAGGTGATGATCATCGGCTTGGTGCTCTTCGGCGCGGCCTCACTGCTCGCCACGGTCGCCGAGTCGCCCGAGCAACTGATCGCCGGGCGCGTCCTGATGGGCGTCGGCGGTGCGCTGATCATGCCGAGCACCCTGTCGATCCTCATCACCGTCTTCGACGAGGACGAGCGGCCCAAGGCCATCGCCGCCTGGAGCGCCGTGGCGATGGTCGGCCTCGTCGGCGGCCCGGTCCTCGGCGGCGCCCTGATCGGTCACTTCTGGTGGGGCGCGGTCTTCCTGATCAACGTCCCGATCGCCGTGCTCGCCATCGTCGCCGCGCTCGTCCTGATGCCCGAGTCCAAGGGCCCCTGGCGCAAGGCCGACCCGGTCGGCATGATCCTCTCGGTCGTCGGCATGGTGGCCCTCGTCTGGACGATCACGGAGTGGCCGAAGGTCGGTCTCGGCGACCCGAAGGTGTACGTCGCCGCGATCGTGACCGTGCTGTCCCTGGTCGGCTTCGGCTTCTGGGAGACCCGCGTGGCCGAGCCGATGGTGCCGCTGTCCCTGTTCCGCAACCGCGTCTTCACCGGCGCCAGCTTCTCCATCGTGCTCCTGACCTTCGCCAACGGCGGCCTGATGCTGGTCCTCAGCCAGTACCTCCAGTTCGTCCTCGAGTACTCGCCGACCGATACCGGCTGGGCCTTCGCGCCGCTCGCCGTCGCCTCCCTGATCTTCAACACCCTCGGTGCCACGCTCGGCCAGAAGGTCGGCAACCGCGTGATGGTGGCCCTCGGCCTGACGATCACCGCCGCCGGCTTCTTCACCCTCACCACGCTGCGGCCCGGTGACGGCTTCGGCATGGTCACCGTCGCCATGGTCCTGATGGGCATGGGCGGCGGGCTCGCGATGCCGGCCGCGCAGGCCGCCCTCATGGGCGCCGTCCCCGTCGAGCACGCCGGTGTCGGCTCCGCCCTCAACGACACCGTCCAGCAGGCGGGTGCGGCGCTCGGCGTCGCCGTCCTCGGCTCGATCCTGTCCCACACGTACGGCAACGAGATGCCCGCCGGTACGCCCGGCAAGGCCGACGAGTCCATCGTCGAGGCATTCGCGGAGGCCGCGCGCACCGGCAACACCGCGCTCATCCACACCGCCCGGGACGCCTTCACCGAGGCGATGTCCGCGAGCTTCGTGGTCGGGGCCGTCGGTGTCCTCGTCGCCGCGGCCCTCTCCCTCCTCCTGATGAAGGACCGCACCCCCACGGACGCGGTGGTGGTCCCGGAGGCCGGTACGGAGTCGGCGGGTGCTGCCGCGCCCGCCTCCGACGAGGCCGCTGCCACGGCCCCGAAGCCCGGCCTCTGAGACCCACGGCCCCGGGCCCCGGCCCGAGCCCGCCGCGACGACGGCCGCCCCCGCGCTCTCCCCAGCGCGCAGGGCGGCCGTCGCCGTCCTCACGGCGCGCCCCAGCCCCACCCCTTCACCGGAACCGGGGCTCCGCCCCCGCACCCCAGGGAGGGGCGCCCCGCCCGCGTGGGCCGGGGCCCCGCCGACCGGTGCTCCGCGCCTCGTTCTCCATCGCCGGACGGGCTTCTGTCTTCGACCACAGGACGCCGACGCCGCCGCGGGCCGGCTTGGAGGGCTGGTCGAGCGCACGGCGCAGGGCCGAGGTGGCGTCGACCTCGGGGAAGGCGCGGCGGATCTCACGGTCCGCCAGGTCGATCAGTGCCTCAAGGGCGCCGGGGGCTGCGCCGTGCACCAGCTCACGGAGGTATCCATCGAGTCCGGCGATGTCGTCGGGCAGCACGACCTCTGCCACCAGGGCCACGCCGTCCGTCTTGTACGGGGCGGGCGGCAGGGTAGCGGGGGCGACAGGGAGGACGTGGCCGCTCTGGGAGGTGCCACCCCGCAAGGGCGACGGCCGGCAGGAGTGGCCCGGTACCGGGGTGCCAGGTGGCGCGGCACGCGCGGGTCACCACGTCGAGCGTGCGCTGACTCCACCGTCGACCACCAGGTCGGTGCCCGTGATCCACGACGCCGCGTCCGAGGCGAGGAACACGCACGCGGCCCCCACGTCCTCGGGCCGCCCGAGGCGGCCGAGGGGTGCCGCCCGTCCCCACCGCTCGACGCCGTCGGGCCACTCGGAGGCCAGGGAGGGGTGCCCGATGAGCCCGGGCGACACCGAGTTGACCCGCACCCCGCGCGCCCCGTACTCCACGGCGGCCGCCCGCGCGAACATGATCAGCGCGGCCTTCGCGGCGCTGTAGTGCGCGTGCCCGACGGCGGGCTGATGCCCCTCGATGGACGCGATGTGGGTGACACTGCCACCCCCGTCCTGCCCGGCCATGACCCCGACAGCGGCCTGCGTGCAGCAGAACGCGCTGGTGACGTCGGCGTCGTACATCCCGCGCCAGTCCCCGACGGACATCCCCGCGAGCCCCTGCACGGGCTGCACCCCGGCGTTGTTGACGAGCGAGTCGAGGCGCCCCCGCCAGTCGTACGCCTCCTCGACGAGTCGGCGGCACTCCCGCTCCTCGCCGAGGTCGGCGGCGACGACGAGGGCGTCCCCGCCCGCCTCCCCGATGTCCTCGGCGACGTGCCGCGCCCGCTCGCGCCCCTTGTTGCAGTGCACGACGACAGCGGCCCCCGCCCGCGCGAAGCTGCGCGCGATGCCGCCGCCGATCAGCCCGCTGGCGCCGGTCACCAGCGCCACCCGCCCCGCCAGTGAGGGGAGTCCGGGATCAGACACGGCACAACCTCCGGATCAGTTCGGCCTGTTGGGGATAGCGGGCGGCCAACGTGTCCGGATCCCCACCCTCGTAGTCCGACTCCAGGAACCCGGGAGCCATGGTCGTCCCGAACAGCGACCACTCGCCCCCGTCCCGCACCCGCGCCCCCATCCACGTCCCCGCGCGCACGACGAGCTGGAACTCCTCGCCGTCACCGTCGCCCAGTATCCGCAGCTCGTCCGTGCCGTCGGGGTGGAGCAGCAGCAGGTCGAGGGGGTCGCCCTGGTAGAAGTGCCAGACCTCGTCGGTGGGGAGGCGGTGCAGCGCCGAGAAGTCGCCCGTGGCGGACGTCAGGAGCATGATGATCGCCGTGCCGACGGGATGGCCGGACGCGGTGTCCGGCGGTCCCGCCCACGTCTGGCGGAAACGCCCCCCTTCGAAGGGCAGTGGTTCGAGCCCGTACCGGGCGATCAACTCCTCGGGCCTCACAGGGGACCTCGCCATGCCGCTCCCTCGCCTGCCTCTCCGTCGCCGCACCCGGACCAGGTGGTCCTGCCCGTGCGCTCCGGCAGCACGGTAACCCCCCACCGGCCCGTCCCGGCCCCGACAAGCAGCAGCCCCCGTCCGTCTTCAGCCACTTCACCTCAGGGGCCACCGCACCCCTCCTGCCGCCCCCGCGTCCCGCTCACGTACTCCACCCGCACGTCCTCGCTCTCCCGCACGGTCCAGAGCGTGCCCCGCGCCGGGCTCCAGTCCCGCCCCACGAGGAAGATCCGGTCCCCGGACACGTAGAGGGGACTTCGCGGACGCCAGGACCGTCGCCCGGGTGGCGGTGGCCGCCGAACAGACGGGCTGGGACGGGCTGTTCGTGTGGGATCACGTCGTGCACGACAAGGAGGTGCAGCGGGGGAAGCCGCGGCGTTCCTACGCCACCCGGTCCTTGCCCTCCGGCGGCTGCAGCAGCCCCATGAACATCAGCAGCAGCTCGTCCACGATCGTGTCGAGGCTCGCGTCGACGTACCCCGCCGTCCAGTCGTACAGCAGGCCGTTGACCGCGGCGACGAACCCCTGTGCCGCGATCCGGTAGTCCCGCGCGCCGATCTCGCCGTGCGCCGCGGCCTGGTCGAGGGCGGCGACCAGGAGGTCCACCCAGCCCTTGCGGGCCTCCAGGCGCTGTTTCTCCAGCTCGGGGCTGACGCCCGTGACCTCGACGAAGGCGATCCGCACGAGATGCGGATTGGCCGTGAGCACCCGGGCGTACGCGCGGAACGCGGTGTCGGCGCGCTCGCGGACGCTGCCCTCCGTGGCCGTGGCGAGGGCCTCCACGATGGCGGCCTGCGCGGCTTTCTGCACGTGGCCGTGGAGCACGGCGAGCACCTCTTCGAGGTTGCGGAACTCCTCGTAGAACTGGCGCGTCGACAGGTCGGCCCGCGCGCACAGCGTCGCCACCGACGCGGCGCGGTACGCGCCCGGGCCCGCGCCGAAGAGCTCGACGGCCGCCTCCAGGAAGCGCCGTCGGCGTTCGGCCCGGCGCTGCTCGGCGGACTTGCCCCCGTACGCCCGCGAAGCCCGTCGTCCGTCCCGCGCCTCGTCCGACAACACCGATTCCGCTCCCCTCGGCCCGGCGGCAACTGCCCGCCCCTGCCCGTGAATTGTCGCTCACACCGATCCCCCGCGCCGGGTTCCCGCGGGCTCCGCGCTCACACCGTGAGGGCCTCCGAGACGACCGCGTCCAGGTCGTCCTCGTACCCCGCGCGGAACGCGGCCCCGTACGCCTCGTCGCCGATGAGGCCGCGGGCCGCCGCCTCGCAGGCCCGGCGCGCGGCCGCCACGTCCTCGGAACCGGCGCGCGCGCTGCCCATCGTCTGCCAGACCCGGTCGGCGCTGCCGAGGAACCGGGCGGCCCGCACGGCGTCCCGGGTGGCGACGGACGCGGAGGCGAGCAGGTCGAGGGCGAGCGCCATGCCGAGGGCGTCGTGGAAGCGGTGTTTGCCCCGCACCGCGGCGCGGGCGTGGGTGACGGCCTCGGCGGCGCGGCCCCGGGAGAGCTCGGCGAGGGCGCGGGTGTAGTCGCCGTAGGAGTGCAGCCAGAGTTCGCCGCCGCGGGCACAGTCGGCGCACAGCTCCGCGGAGACGGCCGCGGCCTCCTCGTACTGGCCGAGGAAGACGTGGGAGAAGGCGCGGGCGGTGCGGACCAGGCCCCAGGCCACGTCGTAGCGGCCGGGCGCGGGCCTGCCGGGCGGGGGCGCTTGCAGCGTCTCGATGGCCGCCGCGTGCCGGCCCGTCGCGACGAGGGCGGCTCCGGCCAGATAGGCGGCCGCGTACTGCGCGGTCGCGTCGTCCCCGTCGGCGGTGGCCTCCCGCAGAGCGACGGCCGACCGGTGGACCGTGTCCGGGTCGCCCTGGATCAGGGCGACCAGGCCGCGGGCCCACAGCGCCTTGCCCCGGATGTGGCCGGGGGTGTGGCGCAGGGCCAGGGCCCGGTCCGCGTAGTGGCGGCCCTCCGTCGAGAAGCCGCAGGCGAACCAGACGAACCACAGGGCGCCGCACAGCTCCTGGGCGCGGTGCCCGTCGCCGTCGGCGAGACAGGAGTCGAGCGCCGCGCGGAAGTTGGCGTGCTCGGCGTTCGCGCGGCGGTACCAGGCCACCTGATCGGGGCCCGACCAGGCGGCTTCGGCGGTGTGCGCGAGCGCCAGGTAGTGGTCGACGTGGCGGCGGCGCAGCTCCTCCTCCTCGCCGAGTCCGCGCAGCCAGGCCAGGCCGAACTCGCGGATGGTGTCCAGCATGCGGTAGCGCGACACGGGGCCGGCGGGCACCCACTCCACGATCGAGCTCTGCACGAGCGACGCGAGCAGGTTCGACATGCCGCGGGCGGGCAGGCGGTCGTCCGCGCACACCCGGCGTGCCGCCTCCTCGTCGAACGTCCCCGAGAACACGGAGAGCCGGGCCCAGGCGAGGCGCTGGGCCGGGGTGCACAGCTGGTGGCTCCAGCCGATGGCGGTGCGCAGCGCCTGGTGCCAGGGCGGGTCCGCCTCGTACACGGGCTGCCGGGTCTCGCCCAGGACCTCGAAGCGGTCGTCGAGGCGCCGGTTGAGCTCGGCCGGGGACATCTCGCCGAGCCGGGCGGCGGCCAGCTCGATGGCGAGCGGAAGGCCGTCGAGCCTCCGGCACAGGGCCGCCATCTCGGCGTCGTCGCGGGAGCCGTGAGGGTCGCGGGGGCCGCCGGGGTCGTGGGGGCCGTCAGGTCCGCCGGAGCCGCCGGGGCCGCCGCTGCCTCCAGAGGCCGCCGCGCCCGCGCGCAGTGCCAGGAGCGCCCTCGCGTCCGCGTCGGGCAGCGGGGCGAGCGGTACGACGTCCTCGACGGACAGGCCGAGCGGGCGGCGGCTGGTGGCGAGCACGCGCAGCCCCGGGGCCGCCATCAGGAGGGCCGCCACCGCGTCGCCGCACTCCCGGACCACGTGCTCGCAGGTGTCGAGGACGAGCAGCAGCTCACGCCCCGCCAGGTACTCGGCGACGACTTCGAGCAGCGGCCGTCCGCTCTGGTCGACCAGGGGCAGTGCCTCGGCGATCGCGTACGGCAGGAGCGTGCCGTCCTCCAGCGGGGACAGCTCCACCCACCAGACGCCGTCGGGGAAGCGCGGGCGCAGCTCGGCGGCCGCCTGCCGGGCGAGGCGGGTCTTGCCGACCCCGCCGACCCCGCTCACCGTGACGAGGCGGTTGCGGGCCAACCGGCCGTTCAGCTTCGCCAGTTCGTCCCCCCGGCCGACGAGCCCCGGGCCGCTCCCGCACGCCGGGCCGCCCACCTTCGGTTCCCGCGACTGCGCCACCTTCGCCCCCTGCGTCGTACTGATTGCGACGTACCCCGCCCTGTCCGGGAGGTCCCGCCCCCATGCTGCCGACGCCGGGCGGGCGACGCGCAAGCTGTGGCGAATCGGCCACGGACCGTCATCGAAGCTGGCACAGTACCCCGCACACGGGGGCCGTGCGCGGGGCAGACGGACTTCGTCGGACGACCGAGGGGACGCAGTGGCGACACGGCGCAAATGGCTGGCCGCGGCGGTGGGCGCGCAGGCCGTCGAGGCCTCGCTCGCGCTCGCCGCGCACCTTCCCTCGTACGGGCTCGCGCTGCTGGGGCCGCTCCTTGCCGCCCACCGCCTGTCGGTGCGCGTCACCGCTGTTCTGGGGGTCGTCGCCGTCGCCCTGACGCTCCTCGGCACGCCGTCCGCCGGGCCGGGCGCGGTGGCCGCCGCCCTGAACGTCGCCGCGGTCTCGCTGTGGGCGGTGTTCACGGCGCGCACCCGCGCACGCGCCGAGTGCGCGCTCGACGACGTGACCCGACTCGCCGTCGCCGCCCAGGAGGCCCTGGCCCGCCCCCTGCCCGACCGCGTCGGCCACGTCGACCTCGCCGCGCACACCCGTTCCTTCGACCCGCACGGCCTGCTCGGCGGTGACGTCCACGACGTCGTGCTCACTGCCGCGGGGCCGCGCCTGCTGCTCGCCGACGTCAAGGGGCACGGGGCGCAGGCGATGCGGGTGGCCGCCGCCGTCCTCGCCGCCTTCCGGGGCACCGCGGCCACCGAGCCCGACCCGGTCCGGCTCGTGCACGCCCTCGACGAGCGGCTGCGCCCCGACCTCGGCCCGGAGGACTTCGTCACGCTGCTGCTCGTCGACTTCCGCCCCGGCGAGGCCCGCATCGTCAACTGCGGTCATCCGGCCCCGCTGCGCACCGGCCGCCGCCTGTGCCTGCTCGCCCCGCCGCGGCCCTCGCCCCCGCTGGGCCTCGGCCCCACCCCGTCCGCGCAGCGCGTCCGGCTCTCGGCGGGCCAGCGCCTGCTCCTGTACACCGACGGCCTCACCGACGCCCGCGACGGCGACCGCGTCCCCTTCCGGCTCGACGCGCCCCAGGTGCACGCCGCCCTCGCCCAACCCGCCCTGCCCGACGCGCTGGAGTGCCTGACGGGCCTGGTCCGCAGGCACACCGGCGGCGCCCCGCTCGTGGACGACCTCACCGTGGTGCTCGCCCAGCCCACCCACGCCTTCGCGTCGTCCGCGCCGGAGCAGGACCCGGGCTCGTGGCCGCGGCGGGCCCGGCCCTCGGCGTAACCGCGCGCGGCCTCCGCCCCACGCGCCCCACGCGACCTCGCCCGCCGCCTCCGCCCCACGCGACCTCGCCCGCCGCCTCCGACCCACGAGCCCTCGCGCGCCGCCTCCGACCCACGAGCCCTCGCGCGCCGCCTCCGACCCACGCGCCCCACACGACCCCCCGCGCCCCGCACACCTCACCCACCCCGCCCGGGCCTCGTCGCCCGAGGTCAGCCCCGTCGGCGCCAACCCCCTTGGCCCGCCCGGAAATTCTCGTACGCACGAGTCTTGCGCGGCTGTTTCCGTGGCCCTACTTTCAAGTAACCAAATCTGAAGTGCTGCCGTTTCAGATTCCTGGACGCAGATCTGTCATGCCTATGACAAATGGCGACGACCCCTGCGTCCGAACACCCCACTCGTGCACCTGAAGGGACCGGCACCATGAACAGAGCCTCCGCACCGGCCCGCCTGGCCGCGGCCGTCACCCTGGCCGCCTCGGCGCTCACCGCCGCGGCCGTCCCGGCGCAGGCCGGGGAACAGCCGCGCAAGCAGTACCCCGTCGGCGGCGTCGCCGAGGGCGTGAGCAACTTCTTACTCAGCCCGAACGCCGTGTCCGGCGTGAACGACTGGAACTGCAAGCCCGACGCCGAGCACCCCAACCCGGTCGTCCTCGTGCACGGCACCGGCGTGAACCTCGGCGCGAACTGGGTCAAGATGGGCCCGACGCTCGCCAACGAGGGCCACTGCGTCTACGCCTTCAACTACGGCATGGGCAGCCCGTTCAACTTCGGCGGGCGCGTCGGCGGCCTCACCGGCATCGCCAAGTCCGCCGAGGGCATGAGCGCGTTCGTGGACAAGGTGCTGGCTGCCACCGGCGCCAAGAAGGTCGACGTCCTCGGGCACTCCCAGGGCGGCATGATGCCGAACCACTACATCAAGCGGCTCGGCGGCGCCAAGAAGGTCGACCGGCTCGTGGCGCTCGCCCCCACCAACCACGGCACCACCCTCAGCGGTCTGGTGAACCTCGGCAAGGCCCTCGGCGTGCTCGGCATCGTCAACGGCGCCTTCGACCACCTGAACCTCCAGGGCCTGAAGGACCAGCAGGAGGGCTCCGACTTCCAGAAGGCGCTGTGGGCCGACGGCGACACCGTCCCCGGTGTGCGCTACACGGTCATCGCCACCAAGTACGACCTGATCGCGAGCCCGTACGGCAACGGCTTCCTGAAGGGCGACAACGTCCGCAACATCCTCGTGCAGGACCAGTGCCCGAAGAACCGCGTCGGTCACGTCGGCCTGTTCACGGACGGCCCGACGACGCAGAACGTCGTCAACGCCCTCGGCGCGGACAAGCCGGACTTCAAGCCGAAGTGCGCGGACTACGGGCTGCCGCTCTGACGGCGCCGGCGCCCGGGCGGGCCGGGGGCGGGCTAGGGCGCGTATCGAGTTGTGATCAATTAGTGGTCCGGGTGAGGTCTTTGATCCAGATCATGGAGGCTCGTAGGTGGAGGCCGGCGAGGTAGCTGTCCGGGGTCTTGTCGTATCGGGTGGCGATGCCTCGCCAGGCCTTGAGCTTGTTGATCAGGCGCTCGACGGTGTTCCTCTCCTTGTAGAGGGCGGCGTCGTGGCTGACGGGTCGACCGCCCCCGGAGCCTTTCTTCTTTCGGTTGGAGGCCTGGTCCTTCTTCACCGGGATCACTGCCTTGATGCCGCGTCGGCGCAGGTGGGCCCGGTTGCCGCGAGACGAGTAGGCCTTGTCTCCGGTGACCGCGTCCGGCCGGGTGCGGGGGCGGCCGACGGGGCCGCGAACCCGTAACTTCTTGAGCACGGGGATGAACTGCGGACTGTCCGCGGCCTGGCCCACGGTCAGCACAAACGCCAGCGGGCGGCACTTGCGGTCGGCGGCCAGATGGACCTTGCTGGTCTGCCCGCCCCTGGAGCGCCCGAGGAGAGCGGCCTTCAGGCGGACTCTTCGCCGACGTCGGATGCGTCGCCGCTCCTCCCGCTCGGGATCTGCTTTGACGTCCTGCCCGCTTTGTTCTTCGAGGCTGCCCCCTTTGACCTGGCCTTCTCCTCCTCGGCGGCAGCCTTCTCCAGCGCAGTGATGACGTCCTTGCCCAGGTGCATCCCGGCGGCATCGTGGTGTGCCCGCGCGGTGGTGGAGTCGATACTGACCAGGGACAGGTCCACCTCACCCCGCTTCGCCGCTTCCGCAATCAGGCCCTCCAGCAGCGCCTCGAAGACGCCGGCGTCCCGCCACTGCCGGAAGCGGTTGTGCACGGTCGACCAGGCGCCGAACTCCTGCGGCATCTCCCGCCACTGCCCGCCGGTCTTGAACCGCCAGATCACACCCTCGAACTGCTGCCGGAGCCGCTCGGGGTACGGGCCGTACTCGCCGATCGGCAGGTACGGCCCGATGAACTCCCACTCTGCATCCGTCAGTTGCACTCGCGTCACGCAAGAAGATCTACCGGACCAGACCCCGCCGCGAGAGCGGATCCCACAGATTGATCACCACTCGATACGCGCCCTAGCCCCACCCCCGGCTCAGTTCGAGCGTCGCCCCCATGAACAGCGCCGCCCCCACCAGGCACCACGCGAACGCCCGCCGCTGGAGCACCCGGTACGCCTCCTCGTACTCGGCGCGCAGCTCGCGCGAGCGGGCCGCGGTGCGGTCCCAGGCGCGCCGGGTGAGGACCATGTGCTCCTCGGTGTACTGCCGCTCCACCTCTTCGCGCTGGCTGTCCGTGAGCCAGGGGAGCCGGCCGGTGAACCGGCCGGCCGCCGCCCGGCTCTCCGCCCGTGCCGCCTCGACGAGCAGCAGCCCCTCGAGGTCCCGCACCAGCGCCCGCGCGTCGGCCCCGCGCTCGTCCATCGCCGTCATCGCGCGGCCACCTCCGCCGGTGCGGGCGCCTCGGCGAGCCCGTCGTCGGCCGCCGCGATCTCCGGGTGGTGCAGGTCGAAGGCGGGCGACTCGCTGCGGATGCGGGGCAGGGACGTGAAGTTGTGCCGGGGCGGCGGGCAGGAGGTGGCCCACTCCAGGGAGCGGCCGTAGCCCCAGGGGTCGTCGGCCTCGATCTTCTCGCCGTACTTGGCGGTCTTCCAGATGTTGTAGAAGAACGGCAGGAGCGACATGCCGAGCAGGAACGAGAAGATCGTGGAGAGCGTGTTCAGGCCGGTGAAGCCCTCCACCGCCAGATAGTCGGGGATCCGGCGCTGCATGCCCGCCGTGCCGAGCCAGTGCTGGACGAGGAACGTCCCGTGGAAGCCGACGAAGAGCGTCCAGAACGTGATCTTGCCGAGGCGTTCGTCGAGCATCCTGCCGGTGAACTTGGGCCACCAGAAGTGGAATCCGGCGAACATCGCGAAGACCACGGTGCCGAAGATGACGTAGTGGAAGTGCGCGACGACGAAGTACGAGTCCGAGACGTGGAAGTCCATCACCGGTGACGCCAGGATCACGCCCGTCAGACCTCCGAAGACGAACGTGATGAGGAAGCCGACCGCCCACAGCATCGGCGTCTCGAAGGACAGGGACCCCTTCCACATCGTGCCGAGCCAGTTGAAGAACTTCACGCCCGTCGGCACGGCGATCAGGAACGTCATGAAGGAGAAGAAGGGCAGCAGCACGCCGCCCGTGACGTACATGTGGTGCGCCCACACCGTCACCGAGAGGCCCGCGATGGCGATCGTCGCGCCGACCAGGCCCATGTAGCCGAACATCGGCTTGCGCGAGAAGACCGGGACGACCTCGGAGATGATGCCGAAGAAGGGCAGGGCGATGATGTAGACCTCGGGGTGGCCGAAGAACCAGAACAGGTGCTGCCACAGCAGCGCCCCGCCGTTCGCCGCGTCGAAGATGTGCGCCCCGAACTTCCGGTCGAGCTCCAGGGCGAACAGCGCGGCGGCCAGCACCGGGAACGCGAGCAGCGCGAGCACGGCCGTGAGCAGCACGTTCCAGGTGAAGATCGGCATGCGGAACATCGTCATGCCGGGGGCGCGCATGCAGATGATGGTGGTGATGAAGTTGACCGAGCCGAGGATCGTGCCGAAGCCGGAGAAGGCCAGCCCCATGATCCACATGTCGCTGCCGATGCCGGGGGAGTGCACGACGCCCGACAGCGGGACGTACGCGGTCCAGCCGAAGTCGGCCGCCCCCTGCGGGGTGAGGAAGCCACCGACGGCGATCAGCGAGCCGAACAGGTACAGCCAGTAGGCGAACATGTTCAGGCGCGGGAACGCGACGTCGGGCGCGCCGATCTGGAGCGGCATGATCCAGTTCGCGAAGCCCGCGAACAGCGGCGTCGCGAACATCAGCAGCATGATCGTGCCGTGCATCGTGAACGCCTGGTTGAACTGCTCGTTCGACATGATCTGCGTGCCGGGCCGGGCCAGCTCGGCGCGCATGAACAGCGCCAGCACCCCGCCGATGCAGAAGAACGCGAACGACGTCACCAGATACAGCGTGCCGATCGTCTTGTGGTCCGTGGTCGTGAGCCACTTCACGGTTGACCTCATGCCCCGTACGTGTCCGGGAGGCGGCCCGGCATCACCGGACACCCCTGCCGCGAGAATCACAGCGGCCGGGTGTGAGGATCGGACGCATGCCGGACACCTACGGTCCATGAGCACGGACGATTCCTTCGCGGCCGCCTACCGCGAGCACTACTGGGCGGTGAGCCGGTTCGTCGCGCGCAGGCTCGACGCGGGGGAGGCCCACGAGGTCGAGGAGGTCGTGGCGGACGTCTTCTCCATAGCCTGGCGGCGCCGCGCCGAACTCCCCGAGGCACCGCTGCCCTGGCTCTACGCCGTCGCCCGCAACTGCCTGGCCAACACGGTGCGCGGCCTCGGGCGGAGGCGGCGCCTGCTGCACCGCATCGGCCTGAACGAGAGCGCCCACGGCCATCAGATCGTGGACAGCCCGGACACCGAACGCCCCGGCTCCTGGGTGCACGAGGCCCTGGCCCGGCTCTCCCCCGCCGACCAGGAGGCCCTTCGCCTGACCACCTGGGAGGAGTTGGGCGTCGACGAGCTCGCGGTGGCCCTGGAGTGCAGCCCCGGCGCGGCGGCGATGCGGCTGCACCGGGCCCGCCGCAGACTCCGCGCGGAGATCGACCGGATGCAGATGAACGTACGAGCGGGAGAGAGCCGTGACTGACCACCTGGACGACCGGCGCGACGCCCACGACGCCGACCTCGACCTCCTGCGCGCCGCCAACCCCGTCTCCGCCACCACCGGGCCCTGGCGCGACCGCCCCCTGAACGCCGTCGCCGAGCGCGGCCTCAACCAGCTCCTGCACCGCACCCGGGCCCGCCGCGCCCGCCGCCGCGTCGTGCTGTGGGCCGAGGCCGCCGCCGTCGCCTTCGCCGCCGTGCTCGCGCTCACCGTGCCCGACCTGGCCGCCGCGCCCGCCACCGCCGCCGTGCCCGGCGCCCTGCACCCGCGCGACAGCGCCGCCCTGACGCTCGACCGCGTCGCCGACCGCGCCGAGGCCGCCGCCCGCGACGGCGGACCCCGGCTGCGCAGGGGCGCCCACGTGCAGACCTGGAGCATCGCCCTGGACGAGGGCCCGGACGCCGAGCGCCCCGTCACGCTGCCCGAGGAGCGGGAGGTGCGCTGGCAGCCGGACGGCAGCCGCACCGAGCGCGTCAAGGCCGACGGCAAGGTGATCAGCGAGCGCATCCACCCGCCGAGCCGGTCCGACGCCCCGCCCCGCTCCCGCCCGCCGCACACCGCCGCCGCCCTGCGCGACTACCTCACCGAGGTCCACGAGCCCGGCTTCCCGCGCCGCACCACGCCCGCGAGCACCCGCGAGGTCCTCGACGCGCTGCCCTCGCTGCTCGACACCTGGACGCTCGGCGCCCGCGAGAGCGCCGCCCTGGCCAGGCTCCTCGCCGACAGCGGCGGCCTGCGGCCCGCGGGCACGGTCACCGACCGGCTCGGCCGCTCCGGCCAGGCCTACGTCCTCGACTCCCGCGACGAGCACCTGCGCCACATGCTGATCCTCGACCCCGACACGGGCGAACCGCTCGGCCTGGAGGTGATGTTCACCAAGGACCGGCCGAGGTTCGCGGTCGAGGCCGGGGACGTCATGTCCTACAGCGCCTGGCGCCGCTAGCGGGCCCGACCGGTGGCGTCAGCGGGTCTCCTGCGCCCGCAGCGTGTCCGCGACCGCCTGCCCGATGCGCCGGATGCCCGGTGAAGGCACAGGACACGGACGGGACTTGGCGGTCGTCGGGGCCAGGCAGAAGTGCAGCGGGTCGTCGGAGCGGTGCAGGGCGGTGCGGTCGCTCTCCGGCTCGGTGCAGTACGCGCGGTGGGCGCGCTCGTACGCCGTGCAGGGCAGCTTCTCCACCCAGGTGTGCCGGGCGGCGGCCGGGCTGACGGCCTTGCCCGCGTCCGAGACCAAGTCGCCGCTCGCCGCCGCCTGTTGACGGTAGAGCGCGTTGACGCGGCGCACCCGGTCCGGGGTCATCGGGTCCGGGCCCTGCGACACCCACACCACTCGGGGCCGCTTGCCGCCCGCCTCGCGCGCGGCGTCGGTGATCTGCCCCGTGAGACGGCGCGCGTCGGCCGCGTACCGCGAGAAGTACCGGCCCTGTGCCTTGTCGTAGGTGATGCCCTCCATGCAGGGCGTGTAGCCCCAGGCGTTGCCCCAGAACTGCAGCACCACATAGTCGGGCCGCAGTTCGCGCACGAGCGTCGCCGCCTTGTGCTTGTCCGGTACGAGGGAGTCCTTGCCGGTTCCCTCCAGGTAGTCGCAGAGGGTCGTGCCGGAGTAGGGCGCGCTGGTGTAGCGGGCGCCGAGCTGGTCGCGCACGAGGGTGCCGAGGACGCGTTGGTTCTCCATGGCGAGGGAGTCGCCGAGGTAGAGGACCTTGGGGCGGGTGGTGGGGCGCGGCCGGTCCTTCTTCCCGGTGCCGGCGCGCCTGTCGGGCCCGTTCCGCCCGTCCCGCTCGCCGCGGGCGTCGCGGTCCGCCTCCGCGCGGCCCCGGGTGGTCGGGGAGGCGCCGTCGGTGGGGTCGCCCGGGACGGGGGCGGGCGGCGCCCCCTGGTCGCTGCCGCCGTCGGAGCCCGGGTCCCCGCACCCTGCCACCAGGAGCGCGCCGAGCAGCACTCCGACCCACCACACCTTGCGCATCCGCCAACTCCCGTCCCACCCCACGGAATCAGCCCCCAGGCAAGCACAGGTGGGGCGGCGGCGAAAGTCATGCGTGCGCCGACCGTGGCGGGTGGGGCCCCTCGGGCGCGTACCGGCACCGGCCCGTCGGCATTACCTCGGGCGTAATCGCCCCCGGCGGGCCCGCCCGGCAGTGTTGGGGTCACCGGGGCCCGGGCGGCGCACTCCGCCCGGTCTCCGGGGGACAGGACCCGAACCACGACCACGCCGGAGGCGAACACCCATGGCCGCACAGGACGTTCACGAGACCGCCGTCGCCCGCTACTTCGAGGCCTGGAACAGCGCCGACCCCGCGAGCCTGACCAAGGCCGTGGCCGCCGCGTGGACCGAGGACGGCACGTACACCGACCCGCTGGCCGACGTCTCGGGGCACGCGAGGGTCGCCGCGGTGATCGCCGGGGCCCGGGAGCAGTTCCCCGGCTTCTCGTTCCGCCACACCGGTGAGGTCGACGGCCACCACGGCATCGCCCGCTTCACCTGGGAGCTGGTGTCGGACGCGGACGGCTCGGCGCCGGTGGCCGGGTTCGACGTGATCGTCCTGGCGGAGGACGGCCGGATCCGGGCGGTGCACGGGTTCCTGGACCGGGTGCCGGCCGCCTGACCGGACGCACATGACGTACGTACGGACGCGTGTGGGGTCCAGGACAAGAACTGTCCTGGACCCCACACGCGTCCGATCAGGTCAGGCCTCGCGCGGCGCGACCTCGCCCATCCGCCCCCACCCGTCCATGCCGGGGATGTCGGTGCTGACGATCTGGGGGATCTCGGCGATGGCGTACGACATGGTGTCCATCGCGGCCTTGAAGTGCGCGGACTCCACGTGCGCAGCGCCCGCCTCGCCGTCGCGGAACGCCTCGACGAGGACGAACTGGTGCGGGTTGTCGACGCTGCGCGACCACTCGAAGAACAGGTTGCCCGGCTCCTCGCGGGTGGCCCGCGTGAAGTCGTCGACGAGGTCGAGCCACGTCTCGCTCCGCTCGGGGCGGACGGTGAACTTTACGGTGATGAAGATCATGGGGGGTCGTTCCCTGGATTGCTGTGCAGTGCACCCATGAACGTACCCGGTCCCCGTCCCCGCGACTACTCGGCGACCACCCGGCGACTTACAGCCCGCGAACCGGGCCCTACCTGGCCACGAACTGGGTGAGTATCGCCTGCACCTCGTAGATGTCGACGCCCTTGGTGAAGGTCTTCTCGATCGGCACGGGGTTGCTGGAGATCCATATCTTCAGCTCCGCGTCCAGGTCGAAGTGGCCCGCGGTCTCGACCGAGAAGTGCGTGATGCTGCGGTAGGGCACCGAGTGGTACTCGACCTTCTTGCCGGTCATGCCCTGCTTGTCGACGAAGATCATGCGGCGGTCGGTGAGCAGGATGGTGTCGCGGATCAGCCGGTAGGCGGCGTACACCTGCTCGCCGTGGCCCATCAGCCGGGCGTACTCCTGCTGAGCCGACGCCGGGTCGACGGTGTGCGCGTTTCCGAACAGCGCCATGTCAGGCCCCCTCGTGTGACGATGCGTCCGTGTGACGATGCGTCCAGCCACCGTACGTGAACACCCGTCCGCGGGGCCTCTGGCCCGGATGGCGGCGGACCGCGAAGTGGCGCTCCGCGTCAGGGTGTCCCGTGTGTACGGCACGGCTCTGGACGTGTAAGCAGGAGGGACCGCGCGAGTTCTACGAGGCGAAGGGGATCGACGATGGCTCTGACCCGTGACGAACGTGAGCAGTTCCTGGCCGAGGCGCACATCGCTGCGCTGGCCGTGGACTCGGGGGAGGACGGACGGGCGCCGCTCGTCGTGCCCATCTGGTACCAGTACGCGCCGGGCGGGGACGTGTGGATCATGACGGGCCGCGACTCGCGCAAGGGGCGGTTGATCGCTGCCGCGGGGCGGTTCTCGCTGCTGGTCGAGCGGGTCGAGCCGACGATCCGGTACGTGAGTGTCGAGGGGCCCGTCGTCAGCACGGAGGCGGCCACGCCGGAGCAGTTGCGGGAGATCTCCGCCCGGTACCTCCCCGCCGAGAAGGTCGACGGGTACGTGGAGATGGCGTGGAAGGAGCACGGCGAGCAGGTCGTGATCCGGCTGCGGCCCGAGCACTGGGTCTCTTCGGACCTCGGGTCCCTCTGACGTCAGGCGGGTGGGGCGGACGAGGCGGGCGGGGTGGCCGGGCGGGGGCGGCGGAACTCGTTCGGTCTTCGGTGTTCCTGGATCAGGGCGATGGCGAGGACGAACGCCACCGCCACCAGGTGTTCCCGGCCCGCCAGGTTCGGCTTCAGGATCGAGCCCACCACCGTCGGCACGACGGTCACAAGGCACAGGGCGGGGGCCCGCAGCCGCACCGACAGGTAGGTGAACAGGCCCACCACGGCCGCCGACGCGCCGGTGTCCACGTCGTGGGCGTACGCGGCCGGCACCCCCGCGAAGTGGTCGGGGCCGATGGCCACCATGACCCGCGCGCTCAAGGTGCCGGCCAGCGTCGCCGCGTACGCGATGAGCAGGGCGCGTTTGGAGCCGATGAGGAGCTGGGCCAGGCCGAGGGAGAGGAGCAGGCGGGGCAGGCCGCCCCAGACCGGCTGGTCCCGGGTCGGGACCAGGACGGAGACCGGGGTGCGCAGGAGCGAGAGCCAGAGCGGCTGGTCGGCGCGGACCTCGCTGAGCCTGCGCACGACGCGGTCGCTCGACGGGATCTGCTGGAGTTCGTGCAGGCAGATCATGGCGAGGGCCGCCGCCACGGCCAGGGAGACCCCGGCCGGGCGGCGTTCCCGCAGCTCCCGCCACGCCGCCAGGCAGAGGAACTGCCACTCCGCCCGCAGGGTGGCGCGCAGACGGCGGACGGCGCGCACAGCTCGCGGCATCGGCTGACCGTCCTCTTCCCCCACCGCGTCGCGCCGCCCGGCACTTCGCACACATATGTCCGTCGGGGCCAGGTTAGATCATGCTTGCTATTGCGTGGCGAACGCTATTTCGCCGCGAATCCCATGATCATGATCGACTTTCGGTCCGAGACCGGGCGGGACAGCAGGTCCGAGCTGAGGTACAGCTTGCCGTGGGTGAAGTGCAGCTCCGACTGGAGCGGGGGCAGGGCGGTCGGCCGGGTGGTGGCGTCGAGCAGCAGGGTCTGCTTCATGGTGCGGCCGTGGACGGAGTAGACCCGGGCGTACGGGGCGCTCTTGTAGATGAGCAGGTTCCCGCCGTCCATGCGGATGGGGAAGAGCGGGTACTCCTCGCCGCCCTTCAGGCGCTGCCCGGTGGTCTTCCCCGTGGCCAGGGAGAACACCACGATGTCGTTCGTCGACGTGTACTCCTTGTCGCCGTCGCGCCGCGCCGTCGCCACGTACAGCTTGCCGTTCCCGGCCACGATGCCCTTGCAGTCCTCGTTGGTCGACGAGGTCCCGCAGGTGTGCATGTACTGGCCGTCCGGCAGCTCGAACTTCGCCCGCAGCTTGCCGCGGTCGTCGAGGGAGAAGATGTCGGAAGCTCCGGAGGAGGAGATCTCGCCGGAGTCCGTGCCGACCACCACCGGCCAGGTGGAGATGACGTTCGGGGACTTCACGCCCTCGGGCATCTTGTAGCTCCACTTGGGCTTGCCCGTGGCCGCGTCGAGCAGCTCGACCTTGAACACGGGCGTGCTCAGCTCACCGCAGGAGCGCACCGCCACCAGCCGGTCGCCGCCGCCGTAGCCGACGTCCCTGCACTTCTCGCCCAGCTTCGGCTTCCACAGGAGCTTGCCGGAGCGCAGGTCGAAGGCCGCGCCGCCGTACAGGCCGGAGAGCGCGACGGTGTCGCCGCTGATCGTGGCCTGGTTGAACTGGGTCTTCTCCTTCTGGTAGCCGACGGTGACCGACTTGGCCCAGAGCTTCTTCCCCGTGTTCACGTCGAACGCCATGACCTCGGTGCAGGGCGCGTAGCCCTTCTCGTCGTCCCCGGGCTTCGGCGCGGGCTGGGTGACGACGACGGCTATGGAGCCGTCGCCGAGCTTCGTGGAGCCCGCGCAGGACATCCCGGGCTTGTCCAGCTTCCACACGTCCTGGCCGGTGGCCGCGTCGAGGCCGGTGATCCGCTTGACCGACGCCTTCGCGTACACCTTCTCGGTCAGCCAGGACCCCTTGACCCGGTACGTGCTGGCCCCCTTCGGCAACGCGGGCTGGTTGGCCGCGCCCTTGAAGGAGGCCTTCGGGTCGGCGGGGACCGGCTCCTTCGGCTTCTCGTACGCGGGTCCGGCGCCGTCGGCCTTCGGCTTGCCCGCCGCCTTGTCCTTCGCGCCGTCGTCATCGCCCTGCTGGTTGGCGTACCAGACACCGCCCCCGACGATCAGCGCGATGGCGAGCACGGCGGAGCCCACGATCGCCGCGCGGCCCCGGGAGCGCCCGCCCCCACCCGGTGTCGGGTCCGGCGTGGTCACGGGCTGGGGCGGCCCGAAGCCGCCGGGCTGGGAGTACCCGCCGGGCTGTGCGTAAGGGCCGGGCGGGGGGAACCCGCCGGGGGGCGGCTCGACCGGCGGGCCGAAGCCGCCCGGCTGCTGCCCCTGCGGGGGCGGCGGCGGGCCGAAGCCGCCGGGCTGGGGCGGCGGGGACTGCGGTGACGGCGGGTTGGTCATCGTGACTCCAGGAACGGCGGCGGGGACAGTGGTGCGAGCGGGGGCGGGAACAGCGACAGGAGAGCGGTGGGGCGTGCGGGCGCCGTCGGCGCCCGGCGCGCGGCCGTGGCGGCCTCAAGGTCCGAACGAGAGCATCCGCCCGTTCCCCTCCTCGCCCGCGGAACCGTGGCTCCTGCCGTTCAGGCGCGTCGGCGTGATGAACAGGCGCCCGTCGAAGTACAGCGTGTTCCCGGCGAACATGAAGACCTCGATCTTCTGCGCGGCGGCGGTGTGCTTCAGGAGCACCTTCGGCTTGCCGCCGTCGGCGGGCAGGAACAGGGTCCGCCCGGTCATCTCCCGGTACGGCCGCGCGTAAACGATCACCCCGGGCCCGTCCCGCTCGCTGTCGGTGACGGGCAGGAGCTGTCGGCCCCCGGCCCGGGCGGACCACTTGGCCTTCCCCGTGCCGAGGGCGAAGGCGACGATCCGGTTGGGCCCGAGGGTGTCCTTGGGCCTGCTCGCGAGGTACAGCGTGTCGTGGGCGACGACGGCCCCGACGCAGTTCTGCACGCCCTCGCCGGAGTCCCCGGCACCGGTGCAGTGGTCGAACTTCTCCTTGCGGCCGTCGAGGTCGATCCAGGAGCGCTCCTCGCCCCGCTCGTCGACGGCGGCGACGGCCCACTTGTCGGGATCGTCGCGGCTGCGCAGGGTGACCACGAGGGGGTCGACGGAGTAGACCTTCTCGACGGGCCACCCCTTCCTGCTCCGGTAGACCCACTCGACCTTTCCGGTACGGGGATCGAGCCCCCGTACCCGGCCGTGGGTGGACTTGGAGCCCGCCGCGCAGGACTGCACCTGGAGCAGCGCGGAGCCGCCCGCGACCCCCTTCAGGAAGCAGGCCCCCTCGCGCTGGTGCTTGGTCGTGAACAGCCGCTTGCCGTCCCGCACGCGGTAGGCGTGCGCGACGGAGTCCTGGTCGACCATGACGGTGGAGCCGCTGATCGCCACGTGCGTGGCGGTGGTGCTGTCCAACGTGCTGTGCTCGGTGAGGCTCTTGTGCCAGCCCTTCTTCCCGGTCTTCAGGTCGATCATCTGCAGCTGGTTGCACTTGGCCCCGACCCGGGCCTCGCTCGTCGTGTAGGCGACGACCACCTTTCCGTCGGGCGAGGGGTTCACCGGGGTGTCGCAGACCTCACCGGGCAGCCGCACCCGCCACGCCCGCGTGCCGTCGGCGGCCTTGAACGCGGTGACCTCGTCGTACTCGGCCTGCGCGACGAGGCCGTCCGCCCGCCACAGGTCGAGGAGTTGACCGCCCTTGCCGGGCAGCTTCACGTCGTTGACGGCGAGCCAGGCCTTGGCGTCACCGGGCCCCCGGCCCGCGTTGACGTCGATCTGGCCGGCCTCCCCGGTGCCCTTGCCGCCGTCGTCGTCGCTGCCGTCGCGCGCGGGCGCCGACTCGCGTCCGTCCCGCTCGGGCTGACGCGAGTCCTGCGCCACCGGCTTGCGGGAACCGTCCTCGCCCCCGTCGCCGTCTCCCCGCGTGACGAAGAAGACGCCCGTGCCCACGAGCACCAGGGCGAGGGCGCCGACGCCGACCATCAGGGCGCGCTTGCGGGAGTTCGCGGGCTGCGGCCCGGGCGGGGGCGGGATCGGCGGCTGAGCGGGCGGCTGCGGCACCGGCTGGGCGTAGGGGTTGCCGGGGACCGGCTGGTGCGCCGGTGGGCGCCCCGACTCGGACTCGTGACTGACCATGGCACAGAGTGTGTCCCAACCAACGGTCTTTTTAGAGAGTTTTTCTAGAAAAAGTTTCCGATGCTGGATCTGAACTACGCTGGTCCGCATGGCGCCTAAGCAGCAGCGTGGCGAGGCCACGGTCGACCTGCTCCTGGACACGGCCCTTGCGGTGTACGCGGCATCGGGGCGGCAGGGATTCACGGTCAACGCGGTCACGGCGGCGAGCGGCGTCAGCTTCGGCAGCCTCTACCACCACTTCGGCAGCTTCGACGGTCTGGCCGCCGCCCTCTACATCCGCTGCCAGGACCAGCTCTGCGACCCCGTGGTGGCCGCCGTGACCCGCTGCCGCACGGCCCGCACCGGCGTCCAGGCCTTCGTCAAGGCGTACTTGGACTTCACCCGCGAACACCGCGACGTGGCCACTTTCGTGCACGCCTCCGCGTACTCCCGCTATCTCGCGGCCCACGCCAAGGAGGTGGCGGCGGCCAAGGAGGCCAAGTTCGCCGCCATCGCCTCCTGGATGTACGCCCGCGTCGCCGCCGGTGAAGTGGCCGTGCTGCCCGACCAGACGATCGAGGTCCTGCTGCTCGGCCCGGTCGCGGAGACGGCCCACCGCTGGCTCGTCGGCGGCTACGAGGTGGATCTGGACGAGGCGGTGCGGGTCCTGCCGGACCGGATCTGGCGGTCGCTGCGGGCGGACTAGGACCTGGGCGCCGCGGACCGGCCAGCCGCACGCGGACCGGCCAGCCGCACGCGGGGTGGGCCCGGGGCGGGTCGCTGCATAGAATTCGCTGTCATGTCGAACCCTGACGAGCTGCTCGTCAACATCTCCGCCATGGTGGAGTCGGAGCAGAGCAACCAGATGTCGCTCACCGTGGTCGTCGCCGGCGCCGTGCTCACGGGCCGCCTCGCGCCCGAAAGCATGTGGAGGCAGCGGGTCTCCGAGGTCCTGAAGGACTCGGACCGCCTCGGCCCGTTCGCCGATGTCTTCGCCGGTCACAGCACCCCGGTCCGGTCCGGTCCGGAACCGGACGACGGCGGCGGGACGGCGCCCACACACCTGCACTTCCACCTCGCCCGGATCCTCCAGGGCAACGTGGGGATCCCCGAGACCGGAGGCATGTACCGGGTCGCGATCAAGGACGTCAGCGCCTGGACCGTGGGGGACTTCAGCTACTCCGACCAGTGATCGCCCGCTAGGGCCCGTCCGAGGCGAAGGGCCCCGCCGACCCGTGTCGGCGGGGCCCTTTCGAACCGTACGAACGGTGGCTCACGCCTCCGGCGCGGCGGGGCCGCGGCGGGTCGGCCGCGGGGCCGTCCCGCCTCAGAGGCCGAACTCCTGCGGGGACAGGCCGAGTGCGGCGCACGCCTCGCGCAGGACCTGCTCCTCGGCCGGGGCGACATACCCGTCCGCGCCCGCGACCACCAGGCCGGTCTGGACGACCGCGCGGGCCTCCGTCGGCTTCTTGGCCGCCTTGGCGATCTCCTGCATGACCTCCGTCTTGCCCTGCTGGAAGTTGAACGCCAGCTGGTCCACGTGCTTGTTGAACCGCTGGCGCAGCTGCTCCGGCGGGAAGTTCTGCAGCACGTCGTTCTGCAGGATCAGCGACTCCACGTGCTGGCGCTCGGCCGGGTCGACCTGGCCGTCGGCGGCGGCGACCAGGGCGCACATGGCCATGCTCGCGTCCCGGTACGAACCGCTCTTCAGCTCCGTCTTGAGGGACGTGAGCTGGGACTTGAGCATGCTGATCAGCTGCGCCTTCGAGCCGCCCGAGGAGCCGCCGGACCGCCCGTGCCCGCCGGAGCCGCGCGAACCCTGCGCCTGCTGCAGACCCTTGGCCTGCTCCTTGAGCTTGTCCCACATAGCCATCCGTGACACCTCAGCTTCTGCCATGTAACCGCTCGTGCGCGCGCGTTCCGCGCGTCCTTCTGCCAACGCCCCCACGTTCCCCGAAGTTCCAGAGTCAGTACAGCGCGCGCCAGGACTCGGTACAGCTCGGGAAAAACACCTGACAAGGCGTGAGGGAGGGCCGTACCATCCCTCGCGATGACGACGATGACCACTCACTCTGTTGACAGATTGGGGGACCCGTCCGCGCAAGGTGAGTGCTGATGCTCACTGACATCGCGAACGGGCACACCCGCCCCTCCTCCCAGGCCCCTGCCTCCGGGGCCCCTGCCTCCCGGACCCTTTCCTTCCGGGCCCGGCCCCCTTCCTTCCAGGCCCCTTCCTTCCAGGCCCTTTTTCTCCGGCGCCCCTCCGACCGGCGCCCGTCCTTCTGGCCGCGCGTACGCGAGTTCGCCGTACCGGCCGACATGATCGAGACCGCGACCGCCCGCCGCCTCGCCGGTGACTGGGCCGGCGCGTGCGCCGCCGCGCGCGTCGACGTGGACCTCGACATGCGCCCCCTGGCCCGCACGCACGGCCGCGAACTCGCCGCCCGCGTCCGCGACGACCTCCGCCACCTCGCCCCCGACCTGCTGCGCTGGCACCTGCCGAGGATCGCCCCCGACGGGCTCCTGCGGCCGGGAATCACCGTCCCGCTCGCCCGGTACGACACGGGGGAGCGGGCCGGCGCACAGGGCTCGGTGCACCTGGTGGCGCGGACGCCGCCCGCGTGGGCGGACGCGGGGCAGCGGATCAGCCTCGCGCTGTGGGAGGGCTCCCGCACGGGTCCCGGCGCCCTCGGCCACGGGGGCCCCGGCGCCCCCGGCCACCAGGACCCCGCCCCGGCCCCGCCCTCGTCCGCGTACCCGCGGGCACGGCCTTACCCGCACCCTCATCCGCATCCCAGCCGACGCTTCCGGCTCGACCTGCACCGGCACCTGTGGGACGCGCGCAGAGCCGATGAGCTGCGCGTACGCTCCGGGGCCGACCGCACCCCCGCCGACGCCGCAGCCGCCGCCCTCCTCATGGCGGACCCGCACCCGCTGCCGACGGCACCGCACGGGCTCGCCTGCGCCGTCGACCGCTGGGCCGCGGAGGCGGAGATCCTGCTGCGTGCCGAGGGCCGGTCCGACGGGCTGTTCACCGTCCGGCTCGGGGCCGGGCGGCGGGTGGTGCTGCGGCTCGACGGGGCGGGCGGGGCGGAGGCTGTGGGCGGAGGGCGGGGCGAGGGCCGGGGCGGCCGACGTGGCCGGGACCGGGCCGCCCCGCCCGTCCTGCCCGACGCCGCCACCTGGGTCCTGCCCGACCTCGAACTGCTCCGCACCGGCACCCTCGACGTCGGCCTCCTGCACCCCCTCGTCGCCTCCGCACTCGTACCGGACCGCCCACCGACGGGACCGCCCCGCACCCCCGACCGGGCGGGCGAGCCGCGCTTCGTGGACTGCCGGGGCGCCCGGCACCGCATCGGACTCGTCGACGGGGCGCTCGCCGCGCTCGACCACGGACCGGCCGAGGTCCGGCGCGAGGAACTCCTGGTCGCCCTCGGCGGCCCCCCGCTCCCCTGCCTGCGCGCCATCGACGAGGCCCACCGCCGCCCGGACTGCCTCACCGGCGTCCGCGAACGCCTCGACCACGGTGACACCGCCGGCGCGCTGGCCGTCGTCGAGGGCCTCCTCGGCCCCGAGGCCGTGCTGCGCGCAGGGCCGCTGCGGGACGAGCTGGAGGCCGCGGCGGCGCGGCGGATCACGTACGGGCTTTTCAGGGCGGGCCTGTTGGGCGCGGGGGCCAGGGGCGGCGGTGGCCCCGGTGCGCGGGTGCGACCAGGGCGCGGCCGTGCCCGCGACCCCCACGCGCAGCCGCGCCGGACGGCCGCGTACTGACGCGCACGCCCCTTCCCTGACGCCAACTCCCTCCCTGCCTCCCCGCCTCCCCGCCTCCCCGCCTCCCTGCCTCCCCGCCTCCCCGCCTCCCTGCCTCAGCCTTTTCCGCTCCCTGGGCCTCCGCCTCCGCCTCGGCCCTCACCTTCGCCTCCACATCCGCCGTCGGCCCACGCGGCCGCGCCCGACCTCAAAGGTGACCACATGCCCACACGCACCCCGCCCGTTCTGCCCACCCAGTCCACCCAGCCCGCCCAGTCCGCCCAGCCCGCCCAGTCCGCCCAGTCCATCCAGTCCGCCCCGGCCACCCCCACCAACGCCCAACTCGACGTGGCCGCCGACCTCCTGGCCCTCCTCCGCGACACCACCACCGAACCCCGCCCCGACATCCAACTGGAGGCCCTGGCGCTGGCCGTCGCCGCCGACCTGCCCGTGCTCCTGTGGGGCGAGCCGGGCATCGGCAAGACCGCCGCCCTGACCCAGCTGGCCGCGTCCCTGGACCTCCCGTTGACCACGGTGATCGCCAGCGTGCACGAGCCGTCGGACTTCTCGGGCCTGCCGATCGTCGGGGACGACCCCGCGGAGCAGGGCGTCCCGATGGCACCGCCGGACTGGGCCGTGCGCCTGGTGCGGGCCGGCCGGGGCCTGCTGTTCCTCGACGAGCTGTCCACCGCGCCCCCGGCCGTACAGGCCGCGCTGCTCCGGCTCGTCCTGGAGCGGCGCATCGGTGCCCTCCGACTCCCGCCGGACGTGAGGATCGTGGCCGCCGCCAATCCCCGGTCCTCGGCGGCCGACGGCTGGGAGCTGAGCCCGCCCCTGGCCAACCGGTTCGTCCATCTGCAGTGGACCCACGACCACGAGGTCGTCGTACGCGGACTCGGCGGGACCTGGCCCCGGGCGACCCTGCCCCGGCTCGACCACGGGAAGCTGCCGGAGGCCGTGGGGTTCGCCCGTCGCGCGGTGTGCGAACTGCTGGCGGCGCGCCCCACCCTCGTGCACCGCCTGCCCGGCAACGAGACGCGCCGGGGCGGGCCCTGGCCGTCGCCGCGGAGCTGGGAGATGACGCTGCGCCTGATCGCGTTCGCCACCGCGGCGGGCTCGTCCCGTGAGGTGCTTGCCCTGCTGGCCAGGGGCACGGTGGGGGACGGCCCCGGCCTCGAACTCCTCGCCGGGATCGACCGGATGGACCTCCCCGACCCCGAGCTGCTGCTCGCCGACCCGGCGGCCGCCGAGCTGCCCGAACGCGGCGACCTGCGCCAGGCCGCCCTCGACGGCGTGGTGGCCGCGGTCCGCAACCGCCCGGACCGCTCCCGCTGGGACGCGGCCTGGGCGCTGCTCGTCCGCGCCCTGGAGACCGGTGCCCCGGACCTGGTCGTCGTACCCGCGACCACGCTGGCCTCGCTCCGGCAGGAGGACTGGGACGTACCGGAGTCGATCGAGAGCCTGGCCGGAGCGGTGGCGCTGTCGCAGCGGGCGGACCGGGCGCGGGCCAGGCCGAAGGCGGCGAAGGCGCCGACGGCGACGGCGGCCGCGGCGCGGGCGGCACGATGACGCGGCCCCCGGCGAGCCCGGGCGCGATCCCGGCCCCCGCGCCGCCCTCGCCCCCGCCCCTTCCCTTGGACAAGGACAAGCTCTTCGCCGCCCGGCTGCACGCGGCGCGGGTGCGGCCGTACCTGGCGACGGCGCTGTTCGCCCTGCACACCGTCGAGTCGCGGGACGTGCCCACGATGGCGGTGGACCGGTACTGGCGGTGCTACGTCTCGCCGGGGTTCGTGGCCCGGACGCCGGTCGAGGAGCTGGCCGGGGTGTGGGTGCACGAGGTGTCGCACCTGCTGCGGGACCACCACGGGCGCAGTGACCGGGTGGCGCGGGAGCGGGGCCTGACGGGCGCGGGGGACGGGCTGCGGATGAACATCGCGGCGGACTGCGAGATCAACGACGACGTGTACGGGGACGGGCTGGTCCGGCCCGAGGGCGCCGTGCGGCCGCAGACGCTCGCCCTGGAGCCGGGGGAGCTGATGGAGGACTACCTGCGGCAGTTCCGGCTCGGGCCGCGCACGGCGGACCTGTCCTGGCTGGACTGCGGCAGCGGTGCCGACGGCCGGGAGCGCGACTGGGACCTGGGCCCGGAGGGCGCCCACGGCCTGAGCGCGCAGGAGCGGGACGCGGTGCGCTTCCGGGTGGCGCAGGGGCTCAAGGGCCGTCCGGGGAAGGCGCCGAAGGGGTGGCAGCGGTGGGCGGATGAGGTGTTCCATCCGCCACAGCCGTGGCGGGAGTTGCTGGGCGCCGCCGTGCGCTCGGCCGTGTCCGGGCCGGGCGTGGGCGAGGACTACACGTACGGGCGGCCCGCGCGGCGGTCGGCCGGGGTGCCCGGTGTGGTGCTGCCCGCCCTGCGGAGCAGGCCGCCGCGGGTCGCGGTGATCGTCGACACGTCGGGTTCGGTCAGCGACGCCGAGCTGGGCAGCGCGCTCCTTGAGGTCGCGGCGATCGCCCACGCGGTGGGCGGCCGCCGCGACCTGGTCTCCGTACTGCCCTGCGACGCGTCGGCCCGCATCGTCCACCCGCTGTGCACGGGCGAGGGCATCCCGCTCCTCGGCGGTGGCGGCACGGACCTGCGGACGGGCTTCGCGCGGGCCCTGCGGTCCCGGCCACGGCCGGACGTCGTCGTGGCGCTCACCGACGGCCAGACGCCGTGGCCGAGCACGCAGCCGCCGTGCCGGACGGTGGTCGGCCTGTTCCCCCGCCCCTCCCGCGACACCTCGACGCGGGACGAGGACGACCCCGACTACGTACCGGACACGCCACCGGAGTGGGCGCGGGTGGTGGAGATCGGCTAGGCGGTCATTTGGCCGACCCGTGCGGCCGGGCCTTGGATTCCGGCGCTCAACTACCGCTGAGCTTGATTGTCACATCGGTGACGTCCAGCGGGAATTGCTCGATGACGGTCGCCTCGCCGGTGAAGACATTCACGCTGTAGAAGGACGGAGTGCTCGCCCCGTACGGCGTGAGGGACGCGAAGGCGATATTCGAGGTGGTCTTGCCGCCCGTCAGATAACTGAAGATGTCCAGACCGGAATCCGCGCCCGCGTCGAGGGTCAGGGAGCCGGTCGGGGCCAGGGTGCCGTTGTTGGCGGGAGACTGGATGACGACCTGGTCGGACGTGGTGTTGATGTCGAACAGGGTCGTCGCGGTGGCGCCGTTGAGATCGTTGTTGGTGTACGCGGCGGCGGTGACGCCCCGGGTGGGGGCGGCGATCGGCGGGGTGGTGAGGACGCTGTCCTCGGCCGTGCTGTCGTCATTGAGGTTGTGCCGCAGGTTCTGCCCGTTGTCGCTGATGACGCGGAGCCGGTCGGCGGCGGGGTTGAAGTCGACGCCGAACTTCGAGCCGTACAGGGCGACCTGTAGCTGGGACACCTTGGTGACGACGACGTCCACGACGTCCGGCGGGGTCTTGATCGTGTAGATCCCGCCCTGGTCGCCGACGCCGTACATCAGCCCGTCCTGCACCCGGTGGTCGATGCCGATGAGCTTCGTGTCCCCCTTGAGCCCCTTGATGACCCGGACCCAGTCGAGGATGTCGGGCCGGTCGGTGGTGAAGGTGGCCATGCGGGTACCGCCACCGAGGATGCCGAAGGCGCGGAGGCTGGGGGTGGCGGCGGGGGCCTTGGTGCTCGCCGCCGGGTCGGTGGCCGAGCCGGCGCCCGGCGCGGCGGCCAGGAGGGCGGCGCAGGCGGCCGACGCGGACAGGGCGGCCACGATTCTCGTACTCTTCTTGAACTTGGTGGTCCGCGTCCTGGTTCTGAGATCGCGTCTCATTGACTTCCTCCCGAATGAAGAGGGCCGGACGGGCGTGAATATGGCTCTGGTATGACCGGACCCCCCATTAAGCCCGCACCGTCGGCGCCCCACAAGCGAAGAGAGCGACATGCCCGTCGCCGCCGGAAAACTTTGCGCACCCTGATAAATGCCCGACGTGAATCCCGTGCGAATTCGCTCCCGATTCACACGAAGTGACAAACCCCGTCCGGATCTGGCCTGTCGATCAATTCGGCGGGAATGGCATGCTCCCGGCCATGGGCGACCTCTTCGTGGAGCTGGCCCGGCGCGCGGCGCGCAGTGCCCGCCGGGAGGTCGAGGCGTACGCGCGCGAGATCCCGGAGTTCGGGATCCTGGACACGGACGCCCGGGCCAGGGCGGAGACCTTGGAGTACGCGGTGTGGCTGCGTCGTCGCACCGGCGAACTCGCCCCGACCAGCGAGGAATTGACCCTTTCCGACCTCACCGCCATCGCCGCGATGGGCGAGGCCCGAGCCGCCACGGGCCTGTCCCCGGAATCCCGCCAGCGCGTCCTGCGCCTGCACACCGCGCTGATGCTGCGCGAGGTCAACGAGGCGACGGACGCCCAGCGCGGCGGCGACGCCGACGAACTCGTGCGCCTCCTCGGCTGGTTCGCCGCCCAGGGCGAACGCGGCATCGAGGCCTACTGCCAGGGCTTCGTCTCCGCGCTACGCCACCGGCTCCCCTACGTCGACCAGGTCGCGCTCCTCGTCAAGGCCCTCCTGTCCGGCGACCCCATGGCGGCCGAACTCGCCCGCGCCGTCGGCATGGAGGTACCCGCGTACTGCGCGGTGACGGTGATTCGGGTCCCGTCGCCCCGCACCCCGGGCGCGGAGCGGGACCGGGGCCCGGAGGGAGAGATCGAGGCACTGATAAAGGAGCACCAGGTCCCCCTGACGTGGTCCCCGCCGACGGAGTCGACGCCGGGCGAACTCATCGCCCTGACCCCGCTGCTCCCTCCGGCGCCAACGCTCTCACCCACGCAATCAGGAGAAGTACTGGCCCTCATACAGGACTTCGCCCAATCGCTCCCCACCCCCTGCGCGGCAGGCACCACCACGGCCGGCCTCCCCGACCTGCCCGCGGCCCTCGACCGAGCGAGACGCATCAGCAGGGCGGCTCCCCTGCGAAGAGCACCCGCGCACCCCCACACGACAGCCGACGTCTTCGTGGAACTCGCCGTGGCGGACGTCCCGTTCGTCGACGCCTGGCTCCACACCCTGGCCCACCGCCTGGCCCCCGGCCCGGACCTCCTCCTCACCCTCGACGCGTACTACACCCACGACATGAACCGCACGACCACGGCGACGGCTCTCAACGTCCACCCCCGCACCCTGGACTACCGCCTGCGCCGCGTACGTGAACTGACGGGCATCGCGCCGGGGTCGACGCGGGGGGTGCGGGTGTTCAGTTCGGTGGTGCGGCGGGGGCTGTCGGGGGCTTGGGGGTGAGAGGGGCTGTGCTTGCTCCGGCGCGTGCGCGGGAGCGTGGGGTTGTGAGAGTGCTCCGACATCCGCTGCCTGATGACCCCGAACCACCTCCACTTCAATGTGGCGCAGGTCACGCTGAATGCCTGGTTGAAGCAAGGGGGACACATGACTAGCTCGCACCTCAACGCGCCCATTCAGGCCCGCATGTACGCGAAGCCGCTGCACAAGGTCATCTGGGTGATCGCGGTCGTGGCATCGGTGGGACTGCTGGCGCCGCCGCTGTTCTTCGTCGCCGCCAAGAAGCGCGTCGTCAGCATGGCCGTGCCGGTGGCCTACGCGGTGGTCGTCTATGGCTCGGCCATGGCTGCCACGGTGCTGGGCAACCCGAAGAACTGGGAGGGAGGCGTTCTGACCATCACGATGATCGCCGCCGCCGCGCATGCCGCGATCCTCGACATGGATGGGAAGCCGGGGCGGTAGTCGCCGAGAGGTGGCCGTCAGCGGCTGACACATACGCGTGAGGGTGCCGACCCCATGGGTCGGCACCCTCACGGTCTGCTGGGCGAAACGGCGCCCCACCCCCGTCGGCGCCCCGCTCGGCTCATCTGGGCCTCAGCCCAGCCGCAGCGCCTCCCGCACAGTCGTGAACAGATCCGTCTGGTTGGTGACCCCGAGGACCCGGTACGCCTGCGGACCCTGGGCCGCGATGCGGACCTGGGTGCCCGTGTGCTCCTGGGACCGGCCGGGGGTGTTCGTGGAGTAGTTGACCTTGAGCTGCTGGCCCTCGTTGGTGACGAGGGTGGAGGAGAGGCCGGGGGGCTGGGCCTCCAGGGGCACGATCTGGCTGGTGTGGGCGTGGTCGGCGGTGGTGACGACCAGGGTGTCCGGGTGCTTCGCGGCGTAGTCGCGGGCGACCTTCACCGCGCGGTCGAACGCCGCGGTCTCGCCGATCTGGCCGCACGGGTCGGCGGCGTGGTCCTGCTTGTCGATCGAGGCGCCCTCGATCTGCAGGAAGAAGCCCTGCTTGTTCTTGCCGCTCTTCTGCTTGGCCTCAAGGAGCTCGATGGCCTTGCGCGCCTGGTCCTGGAGAGCGGGCGTGCCCGCGGGGCGGCCCGGGTTGGAGGTCGTGCAGCGCTGCGGGTCCGTACCGCCCTTGGCCGCGGCCTTGCCCGTCCACTCGACGGGCACGTTGCCCGGCGCGAACAGGCCGAGCACGGGCTTGCCGTTCCTGACCGACTTGACCTTCCTCAACTCGCGCTTGTTCGTGACCACTTGGTAGCCGAGCTTCTTCGCCTGCTGGGTGACCGTGAGCCCCTTGTACTTGCCGTCGGTGACCTTCTGGTCGAACCGCTGCTTGCCGCCGCCGAGCAGCACGTCGACCTTGTGGTTGACGCTCTGCTCCGCGATCGAGCCCGGCCCGCCCTTGGCGATCGTGTCCTTCGGGCACTTGGCCATGTCGGCCGGGCCCTGGCAGCTGCGGTCGGTGGCGTGCGAGGCGAGCACGGCCGGGGTGGCGTCGGTGAGTTCGGCGGTGGTGACCGAGCCGGTCGCGTAGCCCTTCTTCTGCGCCAGCTCCAGGATCGTCGGTACGGCCTTGTCGGTGCCCGGCGTCTTCGAGATGCGCCCGTTGACCGTCTTCACGCCGGTGGCCCAGCCAGAGCCGCTCGCGGCGGAGTCGGTGACGTAGTCGGGCGAGCCGTCCTTGTGCACCGCGTACGTCGTGTACGCGCCCGTCAGCGGGAACTTGTCCATGTTCAGGCGTCCGTTCGCGCCCACCGTGTAGTCCCGGGCGAGCGTGATCTCCGAGTCGCCCATGCCGTCGCCGATGAGCAGGATGACGTTCTTCGCCTTCCCGCCCTTGATGGCCCGCTGGGCCTGGTCCTTGGTGTCGGAGGCCCCCGCCGACGCGGTGAGCGTCACGGCCACCGCGGTGGCGGCGGCCACGGAACCGGCGGCTATCAGGTGACGACGGGACAGACGGGGTCCGACCATGGAGAACTCCTCAAAACGTGCTTTGTTACGTCCTTGTACGGTGCAGCCACTTCATCAGCGCCACGTGAACCGGACGGGACGTGCCGGTGCCTTCTCGATGACCTGAGGGCGACGTGACGCCCGCCGTGTGTGCGCCCCTGGCCGGGGCTGATCGCGACCGAACGTGGTCAGCTCCCCGTCACACCGAGGCCGACCGACCGGCCTTCCTGACGTGCAGCACCGTCCCGTCCAGCGGCAACGGCACCTCGCCCACCAGGACGAGCCCCGCGTCGGCGAACAGCCTGCCGTAGTGGTCGGCGCGCCGCTCGCGGCCGCCGACGTTGCACATCATGTGGAGGTCCCAGGCGGTCGCCAGCGAGAACGCTCCGTCGGCGGGCAGGACGCGTTCCACGACGAGCAGGTCGGCGTGGGCGGGCATCGCGCGGGCGCAGTGGCGCAGGATGTCGCGGCACTGGTCGTCGTCCCAGTCGTGCAGGACGCGGGACAGGACGTAGACGTCACCGCCCTCAGGTACGTCGGCGAAGTCCCCGACCAGGAACACGCACCGCGGGCCGAGCTCCTCCAGCCGTCGGCGGGCGGCCTCGACGACGTGCGGACGCTCCAGGAGGACCCCCTTCAGGCGGGGGTGCGCGGCGAGGACGCGGCCGAGCAACTCCCCGGTGCCGCCCGCGATGTCGACCACCGTGGCCCCGGCGGGCGCCCCGGCCGCCGCGGTGAGCACCGGATGCGTGGGGACGGGGTCGAACATCGCTGACCCGGCGGCCATGGACTGGTCGAAGAGTTCCGCGAGCCGGGGGTCGCGGGCGAAGTGGTCGAAGTGGTTCTCGCCGAAGTGGTGCTCGAAGGCGACCTGCCCCGTACGCACGGTGTGCCCGAGCCCGGCGAAGGACTGGTAGAACGGCCCGCCGTACATCAGCGCCAGCGCCCGCATCGACCCCGGGCCACCGGCGCGCAGCAGGGCGCCCACGGCGGTGAGCCGGAAGCCGTCGCGGTCCTCCGCCACGACGCCCAGCATGGCGAGGTAGCGCAGCAGCGTCGCCAGGTTCCGCGGCCGCGCGCCGACCTTCCGCGCCAGTTCCTCGACGCCGATGCCTCGCCCGCCTTCTCCGGCGTCCTCCCTCCCGCCGTCCCCCACGCCCTCCCCGTCCATGGCGTCGGGCACCCGCAGTTCGGTGAAGGCGGCCAGCGCCTGCGTCGTCCACGCCCCGGTCAGCAGGCGAAGGACCGTTTCGGCCGGCTGCTGGGCCCGATGCTCGGCGAGATGCGCGGAGAGTACGTCGCGGTGGTCGCCGGGGACGTACAACTCCACGCGCCGATAGCCGACCTTGGCCTCGGCAGCGGCACCGAAGTAGAAGACCGTGCCGTTCTCGTGCGGGTTGTAGCCGCCGCCGTCCGCGGTGGCCCCGTACCGCGCGAAGGTCGCACACAGCCCCCGCAGCACCAGCGGGTCCGGCGCCACGACCTCGAAGGCCACGTGCGCCTCGTGCTGCCCCTCCCGCTCGGCCTCGGCGACGGCGCCCAGGTCCGACCCCGGCGGCACGGTCAGCACGAACACCTCGACCATCCGGCGCTCCCCGTCCGCCCCGACCACCTCCGGGCGCAGGATGCCGACGTCCAGATCGCCCGCCCGTCGCCGATGGCGTACGGCAAGACGCTCCCGTACGACGACGCTCGGCCGCCCCGGCGCCGCCGAGACGAGCCCGCAGGCGGCCAGCATGGCCGCCAACTCCGCCTCACCCGAGGGGAAGACGAGCTGCGCGGCATGCGCGAAACGGCAGTGCTCCACGAGAGTCCGCAGCTCCGGCCCGTCGAGCCCGGGGAAGAGGAGGGGGAGCAGGGCGGCGGTGTCCTGCTCCTTGACGAAGTCGACGGTCGCGAGCAGGCGGGACGTGTCGCCCGACAGCGTCGTGATCATTGCGGGAATCCTCAGGGTTCGGGGGTGGGGAGTCGGGGGTGGGGAGCGGAGTGGGGAAGGGGTGAAGCGGGCAGGCCTGGGCGGAGCAGTGGGCGGCCTCAGGCGCCGTCGGGATCAGCAGCCGTGACGACGAACCTCAAACGCCGACGTAGCGCTCGGCGAACCAGTCCTGCTGGCTGCGCGAAGTACGCAGCGAGGCGAGCCGGGCGCGCCGCAGGGAGTCGTGGAAGGCGGCCGCGCCGCCCGCTGCGCCGGACGCCGGGCGGCCCGCTTCCCCGGACGCCGGGCCGCCCGCTTCCCCGGACACCGAGCCGTGCAGCAGCCGGATCATCCAGTGGGAGAACTCCTGCGCACGCCAGATGTACGCGAGGCACCGCGCGGAGTAGGAGTCGAGGCCCTTGGAGTCACCGTGGCGGAGGTCGTCGACGAGGGCACGGGCAAGGATCTCGGCCTCCAGGACGGCGAGGTTGGCGCCTTTGGCGGCGGAAGGGCTGACGAGGGCGGCGGCGTCGCCGACCAGGAACAGCGAACCGTGGCGCAGCGGTTCGAGCACATCGGACTCGAGCTGGACAACGGCCCGCTGGACGATCGGCCCCCGCCGCAGCGGACCGTACTCATCCCCTCGCATCCGCAGCTCCAGCTCCTCCCAGATCCGCTCCTCGGACCAGGCGTCGGCCGGAGTCCCGCGCTCGCACTGCACGTAGTACCGGGTGACCTCACTGGTCCGCGCCATGTGCCCGGCGAACCCGCGCTCGTGCACGGCATACCCGACGGCGTCCAGGCTGGGCGGAGCCTCGGCGAGCAGCCCGAGCCAGGTCACGCCGTGGTCGCGGTGGTGGCGGCGCACCGTTCCTGCGGGCAGCGAACGCCGGGCGGCCCCGTGCCGCCCGTCGCACCCGGCCACGTACCGCGCGTGCCACCGCCCGGGCCGCCCGTCCGCGTCGCGCACGCTGACGGAGGGCCGGCCGGTGTCCGCGTCGTGGACGGCGACGGCCTCGACTCCGAACTCGACGCGCCCGCCCAGCCCCAGGAAGCGCGCCAACAGGTCGGACACCAAGTCCTGTTGGGGGTAGACGGTGTGCCGCTCACCCCGCCCGAGCCCGCTGTAGTCCAGCCGGAACCGCCCGTCCCCACTCCGGAACTCACACGTGCTGTGCGGCCGCCCCCGCAGTCGCAGCCCCGCGTCCAGCCCGTGCCGCTCCAGGATCCGCACGGTGTTGGCGGCGAGGAACCCGGCCCGCGCCCGCGCCCGCACGTGCTCGCGCTCGGCCCGCTCCAGCACGACACAGTCGACCCCGCCCCCCAGAAGAAGATTCCCGACCACAAGCCCGGCCGGCCCAGCACCGAGAACCACCACATCGGCTTCACGCCGGCTCTGCGCGTCTGTCACAAACCGGGATCGTAGGTGCCGCGAAACCGGCTTACCTGACGAAATCACCTGAAGGAGCGGAGTCGTAGCAGCGGGGTGGGGCGTGCGGGGCGGGGGGTGCGCTGATGGGTGGGGGTGGGCGCGGGTCCGGCTTCCGCCGCGGTGGGCGTGCCCTTTCGCCGGGGGGAGCCCATATCCCCCTAGGGAGGTCGTCCGCATCGCGAAAGGGGCCGCCAGGTGCGGCCCCGCCTGCCATGCCGCCCCGGCCATCACGTCGCCGCAACGAACGGACAAACCCAGACCGCAGCCCTCGCATCTGCGAGATCCGGCGCCAGCCGCACCGGGGGCCGGGACCGTCGCCAGCGATCGACGGCACATACGCCAAACTGATGTATGGACTACTCTTGGTACATGTCCATGAAGCGCACGAACGTCTACGCCGACCCCGAGGACCTGGCGATCATCAAGGAGGCGGCCAAGCGGCGCGGGATAAGCGAGGCCGAGATCATCCGTCAGGGGATTCACCTCGCGGCGATGGCGAACCGGGTCTGGGACGAGCCGCTGTTCTCGCGAACCTTCGAGGGCTCTGGTCGTACGCCGTCCAAGACCGAGGTCAGGGACGCGGTCGTCGACGCGGTCCGGCGCGAGTCAGCTCCTGGAACCACCGCGTGATCATCGTCATCGCGGACACGTCCGGCCTCCTCGCTGCTCTCGACTCGACCCACCCGGAGCACGGGCCGGCGAATGAGGCGATCATGGCGGCCGGCCTCCTGGTCATGCCCCCGCTCCTGCTGGCGGAACTCGACCACGTGGCCACGCGCGAACTCGGGCGGGAGGCTGCCGTCAGCGCGATCGACGACCTCCGGCGCTGGATGGGGCGAGGCCGAGTCGTCATGCCGGAGATCACGGAGCAGCACCTGGGCGCTGCCCAGTCCGTCCGTGGCCGCTACCGCGCACTGGACCTCGACCTCGCCGACGCGGTGAACGTGGCCCTGGCCGCGGACTACGACACCGACGCGATCCTCACCCTCGACCGACGCGACTTCCGAGCCGTACGCCCTCTGGGCCGACACAAGTCCTTCCGAGTCCTGCCCGACGACCTGCCGCTGTGACGCGGACACTCGATACCGAAGCTCCCAGCGACTGTAGGGGCTTCGGTGGACATTGCTCCCGTGGTTTCCCCGCACGATTCGGCACGGTCGTCCACGGTCGTGGCACGGAACTTCACTCCGCCGAGCCGTGAGGCGTCAGGCATCTCCCGAGGCGGTTGACCTGGTTGGGTTTCGCCGCCCACTGACCACCCCCTCCACAGCCCCAAGCGCCACCCCCCACGGATACCCCTTCGGCACCCCCGAGCCAGCCGGATTGGGAATGAACCCGCCCTCCCCGTACAGCACCACCACCCCCTGCTCCCGCAGCTCCTCTACGCTGCGGTCGAACTGGCGATGCCGGGCATACGCAGCGTTCACGCAAGGCACCGTCACTGTGGGGATCCCCTTGCCGATGGCCTCCGCCGCGACGCCCACCACGAAGGACGACGTAAGGCCCAGCGCCCACGAGTTGAGGGAGTTGAAGGTCGCAGGGGCGAAGAGGATCGCGTCCGCCGGGGGCCAGGCGTCGGGCTCGCCGGGGAGCTTGTACTCGCTCCGGACGGGGTGCCCGGTCAGGGCCTCCAGCCCGCCGAGGCCGCCCTCGAGGCCGCCCTCGATCCAGCGCGCGGCGGTCGGCGTGAGGCCGACGCACACGTTCCAACCCCCGTCGCCCTGCGCCGCCTCGACGACCTGCGCGAGATCGAACACCGGCGGCGCGGCCGAGGCGAACAAGTACAGGGTCCGTGAGCGCGGCGAGGTCATGCGCCTCATCCCACCCCGTGTGCGGGCGCCAGGCAACTATCCCCGAAGCAGGTGGATGAGAGGCGGATTCCGGTCCGGCGGCGCCCGCCGTGGGTACCGTTCCAGAGGGCCGTCAGGAGCGGAGACCAGCATGCCCACAGACGATCACCCCGGTGCCCGCATCTCCCAGCAGCGGAAGCTGGCCGGGTACACGCAGCGGGGTCTGGCCATGAAGGCCGGCTACTCGTACAGCCTGGTCCACCAGGTGGAGCGTGGGCACAAGGCGGCGAGCCCGGACTTCACCGCAGCGTACGCCCGCGCGCTACGGATCGACGTCGCGGTCCTGACCGGACAGCCGTACATGACCGAGCTCCAGCAGGACCGCCTCGCCGAGCTGATCAGACCCATCCGCGAGTCGCTCGACCTGTACGACCTGGGCGCCGACCCCGACGTAGCCACTCGGGAAACACCGCGCCTCGCCGAAGCCGCGGCCACCCTCTGCCAGGAGGTGCGAGCCACCCACCTCCACAAGGCCGCCCGCACCCTGCCCCGACTGATCACCGAATTGACCACAGCCGCGCACCGCAACCCCTCGCCCGAACTGTGGGCGGCGCTCGGCTCCGCGTACCGCACGGCCCACGACGTCACCATCAAGCTCGGCTTCTACGACCTGTCCACCATCGCCCTGGACCGGATGGAGTGGGCCGCGCAACGGGCCTCCGACCCCGTCCTGTCGGCCGTCCGCCAGTACATGCGCGGGCTCGTGTACCACCGGGAGGGTGAGCACACCATCGGCCTGCGCCTCGTGGACGCCGGCCAGCAACTGCTCCTACAGGCCGACGAGACACCTGAATCCCTCGCCGTAGCAGGGCAGTTGCACCTGGGTGCGACCGTCATCGCCGCACGCGCTCGCGACGAAGACGTGGTGCGGACCCGACTGGGCGAGGCGAAGCAGATCGCCGACCGGGTCGGGGAGATGGGCCATGTGCACTGGCTGTCCTTCGGGCCGACGAACTGCGCGGCACACGAGGTCTCCGCGCTCACCGAGATGGGGCGTCACGGGGAAGCCGTGGCGAGGGCCAAAGAGATCCACATGCCCGCCTCATGGCCCGCGTCGCGCCGCGCCCACGTGTGGATCGACCGCGGGCGCTCGGAGATGGAGACGGGCCGCAACGACGCGGCACTCGTCTCCATCACGAAGGCCCGTGAGCTGGCGGCGCAGCAGACGCGATACCACCCGGGGGCCCGCGCGACCATCGAAGGATTGGTGCGCCAGCAGCGCCGTACCCCCGATGCCTTGGGCCACATCGCCGCGTGGCTAGGTCAGTGACAGCGGAGGCCAGCCGATGATGGGTGTCACCGCGGAGTGACAGTTGGCCCCCTTGTACGTCGCCACCCTGGTCCTGGACCTGATCGGTGATGACGGCAGGGGAAGAGCGTGGACATCCACCCAGCAGACGGAGCCCTCTCCGACTGGTTCGCGCGCGCTCAGCCGGGCGCCGCGCACGCCCGGCGCGAGTGGGCGGAAGGAGGCGTCGCACTGCTCCCGTGCGGGCCACGCTTCTGCGCGGTGAGACTCTCCGGCCCTCTCGTGTACGCGGCCCTCGGCACGGACATGGCAGCGGCCGTGGCCGTCTCGCTCGCGACGATGCTGAGCGGTCCGGTGTTCTGCAGCGGCTTCAGCAGCCAGTACTACGCATTGGTCGCGGGCAGCACCCCGCAGCAGAGGTGGTCGTACGCCGACGAAGCCCCGCTCCTGGGGACGGGCACGTACCTGGGCGTCCCGGCGGTGCGCCGCACCTCGCCACCCGGCCCCTACTGGGTGAGCCTCCCGCACCACCCGGGCGACCTGTGCCCCCTCCCGTCCGTGGCCGCGCTGGTCGCCCTCGGCCTCGCGCGCTCGGCGGAGGCCTCGAGGTGACCCCGGCCACGGAGTGGTCCACGTACCAGGCGCTGCTCGCGCACCTGGAGGGGTGCGCGGACTGCCTGGCGGAACGCGACTGCGCCCCGGCCGCCCGCATCCGGCGTGCGCTCCGCGCGGCACGGGCCGCGGCTGCGGAGGCGAAGCCGGACGATCAAGCCTCCGACAGGGACCCGGCACGCGGCGGCTGATCCGAGCGGACGGCGGGCAGGCAGCGAAGGCCGACGCCACCCGGGCAACAAGAAGGCCCAGGTCGGACGACCTGGGCCTCAACTGTGGAGCGGGTGACGAGAATCGAACTCGCACTCTCAGCTTGGGAAGCGATGGCGCTTGGGCGGGTTCTATGGCTCTGACCTGCGCAGATACCGTCTACTTGGGCGGCCGCGAGAGCCGGCTCGCACCGCTGTTGACCGTAGTTTCCCGCTCTTACGGGCACGCTATGGGCACGGCGTCGTGCATCTGCGGGATATTGCGTGAGTGCGATGGCTGAAGCGCCGGGCTCGGCTCGCTCTGTTGCCTGGACCAGAGACCGCGTCGCGAGTGCAGACACCGGTTTGTCAGGGAGCCACGCTATGACAGGCATGCCGGGCCAGTGTCATTTCCGCGGACCAGTGTTGAAGTCCGTGATCGACAGGGCAGATCAACTCCCGTTGAAGGGAGGGGATCGTGCAGGCAGACCAGGGACAGGGGCGCGGAGTTGCGCTGCTCACCGTCCGGGTGGAGGCGGCTCTCACGGGGCCGGTCGAGCACCGGAGAAAGGCCCGCGCCTTGTTCGAGGAGAGGGGCTGGGAGGTACTTGACGCTCACGAGGAGGTGTACCCGGAGGCTCGCACCCCGGGCGGAGTCCTTCCGGATGAGGCGGTCCGGAATTCGGTCTACGCGCTTGGCATCCCCGTCGGGCGTGATTCTGGTCGTCGACGTCGGGCGTGATTCTGGTCGTCGACCGGAACGGTGGGCGGTCCAGGAGGTCAAGGACCTGGCGGACGATGCAGAGCTTGATCTGCGGCCTGTGAGTGCGCGGATGCGGCGGAGGCAGCGTCGCCAGGAACCGCACTGGTTCGTCTGCGCCCCGCCAAGCACGCACGCCAATTGGTGGCTGCGGTGGCTGTTCAATCTGGAGCGGAGCACGGGGCTGCACGACACAGGGACGGTGCTGTTCGGCTCGCTGGAGGAGGCCGAGCGGCACGCTGGTGAGGGTCGGGTGCGTTCCCCGTTTCCGCGTCGGATGCGAGCACACGACGGAATGCACCGGACCAGGGCGAGGGTGCATCCCGGCTGCTTCTGGGCCTTGGTGGCTGGCCCTGCCTGCACTGGTGGCGTGGGCGCTGCTGAGTTGGTGGTGCGCGACCATCATGCTCCCGTTCGTCCGTCGACGTCGTGTCGTCCGCCGGCGCCGCACCAGCTCGCTCACGTCGGATGGCCGTCGCACGGCAGCCGGGGGTGGGGGCGATGCCGCGCGGGACGGGGACGCAGTGGTGGTCTACCGGTGCCGGCGCAGTCACGCATGGCTGGCGGCGCGGGCGACCAGCGGAGCGCTCTTCGCGGTCACGGCTTGGGTGACCTGGATCGCTGATCCCACTGCCGCTGTACGTCGGCACCTCCTCCTGGCAGGCGCGGTGTTCGTCACGGGCGGCATCCGACGCCTGGTCCGCGAGGGTAGCCGGAGACCGTTTCTGGTGGCGGTGTTCGTCGCTCTGCTACCGGTGGTCGTTCCGGCGCTCGGCGGGCTCAGCCCTGTGCTCTTCACCTTCTACGGTGCCGCGTTCCACGTCCGCGCGGAGGAGATGGACGTTGCGGAGGTGTGGCAGTTCCTGGCCTCGGTATACGTGTTGGGGATCTCGGTAGGGCTGACGCTCTTCTTCCTGGCCTGCTGGGGCTACTTGCGGCTGCCCCTGTTCCGCCACCGTACGCTGCGCCTGTTCCTCCCGATCGCCGCCCTGACCGGGGCCATGGCGCTCACGTTGGCGTGGGCGGTGACCGTACTGGACGGCGCCGGCGCGGCCGGTGATGATGCGGTACGGCAGTGGCGATCGGGCCGAGTACCGGATCACTACTACGGTGCCAATCCCCGACCCGTCTGCGTCACTCCGATCGGCTCCCTGGACGAACTTCCGTTGTACGGGCACCGATTGGACTCCAGGCAGGTGTACGGCACGTTCGGCGTGGTCGGTGGTGAGGTGACATTGTGGGACCCCGAATCGGGCGACGCCTTCCCGATGCCCTCCGATGCTGTACGGGTGCTCTCTGCAGGGGAGGGTGAACCCGGCGCCGCGATTCCCCGTAGTTGTCGTTCCTGAGTGGATGACGATCTCGGTGAAGCCGAACTCCGTGTGCTTGCCAATAGCGTGGTGCCGCGTGCGCACCGCGGACCTGCGCGTCCGTCGGCTGACGGACGCAGCGGGGTGCGCACGGTCACCGCCTTGCGTACTTGAGAACGGCAGTCAGGGCGTGATTGCAAGCGTTCGTAAGGCTGCCGCCGAAGCGACCAGGCCCTGCCGCTCCAGCCTGGCGATCACGTCGTCCACTGTGCCTGGCGGCTTTCGCCAGCTGTCCGCGATCCTCTGTACCGCGCCGTAGACGACCTGCGGGGCCAGATCGATCTGTGCCTCCAGGAAGGCGTCCGGATGCACAGCTTCGACGTCCCAGGGGGCCAGGGCATCGGTAGGGAAGTCCTTCAGGTTGAAGGTGACGACGACCTGTGCCTTGGCCCGGATCGCCGCGGCCAGGACATGCCGGTCGTCCGGGTCAGGCAGCTTCACGGCATCGATCAGTGGTTCGTGTCCTCTGACCAGGCAGTCCCGGATTGCAGCGTTCATCAAGGCGCGGACGCGGTCGAGCTTCTCGGGCGGGATGCCCTGGTGGTTCTTGAGGATGTTACGGAATGTCTCGTCGAGGATCTGATCGGTCCACTTGGCTTGGACGAGGCCACCCTGCGCGATTCGGATGAGGACGTCGCGCAGGGTGCTGGGGTAGAGGACGTTGGCGTCGTAGATGGCGACGAAGGCCATGTGCTAGATCATTCCCATTTCCTGGCCGAGCTGGGTGAGCTCGTCGGCGGCTTCGCGGCGACGCTGGTCGTCCTTGCGCTTGTACTGCAGGAGCGACGACGCGGTGATCCGCCGATGTGTGCCGACGGTTCGGTATTCGATTACCCCGGCATCCAGCAGCCCGATCAGGAATGGCCGCGACACGTTGAGCATGTCTGCTGCCTGCTGTGTGGTGAGCTCGGCGTCGGACGGGACGACCGAGACGGCGCGGCCGGCCCCCAGGTGGGCCAGCATGGTGGCGAGCAGTTCCACGGCCTCGCGGGGTAGGGCGAGGGGCTCGCGCTCTCCGTCCTCGACCGTCACGGTGATCTCTGCGAGGTCCTGGTGTGCCGCCAGGTAGCTGCCGACCTGTGCGAGCGCGTGCGCTGCGGCCGCGGCCTTCTCAGGTGGCAGCTTCACGGGTCGGATGTCTGTCTTGGTCATGGTGCGCCCCTGTCGGTGCGGGAAGCAGGCGTCGAGTCTGCGTATACCCATTATTCGAAACAATCGAAGTAAACGCAACAAGTGCAACGAGATGACGGTTCGGGAGGCTGTCGAGTCCGCGGCACTCCGAACATCCGGCCCTCTTTGCCAAGGGAACGGCAAGCTGATGGCTTCGGCCGCGCGTCTTGCCAGGGCTCCGTGCGCCAAGGGGCGTACCAGGCGGCGCAGTTGAGGAGGGAGAGTTAGGTGGTGACCAAATGCACCGAGGGGACCCCGTGCCCTCCGCGTGCCCTATCTCGGGGCGTGTCGGGGGCGCGAGGGTCGACAAATAGTCTGGACAGCAAATAAGCCTCAGGTCGCTGACCTGAGGCTTCAAGAAGAGCGGGTGACGAGAATCGAACTCGCACTCTCAGCTTGGGAAGCTGATGTTCTACCACTAAACTACACCCGCGCGACGCTCCCGGTTGAACCGGTTTCGTAGCTTCGCACACTCTACCCCATCCCAGGCCCCGGGCGCCGCCGCGTCGAGGCTTCGCTGCGCTGTGTGGGCTCTGCGTGACTGCGGGCGAAGGGAGTTGGGGCGTACGGTAGGGGCCGTCTCGGGGTGCTTCGGGGGTGCTTCGGGGGGTGCTTCGGGGTGTGGCCGGGGATCCGGTCGGGGATCCGGGCAGGTTGTGTCCGGGGCGTGGCCCGGGGTGCGTGCGCGGTGTTTTCCGCGGTGTCTTCGGAGCGTCTGGGAGGCGGGCCGGAGGGGCGTCGTGGGGGTTGTGTGAGGGCCCCGTGCGGGGGGCCGTGAGAGTCGGAGTGCCGCCTGGAATGGCGTCCCTTTCATCCCGTAATGTGGCTTTCGCCGTCGGTCGGAAGGTCGGACCGGAAGGTTAGAAACGGCCTTCGTTCCTGGGTGGACGGCACTTGCGTAACGGCTCTGGGGAAGGGACCCGAGGACTTGATGGAGCACACCGTCGTCCGTTGTGCCGAAGGGCACGTGTTCAGCACCGCTTCGTTCCCGATGCAGCAGGCCGACCGGCTCGGCCCCGGCCGGCTGATCCGATGTCCTCGTTGTGCCCGGCTCCGGCACGCGGTTCCGGTGGAACTGCAGAAGCGGTAGCGGGCGGGAGGGCCGCGGGTACGGGCGAGGTACGGGCTCGTACCCGAGGCGCGGCCCCGAACCCGAGGCGCGCGGGTCTGTCCGATTGGGGCGGTCCCGCGCGCTCTGCGTATCCTCGGTGCGTGCTTCTCTCAGACAAGGACATCCGGGCCGAGATCGACGCCGGGCGGGTCCGGATCGATCCCTACGACGAATCCATGGTGCAGCCGTCCAGCATCGACGTGCGCCTCGACCGCTTCTTCCGGGTGTTCGAGAATCACCGCTACCCGCACATCGACCCGTCCGTCGAGCAGGCGGATCTCACCCGGCTCGTCGAGCCGGAGGGGGACGAGCCGTTCATCCTCCACCCCGGGGAGTTCGTGCTCGCCTCCACGTACGAGGTCATCACCCTCCCCGACGACCTGGCCTCGCGCCTGGAGGGCAAGTCCAGCCTCGGGCGGCTCGGGCTCGTCACGCACTCCACCGCCGGGTTCATCGACCCGGGGTTCAGCGGTCACGTGACCCTGGAGCTCTCCAACCTCGCCACGCTGCCCATCAAGCTGTGGCCGGGGATGAAGATCGGCCAGCTGTGCATGTTCCGGCTGAGCTCCGCCGCCGAGTCCCCCTACGGGTCCGAGCGCTACGGCTCGCGCTACCAGAACCAGCGCGGCCCCACCGCCTCCCGTTCCTTCCTCAACTTCCATCGGACCCAGGTGTGAGCCCCAGCATGAGTGACGTTCGCGAAAACCTTACGTACGAGAAGTTCGGCGGCGCCGTACGCGAGCTGGCGCAGACCATCGCCGACGACGGGTACGAGCCCGACATCGTGCTGAGCATCGCGCGCGGCGGCGTCTTCGTCGCCGGCGGGCTCGCGTACGCCCTCGACTGCAAGAACATCCACCTGGTGAACGTCGAGTTCTACACGGGGGTGGGGACGACCCTGGAGATGCCGGTCATGCTGGCCCCCGTCCCCAACGCCATCGACTTCTCCGACAAGAAGGTGCTCATCACCGACGACGTCGCCGACACCGGCAAGACGCTGAAGCTCGTCCACGACTTCTGCCTCGACACGGTCGCCGAGGTGCGCTCCGCCGTCATCTATGAGAAGTCCCACTCGCTCGTGAAGTGCGAGTACGTGTGGAAGCGGACCGATGAGTGGATCAACTTCCCGTGGAGCGTCGAGCCGCCCGTCGTGAAGCGGCAGGGGCAGGTTCTCGACGCCTAACGGTCAGGTGTCCCGCGTACGCAGTCGCGCGTACGACGCGAAGGGCCCCGGTGAGCTTGTGCTCGCCGGGGCCCTTCGTTGTGTACGCAGGTGTACGCCGGTGTACGCGGGAGTCAGAACGTGCCCAGCTTGATGATCGACAGGATCGCCAGGAGCTGGATCGCCGACGCGCCGAGCGCCCGCGGCCACGGCAGGTCGTGGGACTTGCTCACCATGAGGGTCAGCAGCGCGCCCGCCGCCAGCCAGGTGGCCCAGCCGAGGAGCTGGACGAAGCTGTTGCCGCCGCCGAGGAACAGGGCGACGATGACGCGCGGGGCGTCCGTGATCGCCATGATCAGCATGGAGAGGCCGACCGTCGGCTGCCAGGCGCCGTCGCCGCCGAACTGGCGGGCCAGGGAGTGCGTGACGATGCCGAGGATGAAGGCGCTGAGGGAGATCGCGACGCCGGTCGTGATGACGTACGGGATCGCTGTGGACAGCGTGGCGTTCAGTACGTCCTCGCGGGCCTCGTCGAAGCCGAAGACGGCGAGCAGGCCGTAGAGGAACGTGACGATGACGGCCGGGGCCCACATCGCGTAGTCCCGCATCTGGAGGAAGGTCGGGACCGGGCGGAAGACGATGCCGCGCAGCAGGTCCTTCCAGGGGAGCTTCGGGCCGATGGGGCCCGCGGGGGCCGCTCCCGCGCGGTAGGTGTCACCGTCGTTGTACGGGTCCTCGCCGAGGGAGAAGGCCTGGGTGTGCCCGGGGTTGTTGGCGGCGTACGGGTCGTGGCCGCCGCCGTGCCCGCCGTGTCCGGCAGGACCACCGTGCCCGCCCTGCCCGCCGAAGTACTCGGGTTCCCCGTGGCCGCCCGCGGGCTGCGGCCACTGCTGGGCGCCGCCGTGGTGCTGGCCGCCGCCCTGGGGGCCGCCGTGCTGCGGGCCGCCGTACTGGCCGGGGCCGGGCCCGCCGTAGGGCGGCTGGCCGCCGTACGGCTGCGGGGCCGGGCGGCCGCCGCCGGGCGCGGGCGGGTACCCGTACGGCGCCTGGCCGCCCTGGGGGGCCTGCTGTCCGTACGGGTCCTGCCGCGGTCCTTGGTGCGGCCCCGGGTGACCGCCCTGACCGGGGTGCCCGCCCGGGGGCGGGCCCTGTCGGGGTCCTTGCTGTGCGCGGTTGTCCCGGCCGCCGCGTCCGATCCTGAATCCAGCCACGGAATCGAACGTACCTGGTCTGGCGGGGTGGGGTCGTCCGTCCTGTGGAGGAGAGCGGGTTTGCGGCTGAGCTGTGACAACCCCTAGGGGGACCCTGAGGGGACAACCCCAGGTCAGGGGCTCGGGCCAGCGCCCGAGAACGCTCCCGTACGCCAGTGCGGTGGAAGTCGCCGGGAGGGGGAGGGAGTTGGGAGTGAGGGTGGTGGCGCGCGCCGGGTGACGAGTGGCGTATCGCGGTCGAATCCCTGCCATCCGTGTGACCGCCTCGCTACTCTGAGAACACGCTGCGCTGTGGGCCGACGGGACTCGTGCCGGTGCGCCGCGCACCTAGGGGGAGGACGCTCTGATGGCGAGTCATGACGGCACGGGAGACGCGGGCGAGGCGGGCCAGGCGGATGAGAAGGGCGGCACCACGTACAAGGTGACGGTGCGGAACGTCACCGGACACACGACGACGGGCAGCAGGAACACGGTCGTCGGCAGCGTCAACGCCCCGGCCGAACCGGCGGCCCGGGTGGCGGAGGCGCAACTGGAGGAGCTGCGTGGCGAGTTCGCCCGCGTGCGGGAGTTCATCGAGGGGCTCGACGGCGCCGGGGAGCGGGAGAAGGGCGCCGCGGTGGACCGCCTGGAGGAGTTGGAGGCGGCGGTCACCGACGACGAGCCCGACGTGCGGACCATGGGCCGGGTGCGCGCCTGGTTCGCGGAGAAGCTCCCGGCCGCGCTCGGAGCCGTCACCGCTCTGCTGCTGCACCCCACGGCCGCGCTCCTCGTCCAGGCCGCCGGCGAGGACGTGGCCGCCGGGTTCGACGGGCTGATCCAGAGCGTCGGGGTGTCGTCACCGAGCGAGGGCTGATGACCGGGCGGGTGATGTCCGTAGAGGTCAGCGACGTACGCGGCAACGTCACCATCGGCGACAACAACGTGGTCGTCTCGGGGGACCGGTCGTACGTCCAGGTCATCCAGGCGGGGCAGCGGCGGGTCCCGGTCGCGCGCGAGGACATGTCGCTGCTGCCCCGGCGTCCACGTACGGCCGTCGGCAGGGAGCGGGAACTCGGCGAGCTGCTCCGCGGGCTCGCTGACGGCGACGTGCGGCAGGTGCACGGCCCGGCCGGCATCGGCAAGAGCACCCTGCTGCGCCTGGCCGCGCACCGGCTCGCCGACGAGTCCGGTGCGTCCGACGAGTCCGGTGCGCCCGGTGCGCCTGGTGCGTCCGACGAGTCCGGTCCGTCCGGTGCGGTGGTGTTCGTGGACGCGGCGGGCCGCGACGCGGGTGACGTGCTCCAGGACGTCTTCGAAGCCTGCTACGACGCCCCCGGATACCGTCCCTCCGCCACCGAGCTGCGCCGCCTCATGGCCGCCGTCACGGTCACCGTCGTCCTCGACGACCTGGAGGCCGAGGCGGCGGACCTGGACGCGGTGCTCGACGCGCTCCCGTCCTCGGTGCTGCTGTACGCGGGCGGGCAGCGCACCCTGCTCGGCAAGGGCCGGGCCCTGCCCCTGGGCGGCCTCGGCCACGAGGACGCCCTGACCCTGCTGTCCCAGGGACTCGGCCGCCCGCTGGAGGCGGCCGAGGAAGCGGTGGCCGAGGAGCTGTGGCGCGCCACCGGGGGCGCCCCGCTGCCGCTGTTGCGCGCCGCGGCCTCGGACAGGCTCAGACCCGCCGTCGAACTCGACGGGCTGCTGCCCCAGTTGCTGGCCGCGCTGACGGGCGCCGAGCGCGACGTCGTCGAGATCCTCGCCGTCGCCCGGGACGGCGGGGTGAGCACACGGCTGCTGAGTACGCTCCTCGGCGGCGTCACCGGGGTCGCCGCGGTCTGCGACCGGCTCGCGGCCCGGGGTGTCGTCGTGCCGACCGAGCGGGGCCACCGGCTCGCGCCGGAGATCGGCGGGCGGCGGCTCGCGGGCCTGCGGCCCGGCCCCGCGGAACTGGCGGCGCTCGCCGTGCGACTGACGCACTGGGTGTCCGCCACGCGTACGGAGCCCGCGGCTGTGGCACAGGACGCGCCGCTGATCACAGCCGTCGTCGACGCCGCCGGCCAGGCCGGGCGCCCGGCGGAGGCCGCCCGCCTCGCGCGCGCCGCCTCCCCCGCCCTCGCCTGCTCCCTGCGCACCGGCGTCTGGGGCCGGGTCCTGGAGCGCGGCATCGAGGCCGCCGAACGCGCGGGCCTGCGGGACGTCCTGGCCTACCTGACGCACGAGGACGGCGTCCGCAAACTGGTCACCGGCAAGCGCCTGCTGGCGGCGGCCGCCTTCGCCGCGGCCGCCGCGTACTGGCGTGAGCTGGGCAGCACCGACCACGCGGACGCCGCCGCCGACGCCGCGCAGTCGTGCGGGGAAGGTCCCGCCGGCGGGGCGGACTCGGCTGCTCCGCAGGAGGGCGGGGCACAGCAGCCCGACGTCACCGGCTCCGGTGGCGACGCCGTGGCCTCCGGCGAGCAGGGCTCCCTGGGCGATCCGGGTTCGGCGGGGGACTTGGGTTCGGCGGGTGACCCGGGCTCCATCGGTGACCTCGGGCACGAGGTGACATCCCAGGTGGTGTCCTCGGCGGCCCCGCCGCCCGTCCCTCCTGTCGACCCCGGCTCGGCGGCGGTCGCCGCGAAGGGCGGCCTGGCCGCCAAGACCGGCACCGGAGTCGCCGCCAAGACCGGCATGAGCGTGACGGCCAAGGTGGTCATCGGCGGCGGCCTGGCGGCGTCGGTGACGGCGGGCGGGGTCGTCCTCAGCCAGCAGGCGGGCGCGGACACCGTTCCGGTCAGGGTGACCGTGGCGACCCGCGTCCTGGAGGCGACCATGCCGGGTGAGCCCGACGGCACCTGCTCGGTGGCGGACGGCGCGACGGACTGCACGAGGGTCGTGAAGTCGAAGAAGGGCGAGTCCGGGCCGGTTTCCGTGGACCCCGCGCAGCCCCTCCCCGCAGGGGTCAGCCTCGTGTACTGGGGCTGCGACGAGGGCCCGCAGGCGAAGTCCTGCTCGGTCACCGCCGACGGCGACCGCCATGTGTGCGCCACCACGACCAGCCCCAAGGACGAGGCCGCCCGCAGGCGGTGCGCCGAGCTGACGGGCTCGCCCGCGCCGACCGTCGCGTTCCGGCCGCTGGCCTGGACGACGCGGACGCAGGTCAAGGTCCTCACCGAGCCGGACGGCAAGCCCCAGGTCCTCGCGACGCTGGGCGAGCGGGTCGGACCGGGCGAGGTCGTCTGGTCCGAGGACGCCACCCGGGTGGCGTGGGTGGAGGTGAACAGCGCTCCCGGAGAAGCCCTCGCGGACGACACGGTGATCAAGCTGCGCGACCTGAAGACCGGCAAGCAGCGCTCGTGGACGTGCTACGGGTGCACGATCGCTTTCGTGGGCGGCGAACTCGTCTCCAGCGGCAACGACGTACGCCACCACCCCGCCGACGGCGGGGAGCCGGAGAGCCACGACCTGGCCGAGATCCCGGTCGGTCCGGCGCACGACGGACCGCCCAACACCCGTCTCCTGAACACCTGGAAGGGCGACCGGCTCCAGACCTACGCGGTGTCCCTCGTGGGCGACGTCGGCCAGCGGTCCTTCCTGTTCCGGCTCGATTCGACCACCAAGGCCCGGCAGATCAAGGAGCTGCCCCAGCTCGGCTACTCCAGCGGCGTCTGGGCCGTGAGCCCTGACGGCCGCAGGGCCGTCTTCGACCCGCCCACGGGACAGCCTCCGTACGGCTCGTGCGGTGAGGGGGCCTATCCGATGGCGGGGCTCGACGTCACCTCCGGCGCGCGGGTCCCGCTGGCCGGCCCCGGCGCCGGATGGCGGGTCCACGAGACCTGGTACGACCCCGACGGCACGGCCCACGTGGTCTACCGGCCTGAGCAGGGGGCCGACGCCGCGACGTGCACTGTCGACACCGGCCGCGCGCCCGCCCACTACACCCTCGCGCCGGGCGGCCACTCCTGGAAGCGGTTGGCGAAGGACCCCGGGCGGGTACTCGGTGCCGCGGACGGGGGACAGATCACACGAGTCGACGGCCGGGGCGGCCTGGCCCTCATGGTCACCGGAGGGGAGGAGGAGCGCACGCTCGACTCCGGTGTCCAGAAGGTCTTCCCGTCCGCGGCTCACGGAGCGGGCGCCCCGTGAGCCCGAAGCTCCGTGAGCCCGAAGCTCCGTGAGCCGACGCTCCGTGAGCCGACGCTCCGTGAGCCGACGCCCCGTGAGCCGCGCCGCGGACTTTCCGCGGACGTACGTGCCCGAGGTCGATGCGGCGAAGTCCGCTCGGCCGTCGTGGTCGAAGTCCGCGTCGGAGGTGGTGAGTTCGGGGCGGGGTGCCGCTGTTGCCGCCGGTGCGGTGGCCGTGAGGAGCCCGCCCGTGAGCGCCGGGGCGGACGCTAGTGGCCCAGGACCGCCCCGTACGACCGCGCCCCCGCGAGACCGAGCCTGGCCGGCGTCACCGACACCTGCGGCGCGGGCCGGTCCTTCGGCGTCCCGTACCAGACCCCGCCGGACGAGGCGTTCTCACCGGGGGCGGCGACGGCCGAGTCGGGGTAGGCGTCGCCGTTGTAGTCGTCCACGGCGATCGCCGCGCCGAAGCGGTCGCCCGCCTCGGCCGCACCGGGAACACCCGGGGAGGTCTGGTTGACGCCGCTGCCGTAGAACTCCTTGCCGGTGCCGGTGGACTCCAGGATCCAGTACGCGCCTGCGGCCTGGTCGCTGCCGACCGCCTCGGCACTCGCGCCCGCGATCAGCTCGTCGCCGTCCTCGCGGTCCACGTCGCCCACGGCGAGCGCCGCGCCGAAGTTGTCCTCGGCCTCGGAGTTGCCGTCGACGCGAGGCGTGTTCTGGGTCGTGCAGGACACGTCGCCGCCGAGCGTGGTGCCGGACTTGCCGTACACGGTGGCGATGGCACCGCCGAGGCGGTCCTCGCAGTAGCCGTGGTCGCCCTCCTCGGCCTCGGGGTTGGGCTGGACCTGCCCGAGGGCGAGGTCGGCGGTGCCGTCGCCGTCGAAGTCACCGGTGGCGAGGGCCGTCGCGGTGTCGCCGGTGCGCCAGGTCCGCTGCCACGCCCCGGACTCCGTGCCGTACACCGCCGTGCCCGCGATCTCCGTGCCCCCGTACGTCACCGCGAGGTCGTCGCGGCCGTCCGCGTCGAAGTCGCCGGACGTCACCGCGCGGGGACCGCTGAAGCGCCAGCTGTCGACGCGCTTCAGGGCCGCGGGGGACCCGGTCTTGAACGGTCCCGGGCGCATCTCCATCGCGCGGATCTCGTCGTTCGCCGTGCTGAGCGCGATGTCCTGGTCGCCGTCGCCGTCGTAGTCACCGGTGGTGACGATGCGGCCGATCTGGTTGTCCGCGTAACGGCCGTTGGCGGCCGTGAAGCCGCCCTTGATGCCGGACCTGGCGCCCCAGAGGACGGTGAGGGTGCCCGCCGCGCCTCCCGCCGAGTTGTCCTCGCCGGGCGTGCCGACGACGATGTCCGTGAGGCCGTCGCCGTTCATGTCGCCGGTCGCCACCGCGGACCCGAAGCCGTCGTCCTTCTCCACGGTGCCGGGAACCCCGGGGCTGCCCTGGCTGACGGTCGTCGAACCGTGGCCGCCCAGGCCCTTCTTGCCGCCCCAGACCACGTTCACGTAGCCCGCCCTGGCCTTGCCGCCGACCGTGGCGCCGGGGACGCCGACCGCGAGGTCCGCGTAGCCGTCGCCGTTGAAGTCCGACGTGGGCTTCGGCGCGGGCTCGGCCGCGACGGAGGGGGTCGCGGACAGGCCCGCGACACTGAGTACGGTCGCCGCGCACAGCACGGCGGCGGAGAGAGTCTTCTTGCGCAAGGTAGCTCCAACCAGCGTTGTACGTAGGTGAGGTGAAGGTCAGTGGCGGTCGTACTCAGCGCAGCGTCTCGCCGAAGCCCCTTCCGGCCCCGCCCGCGCCGAAGTCCGCGCCGTTGAAAGAGGTCGCGTACGACGTCGTGGCGCCCGTGGTCGTACCGCGAAGCACCCACACGGCGCCCGCGTCCGCCGAACTGCCGATGTCTTCGCCGCGCGCGCCGATCGCCAGGTCGGCCCTGCCGTTCTTGTTGATGTCCTTCAGGCGCACGGACGACCCGAACCGGTCGTTCTTCTCGGCGACTCCAGGGACGCCCGTCGTCTCCTGGTGCCAGGACCTGCCACCGGTCAGGCCGTTCGCCGAGCCCTTGAACAGGGTCACGCTCCCCGTGCCCGGAACGGTTCCGACCTGCTCCCCGGGTGCCCCCACCGCCACGTCCGCGCGGCCGTCGCCGGTCACGTCGCCCGCGGCCACCGCCGCGCCGAAGCCGTCGCCCGCCTCGTCCGCGCCGGGCACGCCCGCGCTGTCCTGCGTGTACGTCGCGGGCGCGCCCATCTTGGAGTCCGCGCCGAGGCGCACGCTGACCGAACCGCCCTTGCCCGCACGCGGGTTGCCGGTGATCAGGTCGTCGTAGCCGTCGCCGTTGACGTCGCCCCCGGCGAGCGGGCCGCGCGTCGCCGTCCGGTCGTCGCCCTCGGCCAGGACGCCCGACCAGTAGCCGAGGTCACCGGCGCCGCCCTTCATGTACGCGGTGTAGGCGCCGCCGTCCGCGCGCTCGCCCGCGAGGACGTAGGTGTAGCCGTCCTTGTTCGTGAAGTGGCCCGCGACCATGTCGTCCAGGCGGACGTCCTTGGGCAGGAAGTCGACTTCGAGCGGGATCGCGCGGCCGTCCCGCGGGATGCCGTCGGCGTAGTACCACCAGTGGCCGCCGCTGATCACCGCGAGGTTGGCCACCTCGTCGCCGTCGATGTCGACGAAGCTGGCGGCCTCGCCGAAGCGGTGGTCGTCGGCGCTGGGCGCGGTGAGGGTCTTGCCGCCCGTCTTGAAGCCGTTCCTGCCGCCCCAGACGATCGTGACCGTGCCGTCGGGCTTGCCCGCCACCTTCTCGCCGGGGGCGCCCACGATCAGGTCGGCGTAGCCGTCGCTGTTCACGTCGCCGCTGGTGACGTTCTCGCCGAACTCGTCGCCGGGCTCGGTGGTGCCGGGGACCCCGGCGGTGTTCTGCGTGACGGTCGTGCCCCGGCCCGGCTTCACGCCCGAGGCCGAACCGAACGTCACCGTCACCGAGTTGCCGTTCGGCGCGCCCACCGCGAGGTCGCGGTAGCCGTCCCCGTTGTAGTCGTCCTTGAGGGCGGCCGGGGCCGCGGTGGCCGTCCCGGCCAGGGGCAGGGTGAGCCCTCCGGCGGCGAGGGCTGCGGCGGTGACCGCGACGGCCAGGCTTCTTGCGCGCACGTGGGGCTCCCGGGCTCGTGGGTTCACGGGGGGTCACCAGGGGGTGGACCTCGGGTGAACGGTGGTGTGGGGTTCCGGGGGTGTGACCGGTGGGGGGAGGGAAAGGTTGTGCGAGGCGGGGCTTGTGGGGGGTCCCGCGCGCGCCCGGAGTCCGAGGAAGCCTCACGTGGGTCGGCCCCGCCCCATACGCTGGCGGTGGTGAGCCGTTCAGAGAGGGGCAGGCCGTGATGTCCTCAGGTGACACTCCGGACCCGTACGCCGACCCGCTGCGCTTCGGTCAGCGCGTGCAGATCCTCCGCGAGCGCCGTGGCATGACCCGCGCCCAACTCGCGGACTTCATCGGGGTGTCGGTGCACACCCTCCGCAAGATCGAGAACGGTCAGCAGCGGGCCCCCGCGCTCGACATGGTGCTGCGCATCGCCGAGGCGCTGCGCGTACGCGACCTGGCCGAGCTGACCGGTCGCGCGGACGCGCACGTGGATCTGTTCGCCGGGCCCGGCCATCCCCGCCTCGCCGCCGTCCAGGCGGCCGTCGACGACTTCGCCCTGGCGGCGGTCGTGGAGCCGCCCCCCGTCGCGCACCTGGAAGCCCGTCTCTACGTGGCCTGGAAGGCACGGCACCAGTCGCCCAACCACCGTGAGGCCATCGGCAAGTTGCTGCCCGACCTGATCCGCGACGCGCGGGCGATCGCGCGGCACGCCGAGACGGCCGCCGAGCGCCGGGCGGCCCAGGCCCGCCTCGCCGAGACGTACTCGCTGTCGCAGTTCTTCCTCGCCTACCAGCCCGACGCCGCCCTGCTGTGGCGGGTCGCGGAGCGCGGGATGGTCGCCGCGCAGGACTCGGGCGACCCGCACGCCATCGGCGTGGCCGCCTGGCTCCTGGCGCAGGCCCACCGCGACACCGGGCCCCGGCACTTCGACGCCGCCGACACCGTCAACCTCGAAGCGATCCGCTTCCTCGAACCCCTCCTGCCCGACGCCGACGACGACGTACTCGCCATCGCGGGCGCCCTGGAGTTCGAGCTCGGGTACACCGCGGCCCGGCGCCGCGACACCGGTACGGCGTGGCGGCACTGGGACAAGGCGAAGGACATGGCGGCCCGGCTGCCGACGGACTACTTCCACCCCGTTACCAGCTTCAGCCGGGCCATCATGGGCGCGCACGCTGTCACCGTGGCGGTCGAACTGCGCCAGGGCGGCGAGTCGGTGCGCCAGGCGGCCCGCGCGGACAAGGCCGTCATCAAGTCGCGTCCGCGCCGGGCCCGGCACCGGATCGAGGAGGCCCGTGGCTTCCAGCTCGACGGGCAGCCGGACGTGGCGATCGCCACGCTGCAGAAGGCGTACGAGGCCGCACCGGAGACGATCCGCTACAACGGCTACGCGCGCCGCATCATTCTGGAGGAGACGGAGTCGAAACAGGCGGGCCGACGGCACCGCGCGGCCGAACTGGCCATGGGGATCGGCTTGCTGGGCGCCTGAGGGGCCAGACTTCTTGCGTACGGGTGGGGTCTTCAGGGGTACGTTCGGAGAGTCGAGCCCTGAACGGAGGCGCCGGTATGACCGATACTCCCGACACCGGTGAGGTACGTCAGCTCACCTTCGGTCAGCGCGTCCAGCGCGCGCGGACCCGTACGGGCAGAACACGCGCATACGTCGCGGACGTGATGGGACACTCCGAGGAATGGGTGAAGGCCGTCGAGCGGGGCACCATCGCCATGCCCCGGCTGCCCAAGTTGCTGCGGCTCGCGCAGGTCCTCGGGGTCGAGGACATCGCGGAGCTGACCGGGGACGACCGCATCGCCGCCGCAAGTTTCACCAAGGCCGAGCACCGGCAACTGCCCGTCGTCAAGGACGCCTTGAACAAGCCCCAGTTGGCTGCCGCCGCCCGACCGGCCGAGCCGGTCGAGGTGCTCGCTGCCAGGCTGCGGCAGGCGTGGAAGCTGTGGCACGCGGCTGAGCGGCCCGCAGGCCGCATCGAATCCGGCGAGGGCAACCGCACCCGCATCGGACGGCTGCTGCCCGCCCTGCTCGCCGACACCCGGCACGCCGCCCGGACCCTTGAGGGTGCGGACCGCCGCAAGGCGCTGATGGCACAGGCCGAGGCGTACCACCTGGCACAGCTGTTCCTGTCCTTCCAGCCCGCCCCAGACCTGATCATGCTCACCGGCGATCGGGCGATGACGGCGGCGCAGGACGCCGACAGCCCGCGCGCCATCGCCGCCGCAGCCTGGTACGTCAACCACGTCCACCGCGACGCGGGCGAGGCGGCCGAGGCGCGCGTCGAACTCGCCGAGCAGGCCGTCGCCCTGCTGCCGGACACGGACGACCCGGAGTGCATCGCCCGCCGTGGTCTGCTGTACCTGGCGGTGGCCCTGTCCTACGCCAAGACGGGGCAGGCGGGCGACGCGTGGCGGTACTGGGACAAGGCCGACGCGGCCGCGCGCAGGCTCGGCGACGACTACGCGCACCCGTGGCTGATCTTCGGGCGGGGCGTCGTCGACGGATACGCCATCACCATGCACAACGACCTGGTGCAACCGGGCAAGGCGCTGGAGGTCGCGGACGCCGTCAACCTGCGCGGGATCCCCTCGGCCACCCGCCGTTCGTACCACCTCATCGAGACAGCGCGGGCGCACGGCCTGCGCAACGAGGGCGCTGCCGTCGTGTCGTACCTGCAACGCGCCCACCGGGAGTCCCCGGAGACCATCCAGTTCAACCTCTACACACGGTCGGCACTGCCGGGTCTCGTGACGTCGGGGCCGCAGATGGTGCGTGAGGACGCGGAAGGGCTGGCGCGGGAACTAGGCGTGCCTGTCTGATCACGCAGGGGGTAGGAACGCTACCCCTCGGCGAGGGGGTACGGGCCTTCCCCCTTGCAGGGCCCGGGCGCGCCTACCGTCCCCCATGTGACCCGAATCCCCCCGCCCCCGGGGCCCTCCACGCCCATGCTCCGCCACGACGCACACCGGATCAGCGCCTGGCTCGCGAGCGCCGACCCCCACCCCGCCACCGTCCACGCCGCCTGGGCCGAGCGCGGCGTCGCCCTCCTCCCCCTGGGCCTCCGCTTCGACGCCGTCCGCGTGCCCGCCGCCCGGATCCACGCCGCCGTCCACAGCGACGACCCCCGCACGGTGGCCGCGTTCCTGCGCGACTGGCTCGCGGGCCCCGTGATCCGCGACACCCGCGGCGCCCCCGGCCCGTACTACGTCCTCATCGCCCCGGACTCCCCCTGGAACGGGGCCGAGGAGCGGCTCAGCACCCACACCTTCCTCGGCGTCCCGCGCCTGGGGCAGCCGGTGTCGACCCTCACTCGGTGGGTGGTCCCACCCGGCGCCCCGGGCGACCTGTGCGACCCCGCGCACCTGGCCGCGCTGCTCCTGACGGCCGAGACCCTGAGGGCGGTCGAACCGTGAGCGTCGCCGAGCTGGACGCGCTGGCCGCGGAGGCCTACGCCGCCTACGTGGGTCACCTGCACGGCTGCCAACCGTGCCAGGACGGGGACGTAAGCGGCAGCTGCCCCATCGGCACCCGACTGAGCGACGCATGGAAGACGGCCAGGAATACCTCCCTGCGGGCCCGCCGCGCAGCACACCCGGCGATCACCCGAACCCCGCTGTGGAGAACGGGACCCCGTCGCTCGGGTCACTGAGGGTTCAGGGCACGCCGCGCCGCGTTGATGACGTTGTGGGCGTCGGCCCCGTACACGGCCGACTCGCTGAGGGTCTTCCAGATCTTCCCGTACAAGGCGATGTTGTCGGCGTCGTCCAACCACATCTCGGCGTGCCAGTCCTCCGTGACCACGAGCCGGTCATCAAGGACCCAGAAGCCGTTGGCGGGCGCGATCCTCACAGGGGCCGTGAACGGGACGATGCCGAGCTCCACGGTGTCCATCCCGAGCACCCCGGTAAGGCGGTCGAGCTGCGCGGCCAGCACCGAGGGCGGACAGATCATCGACCGTAACGCGGCTTCCCACATCAGGACGTGCAGCGTGCGACCGGGCCGGTACAGCCACTCCTGCCGCTGTGCCCGGGAACGCACGGCGGCCTCGATGTCGCCGGCTCCGCCCAGCAGCTCGGCAAAGCGCCGGATGACGTGGCGCGCGTACTCGGGGGTCTGCAACAGCCCGGCGATCACGGACTCTTCCCAGATCCACATGTCCGAGGTGCGGTCGATCTCGGCGCTCAGCCCCTCGTGCAGCGGCTTGAAGCCGTTCGCCAGCGCGCGACGCCATGAGCGGATGTGGAACTCGAACCCCGCAAGGCGGGCGGCAAGCTCGGCGTACACACCCGGCTGCCCGGTCGCGTCGGCCCACGCCCTCAGATCCTCGGGGGTGGCCGTCTGCCTGCCGTTCTCCAGCTTGCTGACCTTGGAACCGGGCCAGCCGAGCCGCTGGGCGAGCTGCTGACCGGTGAGCCGACCACCAGGGCAGGTGAACCGGAGTTCGCGCAGTCGCGTCCCCAGGGCCGCCCTGGCTCGCTGGTAGTCAGTGCTCACCGGTCACGCGTCATTCGGCCGGGGCGAACTGGTCGAAGGGCACGGCGTGGTGCATCGCCGCGTACCGGACGACCTCGGCCGGTTCGGTGATCAGCTCGATGTTCACGATCTCGTCGGCGTCATCGAAGTGCAGCAGCGCGACCAGGCGCGAGTCGAAGATCCAGAAGTCTTCGGCGGGCAGGTCGGCCGCGTCCTCCCGCCACAGATACCGGATGTCCTCGCCAACCGCCGCGTTGTGCCGGGCGTAGTCGAGCAAGAACCGCTGCTCGGTGGTCATCGGGCGGTCGGCGACCCGCACGCGGCCGACACGCTTGCCTGCCTCGGTCTGGGCCTTGATGTTGACGAACCAGTGCTCATCGGGGTCGCAGGGTGCGGAGCCGGTGGCCAAGAACTCCTGAAAGTCGGGGTCTTCGCGATCCGATGCGTAACCGCGTCGCGTCTCCAGTCGCCAAGCCGTGTGTTGGAATGACTCGAACAGACGGCGGAAGGTGGCTCGGTCGACGAGTTCCGGCACCCGCTCCATCTCCTTCGGCCCCCAGTTCACGAGCAGTTCGCGCGGCACGGCCACCGCTGCCTCGTCGGCTCCGAGATGCTTGAGCTGCCTCAGGTCTTCCGGGTCGGTGACGGGTGTGCCCTGAACGATGATCTGCCCGGTGCCCTCGTCCGTGTGCAGGGCGGGGCAACCGTCGACCTTGCTGTCCGTGCCGGTGAAGCGCAACTGACGAGCCATGGACGCTCTCCCTTCCAGGAGTCTTGATCCATCAGCATGGCCGGGCTCTCGCCCCCGATCCACGGGGTCAGGCACGGTGCGTGAGAAAACCTCAGCAATCTCGGGCGGGCAGCGAGCAAACTCGAGAAAACAGCGTACCGCTGTCCAACTCCCGCCTTCTAGCGTCCCGTTCATGGCAACGAAGGAACGCAACGACGTCGACCCGCAGGCTGCGGTGGAGACCTTGAGAGCGGCGCTGACTGATGCCGGCATCGTGCTGCCCTCGCTCAGGGGCGACCCCGCCTCACCTCAACTGCGGCTCGTCGAGCTGGGGAGGGTGCGCTCGGACGTGGCGGCGCGCCTGGCCGAAGTGATCCGGCGAGGGGCGGTACGCGATGACTGAGGAGGAACCGCCGGAGGGCGCGCTGGTCGTCGGCACGAGCACCGGCGTTGCCCCACTCGACGCGCGGGCCGCGGAGGCGTACACCGCCTACGTGAGCCACCTGCACGGATGCCTCCCCTGTCAGAGCGGGGGCGGCTGCGCCCCGGGCACCCGCCTGCGCGAGGCGTGGAAGACGGCCAGGAACACCTCCCTGCGCGCCCGTCGGGCCGCGCACCCGGCGACTACCTGAAGCCCGCCGTGGAGAACGTGACCTCCGGCTTCCGGGACACCGGCCCGTCCGCCCCGGCCCTGCCGGGATACACCTCCACCCGGTCCCGCCCCTGCCCCCAGGCCGTCCGCACGACCAGGTCGGCCCGTCGGTCGCCGTCGAAGTCGGCGACCTTGAGGACCTGGACGGCCCCGTCCCGGCCCCGGGTGGGCACGATCGTCGCCGTCGCGTTGGCCGCGAGGCCGGACGCGCGGCCCCGGTACACCCACACCTCGCCGGGCCCGCTCCCGCCCACGACCAGCTCGCTGCGGCCGTCGCCGTCGAGGTCGCCCGCGGACACGGTGGCGTTCCGCACGTCGATCTCGGCTCGGGCGGTGCCCGGCACGTCGTAGCGCAGGGCGATGCCGCCCGGAGCCGCGAGCGCCGCGTCCGTGCCCTTGGCGCGGCCGAAGGCGCCGAACGCCACGTCGGTCGAGGCGGGGAAGAGCACGCCGGTGCGGGTGGGGCCCTTGGGGCCGCCGAGGACGAGGCTGCCCTTGGAGGCGCGGGCCTCCTCGCGGACGACCAGGTCGTCGTAGCCGTCGTCGTTCACGTCGACGGCGGGCGCGCCGGTGGCCAGGTCGTTTCCGGGGGCGGTGATCGGCTTGCCCGCCGCGCGCGGGGCTCCCTTGCGGGTGAAGGGGCCGCGCAGGTACGTGAGGTGGGAGCCGCTGGCGTGGAGGACGAGGTCGTGGGCTCCGTCGCCGTCGAAGTCGCCGCACACCGGCTGGTCCGCCCAGTCGTTTCCGAGGCGGGCCCGCGCGGGCACCTGGAGCTTCACGGCCTTGCCGGTGAGGCCCGCGGGGGAGCCGAAGAGGAGCTGGAGGGGGACGGGGGGCCGGCCCTGGCCGTCGTAGGGCGGGTCCGTCGACACGACGAGGTCGGTGAAGCCGTCCTCGTTCAGGTCGCAGGACGCCTCGGACTCGAAGGCGGCGGGCAACCGGCCCTTCGTACGGGCGCCGTTGGCGCGCGCGGTGAGCAATTGGCGGGCGCCCGGGACCAGTCCGCGCCGGCTGCCGTAGACGACGCCGATGCCGGGGTCGTCGCCGTGCCCGCGATGGGCGAGCGCGTCGAGCACGAGGTCCCTGGCGCCGTCGCCGTTGAAGTCGTCGTCGACCTTGCTGCCCTTGCCGCGCGGGACGGGCTGGTGGGGTGCGCTCTTGCCCGCGAGGTCGGCGGCCGCCGGACGGGAGGGGGACTTGTCGCCGCCTCCACCGCCCCCGCAGCCCGCGAGAACCAGGACGCCGCCCACGACGACGGCCAGCAGACGTCTTCCGGAACCCTTCATGCCGCACCCACCCCTGCGTCACCCGATGGCTTCTTCATGCTCACGACAGCATCAGCCGCACCACAGGTTTACACGAACGACGAGGGGCCGGTCCCGCCCCCAGGCGAAACCGGCCCCTCCCCACACACAGTCCAGGACAGAACCTGTCCGAGTCCAGGACAGAACCTGTCCTGGTTGGCTACTTCACCGGCTCCGGTTCCGGCGCGTCCGCCGACTCCTCCTCGCCCGCCGGGTCCACCGGCGTCTTCACGGAGTCGAGCAGGAGCTGGGCGACGTCCACGACCTGGAGCGACTCCTTGGCCTTGCCATCGTTCTTCTTGCCGTTGACGGAGTCGGTCAGCATCACGAGGCAGAACGGGCAGGCCGTCGACACGATGTCGGGGTTGAGGCTGAGAGCCTCGTCCACGCGCTCCGTGTTGATGCGCTTGCCGATCCGCTCTTCCATCCACATCCGCGCGCCGCCGGCACCGCAGCAGAAGCCGCGCTCCTTGTGGCGGTGCATCTCCTGCTGGCGCAGGCCCGGGACCTTGTCCATGATCTCGCGCGGCGGCGTGTAGACCTTGTTGTGACGGCCCAGGTAGCAGGGGTCGTGGTAGGTGATGAGGCCCTCGACCGGCGTGACCGGGATCAGCTTGCCCTCGTCGATGAGGTGCTGGAGCAGCTGCGTGTGGTGGATGACCTCGAACTCGCCGCCGAGCTGCGGATACTCGTTGGCGATCGTGTTGAAGCAGTGCGGGCAGGTGGCGACGATCTTCTTCGCCGACTTCGGCTTCTTGGTCTCCGGATCGTCGTCGTCCTCGCCGTACGCCATGTTCAGCATCGCGACGTTCTCGGCGCCCAGCTGCTGGAACAGCGGCTCGTTGCCGAGGCGGCGGGCCGAGTCACCGGTGCACTTCTCGTCGCCGCCCATGATCGCGAACTTGACGCCCGCCATGTGCAGGAGCTCCGCGAAGGCCTTGGTGGTCTTCTTGGCCCGGTCCTCCAGGGCGCCCGCGCAGCCGACCCAGTACAGGTAGTCGACCTCGGTGAGGTCCTCGACGTCCTTGCCGACGATCGGGACCTCGAAGTCGACCTCCTTGGTCCACTCCACGCGCTGCTTCTTGGCGAGGCCCCAGGGGTTGCCCTTCTTCTCCAGGTTCTTGAGCATCGTGCCCGCCTCGGACGGGAAGGCGGACTCGATCATGACCTGGTAGCGGCGCATGTCGACGATGTGGTCGATGTGCTCGATGTCCACCGGGCACTGCTCGACGCAGGCGCCGCAGGTGGTGCAGGACCACAGGACGTCGGGGTCGATGACGCCGTTCTCTTCGAGGGTGCCGATGAGGGGGCGCTCGGCCTCGGCGAGGGCGGCGGCGGGGACGTCGGCGAGCTGCTCGGCCGAGGCCTTCTCCTCGCCCTCCATGGACTTGCCGCCACCCGCGAGCAGGTAGGGCGCCTTGGCGTGCGCGTGGTCCCGCAGCGACATGATCAGCAGCTTCGGGGAGAGCGGCTTGCCGGTGTTCCAGGCGGGGCACTGCGACTGGCAGCGGCCGCACTCGGTGCAGGTGGAGAAGTCGAGCAGGCCCTTCCAGGAGAACTGCTCGACCTGGCTGACGCCGAAGACGGTGTCCTCGTCCGGGTCCTCCCAGTCGATCTCCTTGCCGCCGGACGTCATGGGAAGCAGCTCGCCGAGGGCGGTGGAGCCGTCGGCCTCGCGCTTGAACCAGATGTTGGGGAAGGCCAGGAAGCGGTGCCAGGCGACGCCCATGTCGGTCTTCAGGGCGACCGTGATCATCCAGATGAAGGAGGTCGCGATCTTCAGGCCGGCGAAGAAGTACGTGAGGTTCTGGAGCGTGGAGACGTCCATGCCCCCGAACCACGAGACGAACGGGTACGAGATGAAGAACGAGGCCTCGTAGCCGTCCACGTGGTGCTGGGCGCCCTCCAGGGCGTGCAGCATGAAGATGCAGACGCCGACGATGAGGATGACGGTCTCGACGAAGTAGGCCTGACCGGTGTTGGAGCCCGCGAACCGGGACTTGCGGCCCGGCCGGTCGGGGCGGCTCAGCTGCCGGACGACGATCAGGGTCAGGATGCCGAGCACGGTCATGGTGCCGAGGAACTCGACGAACATGTTGTACGGCGCCCAGTCACCGATGATCGGCAGCATCCAGTCGGCCTTGAAGAGCTGGCCGACGGCGTTGACGATCGTCAGGAGCAGTGAGAAGAAGCCCACCGCGACGAACCAGTGCGCCACACCGACGACGCCCCACCGGTTCATGCGGGTGTGGCCGAGGAACTCCTTGGCCACCGTGAGGGTGCGCTCGGCGGGCGCGTCGGTCCTCGTTCCCGCGGGCACGGGCTGACCGAGCCGCATGAACTGGTAGATCTGCAGGATGGCACGGCCGAACAGGGCGACGCCGACTGCGATGAGGACCAGCGACACGATGATCGCGGCGAGTTGCATTTCGGGGCTCCTCGGGCCTGCGAGGGTGGGCAATCCAACGTATTACTAAGCGGTAACTTATGCAGTCCGTCTGAGACTACCCACTTACATCGCCGCACTGTAGCCAGCCAGGCGGTGATCTGCGTCGCTCAGGCTGCCCTTGCCGCGCGCCTCGGGCGGTGACCTTTCCGTACGGCCGCGTGGGTTCGCCGGGCAACCGCGGCCGCCCTGTGCGGCGTCTCCCCGCACGAGCCCCCGGGTTGCGCGTAAGCGGAAGATAAGAGTTGAGTCGCCCCGGCTCAGGTCTGTTGACTCGGGGCAACCCCTGATGCATCCTTGAGCCAGTTCCACTCAAGAAGTTATCTGGAGGCATTGAAATGGCACGTGCGGTCGGCATCGACCTGGGCACGACTAACTCCGTCGTCAGCGTTCTGGAGGGCGGCGAGCCCACCGTCATCACCAACGCCGAGGGTGCCAGGACCACGCCGTCCGTCGTCGCCTTCGCGAAGAACGGTGAAGTGCTGGTCGGCGAGGTTGCGAAGCGCCAGGCAGTCACCAACGTCGACAGGACCATCCGCTCCGTCAAGCGCCACATGGGCACTGACTGGAAGGTCGGCATCGACGACAAGAACTTCAACCCGCAGCAGATCAGCGCGTTCATCCTGCAGAAGCTGAAGCGCGACGCCGAGTCGTACCTGGGCGAGAAGGTCACGGACGCCGTGATCACCGTCCCGGCGTACTTCAACGACTCCGAGCGCCAGGCCACCAAGGAGGCCGGCGAGATCGCGGGCCTGAACGTCCTGCGCATCGTGAACGAGCCGACCGCGGCCGCCCTGGCCTACGGCCTCGACAAGGACGACCAGACGATCCTCGTCTTCGACCTCGGTGGCGGCACCTTCGACGTGTCCCTCCTGGAGATCGGCGACGGCGTCGTCGAGGTGAAGGCCACCAACGGCGACAACCACCTCGGTGGCGACGACTGGGACCAGCGCGTCGTCGACTACCTGGTCAAGCAGTTCAACAACGGCCACGGCGTGGACCTCTCCAAGGACAAGATGGCGCTCCAGCGCCTGCGCGAGGCCGCCGAGAAGGCGAAGATCGAGCTGTCCTCCTCCACGGAGACCACGATCAACCTGCCGTACATCACGGCGTCCGCCGAGGGCCCCCTGCACCTGGACGAGAAGCTCACCCGCGCCCAGTTCCAGCAGCTCACGTCCGACCTCCTGGAGCGCTGCAAGACGCCGTTCCACAACGTCATCAAGGACGCGGGCATCCAGCTCTCCGAGATCGACCACGTCGTCCTCGTCGGTGGCTCCACCCGCATGCCCGCCGTCGCCGAGCTCGTCAAGGAGCTGACCGGCGGCAAGGACGCCAACAAGGGCGTGAACCCGGACGAGGTCGTCGCCATCGGCGCCGCCCTCCAGGCCGGTGTCCTCAAGGGCGAGGTCAAGGACGTCCTGCTCCTCGACGTCACCCCGCTGTCCCTCGGCATCGAGACCAAGGGCGGCATCATGACCAAGCTGATCGAGCGCAACACCACGATCCCGACGAAGCGCTCCGAGATCTTCACGACGGCGGAGGACAACCAGCCGTCCGTGCAGATCCAGGTCTACCAGGGCGAGCGCGAGATCGCGGCGTACAACAAGAAGCTCGGCATGTTCGAGCTGACCGGTCTGCCCCCGGCGCCCCGCGGCGTCCCGCAGATCGAGGTCGCCTTCGACATCGACGCCAACGGCATCATGCACGTGACCGCGAAGGACCTCGGCACGGGCAAGGAGCAGAAGATGACCGTCACCGGTGGCTCCTCGCTGCCGAAGGACGAGGTCAACCGGATGCGCGAAGAGGCCGAGAAGTACGCCGAGGAGGACCAGTCGCGCCGCGAGGCCGCCGAGACCCGCAACCAGGGCGAGCAGCTGGTCTACCAGACCGAGAAGTTCCTCAAGGACAACGAGGACAAGGTCCCCGGCGACGTCAAGACCGAGGTCGAGGAAGCCGTCGGCGAGCTGAAGGAGAAGCTCAAGGGCGAGGACACGGCCGAGATCCGCACGGCCGCCGAGAAGGTCGCCGCCGTCTCCCAGAAGCTGGGCCAGGCCATGTACGCCGACGCCCAGGCCGCGCAGGCCGCGGGCGGCCCCGAGGGTGCCGCTCCGGGTGCCGAGGCCCCGAACATGTCCAAGGAAGACGACGTCGTGGACGCCGAGATCGTCGACGACGAGAAGCCCGGTGACGCGAAGGGCGGCGCTGCCTGATGACGGAGGAGACCCCGGGCTTCGGCGAGAACGCCGAGCAGCCCGACGTCCCCTCCGGCGCCACCCCTGAAGAGAAGGCGCCGCAGGCCGACGGGCCCTCCACCGAGGAGGGCCCGGCGGCCCCGGCCGGGGACGCAAGCCAGATCGCGGGCCTGACCGCCCAGCTGGACCAGGTCCGCACCGCGCTCACCGAGCGCACCGCGGATCTCCAGCGGCTGCAGGCCGAGTATCAGAACTACCGCCGCCGGGTGGAGCGGGACAAGGTGACGGTCAAGGAGATCGCCGCGGCGAACCTCCTGACGGAACTGCTCCCCACGCTCGACGACATCGGCCGGGCGAGGGAACACGGCGAACTCGTCGGCGGCTTCAAGTCCGTCGCCGAGGCGCTGGAGACCGTCGTCGCCAAGATGGGTCTGCAGCAGTTCGGCAAGGAGGGCGAGCCCTTCGACCCGACGATCCACGAAGCGCTGATGCACAGCTACGCACCGGACGTCACGGAGACGACGTGCGTCGCGATCCTCCAGCCGGGGTATCGCATCGGCGAGCGCGTCGTGCGCCCCGCGCGCGTGGCGGTGGCCGAGCCGCAGCCCGGCGCGCAGACGGTGAAGCCGGAGACGGCGGAGTCCGGCGCGGCCGAGGGCGACGACAGCGCGTCCGCGGACGTGGAGGGCAAGGCCGACGGCGCCGCGGACACCACGGACGCCAAGGGCAAGGAGAGCGGTGGCCCGGACGAGGGCTGACGCCGACACGGACGGCGGCTTCGGCGCCGAGGGCGACCTCGGCGCCGGGGCCCGCCGGATGACAGGGAAGGAGGGACGTCGGGGATGAGCACCAAGGACTTCATCGAGAAGGACTACTACAAGGTCCTCGGCGTCCCCAAGGACGCCACCGAAGCCGAGATCAAGAAGGCGTACCGGAAGCTGGCTCGCGAGAACCACCCGGACGCCAACAAGGGCAACGCCAAGGCCGAGGAGCGCTTCAAGGAGATCTCCGAGGCGAACGACGTCCTCGGCGACCCCAAGAAGCGCAAGGAGTACGACGAGGCCCGCGCGCTCTTCGGCAACGGCGGAGGATTCAGGCCGGGCCCCGGAGGCCCCGGCGGCGGATCGTTCAACTTCGACCTGGGCGACCTCTTCGGAGGCGGCGCCCCTGGTGGGGGCGGGACGACGGGCGCCGGCGGATTCGGGGGCGGCCTCGGTGACGTCTTCGGGGGCTTGTTCAACCGCGGCGGCGCGACCGCGGGCACGCGGACCCAGCCGCGCCGCGGCCAGGACATCGAGTCCGAGGTCACGCTGAGCTTCACGGAGGCGGTGGACGGCGCGACGGTTCCGCTGCGCATGTCCTCCCAGGCCCCGTGCAAGGCCTGCTCGGGCACGGGCGACAAGAACGGCACCCCGCGCGTCTGCCCGACGTGCGTGGGCACGGGACAGGTCTCGCGCGGCGGCGGTGGCGGCTTCTCGCTGACCGACCCGTGCGTGGACTGCAAGGGCCGCGGCCTGATCGCGCAGGACCCCTGCGAGGTCTGCCACGGCAGCGGCCGCGCCAAGTCCTCGCGGACCATGCAGGTCCGCATCCCGCCGGGCGTCAGCGACGGCCAGCGCATCCGCCTGCGCGGCAAGGGCGCCCCGGGCGAGCGCGGCGGCCCCGCCGGTGATCTGTACGTGGTCGTCCACGTGGACGCCCACCCGGTCTTCGGCCGCAAGGGCGACAACCTGACGGTGACCGTGCCGGTGACGTACGCGGAAGCGGCGCTCGGCGGCGAGGTCAAGGTGCCGACGCTCGGCGGCCCGCCCGTCACCCTGAAGCTGCCCCCCGGCACGCCCAACGGCCGCACCATGCGCGCCCGCGGCAAGGGCGCGGTCCGCAAGGACGGCACCCGAGGGGACCTCCTGGTGACCGTCGAGGTCGCCGTGCCGACCCAGCTGACGCCCGCGGCGCAGGAAGCGCTGGAGGCGTACCGGAAGGCGACTGCGGACACCGATCCGCGGGCAGAACTGTTCAAGGCCGCGAAGGGAGCGTGACCTCATGGAGCGGGACGGCCGCCGACGCAACCCGTATCAACTGACGGACGAGACCCCGGTGTACGTCATCTCGGTGGCGGCCCAGCTCTCCGGCCTGCACCCGCAGACCCTCAGGCAGTACGACCGCCTGGGCCTGGTCTCGCCCGACCGCACCGCGGGCCGGGGCCGCAGGTACTCCGCCCGCGACATCGAACTGCTGCGCACCGTCCAGCAGTTGTCGCAGGAAGAGGGCATCAACCTCGCGGGCATCAAGCGCATCATCGAGCTGGAGAACCAGGTCGCGGCGCTGCAGTCCCGGGTGGCCGAGCTGTCGGCGGCCGTCGAGGGCGCCACGGCGGCGATGCAGCAGCGCGAGGCCGCGGTGCACGCCTCCTACCGCCGTGACCTCGTGCCGTACCAGGACGTCCAGCAGACCAGCGCGCTCGTGGTGTGGCGGCCGAAGAGGTCGCCGGAGGCGTGACGCGCGCCGGCGTGCGCACCGTGCTCTGTCGGGGCCGGGAGCTCCCTCGGGAACTCCCGGCCCTCTCGCGTGCCTCCTTATAGTGGGCAGAGCGCGGCGCGAGGACCGCGGGCCGGGCGCGGGGCGCCCCTGACCAGCCCGTCTCACCCGACCGCGCGATCGAATCAAGCGCTGTGCTCGGCACAGGGGGAGCTGGAAGACCATGGCCATGGTGGGGCTGTTCTGGATCGCCGAGGGCGATGTGTACGTGGGTTCGAAACCGGCCGGGCTCGCCCCCGGTGTGCGCCTGACGCCCGAGGGCATCGCCGGCATCGGGCACGGCCAGTCCGGCCTGTGGCTGTGGGACGACGTCCAGGAGCTCACCGTCGAGGACGTGCCCGTGCGCTCCCTCAAGCGGCAGGTGGGCGCCGTCGTCGACATGGCGCTCACGATGGGCCTCGGCGGCGGTGACGACGCGCCGACGATGACGGTGTGCGTCGCAACGGCCGACGAGGAGATCGAGTTGACGGCGTACGTCGCCGCGGCCGCGGGCTACTCCCAGAAGGAGTACGACCTCTCGCGCGCCCTGCTCGCCCGCCTCACCGAGGGCGCCGCCACGCTCATGACCACGCTGGCCGCGATGGCCGCGTGGGGCCGCGCGCACGAGGGCGGCTCGCCCCGCAGGGACGAGCGGGAGCGACTGCTGCAGGAGTGGGCCGACGACAACGCGGCCCACGCCTGAGCAGCCCGCCCGGGCTGCCCGTGGGACGGGGCGCTCACTCCCCCCGAAGTGCGAGCGCCCCGGTCGGCCACGGGGCGTAGCCGGACCGGGGCAACCCCTTAGGGAAGCGTGACCCTGCGGGGGGAGACCACGACAGAGTCACTCGGCTGCGGGAAGCGGTCGGTTCCAGTACCTGAGAGGGCTCTGGCCGCTCCCTGCCGCCGTCACCACGATGCAACGGCCCGCCCACGCTCCGCTACCGTCAACTTGTTGCGGTGCAAGGGGCGGAGGTGGGTGCAAGTGGCAGCAAATACGGACGATCGTGATTCACATGGGGTGTCCGGGTCGCAGGATTCCTGAGCGACTGATGAGGAATCCGAGTTGCGTGCGGTTGCTGCTGCCCAAGGTGCTGGTGAGCTTCGCGATGCGGACGCGTACGGTCCGCACGTTCATGCCGAGCCGGTCGGCGATCTCGGCGTCCGTCAGGCCCTCGACGAGGAGTTCGGCGATGGCCCGCTGCCGGGCGGTGACGCCGTCCCTGGCGGGCTGCGGCGCCGCCGGGTGCGGGAACATCGGCGTGGCGAGGCGCCACAGCCTCTCGAAGAGCGCGACCAGACAGCCGACGACGGCGGGCGCGGGGCGCCTACTGGTGGTGCTCGACCAGGCCCGAGCGGCCGATGAGATAGCCGAGTTGGGTGCGGCTGCGGCTGCCGAGGAGGGTGGCGAGCCTGGCCACGTGCAGCCGGACCGTGCGGACGTTCATGTCCAGGTGCCGGGCGACCTCCGCGTCGGTGTGGCCCTCGGTGAGGAGGTGCGCGATGGCGCGCTGGACGTCGCTGACGTCCTGTGTGGGCGGGGGCGGGTTCTCGTCGCGGTACAGGGGCGTGGCCAGGCGCCACAGGATGTCGAAGGCCGTCGAGAGATAGCTGACGAGGGCGGTGGAGCGCAGCTCGAAGGCGACCGAGCCGTCCTCGACGGCGGGGATGAAGGCGACGTCCCGGTCGAAGACGAGGAGGCAGGGCGGGAGTTCGTCGAGCGCGCGGACCTCACGGCCGGTGGGCCGCGCGGGTCCGGGCTGCCGCAGTCCGGGCAGCGCGTCGTCGGCCGTGCGCGGCAGCGAGAGCACCCGCACGCGCCCGCCGCGCTCGGCGAACTCCGCGAGGCGCCAGGGCTCGTTGTGCGGAAGGAGCCGCGGCCTGGAGTCGGCGGGCTGGATGCCGAGGATCTCCTCGGACGCGGCGGCCATCGCCTGCCGGACGGCGAGCCGGATGCGCGGGACGCCCTTGAGCACGGTGACCGGCGACGCCGCGGGGGCCGGTGCCCGGTCGGCGCCGAGCCGCAGGAACGGCTCGAAGGAGGCGGCGAGCCGGGTCGCCCGGCCGCGCTGGCGGGCGACGCGGCCCTCGATGTCCTCCAGGAGCCGGGGGAGGGCGACCGCGGCCGGGGTGGGGCGCAGCCAGCCGGCGTCGTCGGGGTCGGGGTGGAGGAGCCCGGTGTCGATGAGGCACGGGGTCGCGGCGGCGGCTTTGGCGGGAACCCGGCGTTCCTGAAGGGCGCGCAGGTACAGCGCCCGGCCTGCCTCGCACACGTCCACGGGCTCGTGCGGCACGTGGTGGCGGGCGGCGGGCTCCCCGGTCGGGGCGGGCCCGGTCAGCCGGATCCCGGCCGTGTGCTGCGGCCCGCCGCGGAGGGTGGGGGCTGCCTGCGTCGCTACGTCCTGCACATGCTCCCCCTGCTCGGATTGCAGTGTTCGCGCGAATGACGGAGGCCGCGGGCGGGTGTCACCGACGAGCCGTCACCCGCGGGCGGGGACCCGCGAGTTGTGAGCCTGGGCCGTCATCCTTCGTGAGCTGTCATCCTTCGTGTCTCGTCATCCTTGTCAACGAGACAACTGATATCAATGGCGGGTTTATCTCCTGCGATGACGAACCAATAATTCAAAATTAAATCAAATCTGGCTCCGTTCTGGCTCCGTTCCGACTGTGTTCCGGCTCCGTGCCGACCGAGTGCCCGGTGTGGCCATCCCCACAGCGGGGGAACCCCCGACTCCCGACGAAAATACGTCCATGGACCTTCCTGTGGACCTCACCGCCCTGAGCGGCGACGGACTGTATCTCTGGGCGCCGCGCGGCGCCGCGGGCTCCTGGGGCCTCGCCAACTGCCTGCTCATCTCCTCGGGCGACGACACCGCGCTCATCGACACCCCGTACGACGAGCGCATGACCCGCGCGCTCATCGCCGCCGCCGACCGCGCCCTGCCCGCGGGCGCCCGGGTCCGCACGATCGTCAACACCCATGCCAACGGCGACCACTGCTTCGGCAACGCCTTCTTCCCCGGCGCCGAGATCATCAGCTCCCAGGCGAGCCTCGAACGCCACTGCCGCGAGATCACCCCGCAGCAGATGCAGTACCTGGTGCACGCGAGCGAGCCCGACAACCCGCTCGGCTGGTACGCGCGCGAACGCTTCGGGGCGTACGACTACACCGGCATCACCGTGGTCCCGCCCACCGTCACCTTCAACGGCTCCTACGACTTCCACGTCGGGGACATCGAAGTGCGCCTCCTCGAAGTGGGTCCGGCGCACACGGCCGGGGACCTGGTCGCGCATCTGCCGGGGCAGGGCGTCGTGATGGCGGGCGACGTCATCTTCGAGGGCGACCACCCCGTGCACTGGGAGGGGCCGCTCGCCGAGGTCGTCCGGGCCGCGGAGGCGGTGCTCGCCCTCGACGCCGAGCACATCGTGCCCGGCCACGGGCGCGTCATCGGCCCCGACGGGGTGCGCGCGTACGTCGGCTATCTGCGGGAGCTCGAAGGGGAGATCAAGGAGCGGCACGGGCGGGGGCTCGGCGCGTACGAGGCCGCGGCGGACATCCTCGCGGCCGGATTCCACCCGCGCCTCGGGGCGCCGGAGCGGGTCGTGATGCTGACGTTCATCGAGTACCACCGCCTCGGCGGGGCCGCGGCGCCCATCGAGATGGTGGACCTGGCCACGCAGGCGGCACGCTGGGCGTACGCGGACCACCACGCCACCGTCGCGGCCCGCTGACCCCCGCGCCCCGCGCCTCCCCCCGACCCGCGCGCTACGGGGAAGAGCCCGATGATTACGATCTGTTGGTCGGTGACTCGTTTGGGCTTATGGTGCAGGCACCGCGCGCGTGGCGGCCCGTGCGCGCGGCGACGGGGAGCGGGCAGCGGGGAAGCGGGAAAGGGGGACGCAGTGGACGAGGAAGCGCTGCGTCGCATACTCAAAGAACTGCGTTCCAGAATCACACCCGCGGAAGTGGGTCTGACGCCGAAGCCGTCGGGGCGCCCCGGGCCCCGAGTTCGCGGTCTCGCACAGCCCGACATGGACATCCTCATGAATCGGTCGGTGGGCACCTACCACCGATTCGAGAGCGGGAAGATGTCGCCGCGCGACGAGTATCTGCGCGAGGTCGGCCGCATCCTGCGCATGAGCGAGGACGAGTTCACCCAGGTCTATCTGCTCAGCCTCGGCCAGCGGCCGCCGCATCCCCTCGACCCCAGGGACGGCGTCCGCATGCCCGCCGCGGCCGCGTGGCAGCGGGCCGTCTCCGGACAGCGCGAGATCTCGTACGTGAGCAACGTCCAATGGGACCTGGTCGCGTACAACCAGCCGTTCGCCGACATCTTCGAGGGCGGCATACCGCCGGAGAACACCATGCGGTGGATGGCGCTCGCCGACGAGGCCCGCGATCACATTCTCATCGACTGGGAGACCCGGTGGGCGCCGGGAATTCTCAACCAGGTCCGGCTCGCCCACATTCAGCACCCCGAGAACCGCTCCCTGGCCCAGCTGAACGAGGACGTCAAACGGGACAAGTACGCGGGCCCCATCTACGAGCGCAGCACCGAGGTCTACATCCACCCGGACGGTGATGTCCGGCCCCTGTACCACCCGCGAAAAGGCCCCGGGCAGATCACGATGGTCGTCTCGGAACCGGCGAGTTCGCCGGGGGCCCGCCACGTCGTCCTGCTCTTCGACCCGCTCGACGAGAAGCCGTCGCCGGCATGAGGCTGGGGAAGGCCGCGAGGGCCACGAAGGACGCTGATGTGCTGGACGGCTCGGGGGCGGCCGACGGCCCCGGCCCGACGAAGCCGCTGACGGCCGGCCAGGGCGGTAAGGGTGGTAAGTGCGGTCAGGGCAACCCTGCCGACCAGATCGACCAGATCGACCCGATGGGCCCGGTCGGCCGGATCGAGCCGATCGGCCCGGTCCTGGAGCGCGCCGGGCTCGCCGCGCTGCTGCACGCCATGGCCGCCGACCTCAACGGCCGCGGCTATCCCGTGACCTGGGTCGTGGACCGCCAGATGCTCGCAGGCGACTTCCCCCTCCAGGTCGTCGCCAAGGTCTCCGTGGTCCGCGTCCTCAACATCGCCCTGGACGACCGCGGCCCCGCCTGGCAGGTCAGCATGGGCCGCCCCTCGTCCGTGCGGTGGGAACAGTCCGCGGTGCTCGACCTGGGGCCGGACGGCCTGGACGCGGAGTCCGTGGTGCGGGCGGCGCTGCGGGCGTTGGGGCTGCCGTTGCAGCGGGCGGTCTATCACTAGGGCCTGCCCGAGGCCCCTCCCCGGCGGGCGGGTCAGCCGGGCGCGCGGTCGAGGATGCCCGACTTGCCGATGAGATAGCCGAGCTGGGCGCGGCTGGTGCTCTTCAGGACCGCCGAGAGCTTGGCGATGTGGACGCGGGCGGTGCGGACGTTCATGCCGAGGCGGGCTGCTATGTCGGCGTCGGTGAGGCCTTCGGTGAGGAGGGCGGCGATGGAGAGCTGGCGCGGGGTGAGGCCGTGCGGGGTGGCCTTGGGGATGGGCTGGGGCCAGCGGGGGACGGCGAGGTGCCACAGCAGATCGAAGGTCGCGACCATGTAGTCGACGACGGCCGGCTGGCGTATCTCGAGTGCGACGTCGGGGGAGTTGCCGACGGGGATGAAGGCCACGGCGCGGTCGAACACCATCATGCGGTGCGGCAGTTCGTCGAGCGTACGGACCTCCACGTCGCCCACCAGCTGCTCGTAGTGGGCGAGCGCCGGACCGGAGTAGCGCGTCGTGTGCTGGTAGAGCGTGCGCATACGGCCGCCCCGGGACAGGATGTGGTTCACCCGTGGCAGCGAGCGCACCAGCTCCTCGGCGGACCGCTTCCCTCCCGGCTGGACGGCGAGCGCCTCCGACCTCGACCGGGACACCACGCGGTCGATGGCCTCATTGATGCGGGACGTGCCCGTGTGCAGGGTCGTTCCGGACGAGTGCGCGGTACGGGCGCGCTCGCCCCCGAGGTCCATCAGCGGCGCGAAGGCGTCGGCGAGCCGCGATTCCCGCTGCCGCTGCGCGGTGATGCTCGCGTCGATGGTGTGCAGGATCCGCGGCAGGGCCACGGACGGGGCGACGGGCAGCAGCCACTGCGCGGGCTCCCCGTCCGCCTGGAGAAGGCCCAGTTCACCGAGGCAGGGCGCCTCGCGGGCGTCCTCGACGCGAATCCGCCCCGACCGCAGCGCGTGGACGTAGAGTCCCCTGCCCGCTTCGCACAACTCACCGCCCTCGTGGGGTCTGTGCTCCACCACTGCCTCCGCCGTCCCTCTCCACCCTCACCGCCGCCGCCGTCGGCCGCCCGCCGACTAGTGATTCTGGTCGAGGATGCCTGACCGACCAATGAGGTATCCGAGCTGGGCGCGGCTGGTGCTCTTCAGGATTGCCGAGAGCTTGGCGATGTGGACGCGGGCGGTGCGGACGTTCATGCCGAGGCGGGCGGCTATGTCGGCGTCGGTGAGGCCTTCGGTGAGGAGGGCGGCGATGGCTCTTTGGCGCGAGGTGATTCCGTTGTGGGCGGGCTCGTGAGCCGCTTTCGGGAACAGCGGAGTGGCCAGGCGCCACATCAAGTTGAACGTCGTGACGAAATGGGAGACCAGTGCGGGGGTGCGTATCATGAGGGCTGTCCTGCGCTCCCGGTCGCCCGGTATGAAGGCCACTTCACGGTCGAAGACGAGGAGCCGTTTCGGTAGCTCGTCGAGTGTGCGGACCTCCGCCTGGCCGCCGAGTTGCTCGTAGTAGTTCATCACCCACGGCGAATAGCGCGCTGTGTCCTGGTAGAGAGTGCGGCTGCCTCCGCCGCGGTCGATGAACGCCTTCGTGCGGCGGATTGCGTCCGTCGGATCCGTGTCGAGGCGCCGGACGCCCGGCTGGACGGTGATGAGCTCGCGGTGAGAGCTGTCCAGGGCACGGTTTATGGCCTCGTTGATAGTCAGCAGCCCGTGTAGAACGGTGATCCCGGATGTGTGCGGCGGACGCGGATGGTTGCGTTCCTGTTCTACGAAGGGCTTGAACGCCGCAGCCAGCGTGAGTTCGCGGCGGCGGAACTCCCTGATGCGGTCCGTGAGGGCGTCGAGCAGTTCAGGAAGGGCCACAGCCGGTGCAGTCGGCAACAGCCGACGATCGCCGTGTCCATCGGGCCGCAGGAGGCCCAGAGTGAGCAGACAGGGTGCCGACTGTGCGTCGTCGACGCGCACGCTGCCCTTTTCCACGGCACGGGTGTAGACGGCGATTCCCGCTTCGCACATCTCGTCCTCAGCGTGCGATCTGTGCACCACCACCACGTCGCTGCCCCTCCTCGCACCTGCCCGAAGCCCCCGCCCCAGGTGTCCGACAGCTAGTGATTCTGGTCGAGGATCCCTGACTGACCAATGAGATAGCCGAGCTGGGCGCGGCTGTTGCTGCCGAGGATCGCGGCGAGTTTCGCGATGTGTTCGCGGGCCGTGCGCACGTTCATGCCGAGGCGCGCGGCTATCTCGGTGTCGGTGAGGCCTTCCACGAGGAGTTCGGCGATGGCGTGCTGACGGGTGGTGATGCCGTTCTCGGCGGGGAGCTGGGCCGCGTGCGGGAACATCGGGGTGGCCAGTCGCCACAGTCGTTCGAAGGTGGTGATGAGGTAGTCGACGATGGCCGGTTGGCGTACTTCGAGGGCGACCGTGCGGTCCTTGCTGGCGGGGATGAAAGCCACCGAGTGGTCCAGGACCACCATGCGTTCGGTTACCTCATTGAGCGTGCGTACCTCTACGTCGCCGTCCAGTTGCTCGTAATGGGCGAGTGCGGGGAGGGAGTGACGGGTGGTGTGCTGGTAGAGGGTGCGCATGCGGCAGCCGCGGGCGAGCAGTTCCTGTTCGCGGGGCAGCGCGTCGGCCAGGACCTCGGGGGAGCGGACGCCGCCGGGCTGGACGGTGAGGACTTCGACGGTGGCGTCGGCCATGGCCCGGTCGATCGCCGCGTTGATCCGCTCGAAGCCGTCGAGGACGGTGATCTCGGGCGGCTCCCCGCCGGCCGCCTGCCGGGCGTCCAGCGCCATCAACGGCTCGAACATCGCCGTCAGGCGTTCCTCGCGCTCGCGTTGGCGGGCGATGTGGTCCTCGATGCCGCGCAGGAGCTGGGGCAGGGCCACCGCGGGCGCGGTGGGGCGCAGCCAGGCCATGTCCTCGACGTCGGGGTGCAGGAGGCCGAAGTCGATGAGGCAGGGGGCGGTGTCGGCCTCCCGGTGGCGGACGCGGCCCTCACGCAGGGCGCGGGCGTAGAGCGCCGAACCCGCGTCGCACAACTCGTCGGGGCCGTGAGGATGCGGGCGGGGTTCGGTGGTCATCTTGGTTTGTCCTGCTCGAGGATGCCGGACTGGGCGATGAGGTAGCCGAGCTGCGCGCGGCTTCCGCTGCCAAGGGCGGCGGCGATTTTGGCGATGTGGGCGCGGCAGGTGCGTACGTTCATGCCGAGGCGGCGGGCGATGGCTTCGTCCACGTGGCCTTCGATGAGGAGTCGGGCGATGGAGCGCTGGACTCCGGTGATGCCGTCGGTGGGCGGTCCGTACGGTGCCTCTTCCAGCAGCGGCGACGCGCGCTGCCAGAGCTGCTCGAAGACGTTCGCGAGGTACGTCACGAGCCCCGGGTGCCTCAGCTCCAGGGCCACTTGACCATCCTCCTGCGCCGGGATGTACGCGACGGTGCGGTCGAAGACCATCAGCCGGTCCACGAGTTCTTCGAGGGTGCGGACCTCGACCTTGCCTTGCTTCATGTACTCGGCGTAGGCGATGGTGCCCTGACTGTGTCGCGCCGTGTGTTGGTAGAGCGTACGCATCGTGAGACCGCGCTCGATGATGCTGTGGCTGCGTTTGACCGCTTCCCGCAGGATCGCCTCGCTGCGTCCGCCGCCCGGCTGGACCGTCAGAATCTCCGACTGGCACTCGGCTGTGGCGAGTTTGATGGCCGCGTTGATGCGGTCGGGCCCCTCGAGGATCGTGATCGCGTGCACCATCGAGCGGTCCTGGGCGCTGATGGCCAGGAATGGCTCAAAGGTGTCGGTCAACTCAACGGCGAGAGTCCTGCGCTCCTGGATCTCCCGCTCGATGGGCCGGAGGCGCTGTGCCAGGGCCGCGGTCGGCGGCACCGGACGGAGCCACTCCGGATCATCCGGATCCGGGTGCAGTAGAGCGAACTCGACCAGGCACGGGGCCGTAGCGGCCTCGTCCCGAGTGATGCGCCCCGCGCGCAGCGCGTCAGCGTAGAGCCGCTTCCCCTCTTCACATAGCTCGGCTATGGAATGAGGATGTGCCCGAATTGGATCCTTTGTTGTCATAGCTCCACCCCCCAGGCTCCTGAACGTGCAGGAACATGATGCATCGCTCCTGTGGTGTGCGCATGGCCGAATGAGCCATCGTCTTGGGAGGCCGGGGGAAGTCGCTATGGGAAGTGAGGACGAAGCCCGCTATGTGCAAGGGAATGCTTCGCTCAGTGCTTATCGGTGCCCTTTCGGCCGGTCTGGCCATCAGTGCTCTGGCCGTTGTCGATGCGGGCCAGGACGGCGCGCGGACGTCGACGTACAACTCGGCGCCGCCGGACACCGTATGGGCGGTCGCGTCGCTCAAGGTGGCCGGGCAGAGCGATACCGTCTGGGGCTCGACTCAGGCGGGGGTTGCGTAACCATGAGCACTCCTCCCGACGACCGCACCTTCCGTCGCGAAATGGCCACCGCCTACCGCTCCGGCTGGCACTTCATCGACCTCGTCACCGCGATCCCCCACCCCGGCGACTCGTTGATGGTCACCCTGGTCGGAGAGCCCGTCGTCATCGTCCGCGACGACGACGAGGACATCCGCGCCTACCGCTGCCTGCGCCGCCCCCGCGGCGCGCCGCAGCCGGTCCGCTGCGCCGTGCGTTACGGCATGGTCTTCGTGAACCTCGACCAGCGCGACCACCAAGTGATCGACAAGCGCAAGCGCGACGCCGACCGACAGGCCGTCGAACGGCAGACCGCCTCCGCAGACCCTCTCGCAGCCACCCCCCGCAGCGCCTGACGCGATTCCCCCGTCGTTGTAAATCGCGCAGGTGCTTCCCCCAGCAGCGGCGCCACCGTGGACCTGAACACGGTGGCGCCGCTGTGGTGTGTGCCGGTACTGAGGCGCGCCCCTCGCGGCCTCGCCCCCTCGCCCCTTCGCCCCTTCGCCCCCTCGCGGCCCGCCCCCGCGGCCTCACTCCCCCCCCCGGCAGCCCCGCTCCCCCTCAGCCCGCCTTCCCCAACGCCCGCGTCACCCGTATCTCGATCACCACCCGGTCCGGGTTGGGCGACGGCACCCGCCCGTACCGCTCCTCGTACCGCCGCATCCCCTCGGCCACCCGCTCCGGCTCCGCCGACACCTCGGCCCGGCCCTCCAGGGTCGCCCAGCGCCGCCCCGCCACCTGGCAGACCGCGACCCGCGCGCCGGGACCGGCCGGCCCGGTCGGCCCGCCCGCCCCGGACCCCGCGAGGACGTGGGCCACCTTCCTGCTGGACCTGTTCGCGAGGACCCGGGCCAGGCCCGCCTCCGGGTCGAAGGTCACGCCGACCGGGACGACGTGCGGGGTGCCGTCCGGGCGCAGGGTCGTCAGGGTGCACAGATGCCGCTCCCGCCAGAAGCTGAGGTAGGCGGCGGGCGGGTCGCCCAGGTCGATGCTCATGGGCAGGAAACCTAGCCCGGCCCGGGCGGATTCCAGGCTCCGGGTTCCCCACTCGCCCTTGAGCGGAATAGACTCAACTTTATGTACGCTGTCTAAGTCAGCATGGGGCCGGGAGGCCCGAGAGACCGCGACCCAGGAGGAGAACCCGCACGTGGACGCCGAGCTGACCAACCGGAGCCGGGACGCGATCAACGCGGCCACCAGCCGGGCCGTGTCCGGCGGCAACCCCGACCTGACCCCCGCGCATCTGCTGCTTGCGCTTCTGGAGGGGCAGGACAACGAGAACATCACCGACCTGCTCGCCGCGGTGGACGCCGACCAGGCGGCCGTGCGCGCCGGGGCCGAGCGCGTCCTCGCGGGGCTGCCCAGCGTCACCGGGTCGACGGTCTCCCCGCCGGGGCCCGACCGCGAGCTGCTCGTCGTCGTCGCCGACGCGGCCCAGCGCGCCAAGGAGCTGGGCGACGATTACCTCTCCACCGAGCATCTGCTCATCGGCCTCGCCGCGAAGGGCGGCGCCGCCGGTGAGGTACTGAACCAGAACGGCGCGAGCGCGAAGAAGCTGCTCGACGCCTTCGAGACGAGCCGTGGAGGGCGTCGCGTGACCACCCCTGACCCCGAGGGGCAGTACAAGGCCCTGGAGAAGTTCGGCACGGACTTCACCGCCGCCGCCCGCGAGGGCAAGCTCGACCCGGTCATCGGGCGGGACCAGGAGATCCGGCGCGTGGTGCAGGTGCTGTCGCGGCGGACCAAGAACAACCCGGTGCTGATCGGTGAGCCCGGCGTCGGCAAGACCGCCGTCGTGGAGGGCCTCGCCCAGCGCATCGTGAAGGGGGACGTACCGGAGTCGCTGAAGAACAAGCGGTTGGTGTCCCTGGACCTCGGTGCCATGGTCGCGGGGGCCAAGTACCGGGGCGAGTTCGAGGAGCGGCTCAAGACCGTGCTCTCCGAGATCAAGGAGAGCGACGGGCAGATCATCACGTTCATCGACGAGCTGCACACGGTCGTCGGGGCGGGGGCCGGCGGGGATTCGGCCATGGACGCCGGGAACATGCTCAAGCCGATGCTGGCGCGCGGTGAGCTGCGGATGGTCGGCGCCACCACCCTGGACGAGTACCGGGAGCGGATCGAGAAGGACCCCGCCCTGGAGCGCCGGTTCCAGCAGGTGCTCGTCGCCGAGCCGAGCGTCGAGGACTCCATCGCGATCCTGCGCGGGCTCAAGGGGCGGTACGAGGCCCATCACAAGGTCCAGATCGCCGACAGCGCGCTGGTCGCCGCCGCCACGCTCTCCGACCGGTACATCACCTCCCGGTTCCTGCCGGACAAGGCCATCGACCTGGTGGACGAGGCGGCGTCCCGGCTGCGGATGGAGATCGACTCCTCGCCGGTCGAGATCGACGAGCTGCAGCGCGCCGTCGACCGGCTGCGGATGGAGGAGCTGGCGCTCAGCAAGGAGACGGACCCGGCGAGCAAGCAGCGTCTTGAGAAGCTGCGGCGCGACCTCGCCGACAAGGAGGAGGAGCTGCGCGGGCTCACCGCCCGCTGGGAGAAGGAGAAGCAGTCCCTCAACCGCGTCGGTGAGCTGAAGGAGAAGCTCGACGAGCTGCGCGGGCAGGCCGAGCGGGCGCAGCGCGACGGCGACTTCGACACCGCGTCCAAGCTGCTCTACGGCGAGATCCCCGCCCTGGAGCGGGACCTGGAGGCCGCATCGGAGGCCGAGGAGGAGAAGGCCGCCGAGCCCGACACCATGGTCAAGGAGGAGGTCGGGCCCGACGACATCGCCGATGTCGTGGCCGCCTGGACCGGCATCCCGGCGGGCCGGCTCCTGGAGGGCGAGACGCAGAAGCTGCTGCGCATGGAGGGCGAGCTGGGCAAGCGCCTCATCGGGCAGACCGAGGCCGTGCAGGCGGTCTCCGACGCCGTGCGGCGCACCCGCGCCGGGATCGCCGACCCCGACCGCCCCACCGGCTCGTTCCTGTTCCTCGGCCCGACCGGCGTCGGCAAGACCGAGCTGGCCAAGGCCCTCGCCGACTTCCTCTTCGACGACGAGCGGGCCATGGTCCGCATCGACATGAGTGAGTACGGGGAGAAGCACAGCGTCGCCAGGCTGGTCGGCGCTCCGCCCGGGTACGTCGGGTACGAGGAGGGCGGTCAGCTCACCGAGGCCGTGCGCAGGCGTCCGTACTCGGTGGTGCTGCTCGACGAGGTCGAGAAGGCGCACCCGGAGGTCTTCGACGTGCTGCTCCAGGTCCTCGACGACGGCCGTCTCACCGACGGGCAGGGGCGGACGGTCGACTTCCGCAACACCATCCTGATCCTCACCTCCAACCTCGGCAGCCAGTACCTGGTCGAGCCCCTGACCAGCGAGGAGGAGAAGAAGCAGCAGGTTCTGGAGGTGGTGCGGGCCTCGTTCAAGCCCGAGTTCCTGAACCGGCTCGACGACCTCGTCGTCTTCTCCGCGCTCGGCAAGGACGAGCTGGCGCACATCGCCGAGCTGCAGATCAAGCGCCTCGCCAAGCGCCTCGCCGACCGGCGGCTCACGCTCGACGTCACGCCGGCTGCCCTGGCCTGGCTCGCGGACGAGGGCAACGACCCCGCGTACGGCGCCCGGCCGCTGCGCCGCCTGATCCAGACCTCCATCGGCGACCGGCTGGCCAAGGAGATCCTGGCGGGCGAGGTCAAGGACGGGGACACGGTCCGCGTGGACGTCTTCGGGGACGGCCTCATCGTCGGTCCCGCGGGGGCCGGGGCGGGCTCGGAGCCGACGGGGAAGTCGCTGTGAGGCGTCGTAACCGGACACATGGGCGGACGGGGGTTGCGAGCCCCCGCCCGGCATGGGAGAGGATGGCTCAATCCGTACGAAGGGAAATACACGGTGAGCATCGACCCGTCCTCGATTCCGAATTTCGGGGGCCAGCCCGAACCGCAGCAGGGCGCAGGACCGGCGGGCCCCGTCGTCCCTGACCAGGACCTGGTCAAGCAGCTCCTGGACCAGATGGAACTCAAGTACGTCGTCGACGACGAGGGAGACCTCGCGGCGCCGTGGGAGGAGTTCCGTACGTACTTCATGTTCCGGGGCGAGGAGGACCAGGCGGTCTTCTCGGTGCGGACGTTCTACGACCGGCCGCACGGCATCGAGGAGAAGCTCCAGCTCCTGGAGTCCATCGACGACTGGAACCGCCGCACGCTGTGGCCGAAGGTCTACAGCCACACCCACGACGACGGCACGGTCCGCCTCATCGGTGAGGCCCAGATGCTGATCGGCACGGGTGTCTCCCTGGAGCACTTCGTGTCGTCGACCGTCAGCTGGGTGCGCGCCGCGATCGAGTTCGACCGCTGGCTCGTCGAGCAGCTCGGCCTGGAGCAGTCCGTCGACTCCGCCGAGGGCGACGAGAAGCCCGACGGCGAGGCCTGAGGGCCCGCCGCACGGCGGTGACTACAAGGGCATGCGGGCGATCGTCACCAGATACGTCCCGTAGGCCACCGAGAGCCCGGCCAGGGCGCCGACCACCAGGAAGGCGGCCCGCGGCCGGGCTCTCGCCGTCCGCAGGACCGCGCAGGCGAGCGGGATCAGCAGCGGGAAGGCGGGCAGCAGGAAACGCGGCTTGGACTCGAAGAAGCCGGAGCCGCCGACCGTGACCAGGAGCAGCACGCCGGTGTAGACGAGCAGCGGCAGCGGCGCCCGCTCGGCCACCAGGAGCGCGTACAGGAGCACCGCCACCGCGACGATCACCAGCGTCATGGAGAAGACCAGCTTGTCGCCGTCGAGGAGCAGGTGCTTGACGAAGGCGAGCGAGCCCGCGCCGAAGTCGAAGCGCGAGCCCCAGCCGCGCTGCACCGCGAAGTAGCCGCCGAGCACGTCGCCCTTGCGGGCCCCGACCCACAGGACGTACGCCGCCCAGCCGAGCGGCGCGAGCAGCGCGCCCGTCCACAGCCTGTGGGGAACCCCGCGCCCGCGCCGCCGGACGATCTCGCAGGCCGCCGCGACGAGGACCGCGGCCGCCACCGCGAAGCCGTTCGGCCGGGCCAGGCCCGCGAGCGCCGCGAGCGTGCCCGCCCACAGCCAGCGCCCGGTGAGCAGCGCGTACAGGGACCAGGCGGCCAGGGCGGTGAGGACCGGCTCGGTGTACGCCATCGACAGGATGACGGAGTGGGGCATGAGGCCCCACAGGAGCACGAGGACGGTCGCGGTGCGGCGGTCGTACAGGCGGGCCGCGATCGCGTAGATGCCGAGGGCGGCGGTCGCGGCGGCGAGCCAGGAGATGAGCAGCCCGGCCGCGCCGTGGGACAGCGGCGTGACGGTGGTGACCGCGCGGATCAGGCCCGGGTACAGCGGGAAGAACGCCAGGTCGCTCTGGACGACGGCGGGCTCGAAGTGCAGGGTGCGGCCGTAGCCGTGCGCGGCGATGCCGGTGTACCAGCGGGAGTCCCAGGAGCGGCCGAGGAGGCGGAAGGTGTCCTGGCCGGTGGCGTGCGCCACGGCCGTCACCGCGAGCAGCCCGGTGAGGCGGGCGGCGGCGAACACACCGAGGGCGCGCACGGCCGTCGGGCCCTTGGGTTCCAGGGCGAGGCAGCGGGTGCGGGGCGGCTCGGTGAGCGGGGCCGGGACGGTGGGGCTCGGGTGGGTCACACCCGAACCCTCCGGGGTCGTGGCGGCGGGCGCGAGCCGGGTGGGTCCGTGTGGGTGGGTGCCGCGGCCCTACAGCGCCTTGAGCCGCTCCACCGCGTCCGCGAGGACCTCCGTGCGCTTGCAGAACGCGAACCGCACGAAGGGCGCGCCCGCCTCGCGGTGGTCGTAGAAGACGGCGTTGGGGATGGCGACGACACCGGCGCGCTCGGGCAGGGCGCGGCAGAACGCGAAGCCGTCGCCGCCGTGCGAACGGTCCGCGCCGAGCGGGCGGATGTCGGTGGTGACGAAGTACGTGCCCTGCGGCCGGTAGACCTCGAAGCCCGCCGCCGTCAGGCCCGCCGACAGCAGGTCCCGCTTGGCGCGCAGGTCCTCGCGGATGCCCGTGAAGTACGACTCGGGCAGCGCGAGGGCCTCCGCGACGGCGTACTGGAACGGGCCCGAGGCCACGAACGTCAGGTACTGCTTCGCCGAGCGCACCGCCGTGACCAGCTCCGGCGTGGACGTCACCCAGCCGACCTTCCAGCCCGTGAACGAGAACGTCTTGCCCGCCGAGCCGATGGTGACGGTCCGCTCCCGCATGCCGGGGAAGGAGGCGAGGGGGATGTGCGCGGGCGAGCCGGAGCCGTCGGGCGCCGGGGTGTCGGCGAAGACCAGGTGTTCGTAGACCTCGTCGGTGACCACGAGCAGGTCACGCTCGACGGCGAGTTCCGCGATCGCGGCCAGCTCCTCGCGGGTGAGGACGGTGCCCGTCGGGTTGTGCGGGGTGTTGAGGAGCAGCAGCCGGGTGCGCGGGGTGACGGCGTCGCGCAGCTCGTCCAGGTCGAGGACGAAGCGTCGGTCAGCGGCTCCGCCGCCGGGCCGCAGGGTCACGGGCACCCGGGTGCCGCCCGCGAGCGCGATCGAGGCGGCGTACGAGTCGTAGTACGGCTCCAGGGCGATGACCTCGTCGCCCGGCTCGACCAGGGCGAGCAGCGAGGCCGCGATGGCCTCGGTGGCGCCGGCCGTGACCAGGACCTCCCGGTCGGGGTCGTAGGCCAGGCCGTAGCGCCGCGACTGGTGCGCCGCGACCGCCGCGCGCAGCTCGGGCACGCCGGGGCCCGGCGGGTACTGGTTGCCGCGGCCGTCGCGCAGCGCCCGCACGGCCGCCTCCCGCACCTCCTCGGGCCCGTCCGTGTCGGGGAAGCCCTGGCCCAGGTTGATCGCCCCCGTCCGCACGGCGAGGGCGGACATCTCGGCGAAGATCGTCGTGCCGAACTCGGCGAGGCGGCGGTTGAGCAGCGGGCGGCCGCTCGCCGAGGAACCCGGGGCGCCTGAGGCGCCAGTGGTGCCGGTCGAGCCGGAAGAGGACGTCATGGCCGTCATCCTGCGCCGAACCTCTGGACTTCCTCAACTCTGCTTTGGCCGCGAATGGCCGGGGGCATCCCCTTGTCACGCAACGACGCGGGACAACAACCGCAGGGCGCGGGGCGCTTCGTGGTTCCGGGGGAACACGAGGCGCCCCGCGCATCGGGGGAACGGAAAGGTGAGTGAGGGACATGATTCTTGTCGTCCTCTTCCTTGTGCTTGTGGTGCTGCTGATCGCGGGGCTCACGATCGGGGCCGCCCGGGTGCGCGGCAGCGGGCGCCGGACCGCGTCCGGTGCGGGCGGCGGCAGCTGGTGGGCGTCCGGCAGTTCGACCAGCAGCAACAACCACAGCGGAGCCACGTCCTGCGGCGGCGGCTCGTCCTGCGGCGGTGGTTCCTCGTCCTGCGGCGGCGGCGGTGGCGGGGGTGGATGCGGCGGAGGCAGCTGACACGGGGCAGCTGGTCCACTGGGCGGAGCGTCCGCCGGGAGTCAACTCCCGGCGGGCGCTTCGTCGTTGTCGGGTGCCGGGGCGGGGGACGGATGTTGACGCGGGGGGCGGGGAAAGCGCTGCACAGGGGGTCGTCGCGGGGTGACAGGGGCCAAATGGGTCTATTGACGACCGTACCGGGACGCTTCTGGATCGTCTGAGTTTGCAGAAACGTGAACAGATGAACTGTTCGGCCCTCTAGGGGATGGAAACCCTACGAAGTTGGGTAAAAACGCTGTGGCAGTGTCGCAGTTCATGATTCCCTCTTAACCGTCACACCGCCCTCGGACGTTCTCAGCTCAACAACGATCGGGACTTCTCCGTGGGCACGAGCCGGCATTCCGACCACCTGGTGTCCGACCGGGTGCGCCGGCCCCACCTCCATTGCGTGCTTAGCGGAGCCGACCCATGCTCACGACCCTGAAGACTGTCTATACCGACACGCGCGCCGGGGACCTGGCTTGGGCCCTCGGCCGCGAGCCGTTGCCCGCCCTCGCCACGCTCGACCTCGAACTATCCGGTGCGACGGTGCAGTTGAGACTCCTCGGGGCGTCCCACCAAGTGCTCCTGGAGGAGGAGCGCGGCGGCAGCTGCTCCGAGACGGTGGCCTGCATCCCCGGCAGCAGCACCCCGCTGCCGCTCGGCGTGTCCAAGCGGGTGGGCGAGTGGGAGTACGAGTTCGCGGCCTGCGTCGAAACTCTGTCGCAGGGTCAGTTCGCGGGTCGCGCGCAGGAGTTGCTCGCCCTGGTCGCCGAGCACCCGCACGGGCTCGCCGGAGTCTTCCCCGGCATCCCGCACGCCTTCACCGCGATGCTCGCCCAGCGCCACGAAGGCTCGGTCATGTGGCGCACATGGCACGCCTATCCGCAGGACGGACAGCTGGTGGCGACCAGGACGCGCGTCGGCGTGCGGATGCCTGCGGCGCTGTGACGTGCGGGAGTCCCCCGGCGGTCGTGCGGTGACGTGTGGAGAGTCCCCCGGCGGTCGTGCGGTGACGTGCGGGGTGCCCGGGGCGACGGCGGACCCGTGTGCGCGGGCGCGACACCGATGTCACCCGCACACGCCCGACGGCCCTTTACGCGTCCTACACGTCCGCCCGGCAATCTCCACCCTTGTGGGGGACTTGGCGTAAGCGTTCGGTGACGTAGCGTTCGCTGCGTGATCGAGCCGCCCGAGCGTCTGCCCGTCACGCCCCGGACAGGCCGGTTCCTCGTCCTCGCGGGCGTGTTCGTCTGTGCCGCCTGCGGACTCGTGTACGAACTCGAACTCGTCGCCCTCGCCTCGTACTTGATCGGCGACTCCGTCACCCAGGCCTCCGTCGTGCTGTCCGTGATGGTGTTCGCGATGGGCATCGGCTCGCTGCTCGCCAAGCGGCTGCGCTGCCGGGCCGCCGCCGGATTCGGCCTCATCGAGGCGGCCCTCGCCCTCGTCGGCGGGTGCAGCGCCATGACGCTGTACGCGGCCTTCGCGTGGGCCGGGGACCGCGGCGAGATGTGGGAGGGCGGCTCGCGCTATCTCTTCGTGGCGTTCTCGCTCGCCATCGGCATCCTCATCGGCGCCGAGGTCCCCCTCCTGATGGTGCTGATCCAGCGCGTCCGGCGGCAGGACCCGGGCGGCGCGGTGGCCGACCTGTTCGCCGCGGACTACGTCGGCGCGCTCGTCGGCGGACTCGCCTTCCCCTTCCTGCTGCTGCCCTGGTTCGGGCAGCTCACCGGGGCGCTGCTCACCGGCGCCGTCAACGTCCTCGCGGGCGGGGCCCTCGTCTTCGGCCTGTTCGGCCGCGACCTGAGCGTCCGCGGCCGCTGGGTACTCCTCACCACGAACGTCACCGTGCTCGCCGTGCTCGCCTCCGCGGCCGTCCTCGTCGACGACTTCGAGCGCGCCGCCCGCCGCGCCGTCTACGGCCCCGACATCCGCGTCGCCGTCCAGACCGGCGTCCAGGAAGTCGTCCTCACCGGCGGCCACCGCGAATCCCTCGACCTCTTCCTCGACGGCAGGCTCCGCGTCAGCGGCCGCGACGAACACCGCTACCACCGGGCGCTCGTCCAGCCCGCCATGCGCGGCGGGCCGCACGCCCGCGTCCTCGTCCTCGGCGGCGGCGACGGGCTCGCCGCCCGCGAGGTCCTTCGCCACTCCGGGGTGCGCCGCGTCGACGTCGTCGAGATCGACCCCGGCGTCGTGAAGCTCGCCCGCAGCGATCCCGCGCTCAGCGAGCTCAACGGCCACGTCTTCCGGGACCGGCGGGTGCGGGTCGTGCACGCCGACGCCTTCCACTGGCTGCGCGGGCCGCACGGCCGCCGCCTCCCCTACGACGTCGTCATCGCCGACCTGCCCGACCCGGGCATCACCGCGAGCACCAAGCTCTACTCCCAGGAGTTCTACGGCCTGGTCGCCCGCGCCCTCACCGACGGCGGCCGCCTCGCCGTGCACGCCGGGCCCGTCGTCACCCGTCCCCGGACCTACTGGACCGTCGACGCCACCCTGCGCGCCGCCGGACTCACCACCACGCCCTATCGCGTGACGGGCCGTCACTCCGGCTTCGCCGCCGGGCCGGACCGGACCGCCGACGGCACCGTCAGGACCCGCGACTGGGGTTTCGTCCTCGCCGCCCGCGGCCCCGAAGGGCTGCTCGCCGCCGCCGACTCCGCCATCCTGCGGTCCGGCGCGCGCGCCGCCCAGCGCGTCCGCCCCGACCCCGGGCGGTCCATGGCGCCCTCCACCCTCGTGCATCCGCGGTACGCCGACTGACGGGTCGTCGGACCCTCGGCGCGGGCAAGTGTCGTACATCACGCGGTGGGCGTCGGTACGCTCGACTGTCATGGAGCATGAGGTGTTCGTACCGGTCCCGGAAGAGCCGCTCCGCGAGGCGCTGGCCGACCCCGAGCGGGTCGCGGGCGCCGTGCCGGGGTGGCAGCGTGCCGCCGACGCGGATTCGCCGCCGCTGTCCGGGCGGCTGCGCGCGCGGGTGGGTGGCCACACGATCACCTATCGCGGTGCCCTGCGTCTGGCCCCCCGCGCCGGAGGTGACTACTCCCTCGACGGCGAGGGCGTCGAGGTGCGCGGCGGCGGCTCCGTGAAGTTCTCCCTCATCCTGCGCCTCGCCCCCGCCGCCGAAGGCGGCACCAGCCTCACCTTCACCGGTACGGGCTCCGGCGACGGGCGCGTCGCCGAGATCGCGGAAAGTTCTCCACAGGCTGTGGAGGCGGCCGTGCGGAGGTTGCTCGCGCGGTTCGGGGAGGGGTTGGGGGCGGGGGCGTCCCCGGCTCCTGGTGATGCCGCTGATTCTGCTGATGCCACTGATGCCGCTGATCCCGTTGATGCCGCTGAGGGCTCCGGTGGGGAGCCGCGTGCGGAGTCCTCGGGCGGTGCCTCCGACGATGCCTCGGGCGACGTCCCGGACGACGTCTCCGCCGCCGCCCCGGACAGCCCTGACGGACCCGGTGATTCCGTGCCGGGGCTCGGGGGGATCTACGAGGCCGAGGTGCCGCCGCCCTCGTTGGATCCGCTCGCCGATGACTTCGACCGGGCTTCGGACCTCGGGGGCGGGGCCGCCGCGGAGGCCGCGCATGCCCGGCGGACGATGATCGGGCGCAGCGCGGAGGAGGTCGACCACGCGCCGCCGCGGGGGCGGTACGCGCCGGTGCCCGCGCCCGAGGCGATGTCCGGCGGGGTCGCCACGCTGCGGTGGGCTGCGCCCGCTGCGGCGGTCGTGGTGGCTTCGGCGATTCTCGTGGGGCGGGTGCTGCGGCGTCGGCGCTGAGGTTTCGGGGCGTCCCACGGCAACGGGGACACCCGCCCCCGGGATGGGAAAGCCCCGCAGGGGAGCGGGTCGTAAGGTCGGGGCTGTGAGTAGCGATGAGATCAGGTTGGGCGCGGGTGGCGCGGATGTGACGGTGCGGCCGGGGGACGGCTGCCGGGTCGGGAGTCTGCGGGTCGACGGGGTCGAGCTGCTGCGGCAGGGGGAGCGGTACGGCAGCTTCCCGATGGTGCCGTGGTGCGGGCGGACGAGGGAGGGAAGGTTCAAAAACGGCGACGTCCTGCACCAGCTCCCGGTGAACTCCCCGCCGCACGCCATCCACGGCACCGCCCGCGACGCCGCGTGGAAGACGGCCCGGGTCGGCGACCGCGAGGCGGTGTTCACGTACGACCTGACGGCTCCCTGGCCGTACCCGGGCAGGGTCACGCAGATCGTGGAGCTGACCGAGGACGCCCTGACGCTGAGGATGGCGATCGAGACGTACGGGGACTCCTTCCCGGCGCAGGCCGGCTGGCACCCCTGGTTCAACCGCCACCTGGCGGACGACCCCACGGACACCGAGGGCGTCCGGCTGCGCTTCGACGCCGCCTGGCAGGAGCTGCGCGGCGACGACCACCTGCCGACCGGCACCCGGATCGACCCGACCCCCGGCCCCTGGGACGACTGCTTCGGCATGCCCGACGGTGTGGACGTGACCCTGACCTGGCCGGGCCGCCTCGAACTGAAGGTGGCGAGCCGCGAACAGTGGGTCGTGGTGTACGACGAGCCCGCGGAAGCGGTGTGCGTGGAGCCGCAGACGGGCCCGCCGAACGGCCTGAACACCCTGCCGCGCCTGGTCACCCCGCTGGAGCCGCTGGAGACGTCGACCACCTGGACCTGGCGGCGCCTTTAAGCTCGTAGCCATGACGAACGACGTACGCGGCGACCTGCTGCAGCAGATCAAGGACAAGGCCGTCGTGCACGGCAAGGTGACGCTCTCCTCGGGCATCGAGGCCGACTACTACGTCGACCTGCGCCGCGTCACCCTCGACGGCGAGGCCGCCCCGCTGGTCGGCCAGGTCCTGCTGGACCTCACCGCCGACCTGGAGTTCGACGCGGTGGGCGGCCTGACGATGGGCGCCGACCCGGTGGCCGCCGCGATGCTGCACGCCGCCGCGGGCCGCGGCCGGCGCCTGGACGCCTTCGTGGTGCGCAAGGCGGCGAAGGCGCACGGGCTCCAGCGCCGGGTCGAGGGGCCGGACATCAAGGGCCGCCGGGTCCTGGTCGTCGAGGACACCTCCACCACCGGCGGCTCCCCGCTGACCGCCGTGGAGGCGGTCCGCGAGGCCGGCGCCGAGGTCGTGGCCGTGGCGACGATCGTGGACCGCGCCACCGGCGCCGACGTGAAGATCACCGAGGGCGCGGGGGTCCCGTACCTCTTCGCGTTCTCCAAGGACGAGCTCGGCCTCGACTGACCGGTACATGGCGTACGGCTGACCGGTACATGACTTACGACTGATCGGTGCATGACGTACGGCTGGAGCAATCCGGCGAGTCTGGAAAGATGGGGGCGACGACGACGTCGCCCCCCGGTCAGTCAGCACCCCGCACATCACAAGGAGCGGACACATGCCCATCGCAACCCCCGACGTCTACAACGAGATGCTGGACCGGGCGAAGGCAGGCAAGTTCGCCTACCCGGCCATCAACGTGACGTCCTCGCAGACCCTGCACGCTGCCCTGCGCGGCTTCGCGGAGGCGGAGAGCGACGGCATCATCCAGATCTCCACGGGTGGTGCTGAGTTCCTGGGCGGCCAGTACAACAAGGACATGGTGACGGGCGCGGTGGCCCTCGCCGAGTTCGCGCACATCGTCGCGGCGAAGTACGACATCACGGTCGCGCTGCACACCGACCACTGCCCGAAGGACAAGCTCGACGGCTACGTCCGCCCGCTGCTCGCGGTCTCCGCCGAGCGCGTCAAGGCCGGTCAGAACCCCCTCTTCCAGTCCCACATGTGGGACGGCTCCGCCGAGACCCTCGCCGACAACCTGGCCATCGGCCAGGAGCTGCTGGCCCAGGCCGCCGCCGCGAAGATCATCCTCGAGGTCGAGATCACCCCGACCGGCGGCGAGGAGGACGGCGTCACCCACGAGATCAACGACGAGCTGTACACCACGGTCGACGACGCGATCCGCACCGCCGAGGCCCTGGGCCTGGGCGAGAAGGGCCGCTACCTGCTCGCCGCCTCCTTCGGCAACGTCCACGGCGTCTACAAGCCGGGCAACGTCGTGCTCCGCCCCGAGCTCCTGAAGGACCTCCAGGAGGGCGTCGGCGCCAAGTACGGCAAGCAGTCCCCCTTCGACTTCGTGTTCCACGGCGGCTCCGGTTCCACCGAGCAGGAGATCGCCACGGCGCTGGAGAACGGCGTCGTGAAGATGAACCTCGACACGGACACGCAGTACGCCTTCACGCGTCCCGTCGCCGACCACATGTTCAAGAACTACGACGGCGTCCTGAAGGTCGACGGCGAGGTCGGCTCCAAGAAGACCTACGACCCGCGCACCTGGGGCAAGTCCGCCGAGGCGGGCATGGCCAAGCGCGTCACCGAGGCCTGCGCGAACCTGCGCTCCACCGGCACGAAGCTCAAGTAACACCACCCACATCGTCCGGCCGGGCCCGGCACTCCGCCACAGCGCGCGAGTGCCGGGCCCCCGGCATGCCCGGAGGGATCCGCCCGTGACCACAGCGCCCTACGACTTCGACACCCCCGTCGACCGGCTCGGCACCTGGTGCGTCCAGTGGGACGGCGTGCCCGACCTGCTCCCCTTCACGATCTCCGACATGGACTTCGCCTGCGCGCCGCCCGTCATCGACGCCCTCCAGCGGCGGGTCGCGCACGGCGTCTTCGGCTACACGGACTGGCGCAACGACGACTTCCGGGGCGCCGTCCGCGACTGGTTCGAACAGCGCCACGACACCGACGTCGACCCCGGCTCGCTCGTCTACGCCCCGTCCGTGCTCAACCAGATATCCCAGCTCCTGCGGATGTGGACGGAGCCCGGCGACGGCGTGGTGGTGCACACGCCCACCTACGACGGGTTCCGGAAGGCGGTCGGCGGGCTCGGCCGCGAGCTGCGCACCGTGCCCGTCGACGATCCCGGACTCGCCCTCCTCGAAGCCGAGTTGGCCCGTCCCGGCGCGCGCGTGCTGCTGCTCTGCTCGCCGCACAATCCCACCGGGCGGGTGTGGAGCGACGCCGAGCTGGCCGGGATGGCCGCGCTGTGCGAGCGGTACGGGGTCGCCGTCATCAGCGACGAGATCCACGCCGACCTCGCGCACGCCGGGTCCACGCATCTGCCGTGGACCCGGTACGCGCGCGGGCGGTGGGCTCTCGTCACCTCCGGCACCAAGGCCTTCAACTTCCCTTCTCTCAGCGGGAGTTACGGCTTCGTCGGGGATCCGGACGACCATGCCGCGTTCGTGCGGCGGATGGACACGGGCGAAGGGCTCGCCTCGCCCGCCGTGCTCTCCCTCGTGGCGCACATCGCCGCCTACCGGGAGGGGGCGGAGTGGCTGGACGCCGTGCGCGCCTACACGTACGCGAATCTGCGGTTCGTCGGGGAGCGGTTGAACGAGGCCTTCCCCGAGCTGGGGTGGGTGCCCCCGCAGGCGGGTTATCTCGCCTGGATCGATCTGCGGGGGGTGCTCGGGGACGCGGGGGACGAGGTGCTTCAGCGGGAGCTGGCGGAGCGGCAGGGGGTGGCCGTCAGGGCCGGGGGGACATATGGGGCGCCCGGGCACGTGCGGCTGAATGTGGGGTGCCCTCGGGGGAAGGTCGAGGTGGGGGTGGAGGCGTTGGTGCGGGGGGTGCGGGCGGTCAGGGGCTGAGCCCCGGCAGGGTCGCCCATGCCGCAGACTTGTCCCATGGCCATTCACGAGAACCTGCTCGGGGGACCGCCCCCGACCCACCTGCCCGACGACCCGGAGCCCCGCGAACTGCTCGCGGGCGGCACCCCGGCCACGGAGGTGGCGGCGAAGTACCCGACGTCGTCCCTCGCCTGGGCCCGCCTCGCCGACGAGGCGTACGAGGCGGGACGAGTCGTCGAGTCGTACGCGTACGCCCGTACGGGATACCACCGCGGCCTCGACTCCCTGCGCCGCAGCGGCTGGAAGGGCCACGGCCCGGTGCCCTGGGAGCACGAGCCGAACCGCGGCTTCCTGCGCGCCCTGCACGCCCTGGCCCGCGCCGCGGGCGCGATCGGCGAGCAGGAGGAGTACGAGCGCTGCTCGACGTTCCTGCGCGACTCCTCCGCGACGGCGGCGGACACGCTTGGCTAGCACCCCGTCCGGCCCCCGCACCCGCGGGCCGGCCAAGACCTGCCTGGACACCCGGTGTGACCAGGCAGGTCTTGCCGTTTCCGGGGATGTTGCGGAGGATGCGGGTGGGGACCGGGGCCCCCGTGCCGGTACCGGCAGGGGCGGACCGCTACCCGGAGTACGCATCTAGGAGACAGCGATGTCCCACGAGGCGCACGCGGCGCACGAGCCCGGCCCGCAGTCCGCGGCGACGGACGACGAGAGCCCGGACAGCCCGAACCTCGACTTCGCAGGCACCACCCCTTACGAGGACTACGTCCAGGCGGACGTCCTCACCCACCTCCAGCACCTGCGGTCCGACGACCCCGGTGAGATGGTCTTCCTCGTCACCACTCAGGTGATGGAGCTGTGGTTCACCGTCATCGTCCACGAGTGGGAGACCGCCGCGCGCGCCCTGCGCGAGGACGACGTGCCGGTGGCCATCGCCGCCCTGAAGCGGTCGGTGCGGGAGCTGGAGGCCCTGAACCACTCGTGGAAGCCGCTCGGCCAGCTCACCCCCGCCCAGTTCAACTCCTACCGGGGCGCGCTCGGCGAGGGCTCCGGCTTCCAGTCGGCGATGTACCGGCGCATGGAGTTCCTGCTCGGTGAGAAGTCCGCGTCCATGCTCGTGCCGCACCGCGGCGCCCCGCGCGTGCACGCGGAGCTGGAGAAGGCGCTGCAGGAGCCGAGCCTGTACGACGAGGTCCTTCGGCTCCTCGCCCGCCGCGGGCACCCGATACCGGCCGCCGTCCTGAACCGTGACATCTCCCGCAGGTACGAGCCGTCGCCCGAGGTCGAGGCCGTGTGGACGGCCCTGTACGCCGGGGACGAGGGCGCCGAACTCGCCCGGCTCGGCGAGGCGTTGACCGACGTCGGCGAGCTGGTCTGGCGATGGCGCAACGACCACCTGGTCGCCACCCGCCGCGCCATGGGCTCCAAGACCGGCACGGGCGGCTCCGCCGGGGTGGCGTGGCTGGAGAAGCGGGCCGCGAAGAACGTGTTCCCGGAGCTGTGGACGGCGCGCAGCCATGTCTGAGGCCGAGGCGTCGGGGGCGGGAGAGATGTCGGAGGTGGCCGAGGTGTCCGAGGTGTCCGAGGTGTCGGAGGTGGCCCAGGTGGCTCTGGAAGCTGAGCGCGTGCGGCTCGTTGATGCCGCCGCCGTACAGGACGGAAAGGACGAACTCGCCCACAAGCGGGCCGAGTTCGTGCTCGACGAGACCGTCTATCTGGACGGGAACTCGCTGGGCGCGCTGCCCCGGGGCGTCGAGGCCCGCGTCGCCGACGTCATCACCCGCGAGTGGGGGCGGATGCGCATCCGCTCCTGGGAGGAGAGCGGCTGGTGGACCGCGCCGGAGCGGATCGGCGACCGGCTCGCCCCGCTGATCGGCGCCGCCCCCGGGCAGGTCGTCGTCGCCGACTCGACGAGCGTCAACATCTTCAAGGCGCTGGTGGCGGCCGTGCGCATCGTCCGTCAGCGGGCCGGGGACGCGGCCTCCCCGGACGAGGGGCGCGACGAAATCCTCGTCGACTCCACCACCTTCCCCACGGACGGGTACATCGCCGCGTCCGCCGCCCGCCTCACCGGCTGCCGCCTGATCCCGGTGGCCCCCGCGGACGTCCCCGGCGCACTCGGTCCGCGTACCGCCGCCGTCCTGCTCAACCACGCCGACTACCAGTCGGGGCGCCTGCACGACCTGCCCGGCCTGACGGAGGCCGTGCACTCGGTCGGCGCCCTCGTCGTGTGGGACCTCTGCCACACGGCGGGCGCGCTGCCCATCGGCCTCGACGAGCAGGGCGTGGACCTGGCGGTCGGCTGCACCTACAAGTACCTGAACGGCGGCCCCGGTTCGCCCGCGTACCTGTACGTGCGCCGGGAGCACCAGCCGCACTTCGACTCGCCGCTGCCCGGCTGGAACTCGCACGTCGAGCCCTTCGGGATGCGGTCCGACTACGAACCGGCGCCCGACGCCGTACGCGGCCGCGTCGGCACCCCCGACATCCTGTCGCTGCTCGCCCTCGACGCCGCGCTCGACGTGTGGGACGGGGTGTCGATGGCGGCCGTGCGCGCCAAGTCCCTCGCCCTGACGGACTTCTTCCTGGAGTGCGTCGCCGCGTACGTGCCCGCGGGCCGCGTCGAGTCGGCCACGCCCGTGGCGCACGCCGAGCGGGGCAGCCAGATCGCGCTGCGCTGCCCGGACGCCGCCGACGTCATGAAGCGGCTCATCGAGCGGGGCGTGGTCGGCGACTTCCGCGCACCGGACGTGCTGCGCTTCGGCTTCACACCGCTGTACGTGTCGTTCGCCGACGCGGAGCGGGCGGCGTGGGTCCTCGCGGCGACCCTGGCGGAGGCGCCCGGGGCCGCGGCGTAGCCGGGGGCGCCCACCGTGGCGTCCCGTGGCCCCCGAGGGCTCCCCGTGGCCGGGGAGAGTGCCGTGGGGTCGCTGGATGGGGCGGTGCGGTGGGCCCTGGGGCACGGATGCCCGCCGGATCCTGATACCGTCCGGCAAATCTGGATCATGGTACGAACGCCCGTCGGCCGCCGGACAGTTGCTGCCGGTGGCCGACGGGCGGCCAGTGGCCGAGTTTGAGAGGGTTGCCGTATGCCGGACGACGCCGCCGTGGCCCGCGATGCCGCCGAGCAGGACTCCGCTTTCGCGCATCCCGCGGTCCGGCCCGACTCCACCGCCGCGTACGGGGCGCACGCGGACCAGGTCATCGACTTCTACGCCCCGCGCGGCGGCGCCGATCGGGCCGCGCCGCTCGTCGTGGTGCTGCACGGTGGCGCGTGGCGGGCTCCGTACGACCGCGCGCACGTGTCACCGTTCGCGGACTTCCTGGCCCGGCGGGGGTTCGCCGTGGCGAGCGTGGAGTATCGGCGGGGGGCTTCTGGGGGGCTGGTCCCGGCGCAGGGCGGCGCGGGGCCCGTCGCCGGGCGGTGGCCCGACACCCTCGACGACGTGGCCGCCGCGCTCGACGCCTTGCCCGGGCTCGTCCGGACGGCGCTGCCTGGCGCCGACCCGCACCGGGTCGTGGTGACCGGGCACTCGGCCGGGGGGCATCTCGCGTTGTGGGCGGCTGCGCGGCACGTGCTGCCGCAGGAGTCGCCTTGGCACCTGGCGCGGCCCGCCCCGCTGCGGGGTGTGGTGGCGCTGGCCCCGATCGGGGATCTGCGGGTGGCGGACGATCTGGGGGTGTGTTCCGGGGCGGTGCGGCAGTTCCTGGGTGTCGCTGCTTCCGGGGCGGGGGCGGGGGGCGCCGAGGCGCTGTTCGAGGAGCGGCTTGCGCATGCGGATCCGGCGGTGCTGCTGCCCACCGGGATCGCGACCACCGTCGTGCAGGGGCGCACCGACATCGTCGTGCCGCAGGTCGTCTCCGAGGCGTACGCGGACGCGGCGGCCAAGGCCGGTGAGGTGGTCGGCTTGACGCTGCTGGAGGACGTCGGCCACTTTCCCCTGATCGATCCGGCGGCGGACGCCTGCGCGGTGGTCGCGGAGGAGATCGCCCAGCTGGCGTTCTGACCCCGGGGTGGGCCGGGCGCCCCCGGGTCGCGCTTCGCGCTCGTCCTCAATCTCCCCCCAAGCTCTCAAGGAGCAGGTCTTCAGCCTGTCCGGCGTTCGAGGACGAGGCGCGGAGCGCCGATTCGGGGGAGGACGGGCCCACCCGTACGGGACACCCGCCCCCGGGGTCCAGGGGCGCAGCCCCGGTTTCGGGAAAGGGGCGGGATCGGGGAGCCCCGGCAGGGCCCGGCCCCCGCCACGTAGTACCTGGGACGGACCCCCGCGAACCCGTCCCGGAGGGGACGCGGCGTCGTCCCCCCGCCCCGTACCGTCTGACGCGTGACCGAGAAAACGCGCAGCCCGGAGTTCCACCTCGCGCAGAACGCCCTCCAGGGCCTGCGCACGGACCTCTTCCACAACGCCTTCGCCTACCGCCCCCTGCCCCCACTGCGCCCCGACGCACCGCTGGTGCAGTGGCTGCCGGGGCGGATACGCAGGTTCGCCGTGTGGTCCCCGCACGCGGTGGTCCTGACGATGGCCGCGTTCACGGTGCTGGTCACGTACGCGGGGATGTCCGGGGGCTACGGCGGCAACGGCCTGATCGAGGTCCTGGCGTCGCTGGTCCCGGCGCTCACGGTGGCCCTGACGCTGGTGCGCCCGGTCCTGGCGTGGTGGCTGTCGCTGGCGGTGACCCCGTTCCTCGTGGCCGTGGCCGGCGGCATCGACTACCCCTGGTCGCCGGGCTCCTTCGCGGGGCACACGATGGTGATGATGGTGGTCGCGGCCCGCACCCGCCCCCGCGCGGCGGCCTGGATGTGGATCCTCACGACCGTGTACTCGTTCGTCGCGGACGCCGGCGGGTCGCACTACGCCTCCAACAGCGGGGCTCTCGCCGTGGTCAGCGGCATCGCGATCACCCTGGTCAGCCTGGTCGCCGTGAACACCAACACCCGCCGCGAGGTCGTGGCCGAGCGCACCGTCACCGCCGTGGAGCGGGACCGGCGCACGCTCCTGGAGGAGCGCACGAACATCGCTCGCGAGCTGCACGACGTGGTCGCCCACCACATGTCGGTGGTCGCGATCCAGGCGGAGGCCGCCCCGTACCGGGTGGAGAACCCGCCGCCGGAGCTGGAACAGGCCTTCGCGACGATCCGCGAGAACGCGGTGATCGCCCTGACCGAGCTGCGCCGCGTCCTCGGCGTCGTCCGGGCGGAGGACTACGAGGCCCCCGACGCCCCGCAGCCCACCCTCGCCGACATCGACCGGCTGCTCGACAACGTGCGCGGCACCGGCCTCGCCGTGGAGAAGGTCGTCACCGGCGCGGTCCGCGAGCTGCCGCAGGGCGTGGAGCTGTCGGCGTACCGCATCGTGCAGGAGGCGCTCAGCAACAGCCTGCGGCACGCGCCGGGGGCGACGGCCCGGGTGGAGATCGGCTATGTCCTCGGCGGGCTCGGCCTGCGGATCGTCAACGGGCCCCCGACGGATCCGGTGAAGCCGTCGCCGGGCGCCGGGCACGGCATCACGGGCATGCGCGAGCGGGTGTCGATGCTGGACGGCGACATGACGGCGGAGCCGACCGAGGAGGGCGGGTACGAGGTGACGGTGTTCCTGCCGGTCCCGGCTGACGCCCCGCGGGCGGCGGAGGCGGGGGGCGCCACGAGGGTGGCCGACGCCCCTGCCGCGCCCGGGTCCACGAAGGCCGCGCCCACCGTGCCCGCGCCCTCGTCCCCCGAGACCGCCCGCACCGTCTCCCTCGACAAGCCCGCCGGAGGTCACGCCTGATGAACCGCACCATCCGCGTCCTGATCGCCGACGACCAGATGATGGTCCGCGAGGGCTTCTCCGTGCTGTTGAACGCGATGCCGGACATCGAGGTCGCCGGTGAGGCGGTGAACGGGCGCGAGGCCGTCGAGCGGGTCCGCGAACTCGCCCCGGACGTCGTCCTGATGGACATCCGCATGCCGGAGATGAACGGCATCGAGGCCACCCGCGAGATCGTCGCGGACGCGCGCGTCGAGACGAAGGTCCTGGTCCTGACGACGTTCGACCTGGACGAGTACGTCTACCAGGCGCTGCGCGCGGGCGCCTCCGGCTTCCTGCTCAAGGACGCCTCCGCCCGCCAGCTCGCCGACGGCGTCCGGGTGGTGGCCTCCGGCGAGGCGCTGCTCGCGCCGACGGTGACGCGCCGCCTGATCACGGAGTTCTCGAAGCTGTCGGACAACCCGCGGCTCGCGGCGTCCGCGCAGGCGCAGGCGCAGTACGGCGAGCTGACCGAACGCGAGACGGAGGTCCTGGTGCTCATCGCGCAGGGCCTGTCGAACGGGGAGATCGCCGCCCGTCTCGTCGTCGCCGAGTCCACGATCAAGACGCACGTCAGCCGGGTCCTGGTGAAGCTCGGCCTGCGCGACCGCACCCAGGCGGCCGTGTTCGCGTACGAGGCGCGGCTGGTCACGCCGGGCTGAGGGGGCCGGTCGGGCGGGCGCGCGGGTCCGGTCGGGCGGGGTGCGCGGGTCCGGTCGGGCGGGGTGCGCCGGTCTGGTCAGGCGGGGTGCGCGCGGCTAGCGTCCCCGCATGGACGCCCCCTTCGACCCCTGGTCGCCCCAGTTCGTGGCGGACCCCTACCCCGCGTACGCCACCCTGCGCGCCCGGGGCCGCGCGCACTACTACGAACCCAGCCGCCAGTACCTGATCCCGCACCACGCCGACGTCGCCGCCCTGTTGCGCGACCGCCGCCTCGGCCGCACGTACCTGCACCGGTACAGCCACGAGGAGTTCGGCCGCCAGGCGCCGCCGCCCGAGCACGAGCCGTTCCACGTCCTCAACGACAACGGCATGCTCGACCTGGAGACCCCGGCGCACACCCGTGTCCGCCGCCTGGTGGCGAAGGCGTTCACACCGCGCACGGTGGAGCGCCTTCGGCCGTACGTCGAGGGCCTCGCGGACGAGCTGGTGCGGGGCCTGGTGGCGGACGGGGGCGGGGACCTGGTGGCGCGGGTCGCCGAGCCGCTGCCCGTCGCGGTGATCGCCGAGATGCTGGGCGTGCCGGAGGCGGACCGGGGGGCGCTGCGGCCCTGGTCGGCGGACATCTGCGGGATGTACGAGCTGAATCCGGGGGAGGAGACGGCGGCTCGGGCCGTGCGGGCCTCGGTGGAGTTCTCGGCGTACTTGCGGGAGCTGATCGCCGCGCGGCGCAAGGAGCCCCGCGACGATCTGATCAGCGCCCTCATCGCCGCGCACGACGAGGGCGACAGGCTCAGCGAGCAGGAGATGATCTCGACCTGTGTGCTGCTCCTGAACGCGGGCCACGAGGCGACCGTCAACTCCACGGCGAACGGCTGGCACGCCCTCTTCGGCCACCCCGACCAGCTCGCCGCCCTGCGTGCCGAACCGGAGCGGCTGCTGCCCACGGCCGTCGAGGAGCTGCTGCGCCACGACACCCCGCTCCAGCTCTTCGAGCGGTGGGTGCTCGACGACATCGAGGTCGGGGACACCCTCATCCCGCGCGGCAGCGAGGTGGCGCTGCTCTTCGGCTCCGCCAACCGGGACCCGGCCGCGTTCGCCGCCCCCGACACCCTGGACCTGGCCCGCGCCGACAACCCGCACATCTCCTTCGGCGCGGGCATCCACTACTGCGTCGGCGCACCGCTCGCCCGCGTCGAACTGGCCGCCTCGCTCGGGGCGTTGCTGCGCCGGGCCCCGGACCTGCGGCTCGCGGCGGAGCCCGTGCGCAAACCGGGCTTCGTGATCCGGGGCCTCGGGGAGCTGCTCGTCGAGTGCTGAGCGGCTGCGGGGCGGGGCGTGTTCAGCCGGTCGCCAGGTCCCGGCGGCGCAGGCCCGCGAGCCCGGCCGCCGTGAACACCACCGCCGCGGCCGTGAGCAGCAGCACCGGGCTCCACGCCATGTCCTGGCCCGGCAGCTTCGGCAGGTGCGAGAACGGCGACAGGTTCATGATCGGCTGCGGTACGTCGAGGGCGGGGCCGATCCAGCCGATGAGCAGGGCGAGGCCCGCCACGCCCCAGGCGCCGACGGCCAGGTGGGGCGAGAGGCCGTGCAGCAGGACCGCGACGGCGCCGAGCAGCCAGATCGCGGGGAGCTGGACCAGGCAGGCGCCGAGGATCGGCCCGAAGTCCTGCCCGTATCCGATGGCGAGTCCGCAGGCCGCGAGCAGCATGATCAGCGCGGCGCCCGCGAAGGCGAGCACGAGGTGGCCGGCCGCCCAGCGCAGCCTGCCCACCGCGTTCGCGAGGACCGGCTCGGCGCGCTGCGAGGTTTCCTCGCCGTGCAGCCGCAGGACGGAGGCGACGATGTAGAGCGCGCCGACCATGCCGACGAGGCCGACGATCGCGGCGAGGAAGGCGTCGGTGAGGCCGGTCTGGCCGCCCATGCGCTCGAAGATCTCGCGGGTGTTCTCGTTGTCGCCGACCAGGTCGGCGGCGCCCTCCGTCATCCCGCCGAAGACGAGACCGGCGGCGAGGAAGCCGAGGCTCCAGCCGATGACGGCGCCGCGCTGCAGCCGCCGGGCGAGCGCGCCCGCCGTGCCGAGGCGGCCGTGCGCGGGTCCTGGGCGGGACGGCAGGAAGCTCATGCCGACGTCGCGGCGCCCGGCGAGTTCGTACGCCCCGATGGTCTGGACGGCGGCGGCGCCCGCGAACAGCAGCAGCACCCACCACCGTTCGGCGCCGAACGACCGCAGGTTCTCCAGCCAGCCGACCGGGGACAGCCAGGTGAGCAGCGAGGACCCGTCGGCCGTCGCCGAGTCCCCGGCCGCGCGCAGCACGAACGCCGCGCCGAGCAGCGCCGACGTGAGGCCCTTGGCGAGGCGGGCGCTCTCCGTGAGCTGGGCGACCAGCGCCGCCATCGTGGCGAACACCATGCCCACCCCGGCGATGCCGAGCCCGAGCGCGAGCGCCCCCGCGCCGCCCTCGCCCGCGAGTCCCGCGGCGACGAGCAGACCGAGGAGCGCGTTCGCGACCAGCGCCGTGAGCAGCGCCGACGTCAGCGGCGCCCGGCGGCCGACCATGGCCGAGGAGATCATCTCCTGGCGCCCGGTCTCCTCTTCCTCGCGGGTGTGCCGTACGACGATGACGAGGCTCATCACGGCGGCGAGCACCCCGGCGAAGACGCCGACGCGCCAGGCCGTGAGCCCGCCGAAGGACTGGTCGAAGACGGGGCCGTAGAGGGCGCGCAGGGAGGCGTTGGTGGCAAGGGACTCCGTCAGGTCGGCGCGCTGGGCCGCCGTGCCGTACACCTCCTTCAGGGTGCTCGGCATGCTCAGGACCATCATCGCGATGACGGCGAGCCACACCGGGATGATCACGCGGTCGCGGCGCAGTGCCAGGCGCAGCAGCGGTCCGGTGCCCGCCAGGTGGCGGCGGCCGCCGGTGCGCCGCGCGGGGGCCGCGGGCGCGGTGGTCGCGGTGGTCATCGCGACATCGCCTCCTGGGACCCGCGCTCGGCGCCGGCCGTCGCCACGTCGTCCTGGTAGTGGCGCATGAACAGCTCTTCCAAGGTGGGCGGGGTGCTGGTCAGGGACCGGATGCCGGACTCGGTGAGGGCGCGCAGGACCGCGTCCAGCTTGTCGGTGTCGACCTGGAGGGCGACGCGGTGTCCGTCGATCTCCAGGTCGTGCACGCCCGGCAGGTGCGCGATCCCGTCGGGGGCGGCGGCGAGTTCGGCGCGGACGCTGGTGCGGGTGAGGTGGCGCATGTCGGCGAGGGAGCCGGACTCGACGGTGGCGCCCTTGCGGATGATGCTGACCCGGTCGCAGAGGGTCTCGACCTCGCTGAGGATGTGCGAGGACAGCAGGACCGTGCGGCCCTCCGCGCGCGCCCGGACCACGCAGCTCTGGAAGACCTCCTCCATCAGCGGGTCGAGGCCGGACGTCGGCTCGTCGAGGATGAGCAGCTCGACGTCCGAGGCGAACGCGGCGACCAGGGCGACCTTCTGGCGGTTGCCCTTGGAGTAGGCGCGGCCCTTCTTCGTCGGGTCCAGCTCGAACCGCTCGATCAGCTCGGCCCGCCGCTCCTGGTCGAGGCCGCCTCTCAACTTGCCGTACAGATCGATGACTTCGCCGCCGGAGAGGTTCCGCCACAGGGTGACGTCGCCCGGTACGTACGCGAGGCGCCGGTGCAGTTCCACGGCGTCGTGCCAGGGGTCCTTGCCGAGGAGCTGGGCGGCACCGGAGTCGGCCCGCAGCAGGCCGAGCAGGACGCGGATGGCGGTGGACTTGCCGGCTCCGTTGGGCCCGAGGAAGCCGTGCACCTCACCGCGCTCGACGTCGAGGTCGAGGCCGTCCAGTGCGTGCGTCCGGCCGAACGACTTGTGCAGCCCGGACACGGTGATTGCCTTCGTCATGTTTTTGAACGTACGCTACTTTCACAAATTTGTGAAGTTAAGGAACTGTATAAACTTGGGGTGAGCCGGGCGAGCAGGGGAGATGATCTAGCGATGAGCACGGACGAGAAGGACGCGGTGGCGGGCCCGGTGGGCGTTTCCGTGAAGGGGGAGGCGGACGGGGTCGCGGACGGCCGCACGGAGGACCTGGCGGCCGCGTCCCGGTTCACCGAGCAGTTCGCCGCGCAACTGGTCTGGGCCGGGATGCCGCGCATGCCCGCCCGCGTCTTCGCCGCCCTGCTCGCCTCCGAGTCCGGCGCGCTCACCTCGGCCGAGCTGGGGGAGCGGCTGCACGTGAGCCCGGCGGCGGTCTCGGGGGCGGTGCGCTATCTGACCCAGCAGTACATGGTCGCCCGCGAGCGGGAGCCCGGTTCGCGGCGCGACATCTTCCGGGTGCACAGCAACCAGTGGTACGAGGCGCTGACCAACCGCGACTCCGTCCTCAAGCGCTGGGAGACCGCCCTGCGTGAGGGCATCGCGGGCCTCGGCCCCGACTCACCCGCGGGCCACCGCCTGGAGGAGACCCTCGCCTTCTTCGAGTTCGTGCAGGTGGAACTGGCGGGCATGATGACGCGCTGGCGCACCCACCGGGAATCCCTCTTCGGCCCGCCGCGCTGACGCCCCGGGCCGAGGCCGCCTCACCGAGGCAGCACCAGCCCCCAAGCCTGCGCCCGCACGTGCCACGTCCGGCTCCGCACCGGGCCGCTGACCTCCGCGTCCGCCCGGTAGCGGAAGTCCGGCCCCGACACCGTCACCGACCGGGCCCGCGCCCGCACCGGCGCGACCTCCGCCCCGACGGACGCCGGATGCACCTCGACCCGGGCGAACCCGGCCCCACCGGGCCGCACCCGCACCCCCTCGACGGGCTGGTCGAGGTCCACGAGGGTCACCCCGTCCGCCTCGACCCGCAGCCGCGAGGGCCCGCCGGGCACCACCCGCGAGGGCCGCACGGCCAGCGTCCGCACGAGCGACTGGCAGGTCCGCAGCCACGGATGCCGCTCCCCGCCCCCGGCCTCCCCGGAGTCCTCGGCCCCCGGGACCCCGCCCCCGGCCCCCACCGGGCCCACCGGCGGAATCAGCACGTCCCCGAGGACCACCCCGTCCCGGTCGTCCACGAGCAGATCCAGCCGCCGCGGCGTCCCCTCCAGGACGGCCCGGGCCGCGGCCACCGCCCCGGCGGGCACCCCGAGCCCCCGGGACAGCCGGACGGCGGACGCGGCGGAGCCGACGGGAACGACGGAGAGAACGGCGGACGCGAGCGCGCGCTCCCGGTGCAGCACACCGACCGCGCGCAGCAGCGCGGCATCGTCGCCCACCACGACGGGCCGCCGAGACCCGCGTCTGACCAGCGCTTTCGTGAATTCCTCGGGGCTTTCAGGCAGGCACACCCTGACGCCCGCGCCCGCGCCAAGCACGTCCTTGGCGATACGCACGGACTCCCCGTCCGTGCGCCGGGCGACCGGGTCGATGACCACCAGAAGCTGGTCGCGAGCCGACACGTGCGCCCTTTCTTTAGGTCTCGGGTAGCATCTTTGTGCAAGAGCCCCTTGCGCTATTGCGCCAGGGGCTTCGTCTATTCCGGGGCAACCAAGGCACATCCACATCGACGGCCGACGGCCTGTCGCTGTGGCCCCTGACCTTGGACATGCCCCGCCCGGAAGGGGTGTACGCCTGTGCCCGCACTCGTGCTGCTCGGTGCTCAGTGGGGTGACGAAGGCAAGGGAAAGGCCACCGACCTGCTCGGTGGCTCCGTGGACTATGTAGTGCGTTACCAGGGCGGCAACAACGCCGGCCACACGGTTGTCGTAGGCGACCAGAAGTACGCGCTGCATCTCCTCCCTTCCGGGATCCTCTCACCGGACTGTGTCCCGGTCATCGGCAACGGAGTCGTCGTCGACCCGTCGGTCCTGCTCTCCGAGCTGAGCGGTCTGAACGAGCGCGGCGTCGACACGTCGAAGCTGCTGATCAGCGGTAACGCGCACATCATCACGCCGTACAACGTGACGGTCGACAAGGTCGGCGAGCGCTTCCTCGGCAAGCGGAAGATCGGCACGACCGGCCGCGGCATCGGCCCGACGTACGCCGACAAGATCAACCGCACCGGCATCCGCGTCCAGGACCTCTACGACGAGTCGATCCTGAAGCAGAAGGTCGAAGCGGCCCTGGAGCAGAAGAACCAGCTCCTGACGAAGGTGTTCAACCGCCGCGCCATCGAGGCCGAGCAGATCGTCGAGCAGCTCCTGGAGCACGGCGAGAACATCAAGCAGTACGTCGCCGACACCACCCTGATCCTCAACAACGCCCTCGACGAGGACAAGGTCGTCCTGTTCGAGGGCGGCCAGGGCACGCTCTTGGACGTGGACCACGGCACGTACCCGTTCGTCACCTCGTCGAACCCGACCGCGGGCGGCGCCTGCACGGGCACCGGCGTGGGTCCGACGAAGATCAGCCGGGTCATCGGCATCCTGAAGGCGTACACCACGCGTGTCGGCGCGGGCCCGTTCCCGACCGAGCTGTTCGACAAGGACGGCGAGGCGCTGCGCACCATCGGCGGCGAGCGCGGTGTCACCACCGGACGCGACCGCCGCTGCGGCTGGTTCGACGCCCCGATCGCCCGCTACGCGACCCGCGTGAACGGCCTGACGGACTTCTTCCTCACCAAGCTGGACGTCCTCACCGGCTGGGAGCAGATCCCGGTCTGCGTCGCGTACGAGATCGACGGCAAGCGCGTCGAGGAACTCCCGTACAACCAGACGGACTTCCACCACGCGAAGCCCATCTACGAGACGCTGCCCGGCTGGTCCGAGGACATCACCAAGGCCAAGACCTTCGCCGACCTGCCGAAGAACGCGCAGGGCTATGTGAAGGCCCTGGAGGAGATGTCCGGCGCGCCGATCTCGGCGATCGGTGTGGGCCCGGGCCGCGACGAGACGATCGAGATCAACTCGTTCATCTAGCGGTCAACCGGCGCGCCTGGTCCGGGAGTCCGGCTCGTCCGGAAGCTCGGAGCAGGCGCGCAGGCCCTCGGGTGTCGCGCACGGCAGATGGCCATGGGTGCGGATCACGTCCTGGCCGCTGCCGCGCGCGTACGCGAGGAAGCTCGACGCGAGCGAGTCGGCGGGCGGCTGCCCGTAGGTGTAGGCGTACTCGATCTCGCGGTACGGATAGCCGTCGCCGCTCGCGAGGTCGTCGGTGGACGCCTCCCGGCCGTCCAGGGACAGCCGGCGCAGGCCCTTCAGGTGCGTGGCGGCGCGCAGCTCGCTGTAGCCGACGGCGCCGGGGACGCGGCCGACGGCGTCGAGGACCTGCTCGGTGGAGTCGAGTTCGCAGCGGATCACGGGCGCGCGGGCGTCGTCCTTGCGCACGCAGTCGTTGGACGACGCCTTGATCTCGAAGTCGCCGTCGAGCAGACGGCGTTGCAGGGTGTCGCGGGTGCCGGAGCTGGAGCCCCGGCTGACCAGGACGACCTCCTGGTCGGCTCCGCCGAGCTGCTTCCAGTTCCTGATCTCGCCCCGGTAGAGCCGCCGCACGTCCCTCAGCGACAGATTCCGCAGCCGCACCCCGTCGTTGACGACGAGCGCGTACGCCGAGACGGCCACGCGATGCTCGACGAGCCGTGGATAGCCGTCCGACTTGGGCCCGTCGGACAGGGCGATCAGCGGCGGCGACTTCTTCGCGGACCGCGCCGACTTCGCGCCCTCCGCGTCGAGTTCGCGTATCCCCGCCGTGCTGCCGTGCGCGCTGACGCTGATGTCGGCGTCCGGGCAGTCGTCCTCGTACTTCTCCTTCAGCTCCTCGGCGACGGGCCGGAACGCCGTCGACCCCACGATGGTCAGCCGACCGGTGGCACACTCGATCGGCGTCGGGTCGTCCTCGCTCACCAGGATCATCGCGGCGAGCGTGACCACGGAAGCGGTCAGCAGGGCGGTGAGGACCTTCGCGGGGCGGCTGAACAGCGGCGGCTTCTCGTCGGGCGTGGTGGACCGGTTGGGCTTCACCTCGCCCGCCTGGAGGCCGCCGGAGACGATGACCTCGCCGCCGACGGCGCCGCCGGTGAGCAGGACGAGGAGCTTGTAGTGCTGGCCCCGGTTCAGCGGGACGCGCGGGACGTACAGCGTCGAGCCGTCGTACCGCAGTCCCGCCGCCGGGGTGAAGTGCTCCATCAGGTGGTCGGCGCCCGCCTGCGCGGTGACGGCGAGGCCGCGCACGGTGCGTCCCGTGAACACGGCGGTCAGGCCGTGCAGCGCCCGCCCGGTGTAGTCGGCGTCGCTGATGGACTGCGACCCGTCGTTCTCCACCCGAAGGAGCACCAGCGTGGCGTCGGACATCTCCGGCGTCTCGTCGAACAGCCCGAGCCGGGCGTTCGCGCCGCCCGTGCGGACGTTGTCGCCGATCGCGGTGTCCATCTGCACGCGGTAGCCGATGCGTTTGCGCCGCGGCACCCGGCGCTCGTACCAAATGGCACCCAGCGTGGCCAGCAGCCCGAGCGCGGCGGTCAGAACAGCGACGACATTCTCGGGGCTCAACCAGTCCACGCCCGCACGCTACGGAGGCGCCCCCGGCGCGGGGAACGCCCGGGCGGGGGACTTCGCCCTTCCGCCGCCGGACGTTCGCCGCTGGTTCAACCGGCCTGCCGTGCGGGCGGGTTGCTCCGGTCGCCGGTCGTCCTCGCGGTCAGCTGCCCTTGGTGTACGTCAGCGCGCGGGTGCCGTCGGCGTTGACGCGGTGCAGTTCGCCGCTCGGCAGGATCGTGACGACGGTCGGCTTGCCGGGGGCGCAGGCCGGGGGCCCGCCGACGGTGACCCGCGTCGGGCCGATGTTCAGCCGGTCCTCGCTCGCGGACCTCAACTCGCCCTGGAACACGCAGTGGTAGGTGCCGCCGCCCTCCAGCGGCCCGTCGGCCGTCATGGACAGGACGGTGTCGCCCTCCTTGCCCTGCTGAATGGTCAGCCGCCGCGTGCTGAGTCCGGCGTCGCCGCTGACCGTGCCGTTCCAGGTGCCGAGGAACTTGTCCGGCACCGTCTTGTCCGAGACGGCGGACGTGGACGGCGAGGGGCTCGGCCCGGAGTCGGACTCCGACGGCGAGCCGGGCGTCTCGGGCGCGCTGCTCTCCCGGTTCTTGCCGTCGCCACCGCCCCGCGCCTTCGGGTCGCCGTCGTCCCCCTTCATCGTCGCGTACACGGTGCCGCCCGCGCCGAGCGCGACGATCAGCGCCACGGCGACGAGCAGCGCGGTGGAACGCCCGCTGCGCCGCTGCGGCTCCCCTGCGGGCAGGCCGTACGGGGGTGTGGGGCCGTAGGGCGGGGTGGCGCCGTACGGGGGCTGCTGCGGGTGCGGATAGCCGTAGCCGGAGGCCTGGTGGGGGTAGGCGTACGCGGGGGAGTGGGCGGGGGTGGGTGTGTGCCCGGGGGTCGGCGTCGGCGCGGCCGCCGGGGCCGGGGGCAGGCCGCTCACCATGGTGGGCAGGTGGTTGACGGAGGCCTGCCCGGGGGTGCCGGGTGGGGGTGGGGTGTCGTGGCCGGACGGGGTGTCCTGGCCGGACGGGGGTGCGGCGGGCGCGTCCGGGGCGCCCTGCGCGGAAGCCCCGGCCGCGCCTGCCGCAGCTGCTCCCGCACCTGCCGTTCCCGCAGCCCCGGACTCACCGGGCGCGGACTCACCGGACCCGGCCGCGCCCCCGGCTGCCGCCGCCCCCTCGGGCTCCTCGATCTCCAGCAACTGCACGGCGTGCCGCCCCAGTTGGGCGACCAAGGCCGCCGGAAGCCAGGGCTCCAGGGACTTCCCCTCGGAGAGGGTGTCCTCGGCCCCGGTCCGGGCGAGTATCTCGTCCAGGGACGGCCGGTCCTCCGGGGCCTTGGAGAGACAGTGCCCGACAAGATCGCGCAGGGACTCGGGCAGGGCCTCCAGGTCGGGCTCCTCCTGCGCGATGCGGAACATCAGCGCGTGCACCCCGCTGTTGGCGGTGCCGAAGGGCAGCGCTCCGGTGGCCGCGTAGGCGAGGACGGACCCGAGGCAGAAGATGTCGCAGGCCTCGGTGACGCGGTCGCCGCGCACCTGCTCGGGCGCCATGAAGCCGGGCGACCCGACGAGCGCCCCGGTGCGGGTGAGGCCGCCGTCGGTGACGGTCTCCAGGGCGCGGGCGATACCGAAGTCGATGACGCGGGGCCCGTCGATGGTGACGAGGACGTTCGACGGCTTCAGGTCGCGGTGGATGAGCCCGGCGGCGTGGATGTCCTTGAGGGCGTTGGCGAGCCCGGCGGCGAGGATGTTCACGGACCGCTCGGGCAGCGGCCCGTGGTCGTGCGAGACGACGGCCTGCAACGAGGGCCCGGCGACGTACCCCGTGGCGACCCACGGGATGCTCGCCTCCGTGTCGGCGTCGAGGACCGGCGCGGTCCAGGCCCCGCCGACCCGCCGGGCGGCCCCCACTTCCTGCCGGAACCGCCCGCGGAACTCGTCCTGCGCGGCCAGCTCCTCCCGGACCAGCTTGACCGCGACGGTGCGCCCGCGGTCGGACCGCGCCAGATACACCTGCCCCATACCGCCCGCGCCGAGCCGCGCGAGCAGCCGGTAGGCACCGATCCGCTGCGGATCCCCCGGGCCGAGTTTCTCCATGGCCATCGGCGCCGCCCTCCCCCTGATTTCCAGCCACCGCGGTACGGCGACCGCGCGTACGTCGCCGTGCGACAGACCGAGGAGTCTACGCACCGTGCGTACGGTTCACGGGACGCCCCCGAGTCCTTTATAAGCCCACTACATGCGCGCCTTTTCCGCAGTCCGTCGACGGAATCTGTGACACATCCGTGAGACGGCGGCAGACCCGGTGGTGATGACCGCGACACCGGGGCGGGGCCTGTATCCGGTCCCTGCGCAGCCGCGCGGCGGACCGCGGCGACCCGGCCGGGTCAGCCGCGCCGCGCGGCCACGGCACCCGTGTACGTCTCCAACGTCAGGTCCTCCGCGCCGACGCCGAGGTCGGCGAGCACCGCGCGGACGTCGTCGAGCGCCGCGGCCACCTGGTCCTCGTCGACGAGGGTCTCGACCTCAAGGAAGGTGCCGTCGATCTCCGGCACGCGCACCAGCGTGGCGAGCAGCTGCCGTCCGTACGCCTCGAACGCGTAGTTCCGGCACCGCTTCTCGAACGCGATCAGCTCCACATACCCGAGCCCTCGCAGAATCGCGTGTGCCTGCTCGGCGTCCTCGACCCGCGTCTCATGCTCGGGCTTCGACCCGGACCCCTCGTCGACCACCGGGCCCTTGTACGTGAGCACCGTGCGCGTGCCGTCCGCACCCCGCACGGTACGCACCCGCAACTCCTCGCCCGCCGCCTCCAACGACCCGTCCGGCCGGTCGTAATACGTGTCCCGGTACACCTCGACCCGCGCCGTCGCCCACTCGCCCAACCGCCGCACGACCTGCTCCGGCGCATGCACACGTGCCTTCAACTCGGCCTCGATCACCCGGGGTCACCTCCTCGTCAGACCGTGCGCCGCGCTCCGTCGACGACCGCCTCGAACATCCGCCGAAACCCTCGGTGCAAGGGGCCGTGCGGGGTCTCCACCACCTTGTACAGCGCCGACTCGTGCCCTTCCCACCCGGCGTCGAACGCGCCGACGAACATCGTCCCGTCGGCGCGGATGAGGCGCCACGTCGGAAGCATCCGGTACTGCCACACGCTGACGTCGCCCACGTCCGCCAGTTCGCGGAGCCTCGCCTCGGCGAGCCGCACCCCGGACGCGAGGGATTCCGCGGATTCCCCGATCTCCGCCGCACGGCGCGTCAGAGCCTCGCTGTCCGGGTCGAGGAGAGCGACCCGGACGCGGAGCCCGTTGCCGCCTCGCTCGCGGGGCAGACAGGCGCGCAGCAGACTGTCGTTCAGGCCGATCAGCCCGAGCCCGCGCACCGCCAGGACGTCCAACTCCGTGGCTTCGCGGGCCCGCTCCTTGATCTCTTCCGCTGCCGAGTTCTGCGCCGCGTACACGCGCACCACTTCCGGGAACGTCGCCAGATCGAACGCGGCCCCGCCCGTCCGACGCTCCCGGCCCGCGGCGAGGCCGAGGAGGTGCCGGGCGTCGTCGGGCATGTGGAGTCCGTCGGCGATCCGCTCGTACACGTCCAGCCGTTGTACTTCCCGGCGTCCACTGATGATTTCGGAGACGCGGGCCTGCGTCATGCAGGTCGCGGTCGCAATGCGGGCCTGGCTGGCGCCCGCGTACTGCTGCACGTGGCGGAACACGGCGCCTATGTCGCGGGCCCTGAGGGCTTCGCGCACCTCGGCGCGTTCCCATGCCCAGTCAGGCAGTTCGATCGGCTCCAGTGCGGTCCCCATGGTGCGGCCCCCGGTATCCACGAACGGGATGAGATTCCATCCCACTGTGAGATTACCCGTGGGGGATCGAGTCGGCACCGTGCGTCACAAGACGCTGGCCAGGTCAACAAAAGCCCCGGCGGCCGTGCGACCTGCCGGGGGCATGGCCGACCACTGAGGAGTCGACATGGGCGAGAGTACGGCCCCCGCACCAGGCACGAAATGCAGAGCGCGGGAGCAGGCGCACGACCGCGGCGCCATCGCCGACTGGTTCGCCAGGGCCCACCCCGTGCCGCGCCAGGCCGCATCGGAGTGGGCCGAGTATGGGATCGCACTCCTGCCCCTCGGTGAGCGCTTCGACGCCATCCGCGTCCCCGGTCGGCTCGTCCATGCTGCGGTGGGGAGCGACCAGGCGGAAGTGGTCGAGCCGACGCTGGACGACTGGCTGCACGGCCCGGTCATCCGCGACACCCGCACGGGCAGCGGGTGTTACTACGTACTGGTGGCAGCGGACGCTCTGTGGGAGGGCCCCGCGGACCGGCTCAGGACCGGCACGTACCTGGCCGTGCCGCGCATCGGCAAGAAGGTCTCACCCATCACGTACTGGGCGGTCCAGCCGCAGCGCCGCGGGCACTTGTGCGATCCCGCGCACCTCGCCGCGCTGCTGTCCACGGCCGAGACACCGAAGGCGATCGAGTCGTGACCGCCACTGACCAGGCTGCCTCGCGCGCAGAGGAGTTGTACCGGCTCTTGCTCCAGCACGTCGACGTGTGCCGGCCCTGCGGCGCCATGGAAGACTGCGCCAAGGGCACCCGGCTGCGCCGCGCTCTGCGTGCCGCGCGGTATGCCGCCCGGGGGAGGACACCGCGCTGACCAGTGCCCGTCCGCCTCTCCTTCTCGGATTCGGAGGCGGAGGTGTCCGGCTTCGCCGCGGTCGTCGGCTCCTGTCCATGTCCGAGAGCTTCCGCTAGGGGTTCTCCACGTCCACCTCCAGCCCCGCCAGGACCTCGGACAGCCGCTCCAACGTCCGTGCGGTCTCCGCGAACTGTTCCTCGCCGAGTGCTTCCTTGAGGCGGGTCGCCAGGTCCGCGTGGGCGGGCTGGATGCGCTGGACGGCGGCGCGGCCCTCGTCGGTGGGGCGCAGGAGTTTGGCGCGGCGGTGGGCCGGGTTGGGGGTGTACTCGGCGAGGCCGCGGCGGACCAGGAGGTCGGCGACGCGCTGCACGCTCTGGCGGGTGATGCCCATCGTGCGGGCGATCCCGGCGACGGGCTGCGGTTCGCGCAGGACCGCGCCGAGTACCTGCCACCAGGCGGCCGTCAGTCCGGCCGGGCGGGCCATCTCCTCGGAGACGGTGAGGAACTGGCCGTTGAGGCGGAAGACGCCGAGGGCGGTGCGGGTGAGCAGGTCCTGCTCGGGGCGGGCGAGTACGCCCTCGCCGACGGTGACGTTGACGACCTGCGCCCCGCCGGCCGGCTCCCCGTTCCCGAGCCGGCCGGCCTGCTTCTCGCTGCTCATGACGCCAGTGTCTCGTACGCCGTCGGGTCCGAGTCGTGGAAGAGGCGGTACCAGGCGTCCAGCTTCTCGCCCTCGAAGGCGCCCATCCGCTTGAGGACCTCGCGGGCGAACGCGACCGGCTCCGTCGGGCCCGCCGTGATCAGGTCGCCGTCGGTGACGGCGTCCGACTCGACGTAGTGGTCCGCGCCCTTGTAGCCGGTCGCGTCCAGGTACATCGACACCGCGCTGGTGTGCGCGCGGTCGTCGAGGAGTCCTTCCCTGGCGAGCCCTGCCGTGGCTCCGCAGATCGCCGCGACGGGCACGCCCGCGTCCAGGAACGTGCGGGCCGCGCGGGCGAACGGGGCGAGCGAGTCACCCGTGTCCCACAGGTCCCCGCCGGGCAGTATCAGCAGCTCGCTGTCCTCGGCCCGCAGTTCGTCGAGGGTCAGATCGGGCTGGACGCGGACGCCGCCGACGGTGGTGACGGGCTCGCGGGTCGCGGCGACGGTGCGGATCGTGTGGCCCGCGCGGGCGAGGTAGGCGGTGGCGTAGCCCGTCTCCCAGTCGGCGAGGGCGTCGTAGACGGCGAGGTGAACGACAGCGGTGGTGCTCATGGTGACCTCCACTCGGTGGCTGATGTAAGGATGCTGTCATGTCGACAGTGTGCTGTCAATGAAGTGGGTTCGGGGGCGCGTCAGGCGCAGGGCCCGGCCCCCACCGGCAGCTCCTTCGGCCCGCCCCTCCCCGCCCCGCCCCTCCCCGCCCCTTTCCGGCGTTCCGCCGTCGGCGGCCACCCGCGCCTGTGCGCCCGCGCCCTCATGGTGCTGGAAGTCCGCTTCCGTCAGCCGGAACCAATGGCGCACGATGGGGAGTTCGCACGAGTGACCCCGCCGTACGCCAAGGAGGCCGCGTGAAACCCGCCGTACGTGCCCTGAGCCGTGCCGCGCTCGCCGCGCACCCCGTCTCGCTCGACGAGCTGAACGTCCGCGCGGAGCTCCTCGCTCGCTACGACCACAGCTACCTCGTCCCCGTGGAGATCTTCGAGGACTTCGCGGCGCTGCTCACCGACCCGCGCCGGGCCGGCGGCCCGTTCCGCGCCCTCAGCATCGGCGGCCGCCGCTCGTTCGGATACAGCTCGACGCACTACGACACCCCGGCCCTGCGCACGTACCACGACCACCGCCAGGGCCGCAGGCTGCGCTACCGCGTCCGCGAGCGGGTCTACCAGGACAGCGGGGAGCGGCAGTTCGAGGTCGAGCTGAAGACCGGGCGCGGCGAGAGCGTCAAGCACCGGCAGCGGATGGAGGGCGCCGACCACGCCCTCGACGCCACCCGGCGGGGCTTCCTCGCCGGGGTGCTGCGGGGGTCGTACGGCATCGAGGCCCCGCACGGACTCACCCCCTCCCTCGTCACGGACTACCGCCGCGCGACGTTCGTCGCCGACGGCCAGCGCGTGACGTGCGACGCGGCGCTCGTGGTGCGGGACGTGGCGACGGGCCGCACCGCCGCGGCCGACAGCGGCCTCGTCCTCGTGGAGACCAAGACCCGCGGCCGCCTCACCGAGGCCGACCGGGTCCTGCACCGCTACGGCCTGCGCGCCACCGAATTCACCAAGTACTGCGGCGGCTTCGCGGCCGTCCGCCCCGACCTCGGCGTCGACCGCTGGGCGCGGGCGGTCCGGACGGTGTTCCCGTAGGCGGCGTGGGCGGCGGAGAGTTCGTCCGGGGGGACGGTCCTGGAGCCCGGTCGACAACGTGGGGACGGCTGACCCCCTGTGCTCCCGTCCGGCGCCTCTCCGCCCGACAGAATGTCGCGTTCCCGGCGAGTCGCCAGACAGGACGCCCATGGCCCGTCCACGACGTGGACATCTACCCTCGGCCCCATGACCCCTCAGCCAAACCCGCAGCTCGGCGCAGCCGTGTCCGCCGCGGACCGCGCCCACGTGTTCCACTCCTGGTCGGCCCAGGACCTCATCACGCCGCTCGCCGTGGCCGGCGCGGAAGGCTCGTACTTCTGGGACTACGAGGGCAACCGGTACCTCGACTTCACCAGCGGGCTCGTCTACACGAACATCGGCTACCAGCACCCGAAGGTCGTCGCCGCGATCCAGGAGCAGGCCGCGACGATGACCACGTTCGCGCCCGCCTTCGCCCTGGAGGCGCGCAGCGAGGCCGCCCGCCTCATCGCGGAGCGCACCCCGGGCGACCTGGACAAGATCTTCTTCACCAACGGCGGCGCGGAGGCCGTGGAGAACGCCACCCGCATGGCCCGGCTGCACACGGGCCGCCCGAAGGTGCTCTCCGCGTACCGCTCGTACCACGGCGCCACCGCCGCCGCGATCAACCTCACCGGTGACCCGCGCCGCTGGCCGTCCGACACCGCGTCGGCGGGCGTCGTGCACTTCTGGGCGCCGTTCCTGTACCGCTCGCCGTTCCACTCCGAGAACGAGGCCCAGGAGTGCGAGCGGGCCCTTCAGCACCTTGAGGACACCATCGCCTTCGAGGGGCCGGCGACGATCGCCGCGATCATCCTCGAAACCATCCCGGGCACCGCCGGGATCATGCCGCCGCCGCCCGGCTACCTCGCGGGCGTCCGCGAGCTGTGCGACCGGTACGGGATCGTGCTCGTCCTCGACGAGGTCATGGCGGGCTTCGGGCGCACGGGCAAGTGGTTCGCCGTCGACCACTACGAAGGCGTCGTCCCGGACCTGCTGACCTTCGCCAAGGGCGTGAACTCCGGGTACGTGCCGCTCGGCGGCGTCGCCATCTCCGGCGCCATCGCCGAGACCTTCGCCAAGCGGCCCTACCCGGGCGGCCTCACCTACTCCGGGCACCCGCTGGCCTGCGCGGCCGCCGTCGCGACGATCAACGTCATGGCGGACGAGGGCGTCGTCGAGCACGCCGCCCGGATGGGCGAGGACGTCATCGGGCCCGGACTCCGTGAGCTGGCGGAGCGGCACCCGAGCGTGGGCGAGGTGCGCGGGGTCGGCATGTTCTGGGCCCTTGAGCTGGTACGGGACCGGGAGACCCGGGAGCCCCTCGTCCCCTACAACCCCGCGGGTGAGGCGAACGCCCCCATGGCCGCGTTCGCCGCCGCCGCGAAGGCGCAGGGACTCTGGCCGTTCGTGAACATGAACCGCACGCACGTGGTGCCGCCGTGCAACATCTCGGAGCCCGACGCGAAGGCCGGCCTCGCGGCCCTGGACGCGGCCCTCGACGCCGCCGACGCCCACGTGGCCTGACGCGGCCGCCGGGGCCGGTGGGGTGAGCCCGCACGCTCACCCCACCGACCCCTGCCCCGCCCGACCCCATCCGTCCCCCGCCCCCCGCTGCGGGCATCTGGGCCGCCAGGGGCGGCACGGGTGGGCACACGCCCCAGGCCGACGGCTCCGTATCGACGAGGGAGGGCACGGCCCAGGCCGACGGCCCCATGACGTCGGGAGAGGGGAGCCCCCGCCCCGACGGCACCCGTACCGTGTGGGGAGGGGCACACCCCCAAGGCCCATGGCCTGTGACGTGCGGTGATATCGGTCATGGGGCACGGGAGCCCCGACCACGTAGTCTGACGTGCTCGTAAGTGACCAGAACTTGCCCGCGTCCGTTCATGGACGCCCACGTCAGAGAAGCGCGTAGGGGGAGGCCCACCACCATGCCCGGACCCGACGGCCCGGCCGTCATCCGCAGCACCCTGCGCCAGCAGATCGCCGACGCCCTGCGCGACGAGATCCTCGCGGGCCGCCTCGTGCCGGGCCAGGAGTTCACGGTGAAGGAGATAGCCGACCAGTACGGCGTCTCCGCGACCCCGGTCCGCGAGGCCCTGGTGAACCTCTCGGCGCAGGGCCTCCTCGACTCCGTGCAGCACCGCGGCTTCCGCGTGCACGAGCACACCCTGGCCGACTACCGGGGCATGCTCCAGGCCAGAAGCCTCATCGCGGACGCCATCTTCCGCGAGGTGGCGACGACGGCGGCGCACCAGGCCGTACCGGCGGTGAGCTTCGTCTCCGTACGCCGAAGGGGAGAGGAGGCGGCCCGCGCGGCGGCGGCCGGCGACCTCACCGTCCTCATCGGCTACGACCTGCGCTTCTGGCGCGAACTGAGCGCCCTGTTCGGCAACGCCTACCTCTCGGACTTCCTGCACCGCCTGCGCGTCCAGTCCTGGGTGTGCGCGGTCCCGCACCTGCGCCGCGAGGTGGAGCGCGGCGGTGACCTGCGCGGCCGCCTCTGGTCCCGGCACCTGGACCTGGTGGAGGCACTGACCTGCCGCGACGCCGTCCTCGCGCACGCGATCGTGGCCGAGTACAACGCGCACTCGCTGGCTCTCGTCGAGGGCCTGGCCCGCCCGGACGACGGCGACCACGCCCGCCCCCGGCGGGGCCGCCCCCACAGCCACCCCGGCCCCCACCCCCCGCAGGCCCCCGCATGAGCGTCGACCTCAGCATCGTCATCCCCGCCTACAACGAGGAACGCCGCCTCGCCCCCACCCTGGACGCGATCCGCGCCTACCTGGACGGGCCCGCCGCCGACGCGGGGCGCCCGCAGTGGGAGCTGATCGTCGTCGACGACGGCTCCACGGACCGGACGGCGGAGATCGCCGCCGAGGCCGCCGCCGCGGACCCCCGGATCCAGCTGCTCCGCGGCGGCCGCAACCAGGGCAAGGGCCACGCCCTGCGCCAGGGCGTCCTCGCCTCGTACGGCCGTCGTGTCCTCGTCACGGACGCCGACCTGGCGGCGCCCATCGAGGAGCTGGAGGCCCTGGAGAAGGCGCTCGCCGACGGGTACGCCGCCGCCGTCGGCTCGCGCGCGCGGCCGGGCGCGACGATCGACGTCCACCAGCACCGGCTGCGCGAGCTGCTCGGCCGCGGCGGCAACTTCCTGATACGCACGGTCGCCGTCCCCGGGATCCGCGACACCCAGTGCGGGTTCAAGCTCTTCGACGGCGACCGCGCCCGCGCGGCCTTCGCCGCGTCCCGCCTCAGCGGCTGGGGCATCGACGTGGAGATCCTGCACCACTTCCGGCGGGAGGGCTGGCCGGTCGCGGAGGTCCCGGTGCGCTGGTCGCACCAGGAGGGCTCGAAGGTCAGGCCCGGCGACTACGTCCGGGTGCTCGCCGAGGTCTCCGCCCTCAAGGTCCGCTCCGTGCGCCGCGCCGACCTCCTCGTCGCCGCCCTCTTCGTCGCCTTCACGACGGTCCTGTACTCGTCCCGCTGGATATCCCCCGACCACCGCTACCTCCCGCACTCCCTCCAGGACCAGAACCAGTGGGAGTGGTTCTTCGAGGTCACGGCACACAACGTGCGGCATCTCCAGAACCCCCTGTTCACGGATCTGCAGGGGTATCCCGACGGCGTGAACCTCATGGCCAACACGGTCATGCTCGGGCTCTCCGTCCCGCTCGCGCCCGTCACCTGGCTCTTCGGCCCCGCCGTCAGCCTCAATCTGGCGATGACCCTCGGCCTCGCCGGGACGGCCTTCGCCTGGTACTGGCTGATCGTCCGCCGCCTCGTGCGCCACCGGGGCGCCGCCGCCGTCGGCGCGGCCCTCGCCGCCTTCGCACCCCCGATGATCAGCCACGCGCACGCGCACCCGAACTTCATCGTCCTGTTCATGGTCCCGCTGATCATCGACCGCGCGCTGCGGCTCTGCGAGGGCACGAACGTCGTACGGGACGGGGTCGTCCTCGGGCTGTTCGCGACGTACCAGATCTTCCTCGGCGAGGAGCCGCTGCTGCTCGCCGCGATGGGCATGCTGCTGTTCACGGTGGCGTACGCGGTGGTGCGCCGCGACGTGGCGCGGGCGGCCTGGCGGCCGCTGGCCCGGGGCATCGGCATCGGGCTCGCCGTCTGCCTGCCCCTGGTCGCGTTCCCCCTGTGGTGGCAGTTCTTCGGGCCGCAGAGCTACAAGAGCGTCCTGCACGGCGACAACGCGGGCAACAGCCCGCTGGCCCTGCTCTCCTTCGCCGAGCGCTCCCTCGCGGGCGACGCCGACACCGCGGCCTCGCTGTCCATGAACCCCACCGAGCAGAACGCCTTCTACGGCTGGCCGCTCGTCGCCCTCGCCCTGCTGATCGTGGTGTGGCTGTGGCGCGAGGCGGTGGTGAAGGCGCTCGCCTTCACGGCGGTCGCGGCGGCGTTCCTGTCCCTCGGCCCGAAGTTCCGCATCCCGCTGACCGACGTCGTGCTGTCGGGGCCGTGGGCGCTGCTCTCCGACAAGCCGCTGCTGGAGTCGGTCATCGAATCGCGGGTGGCGATGGTGTGCGCGCCCGCCCTGGGGATGCTGGTGGCGCTCGCGCTGGGGCGCCTGGTCGCGCGCGGCGCCGAGGGCCGGCCGGTGTGGGGGCGGCGCCTGCGGTACGCCGGGCTCGTCGCCGTCGCCCTCGCCCTCGTCCCGCTCCTGCCGCTGCCCCTCAAGGCCGTCGATCGCGCCGAGGTGCCCCCGTTCATCGCCGACGGCACCTGGAAGCGGTACGTCGACACGGCGTCCGGCGAGACGCTCGTACCGGTGCCCCTTCCCGACCCCGCCTACGCCGAGGCCCTGCACTGGCAGACCACCGCCGACCTGGGGTTCCGGCTGCCCGGCGGCTACTTCAACGGACCCTGGGGCCCGGACCGCGTCGGCATCTACGGCGCCTCGCCCCGCAACACCTCCAACCTGCTGCGGGACGTGCGCAATTCGGGTCAGGCCGTGCGGATCACCGACGCCTGGCGGGAGGCGGCCCGCGTCGACCTGCGGTACTGGAAGGCGGGCCTCCTCGTCCTCGCACCGCAGCCCGGCGACGCGGCGTTGCGCTCGACGGTCGACGACCTCCTTGGGCAGCGCGCAAAGTGGGTAGACGGGGTGTGGATCTGGGACGTGCACGGGGGAGGCTGAGCAGGCCCCGGTGCCACTACGCTGCCGGAACGACACGCACGGTAGCTACGTCCGTAGGAACCCGTCCGGCCCCCTTCACCGACCCTGGGAGGATTTCTTGGCCTGCGACCTGTGGCTGGTCCCGCTCGTCGACGTGCTGTGCCACAGCCCCGACAACCCCTTCGCCGAGGAACTCGCCGTGTACGACAAGGCATTGGGCGACGCGGGCCTTCCGGCGGTGCCCGTGTACGCGTACATGCCGGGGCTCTCCGGCGACGTGGCCCCGGTCGCGGGCTTCGACTACGACGCGCTGCACTTCCTGCGCCGCGCCTACCTCCTGAAGATCTGCGGCCTGGAGGTCACCCCCGTCGACGAGCTCGGCGGGGACTACGAACAGCTCCTGGAGATGTTCGACTCCACCGCCCAGCAGTCCCACCTGGTCTGGCACTACGACCACGCGGGCGCGTACGTCCCCGTGGACTTCCCCGCGCCCCTGTCCAACGACGAACTCCTCGCCGGCGGCGGCCCCCTGGGCTCCTCCCAGGCCCTCCTGCGCGAGCTGGAATTCGTGGCCCCCGCCATCGGCATAGACCCGGCCAACCCCCCGCTCCCCCCGGCCCCGCCCCAGGCCCCCACCACCCTGGAAGAACCGGCCACCCCACCCCCGCACGACCCGAGCCCCTTCGCCCGCGAACGCCACGTCTGGCTGGGCCTGCACGCGGCGACGACGAGAAGCCTGGCGCAGGGTTCGATGATCATCTACAGCTGAGGGCCTGCGGCGCGGCTGCTTCCCTCGGCCCGCCCTGGGGATAAGTCAGCCCGTCCGGCGTTTGAGGACGAGGCCGCAGGCCGATCGGCGGCGGCCCGTCCCACCCGCGCGGGACGTCCCCCAAGGCCCCCGGCCTACCTGGGCTCGGGCGGCCGCTGCCGAGGCATGTTCGGCCGCGCCCCGGGCGGCAACGGAAACCGCCCGGGCCCACCCCCACCCTCCCGGGGCGCCCCGCCGGAACCCCCGGGCACGGCCCCCTGCATCACCAGCGGCGCGGGCCCACTCCGGAACTCCACCATCCAGTCGGCCGTCTCGGCCCGCACCAGCTCCGTCACGTCCTCGGTGAAGCGCCGCAACACCCCGAGGCACCGCTCGGCCGCCTCACTGGCGGTCCCCTCCGTGGGCCCGAGCACCTCCCGCACGCTCTCCGAAGCCCAGTCGAACTGCAGCACCTGCAAGCGCCGCTGCACGGCCTGCGCGGTGGCGACGTCCCTCATCCACCCGGAGGTGAGCCCGAAGAACCGGTCGCACCCCACGCACGCCACTCCGGCGAGCAGCGAAACGAATCCCCAGGTGGCCACGCCCTCCGCGCCCCCGGCGAGATCGAGCAGCGGAAGCACCCCCGCCCCCGCGCCCCCGAGCGCCGCCCCGCCCCGCAGCAGCCGCGCCCCGAGCCGCTTGCGCGTGCGGTCGCGCAGATACCACCCGGCGGTGTCGAGCGCCCCTCGCTCCACCCACCGGTACAGCTCGTCGAGGCGCTCGGCGGGCTCTCCCCAGTCGCCCTGCGGAAACGATCGCCCCACCAGGTCACCGGGCGCCGCCCCGGGCGTCCCCGCACCGGCACCGTCCCCGTCATGGGGCACCCCCTCAGGCTGCATCTCCGGCTGGTGGCTCACCCGGCACTCCCTCGGCTTCCGCTTGGTGGCGCAACGTAATTGGCTGGTGCCGCTGCGCGGCATCCAGTCCTACCGCCCAATGGGTGGCTATGCGGCAGTTTTCGCGGCTTTTCCGCCTGGAAGGGGCGCTTGATCAGGTATAGGAGCTGGGGCAAACTCACCCGAAAGAGTGGTGGCCGGAGTGCTGGGGCGCGTGCGGCAGTGACCACGTAGGCTCGTGCCAGACGGGAAAATCCCGCCATACGGACCAGAGGAACCAGGAGCTGATCGTGATCCCCGGTGGTGGCCAGCCCAACATGCAGCAGCTGCTCCAGCAGGCCCAGAAGATGCAGCAGGACCTCGCCAAGGCGCAGGAGGAGCTCGCGCGGACCGAGGTCGAGGGCCAGGCGGGCGGCGGCCTCGTCAAGGCGACGGTCAACGGCTCGGGTGAGCTGCGCGGCCTCGTGATCGACCCGAAGGCGGTGGACCCGGACGACACGGAGACCCTCGCGGACCTGGTGGTCGCGGCGGTGCAGGCGGCGAACGAGAACGCCCAGGCGCTGCAGCAGCAGAAGCTGGGCCCCCTCGCCCAGGGTCTGGGCGGCGGCGGCATCCCCGGCCTGCCGTTCTAGGACGTCGCCCGCCGCGTGGCGGGGTCGCGCCCGGGCCGCCGTTGTGGCCCGCGCTTCCCTTCTATGTCGGCCGACGGCCAACTACGGTACGTACAAAAGCTCCCTGAGCCCCGAAGACTGAAGATCCGGCGAGCCGAGGCAGGCGGCCGGAGACAGGAAGGCAATCCGTGTACGAAGGCGTGGTCCAGGACCTCATCGACGAACTGGGCAGGCTGCCCGGCGTCGGTCCCAAGAGCGCGCAGCGGATCGCCTTCCACGTCCTCCAGGCCGAGCCCACGGACGTGCGCCGGCTCGCGCACGCCCTCCTTGAGGTCAAGGACAAGGTCCGCTTCTGCGCGACCTGTGGGAACGTCGCGCAGGAAGAGCTGTGCAACATCTGCCGCGACCCGCGCCGCGACCCCGCCGTCATCTGTGTGGTGGAGGAGCCGAAGGACGTCGTGGCGATCGAGCGGACCCGTGAGTTCCGCGGCCGCTACCACGTGCTCGGCGGCGCGATCAGCCCGATCGAGGGCGTGGGCCCGGACGACCTGCGGATAAGGGAACTCCTCGCGCGCCTCGCCGACGGCACGGTCACGGAGCTGATCCTGGCCACGGACCCGAACTTGGAGGGCGAGGCGACGGCGACGTACCTCGCGCGCATGATCAAGCCGATGGGCCTGAAAGTGACCCGACTGGCCAGCGGACTCCCGGTCGGGGGAGATCTGGAATACGCGGACGAGGTCACCCTGGGCCGCGCTTTCGAGGGGAGACGACTCCTAGATGTCTGACGCCACGCTGCACGCGATCACCCAGGACCCGGACGACTTCGCCGTCCAGATCTCGGACCAGATCGAGAGCTTCATCGTCGCGGTCACGGAGATCGCCAAGGGCGACGAGCCGGACTCGGCCGTCCCCTTCCTGCTCCTTGAGGTCTCCCAGCTGCTGCTCGCGGGCGGCCGCCTCGGCGCGCACGAGGACATCGTCCCCGACGAGCGCTACGAACCGGACCTCGGCCCGGAGGCCGACGTCGACGACCTCCGCGAGAGCCTGGCCCGGCTGCTCGACCCCATCGACGTCTACTCCGAGGTCTTCGACCCCTACGAGCCCCGCAAGGCCCCCGTGGCCTGCCGGATCTCCGACGACCTGGCCGACGTCCTCACCGACCTCCGCCACGGCCTCGCGCACTACCGCGAGGGCCGCACCACCGAGGCCCTGTGGTGGTGGCAGTTCTCCTACTTCTCCAACTGGGGCTCCACCGCCTCCGCCTGTCTGCGCGCCCTGCAGTCCCTGGTCGCCCACGTCCGGCTCAACCAGCCCCTGGAGGACCTCGACGGCCTGGACACCGACGAGGACCTGATGGAGGACGCCCTCGCCGAGGAGGCGGGCAAGGTCATGGCCGAGGAGATCGCGGGCCCGCTGGGGCTGCGCCCCGCGACCTAGGCAAGGCACGGGTGCGGGTCGGCGCGCGCCGACCCGGCGGCGGGCCCTGGCGGACGACGTCGAAGACGTTCTGCTGCCGCCCGTTGGCGTACGCCTCGTGCTCGACGAGCCTCAGCTTCTGGGTGTCCTTGTCCGTGCTGCTGAAAAGCCGCTTGCCCGCGCCGAGCAGGAGCGGGAAGACGAGCAGGTGGGAGCGGTCGATCAGGCCCGCGATCTGCCTTGCGTCCCCGGCGTTTGGTGCCCGTCACGATCCCTGACTGCTCAGACCGCGAGCCACGCGCGAACTCATCGGAAGTCGATCCCGGCGGCCACCGGCAGGTGGTCGCTGCCGGTGGCGGGCAACACCCAGGCGCCCCGCGGTTGTACGCCGCGGACCAGGATCTGGTCGATCCGGGCGACGGGGAACCGCGCGGGCCAGGTGAAGCCGAAGCCGTCCCCGGCCTTCTCCTGGGCCGAGTCCATCCGTGCGGTGAGCCCGGCGAACGCGCGGTCGTCCAGGGCGCCGTTCAGGTCGCCGAGCAGCACCACCCGCTCGTTCCGCTCGGCGGCGACGGCCTTGGTGAGCGCCCGCGCGCCACGGTCCCGGTGCCCGGTCGCGAAGCCGTCCCCGGGGACCACCCGCACGGACCCCAGGTGGGCCACGTACACCGCGAGCGGGCCCTGGTCCGTGGCCACCGTGGCCCGCAGCGCCCGGTTGTCCGTCAGCGTGACGTCGGCCGGCTTGGCGTCGCCCAGCGGCCCCACGTCCTGCTCGGTGTCGACCGGCCGGGTGTCCGACAGCGGCAGCTTGCTCCACAGGCCGACCGTGCCGAGGACCACGTAGTGCGGGTACGCCTTCGCCAGCGCCTGCTCGTACCGGGGCTTCGCCTGCGCGCTGATCTCCTCGAGGGCCAGTACGTCCGCGCCGGAGGCGGCCAGGTCGCGGGCGGTGCCCGCCGGGTCGGGGTTCTCGGCGCCGACGTTGTGGCTGGCCACGGTGAGGTCGCCGCCCGCCTGGGACTTGTCGTCGAGCAGCCCGCCGAAGAGGTTCAGCCACACCGTGACCGGCAGCAGCAGCGCGCACAGCGCGGCGGCGGAGCGGCGCCAGAGCGCCCCGGCGAGCAGCACGGGGACGAACAGGCCGAACCACGGCAGGAAGGTCTCCACCAGGCTGCCGACGTTCCCGATGCGGTTCGGGATCCACGCGTGCAGGAGGAGGAAGAGGCCGAGGAGCAGGGCGAGGGCCGTGAGGAGCGGGCCGCGCTTCCAGGGGTCCGGGCGGGAGCAGGCGCGCTTGGCCCGGTGGAGGGCGGCGCGCCAAGGCGTGGTGCCGGTGCCGGTGCCGGTGCCGGTGTCTGTGTCCGTGTCCGTGCCTGTGTCCGTGCCCGTGTCTGTGGCTGGGGCTGTGCTCGGGATGGTGCTGGTCACTGCCGTGTCCTCGGGTCCTCGGTGGGGTCGGCGTACATGTGGGGGCAGCCTCGGTCGGCCGCGTGGTCGCGCAGTTCGTAGTGCCAGGGCTCGTTGCGGTAGATCTGGCAGAGCCCGTACGCGGCGCCGTGCGCGGACAGCCACTTCTGGGCGTCGGAGTCCCCGATGTCGACCGCGTCGCCCGCCACGTGCGGGGACGTCGTCGCGGTGGCCACCCAGCGGGCGGCCTCGTCCTTCGAGCCGTACTTGGCGACGGCCTCGCGCAGGAGCTGGTTCTGGTAGTCCGGTGAGCGCCAGCCGCTGTTGACGTAGAAGTCGACGTCGTCGTCCGAGGCGTCCCCCGCCGCTTCGCGCAGGGCGTCGCGCAGGCCCTCGTCGAGGCGGGCCACGGCCGGTATCCCGTCGTCGTGGATCGTCACGTGGTCGGGGACGACGCCGTCGGCCTCGGTGAGCGGGCCACGGACCTCACCCCGGGCGGCGCCGTTCGGGGACGCCCCGGAGCCGTAGGACGGGGGCGAGAGGGAGGACGAGGGCTTGCGTGCCTGGTGGACGAGGACGGTGATGGTGACGGCCGTGGCCACTAAGAGGAAGAGGAGCCATCGCGTCCGATGGGGCGCTGTTCGCGCTGATGAGGGAGTTCGCGTCATACCGCCAGTGAAGGAACCGGGGTGTTGCGGGCGGGTATGCGGTTTTCGATATGCCGACGATATGCGGCCGCTTGTAGCGTCTGTGTCATGCGTGTGCTGATCGTCGAGGACGAGCCCTATCTGGCGGAGGCCATTCGCGACGGCCTGCGCCTGGAGGCGATCGCGGCGGACATCGCGGGTGACGGCGACACCGCGCTTGAGCTGCTGAGCGTCAACGCGTACGACATCGCCGTACTCGACCGCGATGTGCCCGGGCCGTCGGGCGACGAGATCGCCAAGCGCATCGTCGCCTCCGGCAGCGGCATGCCGATCCTCATGCTCACCGCGGCCGACCGCCTCGACGACAAGGCCTCCGGGTTCGAACTCGGCGCCGACGACTACCTCACGAAACCCTTCGAGCTCCGTGAACTCGCGCTCAGGCTCAGGGCACTCGACCGCAGACGCGCCCACAGCAGGCCCCCCGTGCGGGAGATCGCGGGCCTGCGCCTGGACCCGTTCCGCCGCGAGGTCTACCGCGACGACCGCTACGTCGCGCTCACCCGCAAACAGTTCGCGGTCCTCGAAGTCCTCGTCGCCGCCGAAGGCGGTGTCGTCAGCGCCGAAGAGCTCCTGGAGCGCGCGTGGGACGAGAACGCCGACCCGTTCACCAACGCCGTCCGCATCACGGTCTCCGCCCTGCGCAAACGCCTCGGCGAACCCTGGCTCATCGCCACCGTGCCGGGCGTCGGCTACCGCATCGACACGACGCCCGGCACCGGGCGCGGGAGCGATGACCGTGACTAGGCGGTCCGGTCTGAGCGTCCGCCTCAAGCTCACCCTCAGCTACACCGGATTCCTCATGCTCGCGGGGGTGCTGCTCATCGGCGCCGCGGGGTTCTTCCTGCTGAGCCAGGGATGGTTGCGGACCAACGAGGAGGGGGCGTGGAGACAGACTCCGGGCACCGACATGGTGCGCGGGTTCGCGCCGACGGCAGCCGGGGTCATGGTGTTCCTGCTGGTCTTCGGACTCCTGGGCGGATGGTTCCTCGCCGGTCGCATGCTCGCCCCGCTGACCCGCATCACGGACGCCACCCGCATGGCCGCCGACGGATCGCTCTCCCACCGGATCCGCATGCCGGGCCGCAAGGACGAGTTCCGCGAACTCGCCGACGCTTTCGACGCGATGCTCGCGCGCCTCGAAGCGCACGTCGGCGAGCAGCGGAGGTTCGCGGCCAACGCCTCGCACGAGCTGCGCACCCCGCTGGCCGTCTCCAAGACGCTGATCGACGTGGCCCGCACCGATCCGGACCATGACGCGAAGGAAGTCATGGACCGCCTCCACACCGTCAACACCCGCGCCATCGACCTCACCGAGGCCCTGCTCCTGCTCAGCCGTGCCGACCAGCGCGCCTTCACCCGGGAACACGTCGACCTGTCCCTGATGGCGGAAGAGGCCACCGAAACCCTCCTCCCCCTCGCCGAGAAGCGCGGGGTCACCCTGGAGACCTCCGGCGACATCACCCCGACGTCCGGCTCGCAGGCGCTCCTGCTCCAGCTGACGACGAACCTCGTGCACAACGCGATCGTCCACAACGTGCCCGCGCGCGGCACGGTGTGGGTCACCACCGCCCTGCGCCCCAGGACGGTGGCGCTCACCGTCGAGAACACCGGCGAGGAGGTCTCCGCCGAGCTGGCCGCGACCCTCACCGAACCCTTCCAGCGCGGTGCCGAACGCCTGCACACCGCCGACCACGCGGGCCTCGGCCTCGGCCTCGCCATCGTCAAGACCATCACCCACGCGCACGACGGCACCCTCACCCTCGCCCCGCGCCCCGAGGGCGGGCTCCGCGTCACCGTGGAGCTGCCGAGGGGGCCTGGCCCCGGAGCCTAGGCGGGCGCGCACTCCAGCGCCGCCCGCAGCATCGCCGCGTCCACGAACGGCGCCGTCGGCGTCGGCTCGCTGTACCAGCGCAGCGGCCAGGTGTTGCCGTCCAGGGCCGGTACGCCGATGTACGTCACCGTGCGGCAGCCCGCCCCGCCGAACCGCTGCACCCCGAGCGGCCAGGCGTACCCCCTCGCCGTGCCGGGCGCCACCAGGAAGTACATCCACCGGAAGCCGACGGCCTCGCAGATCACGGGGCCCGCGTCCCCGTCCGCCTCCTCGATCAGGCGCGCCGCCACCAGCTCCCCGCGTACGCCGGGGACGCGCAGCGCGTCGAAGTGCACGCCGGACACCCGGAGTTGGTGGCCCGCCACCGGGACCCAGTCGGGCCAGTGAATCGCGTAGTTCATGGTCACACCGTGCTGCCCGGCGGGCTACGCTCGGTAGTGACTGCGGGGTGACACGCGCACGTGTAGCTGTGGGAGGTGGCCGCTGTGTCGGTCCAGTACAACTCCACGTCTCCCGGTACGTGGAGGTACGGCGGCAACCAGCTGAAACGCTGGCGCACCAAGGCGAACGTGACGCGCGAGGAGCTGGGGGCGGCGTCCAACTACTCGCCGGACACCATCAAGGCGATGGAGCAGGGCGTACGGATGCCGACGGCCCGGGTCCTGGATGTGGCCGATGAGTTGTGCCATGCGGAAGGGTTGCTGAGCGCGGGTAAGGACTATGTGAGGCGGGAGCCGTTTCCGGCTAGGGCTCAGGACTTCATGCAGTACGAGCGGGATGCGATCAGCTTGTGGTGGTACGAAATCGCCCTGATCCCAGGGTTGTTGCAGTCTGATGCCTACGTACGTTTCCTCATCGGCAACCGCCGCCCGCCGGTCGATGACGGAACGGCTGCAGAGCGGATCGCGGCTCGGCTGGAACGGCAGGCGCTCCTCACGTGCAAGCCCCCGGTGTCGTTCAGCTTCGTGATCTACGAGGCGGTGCTGCGGTGCCCGTTGGGCGGCCCGGATGTGTACAAGGAGCAGTTGAACCACCTGCTGGAGATGGGGGAGCTGCCCAACGTCGAGTTGCAGGTGCTGCCTTACGAGCGGGCGACGTCCACCGCCCTCATCGGGCCCATGGTGTTGCTGGAAACCCGTGAACACGAACGTCTCGCCTACTCGACGGGACAGTCGGTGAGCCAACTGACGGCCGACCCCGAGGTGGTGAGCGCGCACATTGAGCGCCTCGGCATGCTGCGTACAGTGGCTCTCGACCCGGATGAGTCGTCCCGCTTCATCGAGCGGATGGTGGGTGCCCTATGAACGCAGCACTGCGATGGTTCAAGTCCAGCTACAGCGACGACGAGGGCGATGCCTGCGTCGAAGTCGCCCTCGGCGAACCCGACGCCGTCCACATACGCGACTCCAAGCAGACCGCAGGCCCCCGCCTGAACGTCTCTCCCCCCGCCTGGAAGGCCTTCATCTCCGCAGGTCGGCCCGGAGCTTGAGCCCCGGGACCCGAGCTCTTCCCCCGGGGTTTGGTTGGTTGAATTCAGACCCAACCAACCCACCCGCTAAGGGAGTTGAACGGTGCATCACCCTCAAGGGTGACGTTCCGTGGTCAGCTTGCTTCGGAACGTAAAGTCGGCCTAGGTTCGCGACAAAGAAACGGCCCCGGCCGGTGCGCCAACACCGGTACCGAGGCCTAGACCTACGGATCGAATTGCGAGCTTCGATCGTGGCTTACGCCAAGCTTAATCCTGTCCTGCCGTCCCCGTCGCACCCCATGGCGAAAACGGGCTACGGCAAACGCCCCGCGGGTGACGAAGCCCCGCACAGCGAAGCCGACTTCGCACACTTGGGCGCACGCGACGCGGAGATCGCGACCTTCATCGACCACCTCGCCGTTGGCGCGGCGATGGGTCACAAGGTCATCGCCGCCGAGCATCCGCGCTACGGCCAGCAAGCCGTCCGTACGTCGATGGGAAACCTGATCACGGCGGGCCACCTCCGCTGGATCAAGGAACACCTGACCATCGAGGACAACTCGATGCGCTGGGTGACCAGGACGTACTGGTCCAGGGAGCCCAAGTCGGCTGAATGGTGGGCCGAGTTCGCGCGGGAGCGGCACGGGCGGGACGTGACGGACCAGTACGGTCCGGGCCTCGCCCGGGTCGACGAAGAGGCCGAACCCGAGGCGGAGCCCGAGCCCGCCGGACCCGGGCCGGAGGCCGTCCCCGCTGAACCCTGGCCGGAGGCAAGCGCCGCCCACCAAGCCCTCGTCCGGCTCCGCGCAGCGGACTCGCGGCTCGCGCTGTCCGAGCGTGACTGCCGGGCCCTCGAACCCCTCGCCGCCGAGTGGCTGGCACGCGGGGCGACCCCGGCCGACCTGCTCCAGGAGCTGGCCTCCGGGCTACCCGAGGCCGTCACCAACCCGGGCGGCTTCACCCGTATCCGATTGGAGAACAAGATGCCCCCCAAGCCCGCCAAGCTGCCCAAGGGCCCGGGCAAGACCCGGCTGCGCGCCCGCGTCACCCGGGCGGTGATCGTCTGCGGCCTCTGCGAAGAGCCGGAGACGTCCGCGGAGCTCATCAACGGGCTGTGCGCCGAGTGCCGCGCGGAGTGCGGCATCGATGACGAGGCGGGACCGCCGCGCGAGTTCGCCCTGGAGGCGCTTCTGCCTGGCCTCTGCCCGGTGGAGCCGCCGGTGGCCGTCGACGAGGCCCGCCGTGCGGCCGGGCCGGCGCCGAGGGGGCGCGGATGAGCGTGCAACACGAGCTGGTCCGGGCACCATGGAGTCAAGGAGGCGACGCCATGACCCCCAGGACCACGGACCGGCCCCAGATGTCCATCGAGGACTTCGAGGAGCTGGCCCGCTGCGCGCCCGAGACCGTGCGGCTGGAGTTCATCAATGGAAAGGTCCAGGTCAAGCCCGTGCCGGACGGTTCTCACGGCCAGATCGTCATGTGGCTGATCAAGTACTGCATGCAGCGGCGCCCCGAGCTGTCCCTGTTTCCGGAGCAAGGGCTGAAGGTCAAGGGGTACCGGAAGGGGCGAGCCATTCCGGACGGTGTGCTCGCGCCGGACGAGAACTTCGTGGGCCAAGGGCAATGGGCCGACCCCGCGGGGGTGCTGATGGCCGTGGAGGTCACTTCCTGTGATCGCGACGCCGACAGCCGCGACCGTGTCGAGAAGCCCGACGCCTACGCCGCCACAGGTATCCCCGTCTATCTGCTCGTCGACCGCGAGAACAACGAGGTCCGGGTGTACGCCGACTTGAAGGACGGAACGTACCGCCGCGTGACCCGGCGATCCTTCGGTGACAGCGTGGAGCTGCCCGGCCCGGTCGGCATCACCCTCGACACGGAGAAGCTCAAGGAGTACGTGGACTGAACGCCGCCGACCCATGTGACCCGGCCCACTTTCCGGAGTGCCCCGGTTCGCAGCGGGCAGAGGACTCCCCGGAGCGGCCGGAGGACAAAGGGCCACCGTGATGATCAAGGCGTGAGCGGGACATCTCACGATCTGATACTCGCGGGGCGGATTTCGGCCGCTCGTTAGACTGAGCCGACCGCAGTGATGCGGAACGAGACGGATTGAGCGAGGAGCGCACGTGGGCCTTGTCGTGCAGAAGTACGGAGGCTCCTCCGTAGCCGATGCCGAGGGCATCAAGCGGGTCGCCAAGAGGATCGTCGACGCCAAGAAGAACGGCCACCAGGTCGTTGTCGTGGTGTCGGCGATGGGTGACACGACGGATGAGTTGATCGATCTCGCCGGACAGGTATCGCCGATTCCTGCCGGGCGCGAATTCGACATGCTGCTGACCGCCGGAGAGCGGATCTCCATGGCCCTCCTTGCCATGGCGATCAAAAACCTGGGCCACGCCGCCCAGTCGTTCACCGGCAGCCAGGCCGGTGTCATCACCGACTCGGTGCACAACAAAGCGCGCATCATCGATGTCACGCCCGGCCGCATCCGGACCTCGATCGACGAGGGCAACATCGCCATCGTCGCCGGGTTCCAGGGCGTCAGCCAGGAGGGCAAGAACATCACCACGCTGGGCCGCGGCGGCTCCGACACCACCGCTGTCGCCCTCGCCGCCGCGCTCGACGCGGAGGTCTGCGAGATCTACACGGACGTCGACGGTGTGTTCACCGCCGACCCGCGCGTCGTGAAGAAGGCGCGGAAGATCGAGTGGATCTCGTTCGAGGACATGCTGGAGCTCGCCAGCTCCGGGTCCAAGGTGCTGCTCCACCGCTGCGTGGAGTACGCCCGCCGTTACAACATCCCGATCCACGTGCGCTCGTCCTTCAGCGGACTGCAGGGCACCTGGGTCAGCAACGAACCGCAAGGGGACCGCAAGGTGGAGCAGGCCATCATCTCCGGTGTCGCGCACGACACGTCCGAGGCCAAGATCACGGTCGTGGGCGTCCCGGACAAGCCGGGCGAGGCCGCGTCGATCTTCCGGGCGATCGCCGACGCCGAGGTCAACATCGACATGGTCGTGCAGAACGTGTCGGCCGCCTCGACGGGCCTGACCGACATCTCCTTCACGCTGCCGAAGACCGAGGGCCGCAAGGCCATCGACGCGCTGGAGAAGACCCGCGCCCAGGTCGGCTTCGACTCCCTGCGCTACGACGACCAGATCGCGAAGATCTCCCTCGTCGGCGCCGGCATGAAGACCAACCCCGGTGTCACGGCGACCTTCTTCGAGGCGCTGAGCGACGCGGGCGTGAACATCGAGCTGATCTCGACGTCCGAGATCCGCATCTCCGTGGTCACCCGCGCCGACGACGTGAACGAGGCCGTGCGCGCCGTGCACACCGCCTTCGGGCTCGACTCGGACTCCGACGAGGCCGTGGTCTATGGAGGCACCGGGCGATGAGCCGCAAGCCGACGCTCGCGGTCGTCGGAGCGACCGGGGCCGTCGGCACGGTGATGCTCCAGATCCTGTCGCAGCACGCCGACATCTGGGGCGAGATCCGACTCGTCGCCTCACCGCGCTCGGCCGGCCGCAAGCTGGCCGTGCGCGGTGCGGAGGTCGAGGTCCTCGCGCTCAGCGAGGACGTCTTCGACGGCGTGGACGTCGCCATGTTCGACGTCCCCGTCGACGTCGCCGAGCAGTGGGCGCCCATCGCCGCCTCCCGCGGCGTCGTGGTCGTCGACAACTCCGCCGCCTTCCGGATGGACCCGGACGTCCCGCTGGTCGTGCCCGAGGTCAACCCGCACGCCGCCCGGCTGCGGCCCCGCGGCATCGTGGCCAACCCCAACTGCACCACCCTGTCGATGATCGTCGCCCTCGGCGCCCTGCACGCCGAGTTCGGCCTGCGCGAGCTGATCGTCTCCTCGTACCAGGCGGTGAGCGGGGCCGGGAAGGACGGCATCGACACCCTGCGGCGGCAGCTGAAGCTCGTCGCGGGCTCGGAGCTCGGCACCGGCCCCGGTGACGTCCGCCGGGCCGTGGGCGACGACACCGGGCCCTTCCCCGAGCCCGTCGCCCTGAACGTCGTGCCGTGGGTCGGCGCGCTCCGCGAGGACGGCTGGTCCTCGGAGGAGATGAAGGTCCGCGACGAGTCCCGCAAGATCCTCGGCCTGCCCGACCTGAAGGTCGCCGTCACCTGCGTCCGCGTCCCCGTCGTCACCACCCACTCGGTGACGGTGCACGCGCGCTTCGAGGCCGAGGTGACCGTGGCGCACGCCCGCGAGATCCTGGCGACCGCGCCGGGCGTCGTCCTTTTCGACGACCCCGCCGCCGGTGAGTTCCCGACCCCCGCCGACGCCACGGGCACCGATCCGACGTGGGTCGGACGGCTGCGCCGCGCCCTCGACGACCCGACGGCGCTGGAATTCTTCGCGTGCGGGGACAACTTGCGCAAGGGCGCGGCCCTGAACACCACGCAGATCGCGGAGCTGGTGGCGGGCGAGTTCACCGGCGGAGCCTGAGCGAGGCCGGCCGGAGACGCGGAGGCGGTGCTTCCGTGGCCGTTGGGGCCTCCCGGAGCGGAAGGCGTTGTAGGAACTGTGTAAGTTCTGTGTTCGATCCGATGGTCCAGACCGCTTGAACTGGGGCGTCTCCGCGTTCGAAGATTCGGTTTCCGCGTCGTGCAACCGCGACGGCGTGGCGCGCGTCTTCGCCGTCGTCCTCCAGTGGGTGGCCTGAAGCGCTGCGAAAAAGAATATGGGGCATAGGGGAAGAGCTGGTACGCATGGGGGCTTTTGATGCATCGTCGCGAGCGGTTCCCGCAACCGCAGCGCACGCCGCGACCACGGCGCCTGCGGCCCGCACCGGGCAGGCGATGCGGAACGCCACACCCGACGCGTACAACCCTGATGGGGGGAAGCGTGTCAAACAGGCGTGGCAGAGGTACTGGACTTCACAGCAGCGAGCGGCGCGGTGGCCTTGCGACCGCCCAGGCGCCCGCGCGTTCCCGGTGGCATGCCGGTGATCGCCCCCATGCCCGCAGCGCGGCCCGCCCGCATCCCGACTCAGCGCGAGGGCGATGAGTTGAGCGTGATCGCGGGCACCACCGTCGACCATCTCACCGAGACCTACCGCGCCCACTACAGGTCGCTGCTGGGCCTCGCGGCGCTGCTCCTCGACGACACCGCCTCCTGCGAGGACGTCGTGCAGGAGGCGTTCATCCGCGTGCACTCCGCGCGCAAGCGCGTACGCGACCCCGAGAAGACCCTGGCCTACCTCCGCCAGACCGTCGTCAACCTCTCCCGGTCCGCGCTGCGCCGCCGCATCCTCGGCCTGAAGCTGCTCACCAAGCCGATGCCGGACATGGCGAGCGCCGAGGAGGGCGCGTACGACCTCCTGGAGCGCGACGAACTCATCAAGGCCATGCGCGGCCTGCAGCGCCGCCAGCGCGAGGTCCTCGTCCTGCGGTACTTCGCGGACATGACCGAGGCCCAGGTCGCCGAGACCCTCGGGATATCCCTCGGCTCGGTCAAGGCGTACGGCTCGCGGGGCATCGCCGCCCTGCGCGTCGCCATGGAGGCCCCGGCATGACGGACAGGGGACACCAGGGCAAGGGAGCGGCGGGCGAGAACGGCGCGCTCCAGGAGCGGGACGTGCTCGCGCGCGGGGACGTGCGGGAGAGGCGCAGGACGCGGGACGCGCTGGACAAGCCGAGTTCGCTGAACAAGCCGAGTTCGCTGAACAAGCCGAGCGCCACGGCGAGCGGCGCGCTGGACAAGCCGAGCGCCACGGACGAGCAGGGCATGTACGAGGAGCGGGACGCCGAGCGCGCCTGCGGGCAAGACGCTGGGAACGGAACTGTGAAGCACGGGCCGAGCGGCAAGGGCCGCCCCGACCGCGGACTCGGCGTACTCGGCCTGATCGTGAGCGATTCCGGCGACGGCCCGCAGGAGGGCGCGTCGGACGACGGCCCCGCCCGCGGCGACGGCCCGGGAGGCAGTGCTCAGGTCGGCAGTGCTCAGGGCAGTGGTGCGGACGGCGGTGCCCGGAGCGGCGGTGCGGCCGCAGGCGAGGGCGGCGGTTCGCGCGGTACGGGACCGGGCGGCGGCTCCGGCAGCGGCGGCTCCGGTGGTGGCCCCTTCGGCGGCGGCCCCTTCGGTGGCGGTGACTCCCACGACCCTGACGACCCCGACGGTCTGCACGGCGACGAACTCGCGCTGCGGCGCATGCTCCAGCAGGCCGTGCAGGAGATCCAGCCGGGCGACGCCGCCCTGGAGCGGCTGCGGCACGCGGTGCCCGCGCGCCGCGCCCGCAAGCGCCAGGCCCTCGTCGGCATGGCGGCCGCGGCGCTCCTCGTTGGCACGGCCATCCCGGCCCTCGTGCACGTCGCCGGTTCCGGCGGCGACTCGGACGCGCGGCCCTCCATCATCGGCGCGGGCAGCGACCAGCCCAGCCAGGGCGACACCGGCGGCACCAAGGACCGTGACGACCGCGACAAGGGCGACAAGGTCAAGGACAAGGAAGACAAGAAGGACAAGAAGGAAGAGAAGGGCAAGGAGGGGAAGGGCAAGGACGGCAAGAGCAAGGACGGCAAGCAGGGCGGCGTCACCGGCGGCCCCGACCCGACGGACGACGACACGGACGCCGTGTCCTCGCCCAGCTGCGACGCCGCCCAGCTCGGCGCCACCGGCTCCGTCGCCCCCGCCGAGGCCAACGGCACGGTCTACGGCACCTTCCGCGTCTCCAACACCTCCAGCAGCAGCTGCACCGTGAACTCGGCCGGCAGCGTCAACGCCGCGGCCCTGGGCGCGGCCGACCCCGCGAACGTGAACGTCGTCGACCACACGGCGGGCGACGCCGCGACCGGCCTGCCCGACCCGGCGCAGGAGTCCAGCGCGCTCGTCCTGAAGCCCGGCGCCGCGTACGAGGTGCGGTTCGCCTTCGTCCCCTCGGGGTCCTGCCCGTCCGACGGCGGCGATCCCTCGCCCAACCCCACGCCGAGCGACAGCGGCGGTGGCAGCGCGGGCGGCGGCTCCGAGAGCGGCGCTCCGGACGGTACGACGACGCAGCTGGTCCGTGAGGAGGGCACGGAGGACGGCAAGGTCGCCGTGTCCCTGACGGCCGAGCCGGGCTCGCCCTCCGCGGGCGCGACGGTGCCCAACGCGTGTGCGGGGACCGTGTACAAGACCGGGGTGCTTGCGGCGCAGTGACGCGCGGGGCGCGCGGTGTGCGTCGTGCGTGGTGACACGTGGCGCGTGCGCGTGGTGCGTGCGTGGTGACATGTTCCGGGAGCCCCTGCGGGCCTCCGGGGGGCTTCCGCCGGGCTCAGCGGGGTGCGCTCACGCCTTAGCGGTGTCCGGTCGTGCCTCTGGGGTGTGCGGCCGTGCCTCTGCGGCGTCCGGTTGCGCCTCCGTGGCCTCCGGTACGAGCCCCAGCTCGGCGTCCCGTGCGAGCTCCCGGTCCCGGCGGAACAGCCGGAACCACATGAACACCAGGAAGCCCGCGAAGACGAACCACTCACCGGTGTAGCCGAGGTTCTGGAAGGCCTTCATGCTCAGGCCCGAGTCCTCCGGCGCCGTCGCGGGCACCGGCGTCAGCGGCCCCGTGCCCCGGTCCAGCGTGACCCACGCGTCGTACAAGTCGTCCGGGACCATGTTCACCAGGGACGCCGCGCTGATCATGCCCACCTGGCCGGGCGGAAGGCCGCCCGCCGTGGTCACGCCCTTCGAGCTCCGGCTCTCCGAGGCCTGCAGCGCGCCGGTGACCGTGACCTCGCCCTTCGGCGGTGCCGGGGCCTTCTTCGCGTCCGCCGTCCCCGGCAGCCAGCCCCGCACCACCGGCAGTGACCTGCCGCCGTCGGTACGCAGCATCGTCAGGACGTAGTACCCGCTCTTGTCGTCCAACTCCCGGTTCGGGACCAGGAGTTGCCTGCCCCACCGGCCGGTCGCCGTCGCCTTCTCGCCCGAGGTCTTCCGGTCCACCGGCAGCAGCGAGGCCAGCGGCCGGGCGGCGCCCGTGTCCGTCGTCGCCTGCCGCTCGGCGTCCTTGTGGTCCTCGACGCGGTCCTCGAAGCGGCTGAGCTGCCAGGAGCCCATGAAGAGGCACACGGGGATCGCCAGGGCGACGAAGAGGTTGATGCCCCACCAGCGGGGCGTCAGCAGGAACCGGTACACACCCCCCACGGTACGGGCGCGTGGCGGCGGGGCTGCCCTCGGGGTGGGTGTCCCGTGCGGGTGGGACACTCCTCCCCCGGGATCGGCGCTCCGCGCCTTGTCCTCAATCGCCGGACGGGCTCTCTCCCACCCGCCCGCCCGAACTCGCCCCCTGCGGGCCAGCAGCCCGGCACCCTCAGCCCGGAAGGGGGCACCCCCGGGATCGGCGCTCCGCGCCTCGTCCTCAATCGCCGGACGGGCTTTCTCCCACCCGCCCGCCCCCGCCTGCATTCTGCTGGCCAGAAGCCCGGCACCTTCAGCCCCGACGCACCGCGCCCCGCCACCGCTCCACGGCCACCGCGCCCCGCCGCCGCCTCTCGGCCCCCGCTCCACGTCGCCGCTCCACGCCGCCGCTCCCCGGCCCCGCTCCCCGGCCCCGTCCGTGTCACCCTTCAGCCCGGCCCGGGGATGTCTCAGCCCGTCCGGCGCTTGAGGACGAGGCGCGGAGCGCCGATTCGGGGGAGGAGTGTCCCACCCGCCACGGGACACCCACCCCGCCCGGGGTCCAGGGGCGCAGCCCCGGTTTCGGGAAGGGGCGGGGTTGGGGAGCCCCCGGCAGGGCCCGGCCCCCCCCACACCCCCACTACCCCAGATGCCGCCCCGCGAAGTCCAGCTCAAGAGCCACCTGCTTGATGCGTTCGTCCACGACGAGGGATCCGTGGCCCGCGTCGTAGCGATAGACCTCGTGGACGGCGCCGCGCGCGGCGAGCCGGTCGACGTAGTTCTCGACCTGGCGGATGGGGCACCGGGGGTCGTTCACCCCGGCGGAGATGTAGACGGGCACCTTGACGGAGTCGACGTAGGTGAGCGGGGAGGAGGCGGAGAACCGGTCGGGGACCTCTTCGGGGGTGCCCCCGAAGAAGGTGCGGTCGATGGCCTTCAGGGCCTCCATCTCGTCGTGGTACGCGGTCACGTAGTCGGCGACGGGCACCGCGGCGAGCCCGAGCGCCCACGCGTCGGGCTGCGTACCGAGCCCGAGGAGGGTGAGGTACCCGCCCCAGGAGCCGCCGGAGAGGATGAGGCGGTCGGGGTCGGCGAGCCCGGACGAGACGGCCCACTCGCGCACCGCGGCGATGTCCTCCAGCTCGATGAGGCCGACGCGGTGCTTGAGGGCGTCGGTCCACTCGCGGCCGTAGCCGGTGGAGCCGCGGTAGTTGACGCGCACGACCGCGTACCCGTGGTCGACCCAGGCGGCGGGACCGGCCGCGAAGGAGTCGCTGTCGTGCCAGGTCGGACCGCCGTGCACCTCGAAGACGGTGGGCAGCGGCCCGTTCGCCCCGGCGGGCTTCTGGACGAGGGCGTGGATGCGGCCGCCCGGCCCGTCCACCCACACGTCCTCGACGGGCACGGAGCGGGGCGCCTTCATGCCGGGCGGGTCGAGGACGACCTTGCCGGAGGTGGAGCGCAGGACGGGCGGCTCGGCGGCGGACGACCACATGTACTCGACGGTGCCGTCGGGGCGGGCGGTGGCGCCGGAGACGGAGCCGCGGGGGGTCTCGACCCGGGTCAGCTCGCGGCTCGCGAGGTCGTACCGCCACAGGTCGCCGCGGGCCTCGAAGCCGTGCCCGACGAGCAGCGCGGAGCCGTCCGGATACCACTCGGCGGAGACGTCGCCGGGCAGGTCGAGGGCCAGGTCGGTCTGCTCGCCCGTGGCCACGTCCCACACCATCGGCTCCCAGCGGCCGCGGCGCTGGTGGCCCACCAGGAGGCGGGTGTCGCCGTCCACCGGGGCGAAGCCGAGGACCTCCAGGCCCAGCTCGACCGTGCCGCCCTCGCTGTCGTCGAGCTCGGCGACGGTCGAGCCGTCGGCGCGCACGACGCGCAGCGCGGGGTGCATCGCGTCGCCGTGCTCCGTGTGCTCGATGGCGATCAGGGTGCCGTCGTGCGAGAGGTCGCCGAGGCCCGCGGACTCGCGGTGGCGGTAGATCTCGGCGGGCGTCTCGCCGGGGGCGGCGTCGGCGCGGACGACGTGGATCGTCGTGCCGACCTCGTCCGTCGACCTGCCGACCACGACCGTGCGCCCGTCGCGGCCGATGGCGAGGCCTGCCGGATACGACGGCTCCAGGCCCGGCACGGCGGGCTCGTCCTGGCCGCTGCCGTCGAAGGGCTGGCGCATCCACACGCCGAACTCGTCGCCGTCCTTGTCGTTGAACCACCAGATCCAGCGGCCGTCCGGCGAGAGGAGGCCGTCCGTCGTGCCGTTCGGCCGGTCGGTGACCTGGCGCTGCTCGCCCGTGGCGCGGTTCCACGCGTACAGCTCGTACGTCCCCGTGGCGTTCGACACGAACAGGGAGTGGTCGGGGGCGTCCTCGGCCCAGTCCGGCAGGGAGACGCGGGGCGCGCGGAAGCGCTTCTCCCAGTCGGGCGTCGGCTCCGTGCCCGACGGCTCCGTCCCCGATGACGTGCTCCCGGACGACGTGCTCCCGGACGACGTGATGTCCTTGTCCCCGCCCGGCCCTGCGTTCGGCTGCGTACCCGCATTCGGCTGCGTACCCGTGTCACTCATGGCCCCATAGTGCCTGGCCGGAGCGGTCGCCCGCTGGCGAGGTCCCCAGCCTGTGGATAACTTTCCGGGGCCCTGGGCCGGATCCGGGCCTCAGCCCGTCCCCGGCCGCAGCCACGCCTCCCGCTGCGGCGACCCGAACCCACCCAGCTTCGTGTACGACCAGGCGCGCAGCACCTCGTGGGCGGCCCCGCCCCCGGGCGGCACCGCCGCGACGACCACGTCGGTCGTGTGCCGGGACAGCAGCAGGTCCCGCAGCCGGGTGGCCACGCCCTTCCGCCGGTAGTCCGGGAGCACCATCAGCTCCGCGAGCACGAAGAGGCGGCCCGCCCCGGCGCGCCCGGCCACGGCGGGAGGCAGGACGTCCCGCAGGGAGTCCAGGAGCGCGCTGCCCCGCGTGGCCCGGAACCCGTACAGGCAACCGGCGAGCACCGCACCGGAGTCGGCCGTCACCATGTCGAAGTCGGGTTCCTGGACGTGCCGTTCGAACCGCTCAAGGAACGCCTTCCGGTCGGCGCCGCCGGGCTCGCCGATGCCGCCCGGCCCGTAGCACTCCACGTACACGTTCGCGATCGACTCGCGCTGCTGCTCAGCCTGCCACCGCGTCAGCCGTCGCAAGAACACCTCAGTCATCCACGCCTCCGCCCCGCGCCCCGCGACCCCGAGCCGCCCCGCCCCGCGCGCCGCACCTGGACTCCGCATGGTGACACCACGGGACCGCTCACGGAACTACGCGCGGGCGACCAACTGTAGGGAGCACGCGCCGACTTCACGCCCGGGCGCGCGCTGCGGCTCGCGTCCTGCGGCTGGCGTCCCGCGCTGGCGTCCTGCGGCTGGCGTCCTGCGGCTGGCGTCCTGCGGCTCGCGTCCCGCGGCTCTCGACGCGGGCGGACCGGCGCCGGCTGCCCCGAGGGTCCGCCTCACGTCCGCAGTACCGGCTGCCCCGAGGGTCCGCCTCACGTCCGCAGTACCGGCTGCCCCGGGGCCCGCCTCACGTCCGCAGCACCGTCCCCCTCCGCTCGAACTCCATCAGCGCCTCCACCTGTCCGGTCGGCGCGGCCCCGAGCGCCCGCTCCAGGAGCCACAGCGCACCGTCGATCCCCGAGCTCACCCCGCCCGCGCAGACGAGGTTCCCGTCATCGACGACGCGGGCGTCGCGGACGTCGGCGCCGCGCTCGCGCAGGTAGTCCTTCGCGCGGTGGTGCGTGGTGCACGGCCGGTCGCCGACGACACCGGCCGCGTGCAGCACGATCACGCCGGTGCAGACGCCGAGCAGGGTGAGGTCGGGCCGGGCGGCCTCCCGCAGGGCGCGGGTCAGACGGCCCTTCTTGATCTCGGCCCAGATCCCGGCGCCGTCCCGCTGCGCGAAGCCGCCGCCGGGCACGACGATCACGTCGGCCGCGTCCGGGTCCCAGGCGCCGACGTCCGTCACCCGCGTACCGAAGCGGCCGGTGAAGCCGCCCGGACCACCGCTCGTGACCAGCCGCGTCTCGACCTTCTGACCGACGGAGCGCGCGGCGCCGAAGACCTCCACGGGACCGGCGAAGTCCAGCTCCTCGACGCCGTCGAAGACGACGACGTGCACGCGCAGCGGTCCCCGCCCGCGTCCCCCTGCCCGCTCCTTCTGTCCCTCAAGACCCTCAAAACCCTCAAGGCCCTCCCGTCGCTCCCGCCACTGCTCCCGCCGCCCGTGCGCCGCCGCGCTCCCCGCGCCCCACACCGTCGCCCCGGCCGCCCCCACGGCGGCCGTCGACCTCAGCAGACCCCTGCGGTCCATCCCGGCCCTCCTTCCTCCGGCGGCAGTCGCTGCCTGCCGTCCTTGCTCTCTGCCAACTCCCGTACGGGTTTGGCCAGTTGGTCGTGAGGTGCGCGGGATCGGTTCCCGTGGGCCGGGGGATTCCGGTGCGGGGGCCAACCATGTGAAGCGCCTCCACGCGGCGCCGCTCACCGGCTACGGTGAGCGTCTGGACGCGAGGCGGGGGGCGCACTTCTGCTCGGGCGGAGGAGCTGATGGTCCAACGGAGGAGCTGATGGTCCAACAGCGAGCGGATGACGGCCAGTTGACCCGTCTGCGCCTCGACGAACTGCTCGAAGAGCTGGCCGCGCGGATCGGCGCCGTGCGCGGCACCCGGGACCGGCTGCACAGCCTCCTCGAAGCGGTGCTCTCCGTCGGCAGGGAGCTGGACCTGGCCCAGGTGCTCCGGCGCATCGTGGAGACGGCGGTCGCCCTCGTCGACGCCGAGTACGGCGCGCTCGGCGTGATCGGCCAGGGCCGCATGCTGGACGAGTTCCTGCCGGTCGGCATCAGCGACGAACTGCGCGCCGAGATCGGCGACCTGCCCTCCGGGCACGGCCTCCTCGGCGAGCTGATCCGCAACCCGCAGCCGCTGCGCCTCGCGGAGCTTTCCGACCACCCCGCCTCGTCCGGCTTCCCGCCGCACCACCCGCCGATGCACTCGTTCCTCGGCGTCCCCATCCGCGTACGCGACGAGGTCTTCGGCAACATCTACCTGACCGGCAAGCACGGCGGCGCGGAGTTCGACGCCGAGGACGAGTCGGTGCTCGCCACCCTCGCGGTCGCGGCCGGGGTGGCCGTGGAGAACGCCCGCCTGTACGAGGAGGCCCGGCTGCGCGAACGCTGGTTGCAGGCGAGCGCGGAGGTCACCAGCGCGGTCCTCTCTGGTGCGCCGCAGGCGCAGGTCCTGGAGCTGATGGTGGAGCGGGCCAGGGAGATCACGTCCGCCGAGCTCGGCGTGATCGAACTCATGCAGGGCGACGGCGAGTTGCGGGTGGAGATCGCGCTCGGCCTGGGCGCGGAGGCGCACCTCGGTGGCAACCTGCCGCGCGAGGGCTCGTTCGCGGGGGCCGCGCTCGACGCCCAGGCGCTCGTCTCCGCGACCGATGTGCGCAAGGACGCACGGGTGACGTTCAAGGACGACCGGTGGGAGGGGATCGGCGCGGCCGTCGCCGTACCGATGAGCACGCGCGACGACGTCCGCGGGGTCCTGCTGCTCGCCCGCAGCACCGGCCGCCCCGGCTTCTCGGAGGCCGAGACCACACCCCTGACGGGCTTCGCGGGCCAGGCCGCGCTGGCCCTCGAACTCGCCGACCGGCGCCGCGACGCCGAGCAGATGAGCCTCCTCGAAGACCGCGACCGCATCGCCCGGGACCTGCACGACCTGGCGATCCAGCGGCTGTTCGCGACCGGCATGACGCTGCAGAGCGTGCAGCGGTTCGTGGAGCACCCCGGCGCCGCCGAGCGGCTGCGCCGGGCCGTCGACGACCTCGACGCCACCATCAAGATCATCCGCTCCACCATCTTCGGCCTGCGCGACCACGAGGCGCCCGGCGGCGCGGCCGGGCTGCGCGTCCGCACGGTCCGCGCGATCGAGGACGCGGCCGCCGCCCTCGGCTTCACCCCCGCGCTGCGCATGGAAGGCCTGGTCGACACCGACGTCCCCCGCGCGGTCGCCGACGACGTGGCCGCCGTCCTCAACGAGGCCCTGTCCAACGTCGCCCGCCACGCCCGCGCCCACAGGGCCGAGGTGTCCTTGGTCGTACGGAACGGGGTGCTGGAACTGGCGGTGGTGGACGACGGGGTGGGCATCGAGGCGGAAGCGGGGGCGGAGGCAGGGGTGGAATCGGCGGCGGAGGCAGGGGTGGGCGTGGACACCGGGGCGAGGGCGGGGCGGGCGGCCGGGGCGGGGGCCGGGGGCGTCGCCGGGGCCGAGCACGGCGCCGGGCTGCGGAACCTCGCCGAGCGGGCCGAGCGGCTCGGGGGCGAGCTGGTGGTGCGGGCGGGGGAGCAGCGGGGGACGCGGCTGGAGTGGCGGGTGCCGGTGGTGGGGGCGGGGTAGGCGCCTCCTCGGCGCCGAGCACGACAGGCCGCGGCCTCGCCCCGCTGGCCCTGACCTCGCCCCGCTGGCCTCGGCCCTGCCCCGGTCGCCTCGACCTCGGCCCGCTGGCCCCGACCTCGCCCCGATCGCCTCAGCCGGCCGCCGGGCCGAGCCCGACGGCCCCGATCGCCTCAGCCGACCGTCGACCCCTGCGACGGCGGCGAGCCGGGCTCGGCCTTGGGGGCGGTGCCGGACGGCATGACCTGCGCGGCGATGACGGCGGCCTGCACCCGTCGCTCGACGCCCAGCTTGGCCAGCATCCGGGAGATGTGGTTCTTCACGGTCTTCTCGGACAGATACAGCTTCCCGCCGATCTGCCGGTTGGTGAGCCCTTCCCCGATGAGCGCGAGGATGGCACGCTCGCGCTCGTTGAGGGCGGACAACCGGGCGTCCTCCGGGGGCGCTTCGCTCTCGGGGCCGCGCAGCGACCGCATCAGGCGGGCGGTCGTGGCCGGGTCGAGCAGCGACTGCCCGGAGGCGACGGTCCGCACGGCCGTCACCAGGTCGGACCCCTTGATCTGCTTGAGTACGTAGCCCGCGGCGCCGGCCATGATGGCGTCGAGCAGGGCATCCTCGTCGTCGAACGACGTGAGCATCAGGCAGGCCAACTCCGGCATGAGGGAGCGCAGTTCACGGCAGACGGTGATGCCGTTGCCGTCGGGCAGCCGGACGTCGAGGACGGCGACGTCGGGCCGCAGCGCGGGCCCCCTGACCAGTGCCTGCTCCCCGCTTGCGGCCTCCCCGACCACCTCGATGCCGGGCTCCCCGCCGAGCAGGTCGCGCAGCCCGCGCCGGACGACCTCGTGGTCGTCGAGGAGGAAGACGCGGATGGGGCGTGGCGGGTCGCCGGGGTCGGTGGGGGCTGGATCCGGTGCTGCGGCAGTGCTGTTCATGTCTACCCCTTGGTCGGCCCGGTTGTGTCCATCGGTCTGCCGGTCGGCGGCCCTGCTCGGCGGAGGGGGCGCCGGTGACCGTGTCCGTGCCCGTACGGCAGCGAATTCATGTCCGTACGGGGGCGGAGAACCGTGCCCCGCCAAGGGTGACGGAAAGGGCTTGCTCCCTGCCAGGGGCCGAACGGCCCGGCGGGGCCCCGACGCAGGGGCCGGGCGGCCCCGCACGAGGGCCAGTCGGCCCTCGCGCGGCTCACCCCGCGCGAGGCATTGTTGAGTACGGAACAACCCTCGACCCGGGACTCCGGTGCCGTGGTGGAGCCGTACTCCGCCGCGCCGGGTCCGTTCCGGTGCGGCATGGCTGAGCGCATCGTCCAGCGACCACCGCACCCGCCTGCGCGGCCGCAGGGGAGCGGCCGCGCAGGCGCATCGAGCGCCCGCGCGCGGGCACGCACTGCGAGAGTCGCGGAAGTCGGTACATAACGCCTGCGGGCGGACCTCCTGCTAGATTCCCAGTCATCAACCGATATTCGGACAACAGTCTGGAATCGGGTCATGTGCCTGGTGGCAGCCGGGCGAGGAGAGCAGGCGGGGGAACATGTTCACGGACCCGATGGACGGCCACAGCGTCGTCTCGCTGATGGGCATCGTGTTCGTGGCGTCGGTACTGGCCGTGGGCCTGACGGCGTATGCGACGGTCACGCTGGTACGCGTGGTCTGCGGACGCGCGGAACCCGTGAGCCCGAATGGCGCGGTCGCCCTGGACGGCCCTGACGCCCCGGACGGCCCGGACGCCCCGGACGGCGGCCGGGGGACGCCACCCCCGCCCTTCCCCCGCGTCCTCGGTGCCGCGGCGTCGCTGGCGGGCGCGGGCGCCCTGACCGTCTACGCCTGGGGCGCCCTGCGCCTGCTCGCCTTCGACGACACGGAACGGGGCGCGGCCTGCGTCGAGGCGGAGAACCCGGCCGACGTGACGACGATCGAGAGCTACAGCGCCACGTACGTCCCGCTGCGCTTCGGCTGCCACGCGGCGGACGGCACGACGTACTCGGTGGGGGTCCCCGAGTACGTCAACCCGGCGGTCCTCACGCTGACGATCGCGGCGGCGGTCCTCGCGGGGGCGGCGGCCGTGCTCAGCTCCGGGCGTGGGCAACCAGCGCGTTCGCGTGCCCGTGCCCGAGACCGTGCTCGTCCTTGAGCCACTTCACGAGTTCCATGTGCTTGCTCAGCTCGGATCCCCGAATGAGCTCCACCCACTCGGAGACGGGGCGCCCGTACTTCGCCTCGATGGAAGGAAAGTAGCTCGCGGGCCCCTTCGCAGCGGCAGCAGACATCTCAACGCCCTCCTTGGGTCTCACGTTTGGTCTTGTCACTGATTGGACCGCCCTCGTCCCCGGGACTCATCGACCCCGCTGAGTGATCCACATCACGTGCCCTGGCCGTTCCCGAGGGCGCCTGCTCAGCGCCGAAGCTCCGGAGGCAGCTCCACCCAGCGCAGCGGAGCCCGCCTGGCGACGACGGTGTGGCCCTCGCTGACGCGCATCCCGGCCGCCGCGCAGGCATAGGCGAGGCTGCGTGCCGAGTACGGGACGCGGGAACCGCGCTGCCAGAAGCGGAAGTGCCAGTAGGCGGGCGGGTCGGACTCGAACGGGGAGAGGCCGATCTCCTCGCCCTCGATGATCTCGCCGTCCCGGGCGAGGGTGCCGTGTGTTCCGCCCTTGGCGTTGAAGTACACGCCGTACGCCGCGGTGCCCGCCGTGATGGCGCGCAGGACGGCGTCGTCGCTCGGCATGTACCCCCACTGCGTGAGGACGCAGCCGCCGGGTGTGCCGGGTATCTCGCCGACCGCCACGTGCCGTAGCGACGCGTCGAAGTCCCGGTCGTCGAACGGGGTGTCGTGCGGCCCGGTCTCGGGGATCCGCCCGGGATCCGCTCCCAGTCGTCGTATCAACTCGTCTCCGTCCACGTCGCGGACGAAGGCGATGCCGAGGCCCTCGGTGTGCAACTCCTCCTCGCCGAAGGCCTTGATGAGGGCGTCCGCGGCCTGGAAGGCGGCGGCGTCCTCGGCCGGGAGGGGGACGGCGCCCGGCAGGTCCGCGACCAGCGGTGCGTACGGCGTGCCGAGCAGGAGCCGGCCCGGCGACCAGTCCCCGACCTGCGGCGTCCAGACGTCGGCCCCGGCGTCGATGAGCGCGCGGACGCTCCCCTCGTCCATGCTGCACACCGCGTGCCAGAGGGCGGTGTTGTCCTCGTCGTCGAGCGTGTCGATCTCCGTGAGGTGTTCGAGGAGCGCCGCGACCGCGTCGGCGGAACCCCGCTCGGCCGCGCGGTGCAGCGGCGTGGAGCCCCAGAGGGAGGCGTCGGCCGGTGCGCCGCCCTCCAGGCGGGCGCGGATCAGCGCCGCGTCGCCCCAGTCCGCGTACCCCATGCGCTCCCAGTCGCCTCGCGGTACATAGCGCTGCCGGGCCTCTTCCTGCTCGCGCAGGGCGTCGCGCTGCCATCGGGTGAGGGGCGGGGCGAGGAAGTCCGGCGGGCCGCCGCGCCGGAAGAGCGAGAAGGCGCTCGGCTGGGTGGCGGGGTCGGGCGGCTGGAGGTCCGGCCACACCTCCACGGAGCGCGAAGCGGCGGCCCGCAGGGTGTCGGCGTCGACCGGGGTGCTGGTCTCCGGGATGTCCTCGTCGGGCCACTCCACCACGAGCCGTGTCTCACCGGCGGGCGGCAACTCCCCGAGGTGCAGGTCGACATCGGTCTTGAACAGCGACTGGTGGCGGAACGACGTGCCGATGTCCAGCGGGACGAGCCCGCCCGACTGCTCGTCGGACGCCCGGGCGGCGGGCCCGGCGATGCGCGGCTCCGCCGTGCTGTCCAGTGAGGTCACCCGTCGTCCGTCGGCCAGCGCCAGCCCCACCCGAAGCCCGGACTGCCGCCCCCCGCGCCGCCCCTGCTGCCAGTGGACGGGCTCGAACACGGCCAGATGCAAGGTGACCGACTGCGGCCACACGGACCAGCCGACCGTCATCACCTTGGCGGTGGGCCCGGCTCCCGCCACTCCCACCTGCGAAACGAGCACGGGCACGAACCAGTCGACGGGCGGGCCCTCCCGTCCCGCGTCGTCCCCCGGGGTCCCGAGCCGGACCAACGCATCGCGCGCTTCCGCCGGTTCCTCCGGCAGCACTAACTCCTCGAAGAATCCCATGAGCGCAGCGTGACAGCACCCACTGACAACGGGTGCCCCGCTGGGCGCCGAGGAGCAACCCGTCGGTTGCGCTTCCCCTCTTGATGTGCAACTCTGAGGTTGCACCAACCGTCGAGGCCGAGACCCAGGAGGAGCCCGCCATGAGTGACACCGGGAGCAGCCCGCAGGACCCGCGCAGCCCGGACGGCCCGCAGGACCGGATCGAGCGCGAGACTCTGATCGCCGCCTCCCTGGACCGGGTCTGGTCGCTGGTGACCCAGCCCGGGTTCTGGGTGGCCGAGGAGGCGAGTCCGGCGGGGGCCACGGCCAGGGAAGGTGAGTCGATCGTGGCGCGGAATCCTCAGTACGGGGACTATCCGGTGCGGGTGGAGAAGGTCGAGCCGCAGACGTATGTGGCGTACCGCTGGGCCAGTGCGTTCCCCGGCGAGGAACTGCGGGCCGACAACAGCACCCTCGTCGAGTTCACGCTGACTTCGGAGGGCGACAAGACGCGGCTCCGTGTCGTGGAGAGCGGATTCGCGGCGCTCGTCGGGTCCGAGGAGCTGCGCGCCCATGCGGTACGGGACAACACCGTCGGCTGGCCCCAGGAGCTCGACGCGCTCAAGCGGCGAGCCGAGCAGTCGGCCGCGTGACCGACCAGGACCCGGCCGCCGAGGGTGCCGAGGGCGGGATCGAGGGTGGGGGCGAGGCTGTGGACGGTGTGCTGGCCGCGCTGGCCGATCCGACCCGGCGTCGGCTCCTCGACCTGCTCGCCGCTCGGGGCGAGGCCACCGCGACGAGGCTCGCCGACCAACTCCCCGTCTCCCGCCAGGCCGTGGTCAAGCACCTCGCCGTCCTGGACGCCGCCGGTCTGGTCTCCGGCAACCGGGTCGGACGCGAGATGCGGTACGCGGTACGGCCCGCGGCGCTGGACGTCACGGCCCGCTGGATGGCCGCCCTCGCGGCCGACTGGGACCGGCGCCTCGCGGCCGTCAAGCGCATCGCGGAGGCGGCGGAGGCCGCGGAGCGGGACGTGCGGTAGGCGCGCTCGTGCCCGGCCCGACCGCCAACAGCCCCCGCGCGCTTGCTGGAAGGGGTGCTCCCGGCGCCGTTGCCTTGGTGCAGTAACGCTGTTATTTTACAGAAACGACGTTACTCCATGAAGGGGGCACCATGCACGGCACCTCGGTCCCGCCCGAGCTGGGCACCGTCCGCCTCACGGTTCTCGACGACCACGTCGAGAGCCGCGTCGAGGCCGAACTCCGCCCCGCCGCGGACGGCGCCACCCCGCACGTCCGGCTCGCCTTCGCCGACGTGGAGCGCGCCCTGGGCTTCACGCGCAAGCCGCAGGGCTGGTGCCGGGGCGACCTCTGCGTCCCGACGGCGGCCGTCGCCGCCCTGGAGGACCTTGGCGAGGCGGGCACCGGAACGCTGGACGTCACCGCTTTCGCCGCCTTGCTGAACCGTCCGGTCGCGGTGGAGCTGAGCCTGGAAGCGAGCGCGGGCGTGGGCCCGGACGAGGGTGTCGTCGCCTTCGGGGTCTCCGCCGCCGACCGTTCCGCGACGCTCACCGGCGGCACCGCCCCCGACTTCGCGCTGCCCGACGTCCACGGCGCCGAGCACCGGCTCGGTGAACTGCGCGGCCGCAAGGTGGCGTTGGTCTTCTGGGCCTCCTGGTGCGGCTGCCGCTACGACCTCCCGGAGTGGGAGCGGCAGCACGCCGCGCTCGCGGACGAGGGCTTCTCGGTGCTCAGCGTCGCCGTGGACCGCAGGATCGAGGACGCGGCGCCCTGGATCGCCGAGGCCGCCCCGACGCACCCGGCGCTGATCGACGTCGACGGCCGCGTTGCGGACCAGTACCAGCTCCTCAACGTCCCCACCGTGGTGTGGATCGACGAGGAGGGGCGCATTGCGCGGCCGAACGACACCCAGTTCGCCACCGACCTGTTCCGCTCCATGAGCGGCCTGGACTCCACGAAGGCGCTGGCCGCGCTGCGCCGCTGGGTGACGACGGGCGACACGGGCCTGCATGCGAACGGGGTCGCCGAGCTGACCCACCCGAGCACGCCGGACCGCCAACTCGCCCGCACTGAAGCTGCGTTGGCGCTGTGGTTGCTGCGCAACGGCCAACAGAAGGCCGCGGAACGGCACTTCGCCGCGGCGGCGGAACTCGCGCCGGAGGACGTGACGACATGGCGCAGTGCGATGCCGCTGCTCGGGGTGGACCCGATGGGGGAGGAGTACTTCGCCCGGCGCGCCGGTCTCGAGGAGGCGGGCGTGCCGATCTACCGGCCGTTGCCGGACTGGCAGTAGGGGTACGGGCGCCTCGGGGTACGAGTGCCTGAGGGCACGGGTGCCTCGGGGCGCGAGTGCCCGAAGGTGCGAGCGCCCGAGGGCGCACCCGAAAGCCCGGCCCACCCCTGACGTCCCCCCGAGGAGCGAGCCACCTTGCCCACCACGCCCCACCCCACCGCCTTCGCCCGAGCCCAGGCCCAGGGCGAGGAAGCCCTCCGTGCCGCCGTCCTCGACCTCGCCGCCGGGCTGCTGGCGGACGAGGGGCCCGCCGCCCTGAGCATGCGCCGCCTGGCCGCGGCGGCGGGCTGTTCGACCACGGTCCTCTACCGGCTCTTCGGCGCCAAGGAGGGCATCGCGGCCGCGCTGTACCGGGAGGGCTTTGCCCGCCTGCACCGGTGCCTCGCCGAGGTGCCGCGCGGCGACGACCCGGCCGCGTACCTGGCCGCCGTGGGCCGCGCCTACCGCGCCAACGCCCTGGCGGAGCCCAACTTCTACAGCGTCATGCACGGCGAGGGCATTCCCGGCTTCGTACCGGACGAGGAGTCCCGTGCCGCGGCGGCGGCCAGCCTGGACGTCCTGCGGGAGGCGGCCCGCGGCTGCGTCGAGGCGGGTGTGCTGCGTCCGGACGCCGACGTCGACGAGATCACCGACACTCTGTGGGCGGCCGCCCACGGGGTGATCAGCCTCGAACGCGGCGGCCACTTCCCCGAAGGCCGCGGCGAACAACGCTTCCGCACTCTGACCAGAGCGGCGGTGAACGCGTTCCTGCCCTGAGCCCCGCCCCGGTGCGCGATCCCGCCCTCACAGATGCAGCATCCGCATCAACTCCCCGCTCCGCACCCCCGTCGGCACCCCCGGCACCTCCTCCCCGGGCCGTACCCACCCGGCCCGTTCCGCCGCCGCGACCGCCGTGGCCTCCGCCTCGTCGGCCGCCGCGTTCAGGGAACGGTTCGCTCCCAGTTCCCCTGCCTTCGCGGCGGCCCCCGCCGCCTGCGCCGCCTTGAGGGCCGCTTCGCAGGCGGCGACGGCGAGTTCGCTGTCGCCGTCGTGGATCCGGGCCATGTCGGCGGCCTGCGCGGCGGACGCCGCGGCGTTCCGCGCGCAGCGCGAGTCCGCCGCCGGGTCGGGGGCGCTCTCGGCGAGCACGGCGACGGCCTGCGCGGACACCCGGGCCGCATGCGCCGCCTTCCAGACGACCTCCTCGCCCACGGCGGCCACCTCGACATCCCCGTCCGCCCGGGCCTCTCCGTCCGCCCCGGCACCCCCGTCCGGGCCCCGCCCCTCCCCGCGCCCCCGCTCGACGTACCGGCTCACAGCGGCAGCCCGCGCCGCAGCACTGCGCGCCCGAGCCGAGTGCCCCGCCCGCAGGGCCTCGTCGGCCGTGGCTCCGCCCGAAGCCTCATCCCGCCCGGATCCCCTCACGCCCCATCTCCTTCACGACTACGACGCCCTCCCGGGCGCCCCCTCACAGGAACCACCCCAACGCCTCGTCCACCGACCACACCTGCCAGCTCATCGCGAACAGCGCCACCGCCGAGATCAGTGCCATCATCAGGTTCTGTCCCTGCTCGGCCCAGTCGTGGATCATCAGGACGAGGTAGATCAGATTGAGCAGGAGGCCGCAGGCCAGCGCGATCGGCGTGAGGAAACCGGCGATGAGGCCGAGGCCCAGGGCCAGCTCCGCGTACGCGACGACGTAGGCCATCAGGCGGGGGCGCGGTTTCACCACGGTGTCGAAGCCGCGGCGCACGACCGGCCACCGGTGCTTCTCGGCGATGCCGGCCGCCCAGCCGATGCCCCCGCCGGTGAACCAGGTCTTCTTGTCCTTGTGCCGCCAGCTCTCCAGCCACCAGAGGCCGAGCCCGATCCGGAGGATCGCGAACCACTCCGCGCCGCTGAGCCAGATCGTCTGCATCGTGTGCCCTTCCCGCCCGGTGCCCGCGTGCTCCTGCCCGCCCGCACTTGTCTGACGATCCGTCAGTTCAGCGGAAGCCGGTCGAGACCGCAAGGCCTCGTGCGGCCCGGCCCCCCTGCCGTCCGGCCCGGCCCCCCTTGCCGTGCGGCCCGCCTCGCCATAGCCTCGATCTGATGGGTCGTCAGATTCGAGCCGGTCGGTCCGGCGGGCGGTGAGGGGACACAGCGTGAGCGGCAATGAGAGCGGCGCCAAGGACATCCCGAAGGTCATCCCGAAGGTCATCAGCGTGGACGATCACGTCATCGAGCCCGCGCACCTCTTCGCGACCTGGCTCCCGGGCAAGTACCGCGACCGGGGCCCGCAGCCCTTCACGGCGGGCATCGGCGAGCTGGCGTACGTGGGCGGGAAGTACCGCTTCACCACCGACCCGGAGGGCCAGCTCACGGACTGGTGGCGGTACGAGGACGAGATCTTCCCGTACAAGCGCATCATCGCCGCCGTCGGCTTCTCCCGGGACGAGATGACGCTCGACGGGATCACGCGCGAGCAGATGCGCCGCGGCTGCTGGGACCCCAAGGCGCGGCTCGCGGACATGGACATGAACCACGTCGAGGCCTCGCTCTGCTTCCCCACCTTCCCGCGCTTCTGCGGCCAGACCTTCGCGGAGGCCAAGGACAAGGAGGTCGGACTCGCCTGCGTCCGCGCGTACAACGACTGGATGGTCGAGGAGTGGTGCGGGGACAGCGGGGGGCGGCTCATCCCGCTCTGCCTGATCCCGCTGTGGGACGTGGACCTCGCCGTCGCGGAGATCGAGCGGAACGCGGCGCGCGGCGTGCGGGCCGTGACCTTCAGCGAGATCCCGACCTACCTGGGGCTGCCCTCGATCCACTGCGGGTACTGGGACCCGTTCTTCGCCGCCTGCGAGGAGACCGGGACGGTCGTGAACATGCACATCGGCTCGTCCTCGCAGATGCCCGCCGCCTCACCGGACGCGCCCCCCGCCGTCCAGGCCTCGCTGTCCTTCAACAACGCGATGGCCTCGATGATGGACTTCCTGTTCTCGGGGGTCCTGGTGAAGTTCCCCCGGCTCAAACTGGCCTACAGCGAAGGGCAGATGGGATGGATCCCGTACGCCCTGGAGCGCGCCGACGACGTCTGGGAGGAGCACCGGGCGTGGGGCGGCGTCAAGGACCTGATCCCCGAGCCGCCGTCGACGTACTACTACCGGCAGATCTTCTGCTGCTTCTTCCGGGACAAGCACGGCATCGAGGCCATCGAGACGGTCGGGGTGGACAACGCGACCTTCGAGACGGACTACCCCCACGTCGACTCCACCTGGCCGCACACGAAGCAGGTCGCGACCGACCACGTGGGCCACCTGCCCGAGGACGTGGCCTACAAGCTGTTGCGCGGCAACGCGATTCGTATGCTGGACCTGCCGTTTGACCAGGACCGGACGGCCGCGGCCACGGCCTGACACCGGGGCCGGCGACGCACCGTGCGGAGAGGCAGGCGGACCGGATGTCGCATTCCACCTCGGAGGGCCGTCCCGTCCCGGAGGGGCACCCCGCCGTGGAGGCCCTGACCACGCTCGCGCGGGCGTACGTGCGCCGGGCCCCGGGGACCCTCGGCAAGGCCGCGCTGGCCTCCCGGTTTCTGAACGCCCGCCTGCGGGAGCACCCGCGCCGCCGTGTGGTGGACGTCGACTTCGGGGCGCGGGGCGCGGACGGCGCGCCCGGGGCGCGGTTCGCCGTCGACACCCAGGACCTCATCCAGCGCTACCTCTACCTGTTCGGCTCGTGGGAGCCCCACATGACGCGGTGGCTGCGCGGCCGGCTCCGCCCGGGGGACACGTTCGTCGACGTCGGCGCCAACATCGGGTACTTCGCCGTGCTCGCCTCGCGGCTCGTCGGGCCGACGGGGCGCGTGGTGACGGTCGAGGCCTCGCCCGTGTTCCACGAGCGGCTGCTGCGGCAGGTCGCGCTGAACGCCTGCGGGAACGTCCGCGCGCTCAACGCCGCGGTGTCCGACCGGACGGAGCCGCTGACGTTCGTCCTCGCCAGCTCGCACAACATGGGAGCGAACAGCATCGTCCCTTACGACGGGCCCGCGGAGTCGACGTTCGACATCGAGGCCCGCCCGCTGCCCGACCTGCTCGACGACGAGGAGATCGCCACCGCCCGCGTGCTCAAGGTCGACGTGGAGGGCGCCGAGGGCGGCGTCGTCCGCGGCATGGCCCCGATCCTCGACCAGCTAAGCCCGGACGCCGAGGTGACCGTGGAGGTGACCCCGGACCGGATGCGCCAACTCGGCGAGTCGGCGGCGGAGTTGATGGAGACCATGCGCGAGCACGGCTTCCACGCCTACCGCATCGCCAACGAGTACGCCGTCGGGACCTACCCCGCTGCCCTGCGCGGCCCGGCCGCCGTGCCGGTCAGGCTGCGGGGGCCCGTGACCGAGGAGAGCGACCTGATCTTCTCGCGGGTCGACGCGGAGACGTTGTAGCTCGGTGGCTCGGCTCAGCAGTCCGGTTCGGTGGCTCGGTTCGGTAGCCCAGTCCAGCAGTCCGGTTCGGTAGCCGCTCAGCAGTCCCGCTCAGCAGCCCCGCTCAGTAGCGCCACTCGAAGTCGCCGAGCGCCCGCGCCCGCGCCTCCACCACCGCCATGCGCACGTCCCGCTCGGCGGCGGCCGTGTGCGCGGGCTGACTCGTCGCCTGGCCGGGCCACTTGCGGTAGAGCAGGCCCACCTCCGCGGAGAACCAGCCGCGCGAGACCGCGTTCAGGGCGAGGAGCAGGCCGGTGTCCTCCGAGGCCGGGAGCGCCATCCAGCCGCCGAGCGCGACGAGCAGGTCGCGGCGGACGAAGAGCGTCGCCGGATGGACTCGCGCGAGGTAGTCGTGCGTGGCCCAGTGGTCGAGCAGGGCCCGGCGTTCGATCGGCCCCTGCCCCGGGTCCCCGGGGAAGGCGACGGTCGTGCCGTCCGGTAACAGGTCGAGGACGCGGGACGTGGCCCACCCCAGCGTCGGATCGCCCTCCAGCGCGGCGAGGTCGCGGGCCAGCGCCCCGGGGGGAAGCTGGTCGTCGGCGTCCAGGACCTTGACGTAGGGGCCGTCCGCGTGCCCCAGGGCCAAGGTGCGGGCGACGCCGGGCCCCCCGGGGCGGCCTTGGCGGAACGTCACGCGGCCGTCGTCCGGGACGTGCGGGGCGACGTCCTCGCCGGTGCCGTCCTGCTGGATCACCCAGTGCCACTCCCAGCCCTCGGGAAGCCGCTGCGCGCGCAGGGACTCGTACGCACCCGTGAGGTACGGGGCGGAGGGGCCGTGGACTGCCGTGATGATGACGACGCGCCTGCGCACGGCACGCACCACCTTTCCGGGGAGCGGTGAAGGGGTGACGTACACCCCTCAACGAGATATTCGTCGACAGGGGTTCAGGTAGGGGGTAACAGGGGTTGCTTGTAGGTGGAACAGATCTTTTGTCGTTATCCGGTGCCGGTGCCGCGAGTTGCGCCATGAGATGAACTGCGAGAGGGGCCATCGGGCGCGCCGCGAGATGCGCCACCAGTATGGAAAGAGCTCTGCGATTCGACGCATTGACGCATTGCGGAGGGTGCAATGGCGGTAAACCCACAGGCCCACGAGAGCATGCAAGGGCCCGATCGCTGGCGACGGGGGATGCACCAGCGATCGGGCTGTGCCCAACCGTAACAAGCCTCCTTGCGTATGGGGAAGGAATGGGCCGGAGTTGGCCGGTTGTGAGCGGGATCACGCCTCGCGGCGCCCGGCGGAGAAAAGTGAACCGTCACCTTTCGCACGGCGGCGCGTAGGAGAGCCGGGGCAGATACTCCCGCCAATTCTGTGGCGTCAGGACACCCCGGGTGGTCGAGCAAATGCGGCGAATGGCCTCGTCGGTGTCCAGGTTCCACAATCGGACGGTATCCGTGCCGCTGGAAACTCCGAGCATGTGACCTTGAGGGCTGAACGACAGGAAACTGCCCGTCTTGGCGTTGGGGCTCATCGACTGGCCGATCGGGGCGGTCCGCGCGGGACGGCGCACGTCCCAGAGCCGGACCGTGTTGTCGTTGCCGCCGCTCGCCAGGGTGTGGCCGTCCTCGCTGAACGTCAGGGACACGAGCGCGTCGGTGTGGCCGGTCAGGGGCCGGCCGAGGGGGGTCGCGCGGCGCGGGTCGGTGATGTTCCAGAGCCGGACCGTGCTGTCGTCGCTGCCGCTGGCCAGGGTCCGGCCGTCCGGGCTGAGGGCGAGGGTGTTGACGGGGCCGAGGTGTCCGGTGAGGGGCTTGCCGAGCCGGGTGGCGCGGCGCGGGTCGGCCACGTCCCAGAGCCGGAGGGTGGCGTCCGAGCTGCCGCTGGCGAGCGTGCGGCCGTCGGGGCTGAAGGCGAGGTCGTTGACGTACCCCTTGTGGCCGGTGAGCGGGGCGCCGAGCGGGCGGGGGCGGGCCGGGTCGCTGACGTCCCACAGCCGGACGGTGCGGTCCTCGTAGGCGGTGGCGAGGACGCGCCCGTCCGGGCTGAAGGCCATCGCGGCGGCGAACCGGGTGCGCAGTTCGACGGCGGGGCCGTACGAGACGGGACGGGAGGGATCGCTGACGTTCCACAGCCGCACCGAGCGGGCTCCGGTGAGCACGGCGAGCGTGTCGCCGTCGGGGGAGAACGTCGGCGTGCGCACGGCGCCCGTCCCTGGCTTGAACGGTTTGCTCAGCGCCTCGGGCCGCTCGGGCCGCCGCACGTCCCACAGCCGGACCTTCTCGTCGCGCGCGGCGGTGGCGAGCACCTTCCCGTCGGGGCGGAACGAGCCGATGCGTCCGATCATGTCCGACGTCGGTATCGACCACAGGCGGACCTTGTTGTCGCCGCTGCCCGTCGCGAGCGTGTGGCCGTCGGGGCTGAACCCGAGGGCGTACACCTCCCCGCCGCTGCCCGCGAGGGGCTCGCCGACCTGCGAGGGGTGCGCCGGGTCGCGGACGTTCCACAGGCTCGCGGTGCTGTCCGCGCTGGCGGCCGCGAGCATGGTCCCCGCAGGGTTGAAGGCCACGGACCAGACGGGGCCGGTGTGGCCGGTCAGGGGCGCGCCGAGGGAGGTCGTGCGGCGCGGGTCGGTCACGTTCCAGAGCCGGACGGTGTTGTCCGAGCCGCCGCTGGCCAGGGTGCGGCCCTCGTGGTCGAACGCCACCGAGTGCACGGTGCCCGTGTGGCCGGTGAGGACCCGCCCGACCGGCTCCGGACGGCGCGGTTCCGCGGTGTCCCACAGCCGGATGGTGCCGTTGTCGCTCCCGGCCGCGAGGTTCCGCCCGTCGGGGCTGAACGCCACGGAGCGCACGGCGGCGGTGTGGCCGCCCAGGGTGCCGAGCGCCTCCGGGCGGTCGGGCCTGCGCACGTCCCACAGGCCGACGGTGCGGTCCTCGCTGGCGGAGGCGAGCGTGCGCCCGTCCGGGCTGAACGCGAGCAGGTAGACCGTGCCGCCGTGCCCGGTCACGGGGTCCCCCAGCGGGCGCGGAGCGCGCGGATCCCGTACGTCCCACAGCCGGATCGTGCCGTCGTCGGACGCGCTCGCGAGGGTGTCGCCGTCCGGGCTGAAGACCGCGGTGCTCACCCAGCTGTCGTGCCCGGTGAGCGGTTTGCCCAGGGGCTCGGGGCGGGACCGGTCGTGGACGTCCCACAGCCGGACGGTCCGGTCGTAGCTCGCGGTGGCGAGGAGCCGTCCGTCGGGGCTGAATGAAGTGAGGTAGACGGCGCCTCTGTGCCCGAGCAGCGGGGTGGCGAGGGGCGCGTTGACGATGGCGAGCAGCCGGTTCCTCGTCCCCTCGTCGTCCGGTCGCAGGCGGTGCGCGACCAGGCCGAGCTGGGCGGACAGCGACGGGTCCGTGGACTGGGCGCGGTCGGCCTCGGCGGTCACCTGCTCGAAGACCGCGTCGTTCCGCTCGGTCACCGCGTCGTTGCGCTGCTGCGAGGCGACCACCGCGGAGACGACGGCCACCAGCGCCAGGGCGACGAGGGCCGCCACCGCGCCCCGGCTGATCCACAGGATGCGCCGGCGCAGCCCTGCCGACGCCGCCAGGAACTCCGCGGCGCCGCGGGTCAGGAAGGTGTCACCGGCGGACTCCGCCCAGGCGCGCGCCCGCTCCAGGCGCGAACCCCGGTAGAGCAGGGCCGCGTCCCGCCCCGAGTCCTCCCAGGCCCGGCCGTCCTCCTCCAGGCGCTGGCGCAGCAGATGGTCGCCGCGGTCCTCGTCGATCCAGTCGCGCAGCCGCGGCCAGGCGTGCAGGAGCGCCTCGTGCGTGATCTCCACGGTGTCCGCGTCGAGGGTCACGAGCCGGGCGCGCACCAGCGCCTCCAGGGACTCCTCGGTCTTGTCGGGGTTCGTCGACTCCTCCGCCAGCTGCCGCCGCGTCCCGCGCCTGCGGGTCGCCTGGGTGTCCTCGCCGAGGTGGATGAGGCGCAGCAGCAGCAGCCGTGCGGCGGAGCGTGCCGCCGGGTCGAGCCTCGACCAGGCGCGCTCGGCGGTCGCCGCGACCGCGCCCTGGATGCCGCCCGCGGCGCGGTACCCGGCCAGCGTCAGCTTTCCCGTCTTGCGCCGCTGCCAGGTGGCGAGCAGGGCGTGGGAGAGGAGCGGCAGGACGCCCGCGCCGTGGGCCCCGCGCGGCCCGCCCGTGCTCACCTCCCGCACGATCAGCTCGGCGAGCCCGGGTTCGAGTTCGAGCCCGACGGCCTTGGCCGGACCGGTGACCGCGGTCCGCAGCTCCGTGGTGGTCAGCGGCCCGAGCACCATGTGCCGGTGCTGGAGGGCGTCGGCGAGCTCGGGATGGCCGAGGCACTCCTCGTAGAAGTCGGCGCGGACGCCGAGGACGACGAGGGCGGGGGCGTCGGGGTCGCTTGGGCCGCCGGGACCGCTTGGGTCGTCGGGGTCGGCGGGCGTGCAGGCGGCGTGCAGGAGCTGGATGAACGTACGCCGCTCGTCCTCGTCGGAACAGAGGGTGAAGGCTTCCTCGAACTGGTCGACGATGAGGACGGGGCGGGGGGCGGGGGACGGCGGGCGCTCGGCCGGGGAGGCGGTGTGGCGCTCTGTCCCGGCTGTCCCGGCTGCCCCGGCGGAGTCCTGGCGCTCGGCCTCCGTGGCTGTCTGCCGCTCGGCCCAGGCGGTGAGGGAGGCGCGCACGGCGCGGGCGAAGGGGGGCGTACCCCCCTCCACGCCCGCTATCGCGTCAGCGAGACCGGGTATGCGCCCGGTCAACTCACCGACCGGATCGGCTCCCGGCACGAGCTGCAGCACCGGCCCGCTGCCCTCCCCCGGCGCGCCGTTCTGCAAGGCGGGCACCAGCCCGGCGTTGAGCAGGGAGGACTTCCCCGCCCCCGAGGCGCCCACGACCATGACGAAGCCGCCCGACTTCTCGGCCGCGCGGAGCTGGGCGACGAGGGCCTCCGTGCTGCGCTCCCGGCCGAAGAACCACTGCGCGTCCTGCTCGCGGTACGAGGCGAGCCCGCGGTAGGGGCACACGGGGGGCACGGCCGGGATGTCGGTGGGGGTTCGCTCCTCGTTCTCGCCCGCGGCCCGGTCCCCGGCGGGGTCGGCGACGGAGAGCTCCCAGAGGCGCTGCCAGTGGGCGAGGTCGTACAGGCCGACGGACACGGGGGTGGGCCGCTTGCGCCGGGCTTCGGGGATGAGGACGTGCAGGACCGCGGCGAGGGCGGCGAAGTGGGCGGGCACGTTCCTGGCACGGCGCCAGTCGCTGATGCGCTGCGCGGACACCCGGACGGGCCGCCCGCGTTCGTCGACGCGCTGGAGCTGTCCGACCGCTTCGGCGACGCGTTTGAGAGGCGGATTTCCAGCCTCCTGATACAGCAGCGCGAGGCGTTCCGCGAAGGCCGTACGCGCCCCCGAGTCGGACCCCAAGCCTTCCACCCCTCACTTCCGCCGCACCTGGCCATCCGGACCGGAAAACTCACTCTATACGCCTGACCTGCGGCGACGTGGGCCGGACGATACCGGAAGCTCCTCAGCCGGACCCTCAACTGGCAGGATCGCGGCGCAGTAGCGAACCAACCGCGAGGCGTCAGGGCAGGCCACCGGGCCCGGCGCCGGGAGAGGTGACGCATGGCGCTGCACTCTCGTGGCTGGTTTTCGCCGGAGTTATAAGCGGTGGCGCGGGTTCCGGTACACGGACTCGCCGGACGCGTGGAGCGGCCACACCCGTACCGCTGTCACGTCGATCGCGACGCCGGACCCACATCGACCCACGCCGCTCCGGCGTGGGTCGACGCCGCCCGCCTCGTCAGGTACCGGTCCCCACGAGGGGAGGGACCGGTACCGATACGGTGCGGCGGCCCCTGCCGGTACGCCGGTCAGGCGCCGCCGCCACCGAGGCCGTCGAGCCAGTCGTTCAGCCGCGCGCCCTGCCCGACCATCACATCCGGGTCGCGGAGGGCGTTGGCCAGCAGGGACATGCCCTGGTACGCGCCCACGAAGGCGAGCGCGAGCCCACCCGGGTCGGGCAGCCCCAGCTCCCGGAACTGCCGCTCGGCCCAGTCGACCAACTGCCGGACGACCTTGCCCGCCTCCTCGTCCAGACCACCCTCGGCCCGCTTGTCGAGCTCCACGGCCAGGGTGCCGGTGGGGCAGCCGTACCGCGCCGTGGTGTCCCGCCGCTCGACCCACATCCCGACCAGCGCCTTGAGCCGCGCCAGCGGATCGGGCAGCGCGTCGAGCCCCTCGGTGACCGCGGCGAGGTGCCCGGAGTGCTCCGCGAGCGCGGCCTGGACCAGCTCGTCCTTGGTCTTGAAGTAGTAGTAGACGTTCCCGACGGGCACGTCGGCGGCGGCCGCGATGTCGGCGATGGTGGTGCGCTCCACGCCTTGCTGATGCAGGACCTGAGCGGCGGCGGCCATGAGCCGCTGCCGCTTCCCGGCACCGCGGACCTTCTTTGAGTCAGTCACCTGACTAACTATAGACAGCGGCCGGGACCACCGTGCTAGCGTCCTTCTGAGTCAGCCAACTAACTAACTAACTGGCTGGCTGACTAACTGGCTGGCTACTCAGCTGGCTGACCACCCGACTACCCAACTGACATCGACTCGGGGAGTGGACATGATCGTGGTGACCGGAGCGACGGGAAACGTCGGACGATCGCTGGTGCGGACGCTCGCGGCGGCGGGCGAGAAGGTCCGGGCGACGTCCCGGGGGATCGCGGGGCGGGACGTGCCGGAGGGCGTCGACTGGCGCCGGGCGGACCTGGCCGACACCGAGACCCTGCGGCCGGTGTTCGACGGCGCGAGGGCCCTGTTCCTGCAGAACGGCGGCGCGGGCGCGCACCTGCTCGACGTGGGGGACATCCTCGGCGCGGCGGCGGCGGGCGGCGTGGAGCGGGTGGTGCTGCTGTCGTCCCAGGGCGTGGTGACCCGGCCGGACTCGCCGTCGCACGGCGTGCTGATGCGGTCGATCGAGGACGCGGTGCGGCGGTCGGGCCTGGAGTGGACGATCCTGCGCCCCGGCGGGTTCGCGTCCAATACCTACGCCTGGGCCGATTCGGTACGTACGTCACGTACCGTCGCGGCGCCCTTCGGCGACGTCGGCCTGCCGGTCGTCGACCCGGCGGACATCGCGGAGGTGGCCGCGGCGGCGCTGCGCGACCCCGCCCACGCGGGCCACGTCCACGAACTCACGGGCCCGGCCCCCATCACCCCCCGCGAACAGGCCGAGGCGATCGCCGAGGCCCTCGGCGAGCCCGTCCACTTCACCGAACAGACCCACGAACAGGCCCGCGCCCAACTGCTCCACTTCATGCCGGCCCCCGTGGTCGACACGACCCTCGCCATCCTCGGCACCCCGACCCCCGCCGAGACCCGCGTCAGCCCGGACATCGAGCGGGTCCTGGGCCGTGCGCCGCGGGCGTACGGGGAGTGGGCGCGGCGGAATGAGGCCGCTTTCCGCTGAGGTGCCCGCCGGGGCCCGTGCGGGACGGCCCACCGCCTGGGCGGCGGCTGGCCGGAGACGGTGGTGCGGGCGACCTCGGCTCGCCGTCCTCCCGGGGGCGCTGCGGGGGCGTGGGCGAGGAAGTCCCGGGTGGCGCCGGTGAAGGTGATCCTCCCCTCGGTGAGAACGGTGACGTGGTCGGCCACCGGAGAGCTGCCTGGTCCGCACGTCGGCCCTGTCTGCGAGCTGGACCCGGTCGAGTCACAGGGAGCGGCGGGCGCGGGTCAGAGCGACCAGGCCGCCGACGAAGACGATCACGCAGAGCGCGAGGGCGAGGACGTGGGTGGGGGCGTGCAGGGTCACGGCCCAGGGCCAGGGGCGGTGGAAGTCCGCGTAGCCGAGGAAGATGACCGCGAACACCCACCCGACGGGAGCCGCCGTCGCGGCCTTCGGGTGCGCCGCCTGGGCGAGGAGCATGAGGCCGGTGAGGAACGCGGTGTTGCGGCCGACCGCCGTCGCCTCGTCGGAACCGGCGAGGGCACCGACGACGAGGCCCGCCACGGCGCTGGTCAGCACGGTCGCGGTGACCAACAACGCGTCCAGGCGGCCCAGGGCGCGCGTGGTCACCACCTCGGCTTCGACGAGCCGCTGGTCCAGGCTGTGGGCGAGCGCCGAGGTGATCACGAGCGGGACGATCTGCATGAGGAACACCCGGTTTCCGCCCGCGCTCAGCACGCCGGGCAGCTCGACGGCCCGGTCGTGGGCCACGGCGACGATCAACGTGAACGCGGCCGTGCCCGGGACCAGCGCGGGCAGCAGGCGGCGGGCCTTGATCCACCAGATCATCGCCCGGCTCCCTGATCGACGAGACGACAGGCCTTCGCCTGCTCCTCGTGGAACCACGTCGCCTGTCGCGCGGCGGGGAGCTTCAGGGCGTCGCCCGCGCGTTCCGTCACCTTCGCCAGAACCTGGCGCGGGTTCTGGAAGACGCCGCCGTACTCGCCCCTGCGCCACGCCAGGTAGGGCTTGTCGGCATCGACGACCGTGGCGGCCCACAGCATCGCGGCGTCGCGGTTGACGACGTAGTCGGTCGGGGCGCCTTCCTCGAACGTCTCCGGGAAGGCACAGGGGAAGGTGACGCCGGTGCGCAGGACGGCGTAGCGGATGGCGGTCATTCCCCCGCCGAGGTCGCCGGCTTGCCGGGACAGCGGCAGCCACCACGTGGTGGGCGACGCCTGCTTCCGGTTCCGGCCGTTCAGCAGGCTGTCGGACACCGTGTCGGGCATGCGCACGCGCACTCCGGCCGCGCGGAGCCCCGCCACCGACTTCACGATCTCCCCGCGCACCTGGTCGAGTTTCCCGACCGCGCCGCCCGTCTCGGCCATGCACACGCGAGGAGCGCTGCCGGTGCAGCGCGCGGCGGCGTGCCCCGCGCTGACGGGGCCGTCCGCGATCGCCCACCCTGACGCGACGTCGGCGCACGACGCCATGACCGCCACGGCCGCGACTCCCGCGGCGCCGCGAACCGCCCACTGCCGCCCGGGTGTCGTGCGGACCCACCAGGCGCCCACGCCGACCGCCGGCGCCACGACGAACAGGAGGGGAACAAGCAGGCTGGTGGCGCCGTACTCCTCACCGAACGCCAGGGATGTGTCCAACTGCCCGGAGGCGTGCCGGGGCCACACCGGGTCGTCGTACTTCACGGTCTCGGCGATCACGTAGAACACGGCGACGGCGGCCAACGGGGCTGAGATCAACCGCGGGGTGAGGTGCCCGAGCGCACAGCCGAACACGGCGTACGCGCACACGATGACCATCGCCATGAGCAGGGGCGCCAGTGCCGCCGGGGTCGGCAGGAGCCGGGTCTCGATCAGGCGCATCACCACCGGCAGCACCAGCACCAGCCAGCCCGCGCCGACGACGGGCAGCAGTGTGTGAGCGGCCACGCGGTACCGCGACCGGCCGGGGGCGAGCTGCCACACCCCGTCCCTCCGCAGCCGTCCCCCCTCCCACACCGCGAGCCCGATGGTGATGGCGTAGGCGAACACATAGAAGTAGGACAGGGCCAGCTGCACCTGCTCGGGAGCCCACAGCGGACCCGCGATGACCTCCTCGTACGGGACGTCGAAGTGCAGGGCGTAGAAGTAGTAGAAGCCGATGATGCCGAGCCAGATCGGTGCGGTCCACACGGCAGGGGTGGTGCGCAGCCGGGTACGGAGGTTCAAGGCGCCAGGCCCCGGCCGGTCTTGGAGACGTCGACGTGCCCCTTCTCCACCGGCACCTGCGCGGGGGTGCTCGCCGTGCGAGGACTGGCGAGTGCTCCGGTGGTACGGGTGAGGATGCGACGGCTGGTCGTGGCAGTGGACATGGTCCTGGGGTTCCCCCTCCAAGAACGGTGGTCGGGCACGGCGGTGAACCGCACGCCTCGTGAGCGCGACGGCGTTGTGCCCGTTCAGTGAAGATCACTCAAGCAGGTGTTCATGTCGCGCGCCGTGGTGGAGGCCATGCTTCCGCGCTCGTCGCGCCTCAGGGCCTGGGCCAGGAGGTTCGGCTGACGCACCGTCTCTTATTGCACATATATTGCAGATACTGAACTCTTGCAGAAGGAGCTGTGCGGTGGCCGGACCCGTGGTCCTGGGAATCGAGTCGTCCTGCGACGAGACCGGCGCGGGCATCGTGCGCGACGGCGAGCTGCTCGCGCACGTGGTGGCGTCGAGCATGGACGAGCACGCGCGGTTCGGCGGGGTCGTGCCCGAGATCGCGGCCCGCGCGCACCTGCACTCCTTCACCCCCGTCGTGCGCCAGGCCCTGGACCAGGCGGGCCTGCGCCTCGCCGAGGTCGACGCGGTCGCCGTCACCACGGGACCCGGCCTCTCGGGCGCGCTGCAGGTGGGCCTGGCCGGTGCCAAGTCCCTCGCCTACGCCGCCGGGGTCCCGCTGTACGGGGTGCACCACCTGGCCGGGCACGTGGCCGCGGACACCCTGGAGCACGGCCCGCTGCCCGAGCCGTGCGTGGTGCTGATCGTCTCGGGCGGCCACACCTCGCTGCTTCTCGTGCGGGACCTGGTGCGCGAGCCGATCCTGCACCTGGGCGACACCCTCGACGACGCCGCCGGTGAGTGCTTCGACAAGGTCGCAAGGATCCTCGGCCTGCCCTACCCGGGCGGTCCCGCGATCGACCGCGCGGCGCGGGACGGCGACCCGCGGGCCGTGGCCTTCCCCCGCCCGCTCACCCGGCCCGGCGACGATCCGTACGCCTTCTCCTTCTCCGGGCTCAAGACGGCCGCCGCGCGCTGGGTGGAGCAGCACCGCCTGCGCGGCGAGGAGGTGCCCGTGGCCGACGGTGCCGCAGCGCTCCAGGAGGCCGTCGCGGACGTCCTGACCCGCAAGGCCCTCGCGGCCTGCCGCGCGTACGACGTGCGGACGCTGATCGTGGTGGGCGGCGTGGCGGCGAACTCGCGGGTGCGGGCCCTGGCGGAGGAGCGGTGCGCCGCGGCCGGGATCGAACTGCGCGTGCCGCGCGTGACGTTGTGCACCGACAACGGCGCGATGATCGCGGCCGTCGGCGACCAGCTCGTGCGCGCCGGTGCCGAGCCCGCGCCGCTGGACGTGTCCATCGACCCGTCGGCACCGCTGGCGTACGCCTCACTGAACCCGCTGGCCGCGTCACCGGCGCAGGCCGCCTGACGCCACCGGCGCGCGGCCCTCCACTCAGCTCTGCGCACCGCCATGGGCGCCCGCGAGGGCCTCCACCCCAACCTCGACTACCCGGCCGGTCTCGCCTACCACCTGATGGGCTTCGACATCCCGTCTTCACACCCGTCTTCGTGATGAGCCGCATCACCGGATGGACCGCCCACATCACGGAGCAGCTCGCCCACAACGCACTGATCCGCCCTTTCGCCTCCTACGCGGGGCCGGGCCAGAGGCGGGTGCCGACGGCTCCGTAGCGCGCCGACGCAGTCTCCGGGGCACGTCCCTGGTGCGGATCGCGACGCACGCGGACCGGAGATCAGGAACCTGCGTGATACCGAGCGCCACGAACTGATCACGGCCGGGACCGACCGGGTCGCGCCGGGCAGGAGCGGCGTTCGCCTCAGGCCGTGGTCGTCGGATCGGAGCCTTCGGTGGCGCGGCGGTACTCGGCGTTGAGGCGTTGGGCTTCTTCGAGCTGGTCCTCGAGGATGACGATCCGGCAGGCGGCCTCGATCGGGGTGCCCTGGTCGACGAGCTCGCGCGCGCGGGCCGCGATCCGCAGTTGGTAGCGGGAGTAGCGGCGGTGCCCGCCCTCGGAGCGCAGGGGGGTGATCAGCCGCGCCTCGCCGATGGCGCGCAGGAAGCCGGGGGTGGCGCCGATCATCTCGGCGGCCCGTCCCATGGTGTAAGCGGGGTAGTCGTCGTCATCGAGACGCCCCAGCGAGCTGTCTGCTGTCATTTCACCTCTCTGCGGAACGCGTGGAGGGGCCCTGGTGCCGTACGGCACCAGGGCCCCGAAGGAACTACTACACCATCTGCCGACCATGATGCCGCGTCGGCCTTCTGTTTCCGCATGACCGTCCGGAATGCCGACGGAAGTGCGGGGATCGCGGATGCGTGACCGGAGACCACCTGCCTATCGATGTCCTGCGGTACCCGGGCTCAGTCTTGCGCCCGGGCGATCCTGATGGCGATCGATTCCTCCGTTCTTCCCTCTGAATCATTCACTCTCTTGCTCTTGCTTGTGGCAGCCCTTGATCCTCCCGGGCCACCCGGTCCGGTGGTCAGTCCCGTCGCCCTCGTGCACAGTCCTGGCTCCGAAACTCCACCACCGCACCGTGATGCGTGTGCTGCTGCCCGGCAGTTCGTGTCTGCCGGGCCTCATTCGATCTCGGCTACAAGAGAGACCTTAGCCAAGCGAGGCCCCAATGTCTACTCCGGCGAGGTTAGATTTTTGGATGACTGAAGATGAGGTAATCCTCCTCACCGACGTGGGGATGGGTGAGGAGGGTCGACTCAGGGATGGCTGAGGAGGAGGCCGGGCCTGCCTCGATATGACTGGGTCCGGCACGCAGTGAGGGCCCGACCGGTCGTGCCGGTCGGGCCCTCACTGCTGTTCTGGTGGCGTCGCTGTTCTGGTGGCGTCTCGCGCCTGCCCTCGTCGCTCAGGCCACGTTGGTCCCCAGCATGGCGGAGGCCCGCTGGAGCGGGCTGAGCGTGAGCGCGGGCGCGGGCGCGGCCGTCGGGGCCGTACGGCAGGTGAACCCGAGCCGGGTCATCGCACGGACGACCTCGCCGGCGCTGAAGTCGCGGCGGTCCTGGCGGGTGATCACCTGGCCGACCTGCTTGACGGGGTACTGGCGCCGCCCGATGATCACCGACTCACCGGTGACCGGCTCGGGCGTGACCCCTTTCATCGATTCCAGCACGCCGGCCTTGGTCAGCTCGAAGGGGAAGCGGGCGATGACGCAACGCATGAGACCTCACAAGGAGAGAGGGAGGGGAAGGGGGGAGCGAGAGAGGGGGAGCGGGGCGACCGTGGGAAACCACGTGCTTCAGCGGGCGCGGCCGAGGGCGGCCAGGGGAGATGGCCCGCTGCCCCCGCCGATGTCACACAGCCGCATCCGGTCCGTGTATCCGGAGCTGTCACGGACGGCGGTGAGCCGGGCCAGGGTGATCAGGCCGGTCCGCATGCCGTCCTCGTCGCAGATGAGCAGGTGCCTGACCCGGGCGCCGGCCATGACGGACAGCGCGACCTCGACCGTCATGTCGTCCCAGACCCGCGGCCCGGCTTCCTGCGCGGCGTGGACCATCGCCGTGTGCGTGGAGTCGGCGTTCGCCGGGTGGAGCTGCGTCTGAACCAGCGTCAAGAGATGTCTCCTTCAAAGAGGGATCAGCTTCCTGGTCACGAAGGTGCTAGGCCGCGTTCTCGACAGGGGGCTGCTGCACGGACGCGCGCCGACTCGCTGAACCGGGACGGCGACGGCCACGGGAGGCGCTGCCGCGCTTGGGGCGTTCGACCAGCGGTGCGGTGATGACGACCGGAATTCCGGAGGGAGTCCGGGCGCCGGTGATGCGGTGCAGTTCCGGCTCGCCGGAGCGGACCGCGGTGACCTGCGGGCGGATCCCGGCGTCCGACATGAGCCGGAGCATGCCTCGGCGCTGGCTCGGCGTGACGAGGGTGACGACGCTGCCGGACTCGCCGGCGCGGGCGGTACGGCCGCCGCGGTGGAGGTAGTCCTTGTGGTCGGTCGGAGGGTCGACGTTGACCACGAGGTCGAGGTTGTCGACGTGGATGCCGCGGGCGGCGACATTCGTGGCGACGAGCACGGTGACGTGCCCGGTCTTGAACTGATCCAGGGTGCGGGTGCGCTGCGGCTGTGACTTCCCGCCGTGCAGCGCCGCGGCGCGCACGCCGCTGTTGAGCAGATCCTGAGTCAGCCGGTCGACGGCGTGTTTGGTGTCCAGGAACATGATCACGCGGCCGTCGCGGGCGGCGATCTCGGCGGTGGCGGCGTGCTTGTCGGCGCCCTGGACATGCAGGACGTGGTGCTCCATCGTCGTGACCGCCCCGGCCGACGGGTCGACCGAGTGGACGACAGGGTCGGTCAGGTAGCGGCGCACCAGGAGGTCGACGTTGCGGTCCAGCGTGGCGGAGAACAGCATGCGCTGCCCCTCGGGGCGCACCTGGTCGAGCAGCGCGGTGACCTGTGGCATGAAGCCCATGTCCGCCATCTGGTCGGCTTCGTCCAGCACGATGACGCCGACCTGGTCCAGCCGGCACGCACCACGGTCGATGAGGTCCTTGAGACGGCCCGGGGTCGCCACCACGATCTCGGCTCCGCCGCGCAGCGCGCCGGCCTGCCGACCGATCGACACCCCGCCGACGACCGTGGCCAGGCGAAGCCTGACGGAGCGGGCGTACGGAGTGAGCGCGTCGGTCACCTGCTGGGCGAGCTCGCGGGTGGGGACGAGGATCAGCCCCAGTGGTTGGCGGGGCTCGGCGCGCCGGCCGGCGACGCGGGAGAGCAGGGCGAGCCCGAAGGCGAGGGTCTTGCCGGAGCCGGTGCGCCCACGGCCCAAGATGTCACGGCCTGCGAGGGAGTTCGGCAGCGTCGCGCCCTGGATCGGGAACGGGACGGTGACGCCCTGTCTGCCGAGTTCGGCCAGCAACTGGGCGGACATGTCGAGATCGGCGAAGCTCTCCACAGCGGGAAGCGCGGCAGTGATCGTCGTGGGGAGCGCGAACTCACCCTGTGGCGCAGCGGTCCTACGGCCGTGACCGCCGGGCCGGTGCGATCCGCCGGACCGGTGCGATCCGCCCGAACGTCGCGGGGACGACGATCCGAAGTGGCGCCCACCCTTTCCGGCATCGGCACCGCCCTTACGGGCGCGGGTGAGGCGGTCATTCGTGCGTGTGCGGTTCATACGGGACTCTTCCTCGATGCGGTGCATGTCAAGGAATTCCCGCAAGGATGAGCGGTGCAGAGAATTACAAGAATGGACCGATGGTGAACGGCAGTGAATCCGGCCGCCGGAGAGAATGCGCGGGCGCAGATCCTGAAATGGATGATGTGGCGAGGGCGCGGGATCCGGGGGCCCGGTTTCAGGGCGTGAAGCGATGTGCCCGTCCCCGTCCGGCCGGCCGCCGGGGCTGCGGCTGCGGATCTCGCCCGCTGCGGATCTCGCCAAGGGGGGATCCGCGGGTGGAGCCGGTGCGGAAAAACCATGCAGCTGCGGCCCGCACCCCGAAGGATGCGGGCCGCAGCTGCGAGCTGTGCGTCAGTATCAGGCGGGAACGATGTTCTCGGCCGTCGGGCCCTTCTGGCCCTGCGCGATGTCGAAGGTCACCTTCTGGCCCTCGGTAAGCTCACGGAAGCCCTGGGTGGCGATGTTCGAGTAGTGGGCGAACACGTCGGCGCCGCCACCGTCCTGCTCGATGAAGCCGAATCCCTTTTCCGCGTTGAACCACTTCACAGTGCCATTGGCCATGTCGATCTCCTTTGAGGCAGTGCATCGGGACCCACACTCTGTGGATTCCGAGTCGCCGCGATGATCACCCCGCCGGAAATTACCGGTCAACACGAAAGGGCTCCCGTCCTGGCTTTCGAAGCTTTCGGATGGGCGCGCTTGAAGTTCTGGGAACCACAACTGCAACTCTGGCGAGAGTAGCACGCCTCGACGATCCGCGGGTGGCAAATAATTCCACTCCGCTCGTTGCGCCAAAAACTCTTGCCGCGCGGCCCGTTAAACTCTCCCTGCGCGAACATAGAAATTGATTCTCCGGGAGCCCTAATTTTGCGGGCGAGCGTTCTGCGTCCGCCGACGCCGACGCCCCTACGTTCGAGACGCCGACGCCCCTACGTTCGACGTGACAGGTCGTCCACCAGAAGGTCGAGAGTGGCCTCCTCGTGGAGCGCGACGCCGAGGGCGGCCATGGCAGGGGCGAGATCCGGGTCCCAGTCCGCGCTGACCGGCTGGCCGTCGAGCGCCAGTTGAGGGATGCCTTCGGCCTGGCTGCGAGCTGCCAGGTGCTCGTAGTCCGCCGTGCCCATGCGCCAGGGCTGGGCCTCGTAGCGGCGGATGACCCGGTTGGCCAGCGCGATCCCCGGCCAGTCGAAGTCGCCGTGGTACGCGAAGCGGCAGCCTGCGGTGGCGAGGGCGTCGAGAAGCGTGATGACCACCGTTGCGGCGCTGCCGGACGTGCACACCAGGGGCTGGACGCAGGCCGTATCCGCCGCCGCCTCCACCACGCGCGGGTTCTCACAGATGTGGATGAGTGTTCCGGCGGGGAACCGCGGCCGCAGGGCGTGCAGGTCACGCGGTGTGAGGTGGGCTTCGACGTGATGATCGGCCCGTTCTCGCAGGGCGCGCTCTCGCCAGCCCTCGCCCTCGGGCCGCAGCCCGTAGGTCAGCACCGTGCTGGAGACCTCGTCCGGCGTGACGGACACCAGCCGCCACAGAGCGCGCCGACCAGCTGCGTTGTCGGGGAACTCGGTGCCGTGGGCGAGGGCGACGCCGCGTTGGACGAGGCGGGCGAGCCAGGTGCCGTCGTCCAGGCCGTGCGCGGAGCCGGTCGCCATGGCGGCGAGTTCTCCTCGGCCGCGTACGCCGCTCCGCTCGGGTCCGAGCAACGTGGTGAGGACCTGGACCGCCTGCTGGAGTGTCCACACGGCAGCTTCGGGCGTCACCCCTCCCGGAACACCGGTCCGGCGCAACAGGTCGTACCACTGCCGGGCCCAGTCCTGGCCGGCGAGCGGGGAGGCGTCCAGCGACGAAGCGAGGGACGACCACACCCGCTCCCGCCGTGCCGTCGCGTCCGCGCGGGCGGCACGGCGGTCGGTGAGCGGTGGGCCGAGTTCCTCCAGGGTCTGCCTCAGCCCGAGTCCGGCGGCCGAGGCGCGCAGCCGTGCGTCGAGTACGTCGAGCCGTACGGTCACGGCGGCACCGGTGAGGGGCTTGCCCAGGAGGAGTGACAGGTCGTTGCGTTCCTGGGTGTTCAGCGCGGCCAGCCGGAGGGAGCCGGTGGCCTGTACGCCGTTGCTCTCCAGGCGTTTGCGTACGCTCTCCCAGAGCCGGGCGAGCCCGGGGCCCGTCAGCCATGCGCGCGTCGCGGAGGGCAGTGCGCTCACACGGACACCAGACGCCGGTGGCGGCCGTTCCAGGTGTAGTGCAGGGTGGCCACGCCTCGGACGTGGGGATCGCGGAGGCACTCGTAGATGTGCAGGGACGGAACCTCGGGCCAGTTGCCCATGAGCCGCTCGCTGGTGAGGACGAAGTCGAGATCGAGGTCGACGAGGATACGGCCCAGCCGGCCGTGGGTGGGTTCGTCGACCTTCGCGAAGGCGTCGTCCAGGAGGATCAGCCGTGGCGCGTGCGGCGCTGATTCGGCGAGGCTGGTGAAGTGGGCGGCGGCTGCGGCGAAGAGCACGAGGTAGGAGAGGACCCGTTGTTCGCCCTGGCTGAGACCGGTCCGGCCGGTCAGCTTCCTGCGGCGGCCCGGAGCCGCGTCCTCGACCACGAAGGTGTGGAAGCGGAACCAGTCGCGGTAGTCCAGCGCGGTCCGCAGATGGGCGGCGTATCCGGCGGAAGGATCGGCGCGCCGGGCGTCCTCGATCCGGCGTTGCAGGACTTCGCGGAGCTGCTCGGTCTCCTCGCGCGTCCGGAGGCTCGACGGACCGCGCAGCAGACCCACGGCTGCCCGGACGTCCGCATCCACGTCCTCGTCCAGCTTCCACAGCAGCTCGACACCGAGACCGTGGGAGGTACGCACGGTCCGCAGGGTGTTGTTGAGAGCTGCGACCAGGTTCGCCGCGGTGATGACCTGTGCCGAGAGGTGGTCGCCGAGCTCACCGGTCAGGAACCGCTGGAACACCTCGCGTTCGCGCTCGGTGAGCCGCCCTCGGGCCTCCGCCGCCTGGACGGCGATCCGCTCGCCGACGGCCGCGACGTCATGGGATCCGTGGTCGTCGACCAGACGGCACACCTTGATCCCGTCGCGTTCCTCCAGCTGTGCGTCGAATCCGCCGGCCAGCTGGTCGCGCAGATCGGTGTGCCGGTTGAGCAGGGTGCTGTCCGACACCTCGCCTTTCGGACGGCCGAGGGCCTGCTCCACGGCCTCGGCGAGGGCCCGTAGCGCGCGCAGACGGCTGCGGACGTCCGCGCCGGGATCGTCCGACACGCAATCGGGCAGCGAGGACCGGTCGAGACCGGCGCCCAGCACCACCTCCGGTCGGCTGAGAGCCCCGCGCAGAGCGCCGCCCGTGCCGATGACCGCCGTCTCCTGGTCCGTCAGCGTCCCGCGCAGGCGCTTCTCGTCCTCCTCCGCGCGCACCCGCAGGTCATGGAGGTCGTCGCGAGTGCGCTGTGCCGCGGGCAGGGCGCGGACGGCGTTCGCGATGCGCTCCTTGGTCTCGCGTTCGCGGGCGAGGATCTCCTCCTCGGACGACCCGATGGCCTCCTCGCGGGTACGCAGGTCCTGCTCGGCGGTGCGCAGTCCGGTGAGGTGGACCCGGTAGCCCTCCTCCGCGGTCAGGCGATCCTCGCGGGCGCGTCCGTACCGTGCGGCATCCGCCTGATGCGCGCCGAGCCGCTCCCCCGTGCCACCGACGGCCCTGCGGAGATGCCCGACGCCGCTCAGCAGGGCAGCCAGTGCGGTGCGCGCGCGGTCCAGGGCATCGGGGTCGCCGGGCAGATCGTGGGCGGTCGCGGTGGCGTCCGCCTCGGCACGCGCCGCTACCGCGAGAGCGCGGGCCTCCTCGGCCAGCCGTGCCGCCCGCGTCGCCTTGGCGGTCAGGTCACGCAGGGCCCTCTCGGCTGATTCGGCCCGATTCCATGCGTCCGCGAGACTCCGTGCCCTGGGGAAGTCCCGCTCCGCGAGCGTGAGAGCCCGACGCAGGGCATCGGCTACGGCGAGTTCGGCGCGGACGTCGGCCAGCCGCTGCTGCGTCCGCGCGATCCGCTCCGCCAGCTCGGCGAGGACGCGCCGCCGGGTCTCGGCCCGTACGGCGGCTCCCACGTACTCGGCGTCGGCCTTGTCGTGCCGGCCGCTGAGGACGCCCGAGCGCCAACTGCCGTCGAAGTGCACCGCGTTGTGCGCGGAGGTCTGTGCTGCCGGGGTGAGCGCGATCGCGGCCAGCAGACGCTCCACACGCTCGGGCGTCACGCCGCACCCCGGTTCGGGAGCCGGGCGCAGGGCCGAGGCGAGAGTCGGTCCGTCCGGAAGCGCGGGGCCGGGCCGGAGCAGGGTGTCCCGGGTGCGCGGATCGAGCAGAACGCCGTCCGCGCCCACCCACGCGTCCAGGATCCCGCTCGCTTCCAGCGCCCCTTCCAGACCTGCCCGATCGCCCGGCGCCAGGTCGTCCGCGAAGTCCACGAGCCGGTAGAAGGGCGCTCCGCTGCCTGACATCCGCTCGGCGACGCGATGGTGCGGGGCCGGCGGCTCAGGGTCGGTGCGCTGCTCCCAGTCCCGCTTCTGCTGCGCCAGACGGTCGAGTTCCTCGCTGACGTGGCCGACGCCGAGCACGAGCGCGTCCCGGCGTACGGCGAGTTCGTCGCCGTACGGCTCCAGTGCGGCCTGAGCGGCCCGCCACGCCTCGCCGTCGATGTCGGGCGGCAGCGTGCGGTCCGCGAACGGCGCGTCGGCGGAGGTCTCGTGACCGACGGCGGTGTGTACGGCGGCCAGCGGCGGGCAGTCGGAGCCCAGCGCGGTCCGTGTCCGCGTCGCCCACTCGGCGACACGGCGGGCGTAGGCGCCGCTCTCCTCGGCGACCTTCTGGCGGCTGCCGTCGAGACGGCCTGCGGCTTCCTCCGCCTCGGCCTCCAGCCGTTCCCGCTCGGCATCGACCTGAGCCGCCGCGGCGCGGGCCTCGTCCGCCTTCGAGATGAGGCGGGTCACCTCCTGGACCATCCGGGACCGGTTCTTCGCGACCGTCTCGGCGTTCTCCAGCCGGCCTTGCCAGGAGCGCAGTCCGTCCCGGGCCGTCGTCGTGTCCACGCGGGCGACCGACCGGTGTCGCACGGCGTGGGTCTCCCCGTCCGGGGTCGTCAGCTCCGTCTCGGCGGCCTGGGCGAGGACTGTGCGCGGCAGGGCCACCGCCTCGCCGAGATGGCCGGCGGGAAGCCCGGCCTTCTCCGCCTGCGTCAGCAACTCACGGTGTTCGGTGCCCAGTTCGGCCAGTCGGCCGCCGAGGTGTTCGACACCTTCGGCCAGCCGCTCCGCCGTGCCCTCCTCCGCGTCGTGTGCGTTGCGCAGGGTGGTGAACGCGGCCACGGCGGCGGCGCGCAGTGCCTCTACCGTGCCGCGGCGTTCCGACAGTTCGCGCAGGCCGCGGTAGGCGTGACTGGCGTGCAGGGCGGCCAGGTCGGTCCGGGCGGCCTGTTCCTCCTCGCGCAGGGTCTCCAGCCGGCCCTGCGACTCCTCCTCCTGTGTCCGCAGGTCACTCGTCCGCTGTGCGGCGTCTCCGGCCGCCCGGCGCCGCTGTGTGAGGACGCCCAGCTCGCGACCGACTCGCTCCGCGGAGGCGCGCAGGACTCCGGACAGGTAGCCGCGGTAGCTGGCGAGGAAGGTGCGCAGAGCCGTGTCGGTGCGTTCCAGGCGGCCGAGTTCGTCCCGCACGGCGTCGAGGTCGTGGAGGTTGCGCGCCACCTTCTCGATCACGTCCTCGTCGAGCCCCGGCAGGGTCTCGCTCAGCAGGGAGGCCAGGCCCCCGTGCTCGATGCGGTCCCCGACAGTGGGGCGCCGCAGCCGGTGCAGGAGCTGGGTGAGGTTGCGATAGCGCGTCGCGTCGGTGATGCCGAACAGGTCCCGGGCCACCCGGGCGCGGTGCGTGACCGCTCGGTCGGTCGTGTTGTCGGAGCCGACGATCTCCTTGAGCCGGTCGACCGGCAGTGGCTTTCCGCCCTCGACCAGGTGCAGCTCCTCACCGATCCTCAGGGTGGTGACGAAGAATGTCGGCACTGCCTTCTGAGTGGACTTCGAGGCACGGATGGCGGCGCCGAGCGTCAGGTGGCGGGGGCCGCCGTCGTCGGCCGTGCCCCGGAACTCCACCCACAGGTACCCGAGACGGTTGGTCTGCTCGAACCCGTCCAGCATCAGCCAGGGGAGCGTGGTGCGGCCGGTGCCGGTCGCGTCCAGCGCCCGGGAGTCGCCGTCCAGGAGATAGGGGAGCAGCATCTCCAGGGCCTTGGACTTGCCCGCGCCGTTCTTGCCGCGCAGGAGCAGCCGTCCGTCGCCGAAGGAGAACTCCTGGGCGTCGTACTGCCAGACGTTCCGGATGCCTGCCCGGTGCAGCCGGAAACGGGTGCCGGTGGTTGTCGCGGCGCCGGAACGCCGCAGCGGAACGAAGCCATGGGCGTCGGTGGTCATAGCGGCAACTCCTCTTGCACAGCGGCTCCTTGGCCAGCCTTGGCCGCCGGGCGCACCGTCACCAGGGTGGCGTAGCGCGCCGCCGCGGCCAGCAGCACCCAGCCGCCGTCGCCGCCGGGCCGTGCGCCGTGGACATCGGTCACCGTGCGCCCTTCCGACGCGTCCTCGACGTACCCCTCCGGCAGCCCTTCGCCCTCGGCCCGCAGCCGCCCGGCGCGGGCCATCAGCCGCATCCGGACCAGCAGGTCCAGCACGGCCTCCCGCAGGGCGGAGAGGTCGTCCAGGTAGCCGCGCTGCCAGTTGCCGCGCTGCCCGTACTCGGCGGTCAGTTCGGCGAGCACCTCGTCCACCAGGCCGTCCGGGACAGCCACCCCGATGACGAGCGTCCCGCCGGTCGCTGGATGCCCCGGTCCCCGCGGCCGAAGCCGCTCCACGAGCCGTTCCACCAGCAGCAGCGCGGCCTGTGCGACGGTCCCGGTGCCCGGCAGGTGCAGATCCGTCAGCTCATCCTCGGGGTCGACCAGCGCCACGCCCTCCGCACGGATCTCCATCTCCAGGCCGAGGAGTTCGGAGAAAGCCTGGGCTTCCCTGCGCTGCCGGGTGCGCAGCCAGTCGCGCTCGGCGTCGGTCAGCTCGTCGAGGTGGACGACGGGTGTCTCGACGAGCATCCGGCGCACATAGGTGCGCGGCCCGCTGAACCCCGGGTCCGCCGCCCGCCGGACCAGGTCGGCGCCGTCCCGGGACTGGGCGAGCGGGCCGGCGACGACCACCCGCGCCAGCTCCCGGTCCACCGTGATCAGAGCCTCCCCGTCCGCCTCCCGCGCGATCGCGGCCACCTGGCCCTCGGTCTCGATGAGAACGCCCCACTCGACGAGCTGACGCAGAGCCGCGACCAGGGTCCGCTTCCCGGCAGCCCGGCCCGTCTCCTCCAGCTCGATCCCCGCGTCGGCCGCGGCGGCCCTGATGTCGGCGACCAGATGCGACAGCAGCATCTGTTCGGGCGCGGTCACCAGTACGGACAGGGCCAGCGCGAGGCAGGCGTACGTGTGCGGGGTGAAGGGCGTGCCTGTGGAGCGCTCCAGCCGATGACCCGATCCCGCGCCCAGCCCCGCCTTGAACAGCCGGGCGAAGGAGCTGTCGACCAGGAGGCGGTAGCCGAGCACTTGCTGGAACCGTTTGCCCAGCCAGTCGGCGTGCCTGCGGATCAGCGGGAAGACGTCGGCGTGCGGGCCGTCGGCTGCGACCAGGGGGTGGGCGAGCAGCAGCCGGGCGGCGGTACGGCGTTCGGCGGCCAGGGCCACGTCGTGCGTGGAGGGGAGGGTCATGACACGCTCGCCTCCGCCTCGGCCGCACCGTCGACCGCCGCCGGGGTACGACCGACGTCCAGCTCCAGGTCGTCCAGCAGCAGGTCGCCGTCGGCCGAGTACAGCACCGTCCTGGTGCCCGCTGTCCGGCGCACGGTGAGCCGGATGCCCAGTTCGGCGTCCTCGCCGCGCGCAGAGTCCAGGTCGAACCCGTCCGTCTCTGCGCGCCTGCTGATCTGCGCGTTCCCGAGGGCTGTGGCCAGCAGCTCCAGGAGAAGGCCGAGCGCCGCCGAGGTGAGTCGTACGTCGGCGAACCGACCCGACGCGCTGCGCAGTTCGTCCGCCGCCGCTGCCCTGGCCTCCGCCCGCTGCCGGGCGGTCTCCCGCAGCCGCGCCTTCTGCGCGGAGTGGTCCTCCACCGCGGAGGCCCGGCCCCGCTGAGCGCGGCTGCCCCTCTCCCGCAGGGCCACCGGCACCTCGACGACCGGACCGGTCCACCAGCTCGTGTGGGCGGGCACCACCTCGTCGGTGGCCGGGGGTATGCCCAGATGGCGCGCGCCGTACAGACCGAAGGCGGCGACGGCCATGTCGTGGGCGTCCTGGGGGGGCAGCTTGCTCGAACCAGCGGGCCAGCCGCAGCAGATCCTTGCGCCGGGACATCTCCCCGGTGGCCGACCGCAGCATCCGCTTGGCGTTGGCGAGCAGCGACTGCAACGCCCGAAGGGTGGCGTCCCGTAACTGGTCGACCTGACTGCCCTGGCCGTCGGTGTCCCTGAACCAGCCGCGCAGGCCCTCCCAGTCCGCGAGCTCGCGGCCCCGGCTGCGCTGGACCCGGACCTCCAGGTGGCCTTCGCCCTGTGCTGAGAGCCCGGTGAGCCCCTGGGCGTGGGCGTCCACCCGGTTCAGCAGAGCCGGGATGTGCGGCCAGAGGGTGTCCAACGCCGCCGATATTCGAGGTGCGCGGAAGGCCACGTCCTCGGTGATCGCTTCTACGTAGTCCAGGAGCAGTTCCTTGAAGCCCTGGTACTCCGCGCTGTCCAGGTCGTAGCGGGACAGCACCTGGCCGAGGTAGGCGTAGAAGTCGCGTATGGAGTCCGCGAACTCGCCGAACTGCACGAACAGCGTGCTGATCCGCTCCAGTCCGTCCTGCGGCTCGACGCCGCCCGGCGCGCTCACGAGGCCGGCCAGCTCCCGGAGACCGCGCTCGACCAGGGCCAGCAGTTCGTTGCTCACCTCGCGTGCGGCGTCGGCCTCGGCCAGGACCGCGTCGGCGTCCCGCTGGATGCGTTCGCCGAGCTTCGACAGCTGGTAGCGCGAGCGGGAACGCTGGTACTCGCTGATGCTGGACGCCTTCACGGTGTGGCTGCTGCGCAGCAGGTTTCCCCAGTTCACCAGCTGTTCCAGCCGAACTGTGAGGGTGTCGGCGTCGAGTTCCGCAGCGGAACCACCGCCCTGGTGCAGCTTCGCCATGATGTCCGGGACGGCGAGATCCGCCAGCAGCGTTCCGCAGAAGACCCGCATGATCGCGACATGCTCCAGCCGCTCGGGCGCGCTGAGGTACGCATACCCGTCCAGCCGCCGCCGCGCCTCCTCGGTGCCGCCCTGACCTGCACCGGATGCTGATGCCCCCATGCGGGTGAGGTTACGCGGGGCATCCGGGCGCCGCCGGTGAGTGGCTGAAAATGCCACGGACGTGTGCCAGGCCCCCGGAACGGCCCCTTTGACTCCTGTGCCGAGTGGCTTCCGGGGAATCGGGTGCGTTCAGGCCGGTGTCGACAGGGGGGGGAGGAGGCACGCGATGTCGTACGAACCCGAACTCGCCGCGCCTCTTTCCGGAGTGGAGGGGGAGCCCAGGAGGCGCGGTGGGGACTGCTGTGTGCCCGGCCTGCGGACCCACTCCCCATGGGGCCGCGGCCGGGTTGCCTCGACCGCTGCGCTGGGTACCCCTGAAGACCCAGCGGGTGGGAGGCGTACAGTCGACCGGGGACCGGGGCCGCTTGGTGAGCCTAGCCGCGCTGGGGCGGTGAGCCCAGGGGGATTTCGCGTCGGTCAGGCCGCAGCCCGCGGTGGTACGGGCGCGGGCAGCTCGCTCAGGATCTCGAAGTCCAGGCGCAGCCGTGGATGGCGGAGGAGGTTGAGGGTTGCGTGACCGGTGCAGATCAGGCGTAGGCGTCCGTGTCGGCTCCTGGACCTGGCTCGGGCGCGGTTGAGGAGCCGTACGCCGCCGCAGTCCATGAAGTCGACGGGGCGCAGATCGATCAGCAGGTCAATGTCATGGGTGTGGGTGAGGCCGTCGAGGAATTCGATGATGCCGGGGGCTGTGTGGATGTCGATTTCGCCGCACAGGACCACCAGGGTGCAGCCTCTGTGGGCGCGGACTTCCTTGACACAGATCACTGACGGGGGCGGGGTCATGGCGACCCTCTTCTCCGGGGCAGACGTGCGTGGGGACCGGATACCAACGGGATCTGGGTCGGCGATTCAGAGTAGCGGGCTGTGTCGGCCTGCTGACCGGTTGTGCCGAAGGGCTGCGGACGTGACGGCTCCGCTGCTACAGGGCGAGGAGCTGGGCACCTGATGGTGGGCTTCTCGGCGGGACGTCGTCATGCGTCAGGTCTGGGCGAGTCGTCCCCGGGGTCGTCCAGGCGCAGTCGGCGGGCCAGTACGTCGCGGGCGACGTCCAGGAGGGGCCGGTCGTGGCTGAAGGCGTAGCCGCGCAGGCGGATCAGGGCGTGGTCGCAGTCGGTGTCCAGCTGGTCCGCGAGCATGCCGGTGGCCTGGTGGACCTCGGCGAAGTGGAGACCGGGCTCGTCGAGCAGCGGGATGTGGGGGAGTTCTGTGTGGGCGGCGGTGGCGATGGTGATCTGGGCGACGGTGTCGGCCAGGCCGAACGCATCGGTGAGCTGGTCGGTGGACATCGGTCCCGGCCGGGTGCGGTGGCCGGTGAGCGCGCCAAGCGCGATGATCCCGATGCGCAGCGGAAAGGAGAACACCGCCCGCACGCCCAGCACCTCGATGGCGCCCGGCAGGCCGGGCCAGCGATCGGTGGCGAACGCGGCGGTGTCGGCCACGTCGGGCAGCAGCATCAGGGCCCCGTGACGGGCGGCGTCCAGGCTCGGGCCGTGGCCCTGGACCTGTTGCAGGTCTTCCAGCGCGAGGGTGCGTTCGCCGTAGGACTGCACCAGTTCGGGCTGATTGCCGCCGGGTGCCACCAGCAGGGCGAGACCGTCCAGGCCCAGCATGTCGGTGCAGGCCGCCAGCGGCAGCGGTGCCAGGCCGGGGCCGGTGTGGGAGCCGAGAGTGCGCAGGTAGTCAGCCATCACCGGATGAATCACCGAAGCCGCCCCCTTTCGGTCACAGTGCAGATCATCCGGCAGTCGGCCCACCAGTCAGCACCGATGGGCCGAGGCTTCACCGATCGCGCCGCGTGAGGAGAGAGGCGTCAGCCGTGCCCTGCAGGACCTGGTGGGCGATCTCGGTGAGCCGCGTCTGATGATCGCGAGCGTAGCGCCGCATGAGGGTGAACGCCTCCTCGACCCCAGTGCCGCGGCGGTTCGCCAGATAGCCCTTGGCCTGTTCGATGATGACCCGGCTGTCCAGGGCGGCCTGTAGTTGCGCGGTCACTGCCATCTGTTCACTCACCGCCCGCTGCTGCAGGACACCGATGGTGGCGGTGTCGGCCAGCGCCTGCCCCAGCTTCACCTGGGAGTCGTCCAGGGGGCCCGGCCGGTCCCGGAAGAGGTTCAGGGTCCCGATGACCTGGTCGTGGAGCCGGAGCGGTGCCGCCACGACGGAGGTGAAGCCGAGTTCCACGGCTCGTGGCGCGAACCGGGGCCAGCGCATCGTGGCCGCTTGCGTCGCCAGCGGTACGTCAGGCACCTGTTCCCGGCTCCGGAAGCAGTCACGGCAGGGGCCCTCGTCCCACTCGGTGCTGGCCAGCTCCAGCAGGCGGGTGCGCTCGTCTGAGGCGGCGGCGTCCACCAGCTGGCCCCCGGGAGTGGCGAGCATGACTCCGGCCGCGGCGACGTCCAACAGGTGCACGCAGTGCTCGGCGAGCGTGTGCAGGAAGCCGATCACGTCGAAGTCCTGCACCAAGGTGTCGGCGAGGTCGACGAACGCGGCTGCCAACTGCTCCTCACGCGGCAGTTCAGGCATGCCCCACCCACCTCCAAGAGTGATCCGGGGACACCTTCCCACAGGAAGCCGTCTCTCGCTGCCAGTCAGTCTCGTCTCCCTCGCGCGCCTTGACCAGCGCCCGGTGAAAGTGCCGCCCCGGCGCAGCCGGAAAACAGCCGGGGGCTCCACCCCACGCCGTTCGCGCGCTTCCCCTGTGTCGCGGGGCTCGTTCCGGTTACTCGGGCCGCTGTGTACGGGCGTTGTGCGCGAGGCCGTCCGGACGGTCCGCCGCGCGCTCTCCCAGGGGAAGGACCAGGGCGCGCAGCACCGCGGGGCCGGAGGGCCTGCGGACCTGTCCGATGTCCTCCCATCCCCACGCCTGGAAGGCGGCGTGGGCCCTGTGGTCGGCCTGTTCCACCAGGGTGGCGCCGAGTGAGGCGTGGTGATCGGTGAGCAGCCGTGTCTGCAGCAGCCGGGCGAGACCCGGTGTGCGCTCGTGCGGGTGGACCACGGTCTCCGTGATGGCGAAGGCGTGCCCCGAGGAGGTCAGTTGCTCTCAGGCGCACCGCGTCCAGAGCGGCGCGCTCGTGGCCCGGCCCGGAGCCGGCGGCCGTCATCGCGCGCCTGCCGACGACAGGGGCATGGACCGCGGTGGGGCGGGCGGGTCTCCGATGCGGCTCGCCGGTGTGCCGCCTGCCCTGCGCGCCTGCGCGGCAGCGTGCGGGAAGGCGTGGAGGCCGCTCACGTCGCAGGAGGTGACGGCGGTCAGGTCGACGTCGAGCGTGCGCACCCCGTCGTGCAGGCACGCCCGCAGGGACGCGTCGGCCAAGGGCGCCGTTTCGAGGTCGGTCTCACCGGCCAAGGTGATCGGCGCCCGGCAGTGCTTGTCGTGCCGGCGGACGTTCAGCCGAGGCAGGGACATGGCGCCTCCGATCCGCGCGGCCGGCCGGGGTGGGTGAGTGCGCATGCGTGCCGCTGTGGTGACGAGGGGCAGGGCGGTGGCCATGGCGGCTACGTCGCCACGGCGGATGCCGTGAGCGGTTCGGCGTCCGCCCGGTCGATCTCCGGCGGCAGGACGAGCAGGTCCCATCGGCCACGGCCCGGGGTGAGCAGGCAGATGCTGTGGCGGCCGTGCGCGCCGGACGTTCTGTGCAGGCGTACGACTCGGTTGGCGATGAGTACACGGCCGGGCGTGGTGGCCCACATCGACGTGTGCACGCTGACGGCGGCGATGTGCCCCCAGGACGGTGGCAAGGCCGCCAAGAGCCGCGGGAGTTCGACCATCAGGTCTCGGGAGCGGGGCCACCAGGCGCCGTCGATGCGGCGCGGGATCGCTTCGCGGGGCATCACGCGCAGACGTACGGCGGGCTGGACCGGAAGGGGACGGTCCTGGGGGTGTGCGGTTGAGGTCACGGGGGCTCCTGTCGGGGTGGGATGGGTGGTTTGTCCAGTGAGTTCATGAGCGGCGGGTGGCGAGGCGGTCCGGGGTGGGCCAGCGCACGTCGTACACCCAGCCGAGGCGTTCGAGCAGCCGGATCACGGCGGCGGAGGGGTCGAGCTGGCCCCGGTCGACGCCGTGGCGGGCGCAGGTGGGGTCCGCGTGGTGGAGGTTGTGCCAGCTCTCCCCGAAGGAGAGCAGGGCCAGCGGCCACAGGTTGGTGGCCCGGTCGTGGCGGCGGGTGCGGAACGGCCGCTCGCCGATCATGTGGCACAGGGAGTTGACGCTCCAGGTGACGTGGTGGAGCAGCGCGATACGGACAAATCCCGCCCACAGCAGGGCTGTTGTGGCGTGCACCCAGGTGCCGCCGATCGCCCAGCCCAGGGCGAAGGGCAGGGCCAGGGTCAGGACGCACAGGGCCGGGAAGGCCCGGGAGACGGCGCGGATGTCGCGGTCGGCCAGCAGGTCGGGGGCGTAACGCTCCGCCGGAGTGGGGTCGTTGCGGAACAGCCAGCCGACGTGGGAGTGGGCGAGACCGCGCAGCTGGCCGCGCAGATGCGTGCCGTAGCGGTACGGGGAGTGCGGGTCGCCGGGCCGGTCGGTGAAGGCGTGGTGGCGCCGGTGCGTGGCGACCCAGTTGATGACGTCGCCCTGGAAGCTCATCGACCCGGCCACCGCGAGGGCGATGCGCACGGGGCGGACGGCCCGGTAGCCGCCATGGGTGAGGCCGCGGTGGAACCCGACGGTGACGCCCAGGCCGGTGAGCGGGTAGAGGACGAGGGCGAGCACCAGGTCGGCGGGGTGGATGAGGCTGCCCCACAGCAGCCACCCGGCCAGGCCGAGCGCCAGAAACGGAATCACGACGATCGTCGCCGTCACGGTCACGTACAGGCGGTCGCCGGGGCCGCGTGGCCTCGGCGTGGCCTCGGCGGGGAAGGCGGCCGTCCCGTCGTACGTCTGGGGCGCGGTGCGGGCGGGTGGCGGGGCGGCGGCTTGCGAACGGGTGGTACTGCCGGTGGTGCCGGGGGACATGAAAGGCTCCTTGGCCTCGGTCCGGAGGGGGGCGGGCCGGGGTCCGGGGCCAGCGGGTGCGCGAGGGGCGACCCAGGGGTCAGGTCGTTTCGTCGCCGTGGGTGCGCTGTGCCTGGGAGCGGCTGTCGGCGAGCCAGGACCTGGGTGCCGGGTCCGGCAGCCGGGCGCGCAGGGTGTCCACCGTCAGGTGGAGGCGGGTGCCGCATCCCTCGCCGCCCGTGGGGTAGCTGCGGGGCTCGTCGCAGACGAGTACCCGGCTCAGGGCCTGCGCGACAAGGCGGGCCGCGTCGGGGTCGGCCGCGATGATGCGGACCTCGACGCGCCCGTCGGCCGACTGCTTCTGCGGGCTCGGCCCGGCGGGGCCGCGCTCAGTCGTCGTGTGCCCGGTCATGCCCTTCGCCCCTTCGCGGCCCTGTTGGCCTTGCGCCGTGGGCGGAGGCGTCCACGGCCCCCGTCCCGGTGGTCGCGCCGGGCGCGGACGGCGGGCGGAGGCGCGGTGTCAGGGCGCAGCCACGCAGGGCCGCGAGCGCCGGGGCGACCGGTGAGGCGACTGCTGTACTGGCGCTGCGCGATCCGTTCGGCGTGCTGGGCGTTCAGGCGGTGGATCACGAATGCTCCCAGGGCGATCATCGCGAGGATGGCAGCGATGGTGAGACCGGTGCCCATGGCCCGTCACCTCCCGCCGACCGTGCCGACGGGCGCGGCCATGGCGCCGCCCTCCGCCTCCCACGCCTCTGCCTGCGTGCGGGCCGGCGGGTCCGCCTCGGCTGGAACCGCGGGGTGACGGTCCAGCTCGTCGGCGATGAGGGCGCTGCTCGTACGGAAGATCCGTGGGTCGCAGGCGTCGGCCGTGAGGCGCTCGGCGGCTGCCACCCCGGTCTCCGGGGGAATGATCAGCAGGTCCCAGCGCCCGACGCGGTAAGAGAGAATCAGGAGTTGGTGCGGGTCCTGCTCTTGGAGGAACCAACCCACCTTGACCACATGTCCGTTGACGGAGACCTTGCGCGGAACGACCGGCCAGTGGGTCGGGTTGACCGTGACGCGCGTGATGCGGCCCCACAGTGGGTCCAACAGGTCGATCAGGGCGTGAAGTTCACGAGTGAGGTCCCGGGAGCGCGGCCACCAGGCGCCGTCGAGCAGCCCGGAGGGCGGGCCCGGAGGCTTGAGGGAGAGCCGGGCCGGCGGGTGGTCGCACGGCTTGGTGATCGGTGTGGCTGGCGGGGGTCGTGCGGTGAGCACTGTCATGGTGCCGACCCTTCCCCGGGCCTGTCGGGCTCGGCCCGGTGCTGTCCAACCGAAAGAGATACCGACATGGAAGCCGGTCAAGGAATGCCTTCGGTACTGCCGAGCGTACTCCTGCGGCGGCCCCGACCACGACTGCCTGGCCGTTCCCCCAGCCGCCCCGACCGGGGACGCGCGCGGGTTCATCGCGCCGCCACTGGCCCCGACGTCCTCCGTGGCCACCTCGGCACGCTCGGTTCCCTGACACCCTCGCTCGACGCGCCCGAGGGCGCCCCCGCACTCGGCCACCGGCGGGATCGTCGCTCACCAGCCCGTCTCCGCGCGGGCCGCGCTGTTCCGTCCTCGCGCGCACGCCTCCGGCGCGAACGCGCCGTGCGACGCGTGGCGCGAAGTCTGCGGCGGCGTTGTGGCGTGCCGTGGTGGGTGTGCTTCGCTCGGATTCCGCTGCGCCTGTCGACCGCCGCCGCGGCGCGTACAGACGCGTACAGGAGGGGAACCCACATGGTCCGCTCGTTCCGGGCACCGCGCTGCCTGCCGTGGGCGTCGGCGATGAACCGGCTGACCACCCCACTGACCGTGGACGACTATCTCGGTCAGCTCGATCCGCTGTGGTCGGCACGGCATCCCGCGGGCAGGGTCCGCTCGGTGCGGCGGGAGGGGCCCGGTGCGGCCACCCTGACGATCCGCCCCGGCCGCGGCTGGAGCGGCCATCGAGCCGGGCAGTACCTGCCGATCGGGGTGGAGATCGACGGCGTGCATCACTGGCGTACGTACTCGATCACCTCGCCGCCCGACGACAGCGACGTCAGTCTCACGGTCAAGGCCCGCCCCGACGGCCGGGTCTCCCCGCACCTGGTGCACCGGACCCCGCCCGGCACCGTCCTCCGGCTCGGGCCGGCACAGGGCGAGTTCACGCTGCCCGAGCCGCTGCCCGCCCGCGTCCTGTTCGTCACGGCGGGCAGCGGCATCACCCCGGTCATGGGCCTGCTGCGCACCCTCGCCCGGCGCCACCGCACCGCCCCGGACGCCGTCCTCCTGCACAGTGCGCCGACACCTGACGAGTGTCTCTTTCAAGGCGAACTCGGCCTGATGGCAGCGGAGTTCGCGTGGCTGAAGCTCCGCCTCACCCTCACGCGATCCGACGGTCGGCTCACCCCGAAACGGATCGCCGGAGCCTGCCCGGACTGGCGCGACCGGTACGCCTGGGTGTGCGGCCCGGACGGGCTGCTCGACGCGGCCGAGCGGCAGTGGGCCGCCGCGGGCCTGCGGGAACGGCTGCGCCTTGAGCGGTTCCGCCTCATGCCCGCCCAGCCGACCGGCGAGGGCGCGGTCGGCGGCCGGGTGCGGTTCGCGCGCAGCGGCGTGGAGACCGACGCCGCCGCGGACACGACGCTCCTCGCGGCCGGCGAGGCGGCGGGCGTGCCGATGCCGTACGGCTGCCGCCGCGGCCTGTGCTTCGGCTGTCTCGTACCACTCGTCGAGGGCCGTGTGCGCGATCTGCGCACCGGTGAACTGCGCGACATGCAGAACGAAATGATCCAGACCTGTGTCAACGGTGCCGCGGGTCCTCTGGCGCTCGATCTCTGATACCCGGCCTCACGCAACCGGCTTTCGAGGAGTCCTGATGAGCCTCTCCGTTGTCGCACCCGATGCCCGCGCCCTCCGTACCGAGGAACTGGGCCGGGAGCTCGACCGTCTCCGCGCCGAGATCGTCGCCGACCGCGGCCCCGGCGACGCGCGTTACATCCACCACGTGATCGCCGTGCAGCGCGGCTGCGAGGCGGTCGGCCGCTGCGCCCTCGCCGTCTCCGTGTTCCCGCCCGCCTGGGTGGCGGGCACGGCCCTGCTCGCCCTGGCGAAGACGCTGGAGAACATGGAGCTGGGCCACAACATCCTGCACGGTCAGTGGGACTGGCTGGGCGATCCGGCGATCCACTCGACGACCTGGGAGTGGGACTTCGTCACGCCCGCCGACGCCTGGAAGCGCACCCACAACCACCTGCACCACACGTACACGAACGTTGTCGGGCGCGACCGCGACCTCGGCTACACCATCGTGCGGATGGCCGCGGACCAGCCTTGGCGCCCGGTCCACCTCCTCCAGCCGCTGTACACCGCCCTGCTCGCGCCCGTCTTCGAATGGGGCATCGCCGTGTACGACCTGGAGGCGGACGCGGTGCCGTCCGGCCGTAAGAGCCTGCGGTCCCTCCTCGGTGACGCGACCGCGCTGCTGCGCAAGGCCGCTCGCCAGTCGGCCAAGGACTACGTCCTGTTCCCGTTCCTCGCCGGACCCAGCGCGCTGCCCTGCCTGCTCGGCAACCTCACCGCGAACGGCGTCCGCAACGTCTGGGCGCACACGGTGATCTTCTGCGGCCACTTCCCCGCGGACGTGCGGACCTTCACGTACACGGAGGAACAGATCGAGGGCGAGAGCCGGGGTGAGTGGTATCTGCGCCAGATACAGGGCTCGGCGAACATCGAGGGCGGCCCACTCCTGCACGTCCTCACCGGCAACCTGAGCCATCAGATCGAGCACCATCTCTTCCCCGACCTGCCCAGCAACCGCTATGCCCAACTCGCCCCGCGCGTCCGGGAGATCTGCGCCCGCTACGGCCTCCCCTATGTCACCGGACCACTGTGGCGGCAGTACGCGTCGATGTGGGGACGCGTACTGCGCCACGCCCTGCCGTAGCCGGCCGGGACGGTGGGCCGCTCCTGTGGCCCGCCGACCGGGAGGCGCTCTTGCTCCGCGGCCACGAGAGCCCCGGCGGTGAGGCGGTTGGCGGGGTCCGACGCCGCGGACATGAGCCGGCCGGCGGTGTCGGCCGCCGTGCCGTGCGGGATCACGAGCAGGTCCCAGCGCGCGACGGCGTAGGAGAAGAGCCGGATCGTGTACGGATCGCACCCGGGGATGACCCACCTCGCCCGCACGGTGTGGCCCTGCACGGGCAGATCGTGGGATGTGGTCGACCAGGCGTCGCGGGTGGTGGCGATGCGGGTGATCCTGCCCGGATGCGGGTCGAACACCGCGGCCAGCGCCGGGAGTTCCGCCTTCAGGTCGTCGGAGCGCGGCCACCAGGCGCCGGACAGCGGCCCCGGAGGAAAGGCGGTCGGGCCGAGAGCGAGCCGAACGGGCGCGGCCATGACGCGGTCCCTGTCCCCGGGGCGCCTGCGGCGGCACCCGGCATCGGTGTACACCGGGGGCGGGGCCCTGAGGGGGACACGGCGAACTCCCGGTCCTTCCACGGTACTCCGTGTCGAGGGCTCCCATGCCGCTCGCAGTGTCTCGGGGCGAGGGGGAGGGCCGGCGCGCGCGTTCCGCACGCCGCCGCGGCCCACGTGGGGTGCCCAGGCCGCTGCCTTCGGGGGTGAGGGAGGGGGCTCTGGGGCCGGGGTACGCCCGAGAAGCCGTCGCCGTTCGATGGTGCTTGGCACTCGGCCGCTTCGGGCTTCGTGGCTGCATGAACTGCTCATGGGGGCAGGCGACTTGATCGCCTCGCAGGAGAACGCCAGTGAGGTCGTCCGTGGTGCCTGAGGACGACGAACCGGCGGGGTGACTTCGGTATCGGGAAGTGTCGCATCCCCGAGCCATGACACAGCGCGACGATCACGTGCCTGTCTAGGCATACTGCCAGCATGGAGAAGAGCCGATCAGACGGTGAGCGCACCTCGGCTGATGCTGCTGCCGATCAGCGCGAGCGCGTGGCTGATGAGCGCGAGCGTATGGCCGACGAGCGGGAACGGTCGGCCGACGAGCGGGAGGGGCGGCTCGCCGGGTGGGAGGGGCGGCTGGACGAGCGGGCTCGCCGGTTGGGGCAGCTGGCGCCCAGCCCGCGGGAGCGTTCGTATGAGGCGATCGAGCGGTCCCGGCGGCTGATGGAAAGCGGTGACGATCTGCTGGATCGCAGTGAGGCGGCGCTGCGTCGCGCGGACGCGCGCGATATGAGGGAGCAAGGAGCCATCGACAGGGAGGTGGCTGCCTCACAGGCTCGCCAGGGCGTCGCAGGGCCCAGGTCGCGGGAAGTGCTGGAAGCCAGGGCGATCCGCCTTCAGCAACAGTTGACGGAAGTGGCGTTCGCGCTGGGTGCCACTCAGGAAGCACTGGCCGATGAGTACGAGCGGGCTGCCCAGGAACAGCCGGAGCTGACGGCCGAGTACCAGTGTCTGGCCGAACGGGCTCGCCGGGCGGCAGCCCGTCTCCGCACCCCTGAACCCGCCGGTGATGAGGCCGCGGGGGAGGAGCCGGCCCCGCGGCCTTGAGCCGTGATGCTCAGGGCCGGGTCGTGTCGGGAGCGAGGCGGTCGGCGAACGTCTTTCGCCTGCGGACGCGCTACGGCGGGGGTTCGCTGACCGGCTTCGGCGTGGGTGTCCCCGGGCGGTCCGGGCGGACGCCGGGGCCTGGGACGTGCACCACCGCTCGCGGACGGTGGACGGCCGCCCGGTCCGTATCGACTGGTCCGCGGTCGACGACCACACGATGCTCGTCTCCCGTGGGGCATGCTCGTCTCCCGTGGGGCATGCGCGTCTCCCGTGGGGCACGGGACATCTTCTCCTTCTTGATGCTTGCGCCGGACGCCGGTGAGGAGGCCGCCCGTGCCGCCATGACCCTCGCCGTACGGGACGACGACAGTGCCTCGGCGGCGGAGATCCTGGCTGCTACCGGCATCGATCCCCGCTGAGCTCCGCGATCGTCAGGGTGTGGCACGGCGACGGTCGAGGGTCATCCGGATGCGGACGGTGGTGCCGTGTCCGGTACTGCGGATGTCCGCGGCGTCGCTGAGTCGGCGGATGAGCCACAGGCCGCGGCCGCCGGGTCGGGCCGGGTCGGGCGGCAGATGCCCGGCCAGCGCGGTGTCCAGGTCCCCGCCGTCGTCGCTGATCTCGCAGATCAGCTCGTACGCGGTGGCCCAGATCCGGCAGGCGCCCGCGCCGCCGCCGTGCCGCAGGACGTTCGTGGCGGCCTCGGCGACGCAGATCAGCAGGGAGTCGACGCGGCCGGAGGAGAGCGCCGCGCACCGGGCCGACCACGCGGCGAACTCCCTCAGCGCGGCGATCTGTCGGGGCTCGGCGAAGTGGAACTCGGCGGAGCCCATGGGAGGTTCGGACAGCGGTGCGGCGTCGCAGCCCGCGCTGAACTCCGCGGGTGCGACATGGTCGGGGTTGGCGAGGTGGGAACTCCCCGCGGCCAGGGTGGGATGGGTGAGCCGGGCGGTGCGCAGGATGCCGGGGGCCAGGACGGCGGTGTTGTAGGGGCACAGGTGCCGGGCGCCGGTTGAGGCGAGCGCGAGGGTGAGCAGCGACTCGTAGCGCGACCACTCCCGTAACTGGCCGGGGGCGAATTCGTTCCAGGGGGCCTCACCCAGGACGCGGGACCCGGGTCCGCCGGTGCGGGCCTTGTCGTGGAAGGACAGCAGGGCCTGGGCGGGGCTGCGGAACCAGTGCGCCGCGGCGAACGTCACCCGGCCGGCCCGCGGGCCCAGACGCCTGCGCAGCAGCGCGGTGTTGTGGCGGTTCGTGGCGACGAAGACGGGCTCCCCGGCGGTGACGCCGTCATGGGCGAAGGGCAGCGCCGCGGACAGGAACTGGGCGTCGTCGCCGTAGAGCAGCAGTTGGTGAGCGCATCCCGGTCGGGACGGCACGCGCGCCTCATTCATCGGGAGGAGCCTCCTTCGTGACGGGCGGCGAGAGGTCGTGACGGTCGATCCGAACGGAGCCACCCGGTTGTCCTCGCCCCGGCCGCTCCTCGCCCCACCCGGTTGTCCTCGCACCGGCCGCTCACCGCACCGGCCCACGCGCCCACACCGCGCGGCCCGGTGCCCCCGTGCCCGGTCCCGAGGCGGGCAGTTCCTTCCAGCCCCAGGCGCGGAGCAGATCCCTGATCCCGTCCTCGGCCCTGTCCGGGCCCACCCCGGCCACGACCAGGTCCTGCGGATGGCGGGACAGCAGCAGTTCGGCGAGGCGGGTCGCGACACCGCGGCGGCGGTACCCGGGCAGCACCATCAGCTCGGCGAGCACGAACGCCCGCCCGGACGCGGTGAGTTCCTCGATCTGCGGCGTCACCTCGACGGGAAAGCCGGCCCACCAGGCCCCGTCGCGCTCCAGGCGGTACCCATGGGCGCAGCCGATGAGGCGCACCTCGTCGGCGACCACCATGTCGAAGCCGTCGTGCCGCACGTGCTGCTCGAAGAGGCGCAGAAACCCTTCCCGGTCGCGGTACTCGGCTCCGGCGGCGGTGCGGTATGCCAAGACGTACAGATCGGCGACGACCTCCCGCTGCTGCTCGGCCTGCCACCGGGTGAGCCTGCGCAGATACACCTCGGCCATCCGGACTCCCTTCAGCGGCCCTTCTTGTGGGTGGTGCGGTCACGACGTCGGCGTGCCCGGAACCGTCCGCGGCCGCTCGCCCACGGTGCCGTCGTCGTGGCGTGCGGTCTCGGCGGCGAGGAGAGCGGTGGCGGTCAGCGGCGACCCGGCCGTGTCGCAGGCGGCGGCCATGAGCCGGGCCGCGCTCGCGGCCGCCGTCTCGGGCGGAATCACCGACAGGTCGAAGCAGCCGGTGCCGTAGAACAGCAACAGCGCCTTGTGCGGGTCGAGTTCAGGAGCGAACCAGCCGACCTTGAGCACGCGGTCGCGAACGGTCACCTTGCGCGGGACGACGGGCCAGAGCGTCGGATTCACGGCGACGCGCGTGATACGGCCCCACAACGGATCGAGTACGTCCATCAGGGCGGGGACTTCCACGGCCGGGTCGCGCGAGCGGGGACGCCAGGCGCCGTCGAGCAGGCCGCGGCCGGTCGGGGACGTCGACGCCACGCGCGCGGCGGAGGAGGAAGGCGACGGAACGTCGGTGTGGGTGGGCGTGATGCTCGCGGTCATGATGCGAACCCGTCCTCGGAGCGACGCGGCGGCCGTCCCCGATGCCGTTGCTCACCGAGGACGAGACCCGCGTGGATGCCGGAGTGCGAAATGCCCTTGGTGTCTCAACGGTACTCCTGCGGGTGAGGCGGCGACGAGCCCGGTTCCGCCCGTCGGTCGCACCGGGGCCGCCCGGTGGGTTCCGGCGTATCCGGCCCGTGGTGATGCCGTTCGTGGCGCTCGGCGTCGGCGGACGGCTGCTGCGGGAGCGGCGGATCCATTTCGCGGACATCGCGCTCGGCCCCGTCCTGTACGTGCTCGCTGGCCTCGGGACCATGGTCGGCTTCCACCGAGGTCGCACCACGGTGGCCACCGGGCCGTCCGCACCGTGCGCATCGCTCGCGCGGCAGCCGGGCCGATGAGCTTCCAGGGCGACGTCATCGGTCGGGGTCGCCCCGCACCGTCGCCACCACGCCTCCACCGACCGTCCGGCGACCCGCGCTCGCCCTACCGGTACGGCACGCGTATGCGCGGACAGTCGCGCGGTCTGCGGCACGCGACGCCCCTGATCCGGTCGTAGGAGAAGCCCGCTGTCTTCGGCGAACCCGTTCCATACTCCGACGCACGTCCGGTGCGTCTTCACCGGTCATGGGACGGGCTCTTCACCGGTCATGGGACGGGCACTGCCACAGGAACGCGGTGGCTCGATGCCGTCGGCTCTCCCTCGCCGACGACGAGTCCAGGTGCGGCGACGAGCCTTGCACCGGTGTCGGATCGGCAGCAATCACCGGCGGTGACCTGCGTGTTCAGGCCGTCCGCTTCCGGTGTTCAGGGCTGTGGTGTGTCGTTGTCGTTGTCGTTGTCGTTGTCGTCGAGGTGCAGGCGCTGGGCGAGGACGTCGCGGGCGATGCTGAGAAGGGACTGGTCGTGGCTGAAGGCGTGGCCGCGCAGGAGAATCAGGGCGTTGTCGCAGTCGGAGTGGAGTTGGGCGGCAAGCATGCCGGTGGCCTGGTGGACTTCGGCGAAGTGCAGGCCGGGTTCGTCCAGGAGCGCGGTGGGCGCGAGGTCGGTGTGGGTGGCGGTGGCGTTGGTGAGCTGGGCGAGGATCTCCGCCAGGCCGAGGGCGTCGGCCAGCTGCTCGCTCGACATGGGTCCGGGGCGGGTGCGGTAGCCGCTGAGGGCACCCAGGCCGATGACGCCGATCCGCAGGGGGAAGGCGAACACGGCTCGTATGCCGAGGGCTTGGACGGCGGCGGGCAGGCCCGGCCACTGCTCGCTGCTGCACTCGGCGATGTCGGGTATCAGCAGCAGGCTCCCAAAGCGGGCGGCGTCCAGGCTGGGCCCCTGGCCCTGGACCTGCTGGAGGTCTTCCAGCAGGTCCGTGTGTTCGCCGTGGGACTGCACGAGTTGGGCCGGTCCTCCAGTGGGAGACAGCAGCAGGCCCAGTCCGTCCAGGCCGAGCATGGCGGCGAAGTCGGCCATCGGCAGGGGGGCCGGGCCCGGACCGGTGTGGGAGCTGAGGGCCAGCAGGTAGGCGGTCATGACCGGATGCGTCACCGTGGCCGCCCCCTTCCGGGCGGGGTGCGAGTGGGCGCCGTCACAGAGTTCACGAGCGCGTCCGCCTCGGGGGCAGGGCCTGTCACTGACAGGGCCGACGCAGCAGCGAGGGATCGACCGCGCCCAGCAGCACCTGCCGGGCGACCTCGGTGAGCCGCATCTGATGGGTGCGGGCGAAGCGGCGCATCCGGGTGAAGGAGTCTTCGACGCTGGTGTCGAGCCGGTGCGCGAGGTAGCCCTTGGCCTGCTCGATGATGATGCGGGAGTCCAGGGCCCGCTGCAGTTGTGCGTTGACTGTCATCTGCTCGCTCACCGCCCGCTGTTGCAGGACGCCGATGGTGGCGGTGTCGGCCAGCGCCTGGGCCAGTCCGAGCTGTGTGGGGCCCAGTGGGCCGGGCTGGTCGCGAAAGAGGTTCAGGGCTCCGATCACCTGGTCGTGCAGCCGCAGCGGGCAAGCCACCACCGAGGTGAAGCCGAGGTCCACTGCCCGCGGCGTGAACCGGGGCCAGCGCCTGCGCGCGGCCGCGGTGTTCAGCGGAGCGTCAGGAACCTCGCGCCTGGTGATGTAACAGTCCCGGCAGGGGCCCTCGTCCCATTCGATGCTGGCCACCTCCAGCAGGCGGGTGCGCTCGTCAGAGGCGGACGCGTCCACCAGCCGGCCCTGCGGGGTGGCCAGCAGGACACCGCAGGCCGTCACGTCCAGCAGGGCGACGCAGTGCTCGGCCAGCGTGTGCAGGAAGTTGATGACGTCGAAGCCCTGCACCAGTGTGTCGGTGAGTTCCACGAACGCCGCCGCCAACTGCTCTTCGTGCGGCAGTTCAGCCATGTATCCGCCCATCTTCACAGTGCTTGGAAGCACGCTTGCGCAGACTGCTCACGCGGCTATTGCCTCCAGCCTCCTCCCCAGCCGCGCATCACGCCAGGAATCCTTCCGGATACAGAAAGTGACGTTGCGGTTCACGGCCCTCTCGGCCTGCCCGGCCAGCCTCCGCCACGGATGCACTGGCTGGTCCCTGATGCCGAAATCGGCGTACACAACCTGGTGTCGCGCGCCCGCCCCGCACTTGCCCCTGGTGGGTTACTGTGCGTAAGTATCGTCGCTGGTCATCGTGTGACCGCTTCTGGCAAGGTCCCCGGTCCCCGGACGCCCTCGGGTCGCTCATCGGCAGGGAGCCCGCGTCCTGGATTCGATCCGGCAGTCAGTCCACTCTCCTGACGCGTTCTCCGCGTCTTCGCGATCTGCTACGACCCGGCCCATACCCACGGGGGCACGGCCCCGACCTTCGACTCTTCCGGCCTGTTCCAACGGGGGCTGCTCCCGCACGCCCTGGCGCCGGAAGGGCGCCGCGCGGTGCCGCTGCGGAAGAGCCACACCGCGGCGCCGCGCCGTCGCTCGTCAGCGCGCCCGTACGTACGGCCGCGTTCACGAGACCGGCACCGTAATGCTCCACAGGGAACCCGTCATGCGCAGCCCCAAGGCCCGGCGTCCGAGCGCACTGCTGACGTCCACGGCCGATCGAAACCAGCAGCCAAGGAGCCGCGCATGGGCCTGACACGCACTCCCACCCTTCCCCACTACGTCATGACCCTCACCCTGGACGGCGAACTCGACACCCGCTCCACCCCCGCACTGTGCGCACTGACCTCACAGGTCCTGGCCGAGGGAAGCCGCCACCTGACCCTGGACCTGGCCGCGGTCACCCACTGCGACAACGCGAGCCTCTTCACCCTCCTCGGCATCCGCCAGGCCATTCACCACGCCGGTGGCAGCCTCACCCTGGCCAACCCCAGCCACGTCGTCCAACTCGCCCTCGCGCACAGCAACCTGCGCGACCGCCTGCCCCTGCACGACGACCTCGCCCAGCAGCCGCCCCACCATCCGGCCCGCTCCGACACCGCCCGATCGCCGCCCGCCGCATCCGACAGCACCCCGTGAACAACCCGCACCCATGCACTTCAGCCCGCAGGAGCCGCACTCCATGACATACGCCCCGCACCTTCCGCTTCCCGGCCAGCCCCAGCTCCGGTTGCGCCTGGCACCCCATGCCGACGGGCCCCGCGCCATCGACGGGGCCTGGTGGCCTCGCTCGTACGTCCTGCTCGCCGAACTCCCGACCCTTCTGGCCGGGTTGCCCCGCGCCTGGGGTCAGATCACCAGCGTCATGCTCAACGGGGTGGAGTGGTCGTCGACGCCGGGCCGGATGTTCGTCGCCGGCCAGGTCGTGAGCCTGCGCAGGCGCCCGTCGGCCACCGCGGCACACACCATTGTCCTCACGGCCCCCGGCCACGGCCGCTGGGACCTGATCGTCGTCCCCCCGGATACGACGGAGGAGGCCGCGGAACTGATGATGGCGCGGGTGGCGGGCGCGAGCGGCAACCGTCGACCCGCGTGACGTCCGCGGACCAGGAGACGCATCAACTGCCCGATTCCGAAGGGGAGCAGCTGCAGGCCACGCCTGAGGCCCGGTAGGTCACGTCCTGTGCGCCGAGCACCACCTCTTCCCCGACCTGCCCAGCAACCGCTACACCCAACTCGCCCCGCGCGTTCGCGAGATCTGCGACCGCTGCTACGGCCTGCCCTACGCCACCGGACCGCTGTGGCGGCAGTACCCGTCGATATGGGGCCGCGTCCTGCGCCACCCCCTGCCCTCACGGGAGGGCTGAGCGAGCACGCGTCGGCTGAGGAGGCCCTCCCGGCGGGACACCCCGTAGCGGAGGCGGTCACCTGCTCGCACTCACCGGCCATCGGCCGCCGCCGACACCGCCAGGATTCTCCTCACGCAGGCCGACTGGACGGACACCGCGCCCAGACATCTTGCTCGACCGGCTGGAGAAGTCCTTCGAGGCCCGACGCCGCTTCGTCGCCAACGCCTCCCACGCGGATTCACGAAGGCGCACACGCGGGGCACGGTCCCGCTGCTCGCTGCTCGCTGCTCGCACTCAGCCACCAGGATCTGGGAGACCCCGACCAAGATCTTCTCCCTGGCTTTCTCCCAAACGATCACCGGAGACGCAGCAAGGGCCTGATCCGTCTCCGAATCAGGCCCTTGACCTGGTACTTCTCTGTCGGGGTGGCGGGATTTGAACCCACGACCTCTTCGTCCCGAACGAAGCGCGCTGCCAAGCTGCGCCACACCCCGATGTCGTTGTTCCGGCGGTCCTGCCTGGGCAGGTCGCGGCGACATCGATTACTTTAGCGGACCGGCGGCCGGAGACGAAATCCGGTTTTGCGGGGTGGGGCGCGGGTGCGGCTCAGGCGTGCGGGGAGCGTTCCGTGAGGGTCAGGAGGGTGGCCTCCGGGGGGCACGCGAAGCGGAGGGGGGTGTAGCGGCTGGTGCCGCAGCCCGCGGAGACGTGCAGGTAGGACGTGTGGCCCTCGGCCGTGTGCGTGGAGAGCCCCTTCACCCGGTCCGTGTCCAGGTCGCAGTTGGTGACCAGCGCCCCGTAGAAGGGGATGCACAGCTGGCCGCCGTGGGTGTGGCCCGCGAGGACCAGGGGGTAGCCGTCGGCTGTGAAGGCGTCGAGTGCGCGCAGGTACGGGGCGTGCACGATGCCCATGGAGAAGTCCGCGTCGGCCACCGGGCCGCCCGCCACCCGCGCGTACCGGTCCCTCTTGATGTGCGGGTCGTCCAGGCCGGTCAGCGCGATCTCGTAACCGTCGATCTTCAGCGCGCCCCGGGTGTTCGTGAGGTTCAGCCAGCCCGCCGCGTCGAAGCCGTCCCGCAGGTCCTCCCACGGGTTGTGGACCGCGCCCACCACGGGTTTGTTGCCGTTCAGGCCGTGGCGGCCCTGCATCTTCTCGATCAAGTAGCGCCCGGGGTTGCGCAGCGTCGGGCCGTAGTAGTCGTTGGAGCCGAAGACGTACGCCCCGGGGAAGGACATCAGCGGGCCGAGCGAGTCCAGGACCTCCGGCACGCCCTCCGGGTCCGACAGGTTGTCGCCGGTGTTGATCACGAAGTCCGGGCGCAGGCCCGCGAGGGAGCGCAGCCACCGCTGCTTCTTGCGCTGGCCGGACACCATGTGGATGTCGGATACCTGTAGGACGCGCAAGGGACGCATTCCGGCGGGGAGCACCGGGACCGTCACCCGCCTCAGTCGGAAGAAGCGGGCTTCGATGCCCACGGAGTAGGCGATTCCGGCCGCGGCCGTCGCCGTGATTCCCAGAGGTACTGCGTATCGCGCGCGCATGCCCCCCATCGTGTCAGACCCCGTACGCCCGTTGGACGCCCCGTGGGCCCTGGGTGGCCGCCCCCGGAAATGAGGGGGCCACGGCTGCGTTCCACCTGCCACAATTGCCCCATGACCACGCTCAAGTCGAAGCTTCAGGACGACCTCAACGCCGCGATCAAGGGGCGCGACGAGCTGCGCTCCTCGACGCTGCGGATGACGCTCGCCGCCGTGCAGAAGGAGGAGGTCGCGGGCAAGGAGAAGCGCGAGCTCTCCGACGACGAGGTGCAGAAGGTGATCACCCGCGAGGCGAAGAAGCGACGCGAGGCCGCCGACGCCTTCACCCAGGGCAACCGCCCCGAGCAGGCCGCGCGCGAGCAGGCGGAGGGCGAGGTGCTCGCCGAGTACCTGCCCAAGCAGCTCTCCGACGACGAGCTCGAGCAGATCGTCGCCGAAGCCGTCGCCGAGGCGAAGGGCGCGGGCGCCGAGGGGCCGCGGGCCATGGGCCAGGTCATGAAGATCGTGAACCCGAAGGTCGCCGGGCAGGCGGAGGGCGGCCGCGTCGCCGCCACGGTCAAGAAGCTCCTGGCCGGCAGCTGAATCGCTGCGTTCTCGTACGTCGAGGGGGCGCCGCCCGAGTCGGATCTCGACTCGGGCGGCGCCCCCTCAAGCGTGGGCCGGTGCGTTCAGTGGCCGTGCGGCCCCCGGCCGGACGTGCCTAGTCCCGCCGGCCGCCGGGACCCCCGCCCCCGCCACCGATGACCCCGGGCAGGTCCGGCCACGGGTCGTCGTCATCGTCGTCGCCACCGCCGCCATGACCGTTGCCGCCACCGTTGCCCGGCTTCCCGTCATCGCTGTCGCCGCCGCCGTCCCCCTGGCCCCGGCCCCGGTCGCGGTCCCGGTCCCGGTCCTTGTCGCCGGGCAGCCGCACCGTCTCGAAGTCGGGGTCTGGCTTGCCCGCGAGCGCGCCGCTCATGGCGTCGCGCCAGATCGGGCCGGGGACCTCACCGCCGAAGACCTTGCCGTAGGGACGGCCGCCGATGGTGATGTTGACCATGCGGCGGTCGTGGGCCGGGTCGCCGACCCAGACGGCGCCGGACATGTTCGGGGTGTAGCCCGCGAACCAGGCGGCGTAGCGGAAGTCCGTCGTACCGGTCTTGCCCGCGCTGTCGCGGGAGCCGAGTCCGGCCTGCTTGCCGGTGCCGTCCTCGACGACGCCCTTGAGGAGGGTGTTGATCGTGTCGGCGGTCCGCTCCGACATGGCCTGCGAGCACGTCGACTTGGGCACCCGCAGGGACTTGCCGCCGAGAGTGCGGATCGACTCGATGGCGATCGGGGTGCAGTACCTGCCGCGCGCGGCGAAGGTCGCGTACGCGCTGGCCATCGTCAGCGGCGACACCTCCTGGGTGCCGAGCGCGATCGACGGCGCCTGGTCCATCGGCTTGCCGTTGGCGCGCTCGACGCCCATCTTGGCGGCCATCTTCGTCACCGGGCAGATGCCGATGTCGCCGATCATCTCCACGAAGTAGGTGTTGACCGACTTCGCGGTCGCCTCCCGCATGCGGTAGGGGCCGACCTCGGACTCGTTCTCGTTGGTGAGCTTCTGGTTGCCGAAGTTCCGCCAGGTCTTGCCGTCACAGGCGGAGACCCGCTTCGGGTAGGGCATCTCGTACGGCGAGTCGTACCGCTTGCCCGGTGACATGCCGCGCTCCAGGGCCGCCGCGGCCACGATCGGCTTGAACGTCGAACCGGGCTGGTAGCCCGCGCCGCCGCCCATGTCGACGTCCACGGAGAGGTTGATCTCCGTCTCGTTCTTGTCCTTGTCGTAGCCGTAGGCGCGGTTCTGGCCCATGGCACGGATCTTGCCGGTGCCCGGCTCGACGAACGTGCTGGCGGTCGCCACGTCGTCGGACTGGTGCACGTGCTGCTTCATCGAGGCCTGCGCGGCCTGCTGTGCCGTTGGGTCGAGCGTGGTCCTGATGCGCAGGCCGCCGCGGTCCCAGAGCTTGGCGCGGGCCTCCTTGGTCTTGCCGAAGACCGGGTCGTTCAGGAAGGTCTTCTCGACGTACTTGCAGAAGAACCCGGCGCCCTTCACGGCCGTGATGCAGCCGTTCTTGGGGCGGCTGACGTTCAGGCCGAGCTTGGTCCGCTTCGCCTCGTCGGCCTCACGCTGCGAGATGTCGTGCGTCTCGGCCATGCGCTGGAGCACGACGTTGCGGCGCTGCTTGGCCTCGGCCGCGTCGTTCACCGGGTCGTAGCGGCTCGGCGACTGCACGATGCCGGCGAGGAGGGCCGCCTCCTGGAGCTTGAGGTCCTTGGCGGGCTTGGAGAAGTACCGCTGGGAGGCGGCCTCGACGCCGTACGCCTGCTGACCGAAGTACGTGATGTTCAGGTAGTTCTTGAGGATCCGCTTCTTGCCGAGCTCCTCCTCGACCTGGATCGCGTACTTCAGTTCGCGGATCTTGCGGCCGAGGGTCTGCTGGGTGGCCTCGGCGACCTTGTCCGGGTCGTCGCCGGCCTCCTCCACGAAGACGTTCTTCACGTACTGCTGCGTGAGCGTGGAGGCGCCCTGCGCGACGCCGCCGCTCTGCGCGTTCTGGTTCACCGCGCGCAGGATGCCCTTGAGGTCCACCGCGCCGTGCTCGTAGAAACGGGAGTCCTCGATCGCGACGATCGCCTTCTGCATGTACGGCGAGATGCGCTTCAGCGGCACCACCGTGCGGTCGCGCGAGTACACCGTGGCGATGGCCCCGCCCGCCGAGTCCAGGATCGTGGTGCGCTGGCTGAGCGGCGGCTGCTTCAAGTTGGCCGGAATCTCGTCGAAGCCCTCGACCGACCCCTTGGCCGCGAGTCCGATCATGCCCGCCGCGGGCAGCGCGATCCCGGCGAGCACCGCGCCCGCGAGCACGCTCACGCCCAGGAACTTGGCGGCCTGCTGCGCGGGGGAGAGCCCACCGCCCGATCGCTTGTTTGCCATGGGGGCAGCCTACGTTCTGATTCGCCGGACACGCGTATATGCCTTGGCCTAAGCTGCTCTCAACTGTCACAGCAGTGCGGTCGCGCACCAAACCCCGTGCCGTTCCCGGAGAGGTCGGAAGCGACGCCGGGACGGAAGCCGGAAGCGATGCCGGAGTGATGTCGGAAGCGACGTCCGAATCCGCCTCGTCGGTCTCCTCGCGTCCGCTGTGACCCAGCTGAACTGCCCGCATTTGCCGGGTTGGTCACGCATGTCGCCAGCTCACTCCGTCGGGTGATCTGCCGCTTACGCATAGTCCGTTCGGACCATTCAAGATTGGGCCCGCAGGGGGTGTTGCGCTGTGCCCACCTTCCGTAACGTCCTCAACTGGCGGCGGTGAATATGCCGCTGCCGCCGTGGGGGAGCCTCGATTCGGGAGAGGACGGCGCCGGTATGGGCTGGGTAACCGACTGGAGTGCGCAGGCCGCCTGCCGCACTACCGATCCGGATGAACTGTTCGTACAAGGAGCAGCGCAGAACAGGGCCAAGGCGGTGTGCACCGGCTGCCCGGTGCGCACGGAGTGTCTGGCCGACGCGCTGGACAATCGCGTCGAGTTCGGCGTGTGGGGTGGCATGACAGAGCGGGAGCGCCGCGCACTGCTGCGCAGGCGTCCCACCGTCACCTCGTGGCGCAGGCTCCTTGAGACAGCACGCTCCGAGTACGAGCGTGGCACGGGCCTGCTGCCCGTGGACTTGGACGACGAGGAGACCTACGAGAGCTACGCGGCCGTGGGCTGAGCCCACGTCACGCGCCGCCCGTGGCAGGACGCCACGCGGCATCGCGCACCAGCACGCATCACCACGCACCAACCGACGCAGCACCCACCGCCGGCCCTCCGGCCCCCAGGAGTGCCGCCGCTCACAGGCGGCACCGGGGCCGCCGGGCGACCTGCCGCCAGAGCTGTGCGACATCTGACGTATGGGCTGTACGCCAGGTGATTCGACAGGGCGCGTCAGAACGGACGGTGTCCAGCTGCGACAGGGGTACGAGGAGTGCGCGCACCCGTCTGGACGGACGGTCACGTCCGGTCACCGGCTGCCCCGAGAGGGAGCCTTGACCGGAGAGGCGGCCGCGATCGGTGGCAGGCAGCCTTGGTCGGCGAGCGAGCCGCGATCGGTGGCAGGCGGCCTTGGTCGCCGAGTCAGCCTTGCTCGGCGGCAGCGGCGCCCGTCGACGCGAGCCGTTCGCCGATCGCGCGCAGGCCGTCGAGGTCGTGCACGTCGCCCGGCAGCGCCGCCACCTCGGCCACAGCCACCTCCGGGTGCAGCGCCGTGAAGCGGTCCCGGGTGTGCCGCTCACGGGCGAGCAGCCGCATGCGCTCGGCGTGCAGCCGCAGCAGGCCCGCCGTCAGCTGCTCGACGGACGCGCCGGAGTCGTTGTCTTTGGTTGAAGGAGAAGAGCCGTTCGCCTCAGGGGAGTTGGGAGCCTCGGACTCTGAGGAGTTACGCAGTCCAACCTTCCCGCCCTCCTGATCCACAATGCCGACCGCCTCAAGATTTTCCTCGGCGGCCGCTCCGGGCTTCGCCTCCGGACCCTCCCCGGGCTTCGCCTCCGGGCCTTCTCCGGGCTTCGCCTCCGGGCCTTCTCCGGGCTTCGCCTCCGGGCCTTCTCCGGGCTTCGCCTCCGGGCCCTCCCCGGACTTCTCCTCCAGCCCCTCCGCCGCGGCCAGCGCCCGCTCCGCCGAGAGCTCGGCCGCGCCGCTGCCGTGCACCCGGTTCAGGACCAGACCCGCGAGCGGCATGTCGTCCGCCGCGAGCCGCTCCACGAAGTACGCCGCCTCCCGCAGCGCGTCCCGCTCCGGCGACGCCACCACCAAGAACGCCGTCCCCGGCGCCTGGAGCAGCCGGTACGTCGCGTCGGCCCGCTTGCGGAAGCCGCCGAACATGGTGTCCATCGCGGCCACGAAGGTCTGCACGTCCCGCAGGAGCTGCCCCCCGAGCAGCTTGCCGAGGGCCCCCGTCATCATCGACATCCCGACGTTCAGGAACTTCATCCCGGCCCGGCCGCCCACCTTCGCCGGGGCCATCAGGAGCCGGATCAGCTTCCCGTCCAGGAACGAACCCAGCCGCTTCGGCGCGTCCAGGAAGTCGAGGGCGCTGCGCGAGGGCGGGGTGTCCACCACGATCAGGTCCCACTCGTCGCGGGAGCGCAGCTGCCCCAGCTTCTCCATCGCCATGTACTCCTGCGTGCCCGCGAAGCCCGCCGAGAGCGACTGGTAGAAGGGGTTGGAGAGGATCGCCCTGGCCCGGTCCGCGTCCGCGTGCGCCTCGACGATCTCGTCGAAGGTCCGCTTCATGTCGAGCATCATGGCGTGCAGTTCCCCGGCGCCCTGGACGTCCTTCACCCGCCGCGGCACGTTGTCCAGCGAGTCGATCCCCATGGACTGCGCCAGCCTGCGCGCGGGGTCGATCGTCAGGACCACGACCGTGCGGCCCCGCTCGGCGGCACGCAGGCCGAGGGCGGCCGCGGTGGTCGTCTTGCCGACGCCCCCGGAGCCGCAGCAGACCACGATGCGGGTCTTCGGATCGTCGAGCAGGGCGTCGACGTCGAGCGGGTCACGTGCCGGATCGAGGCTCATGGGTTTCCTGGTCTCCGCGTGATGACGTGATGAGTGGTGTCGTGCCGTACGCCGCGCTCACGAGACCCCCTGCCGCCGCAGCTCCGCCGCGAGCTCGTACAGGCCCCCCAGGTCGAGTCCGTCGGCCAGCAGGGGCAGTTCGTGCAGGGGCAGGCCGTGCTCGCCGAGCACGGCCCGCTGGGCGCCCTCCAGGGCGTACCGCTCGGCGTACTCGGCGGCCTGGGCGAGGAGCGGGTCCACGAGGCGGCCCGCGGCGCCACGGGCCCCGCCGAGCCCCGCGGCCGCCAGGGTCTTCGCGATGGCCGTACGCGGCGTGCGCTCCAGGCCGAGCTCCAGGTCCGCCTCGTCGAGGAGGGCCGGGCGCACCATGTTCACGATGACGCGGCCCACCGGAAGGTCGGCGGCGCGCAGCTCGGCGATGCCGTCCACGGTCTCCTGGACGGGCATCTCCTCCAGGAGCGTCACCAAGTGCACCTCCGTCTCAGGGGACTTGAGGACCCGCATGACGGCCTGTGCCTGATTGTGTATCGGTCCGATCTTCGCGAGCCCCGCCACCTCGTCGTTCACGTTGAGGAAGCGGGTGATGCGGCCCGTCGGCGGGGCGTCCATGACCACGCAGTCGTACGCGTACCGCCCCCGCTTGTCCTTGCGGCGCACCGCCTCGCAGGCCTTGCCGGTCAGCAGGACGTCGCGCAGGCCCGGCGCGATGGTGGTGGCGAAGTCGACGGCGCCGAGCTTCTTCAGGGCGCGGCCCGCGCCGCCCAGTTTGTAGAACATCTGGAGGTAGTCCAGAAGGGCCAGTTCGGGGTCGATGGCGAGGGCGTACACCTCCCCGCCCCCCGGAGCGACGGCGATCTTCCGCTCCTCGTAGGGCAGCGCCTCTGTCTCGAAGAGCTGCGCGATGCCCTGTCTGCCCTCGACCTCCACGAGGAGGGTGCGTTTGCCCTCCGTCGCGAGGGCGAGCGCGAGGGCCGCGGCCACCGTGGTCTTGCCGGTACCGCCCTTGCCGCTGACGACCTGGAGCCTGCTCACGTATTCGAGCCTAACCAGTCCCCCGGCGGGCTACGCATGAGGCCCGGGACCTCAGGCGTTCGTGAGGCCCCCGGTGCCAGGCATTACAGTCGCCGTATGACCAAGTGGGAATACGCAACCGTGCCGCTGCTCGTCCATGCCACGAAGCAGATTCTGGACACCTGGGGCGAGGACGGCTGGGAGCTCGTCCAGGTCGTGCCCGGGCCGAACAACCCCGAGCAGCTCGTGGCCTACCTGAAGCGGGAGAAGCAGGCATGAGCGGTGTGGTCGAGGCCCGGATCGCCGAGCTCGGTCTGACCCTGCCCGGCGTCGTCCCGCCGCTCGCGGCGTACCGGCCCGCGGTCCAGTCGGGCGTGTACGTGTACACGGCCGGCCAGCTGCCCATGGTGGACGGCAAGCTGCCGGTCACCGGCAAGGTCGGCGCGGAGGTCACGCCGGAGGAGGCCAAGGACCTGGCCCGCACCTGCGCGCTGAACGCGCTGGCCGCGGTCAAGTCCGTCGCGGGTGAGCTGGACCGGATCGCGCGCGTCGTGAAGGTCACCGGATTCGTCGCCTCGGCCCCCGACTTCACCGGCCAGCCCGCCGTCCTCAACGGCGCCAGCGAACTCCTCGGCGAGGTCCTCGGCGACAAGGGCGTGCACGCCCGCAGCGCCGTGGGCGTCGCGGTGCTCCCGCTGGACGCGCCGGTCGAGGTCGAGATCCAGGTGGAGCTGCTGCCGCAGTAGCGGTACGCACCAACTACCTCTCGAACATCCGCACCACACCGGATAGCCTCCGCCCATGGCGAATGGGCAGTGGTACCCACCGGAGTGGCCCGACCGTGTCCGTGCCCTCGCGGCCGGCGAACTGACGCCTGCAGCGCCCCGCCCGGCGGCCACGGTCATGCTCCTGCGGGACACACCGGACACCGGCGCGGGGCCCGAGGGGCCCGAGGGGCACGGGGCGGGGCCCGAAGCGCACGGCCCGGGCCCCGAAGTGCACATGCTGCGCCGCAGCGCCTCGATGGCGTTCGCGGGCGGCGCCTACGCCTACCCCGGTGGCGGCGTCGACCCGCGCGACGACGACCACCACGTCCGCTGGGCGGGCCCGCCGCGCACCGCGTGGGCGGCCCGCCTGGGTGTGGACGAGGCGGCGGCCCAGGCCATCGTGTGCGCGGCCGTCCGCGAGACGTTCGAGGAGGCGGGCGTGCTGCTCGCCGGGCCGACCCCGGACACCGTCGTCGGCGACACCACCGGCGACGACTGGGAGGCCGACCGCGTCGCCCTGGTCGCCCGCGAGGTGTCCTTCGCCGAGTTCCTCGACCGCCGGGGCCTGGTCCTGCGCAGCGATCTGCTCGGCGCGTGGGCCCGCTGGATCACCCCGGAGTTCGAACCCCGCCGCTACGACACGTTCTTCTTCGTCGCCGTCCTGCCCGCGGGCCAGCGCACCCGCGACGTCTCCACCGAGGCCGACCGCACCGTCTGGATCCGCCCCCGGCAGGCCGCCGAGCGCTACGACCGCGGCGAACTCCTGATGATGCCGCCGACCATCGCCACGCTGCGCCAGCTCGACGGCACCGCCACCGCCGCCGACGCCCTGGCCGCAGCCGCGTCCCGCGACCTGACCCCCGTCATCGCCCGGGCCCGCCTGGAGGACGGCGAGCTGGTCCTGTCCTGGCCGGGCCACGACGAGTTCACCAAGCACATCCCGGTGGGCGGCACCGCATGAGGCGGCCGGCCCCCGCCCACCGGCACCGCACCCACCCGGACCCGACGGGAGCCACCCCCGCATGACCGAAGCAGCCGCACTCCCCGGCCAGCCCCGCGGCGGCGTACTCAGCGGTCCCGCCACCGCCCGCGCCGTCAACGTCCTCGCGCCCAACCCGTCCGCGATGACCCTGGACGGCACCAACACCTGGATCGTCGCGGAGCCCGGCTCCGGCCTCGCGGTCGTCATCGACCCGGGCCCCCTCGACGAGGCCCACCTCGCCCGTGTCGTCGCGACGGCCGAGGAGCGGGGCGCGCGGGTCGGCCTGACCCTGCTGACGCACGGCCACCCCGACCACGCCGAGGGCGCCGCGCGCTTCGCGGAGCTGACCGGCACCAAGGTCCGCGCCCTCGACCCGGCGCTGCGCCTCGGCGACGAGGGCCTCGCGGCGGGCGACGTGATCACGACGGGCGGCCTGGAGCTGCGCGTCGTACCGACGCCCGGACACACCGCCGACTCCCTCTGCTTCCACCTGCCCGCCGACCGGGCCGTCCTGACGGGCGACACGGTCCTGGGCCGCGGCACCACGGTCGTCGCCCACCCCGACGGCCGCCTCGGCGACTACCTGGACTCGCTGCGCCGCCTGCGCTCCCTCACGGTCGACGACGGCGTGCACACGGTGCTCCCGGGCCACGGCCCGGTGCTCGACGACGCCCAGGGCGCGGTCGAGTTCTATCTGGCGCACCGGGCGCACCGCCTGGCCCAGGTGGAGACGGCGGTCGAGAACGGGTACGTGGCGCCGGGCGACGTCGTGGCGCACGTGTACGCGGACGTGGACCGCTCGCTGTGGCCCGCGGCGGAGCTGTCGGTGCGGGCGCAGCTGGACTACTTGCGGGAGCACGGGCTCATTTAGGGCTGCGGGGGCGCGGGGTCCTCCGGGGCTGTGGGGGGGGGGCACGGGCTCGCCCGGGAAGCTGCGCGAGCACGGGCTCATCCGGGGCTGTCCGGAGGATCGGTCCGGCGCGGGCCCTGCGGACGCGCCGGAGGACTTCCTAGTGCGCCCCGGGCTCGTCCTGCTCCGGGCGCGGGGCCTTCACTCCGTGCACCGCCGCGTACTCCTCGGCCAGCCACGGCCCGATCACGTCGGTGTACTCGCGCAGCGCGGCGGTGTCGGCGGCCGGTTCGAGGGCCATGGCGGCCGCCGCCCGCATCGGGTCGGCCCATTCGGGGTAGTACCGCGCGAACACCTCCGCCATCTCCGTGAGGTCGCTGGTCCAGCCGCCCCAGCGCGGCATGACGAGCGTGAAGCCGGTGCGCACGAGGTGGCGGGAGGCGCCGCGGACCAGGGCGCGCAGGGCCTCGGGGTCGTCGGCGGCCGCGGCGGCCCGGGCGCGCCAGCGGGGCAGGAACAGGGCGAGGTCGCCGTTGGTCTCGCGGGCGAGGAGGCTGTCGGGCCGGTAGCGGGGCAGGAATTCGGCCAGGTCCTCGCCGAGCAGGGGCGTGCAGAGGCAGGCCACGAACCAGCCGAGGTCGTACGTCTCAAGATCGCTCAGGACGGCCGCGCGGCTCGACAGCAGGACGCCCACGCCGTCGACCTCGGTGAACTCCTTGTCGACGGCGGCGGCCACGGCGTCCGCGTCGGCGCGGTCGTCCGGAGTCGGCTCCGCGCGCAGGACGAGCAGCAGGTCGAGGTCGGAGCGGCCCGCGCGGGCGGTGCCGCGGGGCACGGAGCCGTACAGGTACGCGCTGTCGAGGCGCTTGCCGAAGGTCTCCGCGACGCGGTCGCGCGCGGCGGCCACGACGGGCCACAGGGCGTCGCCCACCCGCCCCAGCGAGCCCTCACGCTCGATGTAGCCCTGACTGTCCAGTCCCCGACTGACGGTGCCCATGGGCCCACTGTGCAGCGTGCCGCGCCCCGGGGCACGTAAATTCCGCCCTGAAGTCGACTGGTGGCGCGGGGCGCGGGCGTGCTCGCGGGGATACGACGACGGGGCCGCCCCCTGGTTCAGGGGGCGGCCCCGATCGCGTACGGAGCGCCGGGCCCCGTACGTGAGGAACAGCGTCAGCGCGACCGCTTGGCCAGGCGCTCCACGTCGAGCAGGATCACCGCGCGGGCCTCCAGGCGCAGCCAGCCGCGGCCCGCGAAGTCGGCGAGGGCCTTGTTGACCGTCTCGCGCGACGCGCCGACCAACTGGGCCAGCTCTTCCTGGGTGAGGTCGTGCACCACGTGGATGCCTTCCTCGGACTGCACGCCGAAGCGGCGGGACAGGTCCAGCAGGGCGCGGGCCACGCGGCCGGGGACGTCGGAGAACACCAGGTCCGACATCTGGTCGTTGGTCTTGCGCAGGCGCCGGGCGACAGCGCGCAGCAGGGCGGCGGCCACCTCAGGGCGGGCGTTCAGCCAGGGCTGGAGGTCGCCGTGGCCGAGGCCGAGCAGCTTGACCTCGGTGAGGGCGGAGGCCGTGGCCGTGCGCGGGCCCGGGTCGAAGAGCGAGAGCTCACCGATCAGCTCGCCGGGGCCGAGCACCGCGAGCATGTTCTCGCGGCCGTCCGGGGACGTGCGGTGGAGCTTCACCTTGCCCTCGGTGACCACGTACAGCCGGTCTCCGGGGTCGCCCTCATGGAAAAGCGCGTCTCCGCGCGCGAGGGTCACCTCACTCATGGAGGCGCGGAGCTCCGCGGCCTGCTCGTCATCGAGCGCCGCGAAGAGCGGGGCGCGCCGCAGAACGTCGTCCACGAGTTCTCTCCTTGTCGACCTGCATCAGGGGACCGTGCCCCCAGTTTGCCGGACGGTTCAAACAGTGTGATCAGTCACTCAAGTCTGCCGCACTTGTGACGGGGGCAATGCGGAAGGGGGCCAATTGGGGGCCGATCCGGGGGACCGGCGACGGATACGGACGTCCGGACGTGGGTCGGACACCTGCTCCCTGGCCCGTGAGAGCACAGGCCACGGCGACAGCGGTCACGAGCCCGCCCGGTGATTCTGCTGTGGGCGAACACGCTTACGTTACCCCGAGGAACCAGACAAATCGGGCGTTGGGTGGGGCGTGGGAGAGGCGGGACCGGGGTGGGTGGAGGGTGTTTCGGGGGGCGTGCCAGGCGTGGTGGGGGAGTGAGTGCCGGAGCGTGCTCCTCGGAGCGCTCGGTCGGGTGCGGCGACTTTCCGCCAAGGGGGCGCGGTGGTGGCCGGGGTGCCCGTGCGGGTCGGTTCCGGCCCGCGTGACGATCTCCGGCGCGTGACAACTGCGCATCTCCCCCGCCCGTGTCAGTGACGGCCCGTACGCTGGCGCCATGGCGAAACGAGGCGTGTCAGAAGGCTCCAGGGACGGAGGCGGGACGGTGCCGAAGACGGCGACGACGGCGGCGAAGAAGGCTGCCCCGGCGAAGAAGACAGCTCCGGCCAAGAAGGCAGCCCCTGTCGAGAGCGCGGCCTCCGCCAGGAAGGCCACTCCCGCCAAGAAGCCGACTGCCGCCAAGAAGACGGCTCCCGCCAAGAAGGCAACGCCCACGGACGACGCCGCCCCCCTCAAGAGGCCCAAACCCCCGCAATCCCACACCGCCCTCGTCCGCCAGGCCCGCCGCATCAACCGTGAGCTGGCCGACGTGTATCCGTACGCCCACCCGGAGCTGGACTTCGAGAACCCCTTCCAGCTCCTGGTCGCCACCGTCCTGTCGGCCCAGACGACGGACCTGCGGGTGAACCAGACGACCCCGGCGCTCTTCTCCCGCTACCCCACCCCCGAGGACCTGGCCGCCGCCAACCCCGAGGAGGTCGAGGAGCTGATCCGCCCGACCGGCTTCTTCCGCGCCAAGACGCGGTCGATCATGGGCCTGTCGGCGGCGCTGCGCGACGACTTCGGCGGCGAGGTCCCCGGCCGCCTCCAGGACCTGGTCAAGCTGCCGGGTGTGGGCCGCAAGACCGCGTTCGTGGTGCTGGGCAACGCCTTCGGAGTCCCCGGGATCACCGTGGACACGCACTTCGGCCGCCTGGTGCGCCGCTGGAAGTGGACGGAGGAGACCGACCCGGACAAGGTCGAGGCCGCCGTCGGCGCGCTGTTCCCGAAGAGCGACTGGACGATGCTCTCGCACCGCGTGATCTTCCACGGCCGCCGCATCTGCCACGCCCGCAAGCCCGCCTGCGGCGCCTGCCCGATCGCCCCCCTCTGCCCGTCGTACGGAGAGGGCGAGACGGACCCCGACAAGGCCAGGAAGCTCCTGAAGTACGAGATGGGGGGCATGCCCGGCCAGCGGCTCAACCCGCCGCCCGACTATCCGGGCAAGGCGGCCCCGCCCCTGGGCGCCGCCGGGTGACCGGGGGGCCGGGAGCACGCCCGGGAGATCGCCGGGACGAGGAACCATCAGCGGGCCGACAGGCGTTGTGCAGGGACGGACGGGGGTGCCGATGACGCACGCGAGCGATACGCACACAGACGAGACGGACATGACCGACGGCCAGGGCAAGGACCCGGCACGCCCCCAAGGCTCCGCACGCCCCCAAGGCCCCGCGACCGGCGGCCCCGTCCGCCGCGACGACCACCACGCCCTCACCGCCCGGGGCCTGCTCTCCGCCGAGGGCCTGCCCCCGTGGCTCACCCCCGTGCTGCGCGCCGTCGAGAGCGTCCGCCCCGACCAGCTCAGCCGCTTCCTGCCGCCGGAGGACGGCGCGGGCCGGAAGTCCGCCGTCCTCGTCCTGTTCGGCGAGGGCGAGCGGGGCCCGGAGCTGCTGCTCATGGAGCGGGCCAGCTCGCTGCGCTCGCACGCGGGCCAGCCGTCGTTCCCCGGCGGCGCCCTCGACCCGGAGGACGGCGACCCGCGCGTCGCGGGCCCGCTGCGGGCGGCGCTGCGCGAGGCCGAGGAGGAGACCGGCCTCGACCCGAGCGGCGTGCAGCTCTTCGGCGTGCTGCCGAGCCTGTTCATCCCGGTGAGCGACTTCGTCGTGACGCCGGTGCTCGGCTGGTGGCGCGTGCCGAGCCCCGTCGGCGTCGTCGACCCGGCCGAGACGGCCCGGGTGTTCACGGTCCCCGTGTCCGATCTCACGGACCCGGCGAACCGCGCGACGACGGTCCACCCGAGCGGCCACCGCGGCCCGGCGTTCCTCGTCGAGTCCGCCCTGGTCTGGGGTTTCACGGCCGGCCTCATCGACAGACTGCTGCACTACGCGGGCTGGGAGCGCCCCTGGGACCGAGGCCGCGAGGTCCCGCTCGACTGGGGCTCATGACAAGGTTGCGGGGACCGGGTCGACCGGGGCCCGGAGCCGTGCGCACCGCCCGCGGGGCGGGCGCGAGGACCGTGACGCGCACAGTCCGCGAGGCGAGGCGGGGAATGATGCGAGGCGAGGACTGAATTCCGTGAACGTGCTGGACATCCTGCTGCTGCTCGCCGCCGTGTGGTTCGCGATCGTCGGCTACCGCCAGGGTTTCGTCGTCGGCATCCTCTCGGTGATCGGCTTCCTCGGCGGCGGTCTCGTCGCGGTGTATCTGCTGCCGGTCATCTGGGACGCCTTCACCGACGAGGGCGCGCGGGTCAGCACGACCGCGGCCGTCGCCGCCGTCGTCGTCGTGATCGTCTGCGCCTCCGTCGGCCAGGCCTTCACCACCCACCTGGGCAACAAGCTCCGCAGGTACATCACCTGGCAGCCCGCCAGAGCCCTGGACGCCACCGGCGGCGCGCTGGTCAACGTCGTCGCGATGCTGCTCGTCGCCTGGCTGATCGGCTCCGCCCTCGCGGGCACCACGCTGCCGACGCTCGGCAAGGAGGTGCGCAACTCCACGGTCCTGCACGGGGTCTCCCGCACCCTGCCGAACAAGGCGGACACCTGGTTCGCCGACTTCTCCTCCGTCCTCGCGCAGAACGGCTTCCCACAGGTCTTCAGCCCGTTCTCGAACGAGCCCATCAAGGACGTCGAGCCCCCGGACCCCAAACTGGTGGGCAGCAAGGTCGCGGCCGATGCCAAGCGCTCCATCGTGAAGATCAGCGGTGACGCGCACAGCTGCGGCAAGGCCCTCGAAGGCACCGGCTTCGTGTTCGCCCCGCGCCGCGTGATGACGAACGCGCACGTGGTCGGCGGCGTCGACGAGCCCAAGGTGCAGATAGGGGGCGAGGCCGAGAAGTACGACGCCAAGGTCGTGCTCTACGACTGGGAGCGCGACATCGCCGTCCTGGACGTGCCGACCCTGCCCGCGCCGCCGCTGCAGTTCACCTCGCGCGACGCCCAGAGCGGCGACAGCGCGATCGTGGCGGGCTTCCCCGAGGACGGCCCCTACGACGTCCGCTCCGCGCGCGTGCGCGGCCGCATCACGGCCAAGGGCCCCGACATCTACCACCGGGGCACGGTCCGCCGCGATGTGTACTCGCTGTACGCCACGGTCCGCCAGGGCAACTCCGGCGGCCCGCTGCTCACCCCGGACGGCAAGGTCTACGGCGTGATCTTCGCCAAGTCGCTCGACGACCCGGACACCGGATACGCCCTGACCGTGGACGAGGTGCGCGAGGACATCGAGCGCGGCCGCACCGCCAACCAGGAGGTCGACAGCCAGGGGTGCGCGCTCTAGGCGCGCCCCTGGGGGAGCCGATGCGCGGGTGAGCGTGGCGGGTCAGTCGCGGGTGTGCCGCAGCCGCGCGGACATCCAGCGGGCCCTGCGGCGCAGAATGCGGGGGATGCCGATGGCCTCGGCGGAAGCCGCGTCACCGGGGTGCCCCGGATCGTGCGGGCCGCCCCTCTCGTGGCCGTTCACCACGGTGGCCGTCCGGCGCTTGCGTGCTACGTCACTGTAGTCGTGCGTCCAGCCCATACCCGGACGTGTGCCCGTGCCTCAAGGTCGGTAACCGCGCCCAAGGGCCCCAATTGGCCTATGCGGCAGGCAATTGGCGTTCGTAGGACAGTAGTTCCCCCGAGGTGGCGGCCAGGGAGCCGTGAACCGTGTCATCGGACCTCCGCCGGAACCGCCCCGGATCTCCGCCGCTCCGGTCGGGGATCTCCACCGGTCGGGGTCGGGACCTCCACCGGCCCGGGGCCTCTACCGGTCCGGCTCGGGGTCCTTCAGCCACGACACCAGCTCGTTGGAGAACGCCACCGGGTCCTCCTCGTGCGGGAAGTGCCCGAGGCCGTCGAACAGCCGCCAGCGGTAGGGCGCTTCGACGTACTCGCCGGACCCCGCCGCGCTGCGGGTGCGCATCACCGGGTCCAGGGAGCCGTGCAGATGCAGCGTCGGCACCCGCACCGGCCGCTTCATGCGCCGGTTGAACTGGATCCCGTCGGGCCGGGCGAGGGAGCGCACCATCCAGCGGTACGGCTCGATCGAGCAGTGCGCCGTCGAGGGGATGCACATGGCGCGGCGGTACGTCTCCACGGCCTCGTCGTCCGGCAGGCGCGGCCCCGACCAGTCCCGGACCAGCCGCCCCACCAGGGCCCCGTCGTCCGCGACCAGCTGACGCTCCGGCAGCCACGGCCGCTGGAAGCCCCACACGTACGACCCGGCCGCCGTCTGCTTGCGGTCCCGCAGCATCGCCGCGCGCCAGCGGCGCGGGTGCGGCATCGAGGAGACGGCGAGGCGGCGCACCAGCTTGGGCCGCATCACGGCGGCCGTCCAGGCGAGGTAGCCGCCCAGGTCGTGCCCGACGAGCGCGGCGTCGGGCTCGCCGAGGGACCGTACGACGCCGGTGATGTCCAGGGCGAGGTTCGCGGGGTCGTAGCCGCGCGGGGTGCGGTCGCTGCCGCCCACGCCGCGCAGGTCCATCGCCACCGCCCGGAAGCCCGCGTCGGCGAGCGCGACGAGCTGGTGCCGCCAGGCCCACCAGAACTGCGGGAAGCCGTGCAGGAGGAGCACCAGCGGGCCCTCACCTGCCTCCGCGATGTGGAAGCGGGCGCCGTTGGCGGCGACGTCCCGGTGCGTCCAGGGGCCCTCGATCCGTACGGTCGCGGGGGTCGGCGCGGTGGCCCTGTCCGGGGGTGGGACTTGGTCCGTCATGTAGTCGAGCGTGCCACAGCGTCGGCCCGCTCACCGGCCTCCAGCTCAAGGGCCCCCGCAGGGGCCACGGCGCGCGGGTGCGGCTTGACGTTCCCGAGGACGGCGGCGGTCTCCTTGGCGGCGGCCGCGGCCTTCTGGGGGCCCTTGCCCTTCGCGGCCTTCTTCGCGTAGATCACGCCGATCCACGCGAGAATTCCGGCCACCAGGACATTCGCGGCGAACGACAGCACGAAGCAGATGGCCATGTTCAACCCGCTCCAAGTGCGGATGCCATAGGCCAGGGCGAAGCTCAGCATCGGCAGCGAGAAGATGAGGACGGCGATGGCCGCGATGAACGCGGCGCTGCCGATCGCACCGCGCTTGACGTCCTGCGTCAGCTGGGCCTTGACCAGCGCGATCTCATCGTGCACCAGCTCCGACATCTCTTTGCTCGCCGCGGAGACGAGCTGGCCGAGGCTGCGTTCGGTGCCGACGGGACCGTCGGGTGCGCTCATCGCTTGCTCCTCATTCCTCTGACTTCTTCTGTGCCTTCTGGTCAGATCAGATCATGCCGGACCGTCGTGCCTGTCGCTCGATCCGGCTGACAGTCGAGCAAGTCTGCGGTGCTCGGCGGCCTTCTTCTCGTAGATCTCCGCCATCCGCAGGTGGTAGTCCGGATCGTCCTGTTCGTAGATGTCAGGGATGCCGCTCTGGTCCTCGTCGCGCTCCTCGTCCTCCCACAGCTTGCGGTACTTCCGGTTGCGGAGCTTCAGCAGGACTCCGGAGACCACGGCCGCTATCAGCGAGCCGACCAGCACCGCGGCCTTGATCTCGTCGGTGAGCAACGGGTCCTCGCTGAAGGCGAGTTCCCCGATGAGCAGCGAGACAGTGAAGCCGATTCCGGCGAGCGAGGCCACCGCGAACACATCCGGCCACGCCAGGTCCTCGTTCAGCTCGGCCTTGGTGAAGCGGGCGGCGAGCCAGGTGCCGCCGAAGATGCCGACGGCCTTGCCGACGACGAGGCCGAGCACCACGCCGAGGGTCTCCGGCTTGGTGAAGACGTCGCCGAGCGCCCCGCCGGACACCGCGACACCGGCGCTGAACAGCGCGAACAGCGGCACGGCGAGCCCGGCGGAGAGGGGGCGTACCAGATGCTCGATGTGCTCACCGGGGGAGTGCCGCTCGCCCTCCTCCTTGTGGCAGCGCAGCATCAGGCCCATGGCGACGCCGGCGATGGTGGCGTGGACGCCGCTGTTGTACATCAGGCCCCAGATGACGAGGGCCAGCGGAACGTAGACGTACCAGCCGCGGACGCCCTTGCGGAGCAGCAGCCAGAAGACCGCGAGGCCGAGGATCGCGCCGCCGAGCGCCGCGAAGTTCAGGTCGCTGGTGAAGAAGATCGCGATGATGATGATCGCGAAGAGGTCGTCGACGACGGCGAGGGTCAGCAGGAAGGCCCGCAGCGCGGACGGCAGCGAGGTGCCGATGACCGCGAGGACGGCGAGCGCGAAGGCGATGTCGGTCGCGGTCGGCACGGCCCAGCCGTCCGTGGCGCCGCCGCCGAGGACGTTCACCAGGGTGTAGACGAGCGCGGGCACGGCCATGCCGCAGATGGCGGCGATCACGGGCAGCGCGGCGGCCTTGGGGTCCCGCAGATCGCCGGCGACCAGCTCGCGCTTGAGCTCGATCCCGGCGACGAAGAAGAAGACCGCGAGCAGTCCGTCGGCCGCCCAGTGCTGTATGGACAGGTCGAGGCCGAGCGAGGCGGGTCCGAGATGGAAGTCCCTGACGCTCTCGTAGCTCTCCTTGATCGGGGTGTTCGCCCAGATCAGTGCCGTGATGGCGGCGATGAGCAGGAGTACGCCACCGACGGTCTCGGCGCGCAGCGCCTCCGCGACGAAGTTCCGCTCGGGCAGGGAGAGGCGTCCGAGTACTTTGCGGTTGCTGCTGGTGGGCGCGGCCACGAGAGTCGACCTCCGGTCGGTAGGCAGGGCTGAGCACATGCCGACCAGACTTCCCGGCGCACCTAGGTGTTTCTTGTCGCGTTGTTGACGTTGATCCTTAGCTTACCTAACCGTGCACCCGAACTTATCCGGCAAAATTCACCTTAAGCGCAAAAGGGGCACCCGGCGCGGGTGGCGCCGGGTGCCCCTCAGGGGGTCGGGCGGGCTCAGTCCTCGCTCGGCGCAGCCGGCAGCTTGGACTGGATCAGGTCCATCACGGACGAGTCCGTGAGCGTGGTCACGTCACCGAGCTGGCGGTTCTCCGCGACGTCCCGCAGGAGTCGCCGCATGATCTTCCCGGACCGGGTCTTCGGCAGCTCGGCCACCGGCAGGATCCGCTTGGGCTTCGCGATGGGGCCGAGCGTCGCCCCGACGTGGTTGCGCAGCTGACCCACCAGCTCCGCGTCCTCCGCGTCCGCCGTGCCCCGCAGGATCACGAACGCCACGATGGCCTGGCCCGTCGTCTCGTCGGCGGCGCCGACGACGGCGGCCTCCGCGACGGACGGGTGCGACACGAGCGCCGACTCGACCTCCGTGGTCGAGATGTTGTGCCCGGAGACGAGCATCACGTCGTCCACCCGGCCGAGCAGCCAGATGTCCCCGTCGTCGTCCTTCTTCGCGCCGTCCCCGGCGAAGTACTTGCCCTCGAAGCGCGACCAGTACGTGTCGATGAACCGCTGGTCGTCACCCCAGATGGTGCGCAGCATCGACGGCCACGGCTCGGTCAGGACCAGATAGCCACCGCCGCCGTCCGGCACCTCGTTCGCCTCGTCGTCCACGACGGTCGCCGCGATCCCGGGCAGCGCCCGCTGCGCGGAGCCCGGCTTGGTCTCGGTCACGCCGGGCAGCGGCGAGATCATCATGGCGCCGGTCTCGGTCTGCCACCACGTGTCCACGATCGGGCAGGTGTCGGCGCCGATGTGCTTGCGGTACCAGACCCACGCCTCGGGGTTGATCGGCTCGCCCACCGACCCGAGCACCCGCAGGCTGCTGAGGTCGAACTTGGCGGGGATGTCGTCGCCCCACTTCATGAACGTACGGATCGCCGTCGGCGCCGTGTACAGGATCGTGACCCCGTACTTCTGCACGATCTCCCAGAACCGGCCCTGGTGCGGGGTGTCCGGCGTGCCCTCGTAGATCACCTGGGTGGCGCCGTTCGAGAGCGGGCCGTAGGTGATGTACGAGTGGCCCGTGACCCAGCCGATGTCGGCCGTGCACCAGTAGACGTCGGTCTCCGGCTTGAGGTCGAAGACGGCGTGGTGGGTGTACGACGCCTGCGTCAGGTAGCCGCCGGAGGTGTGCAGGATGCCCTTCGGCTTGCCCGTCGTCCCCGAGGTGTAGAGGACGAACAGCGGCTGCTCGGCGTCGAACGCCTCGGGCGTGTGCTCCGGCGACTGCTTGCCGACGACGTCGTGCCACCACAGGTCGCGGCCTTCGGTCCAGGCCACGTCCTGCTCGGTGCGCCGGACGACGAGGACCTTGCCGACGCCTTGGGTGCCCTCGCGGCTCAGGGCCTCGTCGACCGCGGGCTTGAGCGCGGACGGCTTGCCCCGGCGGTAGCCGCCGTCGGCGGTGATGACGAGCTTGGCGTCGGCGTCCTTGATGCGCGCGGCGATGGCGTCGGCGGAGAAGCCGCCGAACACCACCGAGTGCGCGGCGCCGATGCGGGCGCACGCCAGCATCGCCACGACCGCCTCGGGGATCATCGGCAGATAGACCGCGACCCGGTCGCCCGCGGTGATCCCCAGCTCGGTAAGCGCGTTGGCCGCGCGGCTGACCTCGTCCTTCAGCTCGGCGTAGGTGATGGCCCTGCTGTCGCCGGGCTCGCCCTCGAAGTGGATGGCCACGCGGTCGCCGTTGCCCGCCTCGACGTGGCGGTCGACGCAGTTGTACGCGACGTTGAGCTTGCCGTCGGCGAACCACTTCGCGAACGGAGGGTTCGACCAGTCGAGCGTCTCGGTCGGTTCGGTGGCCCAGGTCAGCCGACGGGCCTGCGTGGCCCAGAAGCCGAGCCTGTCAGCCTTGGCCTGTTCATACGCCTCCGCCTTGACGTTGGCGTGCGCCGCCAGGTCGGCCGGCGGCGCGAACCTGCGGTCCTCCTTGAGCAGGTTGGCCAGGCTTTCGTTGCTCACGACATCTCCCTTTCCCGGGGTGTCCGTTGTGTCCCAGACCACAGCTCATCAGACACTCGGCCCCGGTGACAAGGGCTTGCCGAAAATTGGTTTAGACCTCTACTGGGTGAGCGGGTGGCACCTGGCTGAACACCTCGTCAGGTGCCTGCCCCGGGCGCGCCGTTCCACCCGTCTCCTTCCCTTCTTCCGCTCCGTCCGTGCCTTCGGCCAGCAGATATGCCTGGGCCTCGCCCACGTGGAAGTACATCCCGTGCAGTTCCAGGCTCCCTTCGGCGAGCCGCCTCGACACCGCCTCGTGGGCCCGCAGGTGCTCCAACTGCTGGACGACGTTGGTGAGGCAGAGCTGCTCGACGGCGTCGGCGGGGGCGCGGCCCGCGAGCCGGGGCATTCCGCGCAGGGCCTGCTCGGCGGCGCCCAGGGGTCGGCTGGTGGCGCCGAGGGGCTGGCCGGTGGCACCCAGAGGCTGGTCGGCCGCCTCCGCGGTCTGCTCGGCCATCCGCTCCAGGCTCGGCAGGCCGTGCCGCAGCCAGCGCTTGAGCGGCGTCTGTGCCCCGGTCGGCGGCGTGTTGAGCAGCGCCTGCATGGCTCCGCAGCCCGAATGCCCGCACACAGTGATGGACTTGACCTTCAGCACGTCCACCGCGTACTCGATCGCGGCGGCCACGGAGTCGTCGCCGCTCTCGGCGCCGGGCAGCGGCACCAGATTGCCGACGTTGCGGACGACGAAGAGGTCGCCGGGGCCGCTCGACGTGATCATCGACGTGACGACGCGGGAGTCGGCGCACGTCAGGAAGAGCTGCGCGGGCCGCTGTCCCTCGCGCGCGAGACGGGCCAGCTCGCCCCGCACGCGTGGTGCCGTGTTCTGCTGGAACGCGCTGATTCCCTTGGCCAGTCGGTGCTGTTCGGGCCGGGCGGCGCGCGGGGGTTCCTGGGGGGTGTCGCACTGGTGGTTGCGCCAGGGTGTCCAGGGGCGGCAGCCGCAGTGGGCGGTGGCCGCGGGCTCCGTGATGCGCTGGCCGCCGCGTCCGGTGACCTCGGCGCTGCCGCCCTGCGCGGCGTGCGCGTCGAGCCAGCTCTGCAGGGTCTCGTACGCCGCGTGGTCCATGAAGGAGCCGTCCAGTTCCACGACGGCGTGCGCCCGCTGGGGGACGTGGTGCAGGCAGCGGCTGAGCCGGGGCACCGCGAGGAACGTCAGCTGTCCCCGCACGTGCACGTGGTGCACGCCTTCCGAGTCCTCCTCGCAGGTGATGCGGGTGCGGGCGAGGCGGTGCAGGGCGACGGCGACCGCCACGGCGATGCCCGCGGCCACGCCTTCCAGGACGCCGAGGAACACCACGGCCAGGGTGGTGGCCGCGTACACGAGGACTTCGCGGTGGCGGGTGACCGTGCGGATGTGGTTGATGCTGACCATCTGGGCGCCGACGAACATGACGAGCGCGGCCAGGGAGGCGAGCGGGATCTTCTCCAGGACCGGCACGAGCAGCAGGGAGGCCGCTACTACCCAAACGCCGTGCAGCATCGTGGAGTTCCTGCTGACGGCACCGGCGCGCACATTCGCCACGCTGCGCACGGCGACGCCCGCGATGGGCAGTCCGCCGAGCGCCCCGGACACCATGTTCGCCACGCCCTGGCCGCGCAGCTCGCGGTCGAGGTCGGAGCGGCCCACCCGCTCCTCGGCGTCGGTGCGCTTGGCCGTGAGCTTGTCGACGGCGACCGCTCCGAGCAGCGACTGCACGCTGCACACCAGGGTGATCGTGAGCACGGCGGCGACGAGGCCGAGCGCGGGTCCCTCGGGCAGTCCGGCGAGGGCGTGGGTGCGCCAGGAGGGCAGGTCGACCTTGGCGACGCTCAGGGCGGCTAGTCCGGAGAGGGCGGTGGCGGCCGTGACGGCGACCAGGGGCGCGGGGACGGTCCGTACGACGCGTCCGGCGCGGCCGGGGATCCGGGGCCACAGTACGAGGATGCCGAGGGTCAGCGCGCTCACGGACAGCGCTGCCGGGTGCAGGTCCGCCAACTGGGCGGGCAGCGCGCCGAGGTTGGCGGTCACGGAGCTCTGGGGGGTGCCGCCGAGCACGATGTGCAGTTGGGCGGCGGCGATGGTGACGCCGATTCCGGCGAGCATGCCGTGCACGACGGCGGGGCTCACGGCGAGCGCGGTGCGGGCCACGCGCAGGCATCCGAGGCCGATCTGGGCGACTCCGGCGAGGACGGTGATGGCGCAGGTGGTCCGCCAGCCGTAGCGCTGGATGAGCTCGGCGGTGACGACGGTGAGGCCGGCGGCGGGGCCGCTGACCTGGAGCGGGGCGCCGCCGAAGCGTCCGGCGACCAGGCCTCCGACGGCGGCGGCGACGAGGCCGGCCTGGAGCGGGGCGCCGGTCGCGAGGGCGATTCCGAGGGACAGCGGCAGGGCGATCAGGAAGACGGCGATGGACGCGGACACGTCGGCGCCCGAGACGCGGAACTTCTTGCGCGGTGGTGGCGCGTGGGGCTGCTGGGGGCGTGGGCCGTGCGCCGGCTGAGCGGCACTTGTGGGGACGCAGGCGGACATGTTTCCCGTCTCCTCCGGGGCGGCGCGGTCGCGGAACAGGGGGTCCTCCGGTGGAACCCGGAGGGCGGGTCGCGGCCGTGGGTCACGGCGTTGCAGCGGCGGGATATCTCAACTCTCGGTAAACGAATCGTAATGCAGCGTAAAGGCCTTAGCTGGATAATCAGTGCAAATGGGGTAAGTGATCACTCTGATGAGTGAATAAAAATGCTCATCGGCTTGTCGGAATCAGCCGTCCGTCACCCCGTGCGAAGTTGCTGACGTTCTGTCCCGACTTGCACGGAAGAAGGTGGGCGGAGATGGCCGCCAACCCAAGCATGGGCGCGGGGGTGCGGCGGACGGCCGCGGGCCTCGCCGCGCTCATGGTCTGCACGGCGGCGCTGGCCGGGTGCGCCGACGACTCGTCCGGCACGAAGGGGGGAGCGCCCGGGTCGGCGCACGGCGCGAAGAAGCCCGCCGGTGCCCCGGCGCCCAAGGCCGCGGTGCGCCTGATCGGCGACGGCTCGACCTCGTTCACCGGTCAGCAGCCGCTGCTCCCCAGACCCGAGCGCCTGAAACCGGGCCAGAAGCCCCCGCAGTTCGTGGTGTTCTCCTGGGACGGTGCGGGTGAGGACGGCCAGAAGCTGTTCTCGCACTTCCGCAAGGTCGCCAAGCGGAACAACGCCACGATGACGTACTTCCTCAGCGGTGTGTACATGCTCCCCGAGGAGAAGCGCAGGCTCTACAAGCCCCCGCAGCACCTCGCCGGCAGCTCGGACATCGGCTTCAACGACCGCGCCGGAATCAAGGACACCGTGGAGCAGCTCCGCGGTGCCTGGCTCGAGGGCAATGAGATCGGCACCCACTTCAACGGCCACTTCTGCGGCACCGGCCGTGGCGTCGGCGAGTGGTCCGTCGACGACTGGAAGAGCGAGATCAACCAGGCCAAGTCCTTTGTGAAGGCCTGGAAGACGAACACGGGCATGGGGAAGGCGCAGCCGCTGCCCTTCGACTACGACCGCGAACTCATCGGTGCCCGCACGCCCTGCCTCGAAGGCCGCACCAACTTCATGCGCGCGGCCCGCGATCTCGGCTTCCGCTATGACACCAGCGGTGTGAACAACCAGCTCTGGCCCAAGAAGAAGGAGGGCCTGTGGGACCTGTCGATGCAGCTCGTCCCGGTCCCCGGGCGCGGCTTCGAGACGCTCACCATGGACTACAACTTCATGGTGAACCAGTCGGGTTCGACCTCGCACGGTGACCCCAACAAGCACGAGTACTGGGGCGACCAGATGCGGGACGGCCTCCTCAAGGGCTTCGACCGCGCCTATCACGGCAACCGCGCGCCCTTGATCATCGGCAACCACTTCGAGTCGTGGAACGGCGGCACGTACATGCGCGCCATCGAGGAGACGATCGAGCGCGTCTGCACCAAGCGCGAGGTGCGCTGCGTGTCCTTCCGGCAGCTCGCCGACTGGCTGGACGCGCAGGACCCGCAGGTGCTCGCCAAGCTGACCCGGCTCGGTGTCGGCAAGGCGCCGAAGGAGGGCTGGCCCGCGTTCCTGTCCGCCCGGCCCGCCCCGGCGCCCAAGGGCGTTCCGGGCGCGGAGCCGGCCAAGCGGTAGGCCTGTCCGAGGGCAGACGGCGGCGGGCCGGCCTTTCCTGGCCAGGGGCTGCGGCGGGTCGGCCTGTCCTGGCCAGGGGCTGCGGTGGGCCGGCCTGTCCCGGCCGGGGAGCGGCGGTCGCGTGCCCGTGGCCGGGGCGGGTGGCGGCGCGGTCGCGGGCCCCCGGGCTAGGCGGTGGCCCTCACCTGCTCCCGCAGGACGAAGTCGGGGTCGATCTGGGCGGCCAGGTCGACCCCGGTCCGCTCGTTGCCCCAGCTCCGGGCGTTCTTCAGGTGGAAGTGGACCATCTGGCGGGTGTAGCGCTCCCAGTCGCGGCGGTCGTAGGCGGAGTCGGCCGCTTCCTGGAGGGTCTTCAGCGCCAAGTGGTTGCTCTCCTCCAGGAGTTCGAACCGGGGCGGACGGCCCTTCTCCATGGAGCGCACCCAGTCGGAGTGCCCGAAGGTCACCAGGAGGTCGTCGCCGACCTGCTCGCGCAGGAAGTCGATGTCGTCCTGGCCCTGGACCTTGTTGCCGACGACCAAGAGGGCGACGCCGAAGTCGTGCGCGTACTCCTTGTACTGGCGATAGACGGAGACCCCCTTCCGGGTCGGCTCGGCGACGAGGAACGTCATGTCGAAGCGGGTGAACATCCCGGAGGCGAAGGAGTCGGAGCCCGCGGTCATGTCGACCACCGCGTACTCGTCGCGGCCGTCGACCAGGTGGTTCAGGAGCAGTTCGACCGCTCCCGTCTTGGAGTGGTAGCAGGCGACACCGAGGTCGGCTTCGGTGAACTGCCCGGTGACCATCAAACGCACGGCGCCGCCGTCGAGTTCCACGGCCCGCGCACACGCCTCGTACACCGGGTTGTCCTCGCGGACCCGCAGCAGCCGCGATCCTTCGCCGGGCGGAGTCGTCTTGATCATCTTCTCGGCGCTGGCGATGCGCGGATTGGTGCCGCGCAGATAGTCCTTGATCAGCGGCAGCCGCCCGCCCATCGCGGGCAGCTCGGCGGCCTGCTCCTCGTCGAGGCCGAGGGCGGCGCCCAAGTGCTGGTTGATGTCGGCGTCCACCGCGATGACCGGTGCGCCGGTGGCGGCGAGGTGTCGGATGAAGAGCGAGGACAGCGTGGTCTTGCCGCTGCCGCCCTTCCCCACGAAAGCGATCTTCATGTTCATGTAGCGTAGCCGCGCGCTCTGGCACGGGGGCCCTGTTCAGGTCACGGGGTGCCGGATCGCGTGAAGAAGACCACTCCTTCGTGGCGGGCGCGCCCTGGGTGCGTAGGGTCGTACTCATGAGTACGAAAGCCGATCCGCTGGCGGCCCTGGGTGAGCTCCCCGGTGTCGCCGACTCCGTGGACTCCGTGCGCAAGGCCGTGGACCGCGTGTACGGCCACCGGATCATGCGGCGCCGCAGCAACGAGGTCACCGCCGAGGCGGCGCTGCGGGGGGCGCGCGGGTCCGCGGCCCTGTCCGGCGCCGAGTGGGCCCTTGAGGAAGTGCGCAGGCGCACCGACTTCAGCGGCGAGGGTGACGCGCGCGTGATGGGTGCCGCGCTGCGGCTGACCGCCGAGGCGGGGCAGCTCCTGTCCATCTGGCGGCAGTCGCCGATGCGGGTCCTGGCGCGGCTGCACCTGGTCGCCGCGGCCGAAGCCGACGAGGCCGCGGGCCGTCCGCGCCTGGCGGGCGAACCGGTCGACGAGCCGTTGATCGAGCTGGAGTTGCCGGACGCGGACGAGGTGGCGGGGCGACTCGAAGGCCTTTCGCAGCTGATCATCGCGGGCGGCTCTGCGCCGGCCCTGGTGACGGCGGCCGTGGTGCACGGCGAACTCGCGGCCCTGCGTCCCTTCGGCTCGTGCAACGGCCTGGTGGCGCGTGCGGCGGAGCGCATCGTCCTGGTGGGCAGCGGTCTCGACCCGAAGTCGATCTGCCCGGCCGAGGCGGGCCACGCGGAGCTGGGGCGCGCTGCCTATATGGGCGCCCTGGAGGCGTACGTGTCCGGCACTCCGGAGGGTGTGGCCGCCTGGATCGTCCACTGTGGCAAGGCGGTTGAGCTGGGCGTCAGGGAGTCGACGGCGGTGTGCGAGGCGCTGCAGCGCGGCGCGGCCTGAGGGGTCCCCGCACACGGATGCGGCGGTACGAGAATTCGTACCGCCGCTGGCATGTCCATCGAGTTACCAAGCGTCCTCGAAAGTTTGCCCATCAGGTCGGGAACTTTGCCCGTTACCTGGTGCGGCTGGCCCGTAATCGACGGGTCGACGTCGCGTGGGTGCTCGGTGACCATGCTTCGGTCCGTGGGGCCAATCAATGCGGTTAAAGGTAATCCTCTCGGATGTCCTTGGTCTCGCGGGCCGTTGACTCCTTTGTACTCCTGTCCTGGAGGAAGCGGAAGCCCTGGCTGCACTTCTTTACTTTTAGGTTCAAACAAGGGTGAATCGGGCGCAGGGTTCCGGCCGCCTCCAGGGGCGCACCGGAACGCCATGTCGCACGCCCCCGTAGTGCGAGGTCAGCTCGCTGCCGCGCGCCGCCGACTGGCGAACCACACGAGGCCCGCGGTGGCCGCCGCGGCGCCGACCGCTGCCGCCGCGACGAGCGCGGGGCGGCGGGGTGCGGGCAGCCGCTGCTTGAGTCGCACGGGGCGGTGGAAGTCGAGGATCGGCCATCCGCGCGCGAGGGCCTCGCGGCGCAGTGCCCGGTCCGGGTTGACGGCGTACGGATGGCCGACGGACTCGAGCATGGGCACGTCGGTGACCGAGTCGCTGTAGGCGAAGCAGCGCTCCAGGTCGTACCCCTCCGACTCGGCGAGCTCCCGGATCGCCTCCGCCTTCGTGGGGCCGTACGCGTAGTACTCCACCTCGCCCGTGAAGCAGCCGTCGTCGCCGACCACCATCCGCGTGGCCACCACCCGGTCCGCGCCGAGGAGTTCGCCGATCGGCTCGACCACCTCGGCACCCGAGGTGGAGACGATGACGACGTCGCGCCCCGCGGTGTGGTGCTCCTCGATGAGGGAGGCCGCCTCGTCGTAGATGATCGGGTCGATCAGGTCGTGCAGGGTCTCCGCGACGATCTCCTTGACCTGCTGCACGTTCCAGCCGCGGCACAGCGAGGACAGGTACGCGCGCATCCGTTCCATCTGGTCGTGATCGGCCCCGCCGGCGAGGAACACGAACTGGGCATATGCGGTTCGCAGTACCGCCCTGCGGTTGATCAGCCCGCCTTGGTAGAACGACTTGCTGAAGGTGAGCGTGCTCGACTTCGCAATGACCGTCTTGTCCAGGTCGAAGAACGCGGCTGTGCGGGGCGACGAGTGGTTTTCCACAAGGTTGAGCATAGGCGCCCACCATTCGGCGTAAGCTGAGGCGCGTGGGTTTGCCTGAGAAGGCTCTCGGGTACACCATGGAAGTCACGGATCGTTCGCGACCGTGCTAACCCGGTCTGGCTCCTCCCCCCCCGAGTCGGACCGAGGGGACGACCCCCGCTCTCCCCCCCGGCGGGGGTCGTCGCATGTCCGGATGGGTTTTGGGGGCCCTTTCCTGATCTTTTCCGATCGTCGTGGCGCCGCGCGCGCCGAAACGACGTCGATGTCGTGCGCTCCAGATTCGTCACTGTGCGTAGCCGTTGGGCTGCGCTGCGGAAGGCGCCCGGGGCGTCACCGGTATGGGTGAAGGAGTTATTCACAGCCAACGCCTTCTCCACAGTTATTGACCAAGATCCACATCATTTCCGGCGTCGCCCCACGCTTGATTCCGTTCGTGGAGTTCTTGGCCGGATTCCATTGGCCGGTCTTCGCGGACGCGGATCCGGATGCGCACACACGCGCATTCGAAGGACTTGCAGCGAGAGGGGGCCGGAAGATCGTGGCTGGAGTCATTGCGTACGACACACCGCCGACGTCCGAAGGACGCGCCGGTGGACCATTGATCGTCACGGAGGACGTGGACCTGCTGGACGACCTGCTGCGGCTGTGCGCCGCGGCGGGAGCGCGACCCGAGGTGCACCACGGCGTGCCCGAGCGCGGCGGCGGATGGGAGGCGGCACCGCTCGTCCTCGTCGGGGACGACGCGGCCGACCGGGTGCGCGGCGCCGCACGCCGCCGCGGGGTCGTGCTCGTGGGGCGCGACCAGGACGACTCGGGCGTGTGGCGGCGGGCCGTGGAGATCGGCGCCGACGACGTGCTCGTGCTGCCCGACGGCGAGCGCTGGCTGGTGGACCGCATCGCCGACGTCGCCGAGGGCGTCGGACGCCCCGCGCTGACCGTCGGCCTCATCGGCGGCCGCGGCGGCGCCGGGGCCTCCACGCTGGCCTGCGCCCTGGCCGTCACCGCGGCGCGCGCTGGACGGCGCACCATGCTCGTCGACGCCGACCCGCTGGGCGGCGGACTGGACGTGATGCTCGGCGGGGAGACCGCCGAGGGGCTGCGCTGGCCCGCGTTCGCCCAGTCGCGGGGGCGGGTCGGCGGCGGAGCCCTGGAGGAGTCCCTGCCCGCCCTGCACGACCTGCGTGTCCTCAGCTGGGACCGCGGCGACACGGTGGCCATCGCCCCGGAAGCCGTGCGTGCCGTCCTGGCGGCGGCCCGCAGACGTGGAGGCGTCGTGGTCGTCGACCTGCCGCGCCGCGTGGACGAGGCGATGGCGGAGGCACTGGCGCAGCTGGACCTCGGCCTGCTCGTGGTGCCGGCGGAGCTGCGCGCGGTGGCCGGGGCCCGGCGGGTCGCGTCGGCCGTGCGCATGGTCCTGCGGGACCTGCGGCTCGTCACCACCCCCGGGCCGCCCGGCGGCGACGGCCTCGACGCGGACGAGGTGGCCCGGCTGCTCGGCCTGCCCCTCGTCGGCGAACTGCCCAGGGAGCACGGCATCGCCGCCGCGCGCGGCGGCGGACAGCCGCCCGGCGGCGCGCCGCGCGGGCCCCTGGCCCGGTTCTGCGCGGCCTTCTGGGAGCAGCTTCCGGACCGCACGGGAGGGGGCGTATGACCGCCGTCGTGGGCGCCCGCATGCTGGACGGGGTCCGGCAGTGGCTCGCCGCGAACGGCACCGAGCCCACCCCGGCCCGGGTCGCCGAGGCCCTGCGGGCGCAGGGACGCATCCTGGGCGACGCCGAAGTGCTCGGCGCGGCCGAGCAGTTGCGCTCCGAGCTCGTGGGCGCGGGCCCGCTGGAGCCGCTGCTCGCCGACCCCTCGGTGACCGACGTGCTGGTGTCCGCTCCGGACCGCGTCTGGGTGGACCGCGGCGGCGGCCTCGAGCTCACGCGGGTCTCCTTCCGGGACCCGGCCGCGGTGCGGCGCCTCGCCCAGCGGCTGGCAGCCGTGGCCGGGCGGCGCCTGGACGACGCCAGGCCCTGGGTGGACGCCCGCCTGCCGGACGGCACCCGGCTGCACGCGGTGCTGCCCCCGGTCGCCGTCGGCTCCACCTGCCTGTCGCTGCGCGTCGTGCGGCCCCGCGCCTTCACCCTCGCCGAACTGGTCGCGGCCGGCACCGTGCCGCCCGGCGGGGAGCGGGTGCTGCGCCGCCTCCTCGACGCCCGCTTGTCGTACCTCATCAGCGGCGGCACCGGCAGCGGCAAGACGACGCTCCTGAGCACCCTGCTCGGCCTCGTCGGACCGGGCGAGCGGATCGTCCTCGCCGAGGACTCCGCCGAGCTGCGCCCCGACCACCCGCACGTGGTGCGCCTCGAGTCCCGGCCCGCGAACCAGGAAGGCGCGGGCCGCGTCGGCTTGGACGACCTGGTGCGGCAGGCTCTGCGGATGCGCCCCGACCGGCTGGTGGTGGGCGAGGTGCGGGGCGCCGAGGTGCTGCACCTCCTGGCCGCGCTGAACACCGGGCACGAGGGCGGCTGCGGCACAGTGCACGCGAACGCCGCCGCCGACGTCCCAGCCCGCCTCGAGGCCCTCGGCACGGCCGCGGGGCTCGACCGGGCGGCCCTGCACAGCCAGTTGGCCGCGGCCCTGTCGGTGGTCCTCCATCTCGTACGGGACCGGGCGGGGCGGCGCCGGATCGCCGAGGTGCAGGTCCTGGAGCGCGCCCCTTCGGGCCTGGTGGCCACGGTGCCCGCGCTGCGCTGGGGCGAGCGGGGCTTCGTCCGGGAGCGCGGCTGGCCGCGGTTGAGCGCGCTGTTCGCGGAGCGGGGGGCGGGGACGTGAGCGCGGCGACGGCGTGCGGCGCCGCTCTGTGCGCGGGTGGTTCGGTGTGGCTGCTCGGCGGGCGGGTGCGGGCCTCCCGGGGGCTGCGGAGGGCACGGTCCCTCCTCCCGGCTCGCGGTCCGGCGGCGGCGCCTCGGTGGCGCCAGGGCCTCACGCGGGTACGGGGGCGGCTCGGGCACGAGGTCTGGCTCCTGGTGGGCGGGGCGGCCGTCGGGCTCCTCGGGGAGTCCGTGCTGCCCCTGGTCGCGGGGGCGGTCGGCATGCCCCTCGCCGGCCGGGTGCGCCGGGCCAGGGAGGCCGCCCGCGAGCGGGATCGCAGGGCGGACGCGGTCATCACCCTGTGCGGCGCTCTCGCCGGTGAGGTGCGGGCGGGGCGGCAGCCGGGGCAGGCGCTGCGGACGGCCGCGGAGGCGGGCGCGCGGGCGGGCTCGGGGGTGGGCTCGGAGTCGATCTCGGAGTCGGCTGAGGGCGTCGGCCGGGGCCTCGGCGGTGCGCGGGCCGGGGTGCTTGCTGCGGCGCGGTTCGGCGGGGATGTGCCCGGCGCGTTGCGGCAGGCCGCCCTGGAGCCGGGCGCCGAAGGGCTCCTCGGACTCGCGGCGTGCTGGCGGGTCGCCGTGGACCGGGGCGCGGGCCTCGCGGCCGGACTGGAGCGCCTTGAAGGGGCGCTGCGCGCGGAGCGGGACCAACGGGCCGACCTGCGCGCGCAGTTGGCGGGTGCCCGGTCGACCGCCCTGATGCTTGCCGGGCTTCCCGTACTCGGCCTGCTCCTCGGCGCCGCGCTCGGCGCCGAACCGCTGCGGGTGCTGCTGCACACGGGGCCGGGCCTCGGCTGCCTGGCCGTGGGCGGGCTGTTCGAGGGCGCGGGCGCGTGGTGGGCGCTGCGGATCATGCGGAAGGCGGAGGGGCGGTGACGGTGGAGACGACAGACCAGGTGGCGGACCGCGTGGCGGACGGGACGACGGGCCGGATCGCGGGCGGAATGGCTGACGAGGTGGTTGACGAGGTGGCGGGCGGGCTGATCGTCGGCGCCGGGGTTCTCCACAGCCTGGGGGCGGTGCTGTGGTCGGCGGCGGCCCTGGCGTGGCTGCTGCTGACGCTGGCGGCGGCACGACGGGAACGGGCCGTGGGGCGCCGGGCCATGGACCTCCTGGGGGCCGGGGGCCGGCCGGGACGGTCATGGGGTCGAGGGCGCGGCGAAGGACGCGCGGGGCCTGGCGGTGAAGGGCTCGGCGGTAAAGGGCTTGGCGGCCGTGCGTGGCTCCGGCGCTGGGGCGACGCGGAGTCCGGGCGGCGGGCGCAGGCGCGGAGATGGCTGACGGTGGCCGGAGTGGTCGGCGCGGGGTGGGCGCTGGTCGGCGGGGTCGCGGGATGCGTGGTGGGCGTGGCTGCGGGGTGCTGCGTGTGGCGGATGCAGCCGGGCGCCGACCGGAAGGACGAGGCCGACACTGCCCGTGCTGCCCGGCAACTCCCCCTGGCAGCGGACCTGTTGGTGGCCTGTGTGGCGGCCGGGGCCGGGCCCGTGGTGGCGGCCCAGGCCGTGGGCGAGTCCTTGGGAGGGCCTGTCGGGGAACGGCTCGCCTGGGGCGCGGCGCAGGTACGGCTCGGCGGCGCACCGGCCGACGCGTGGCGGAGGGTCGGCGAGATACCGGGCGCCGACGCGCTGGCCCGCCTCCTGGAGCGCACCACGGAGTCAGGCTCGCCCGCAGCCGGCCCTGTCGCCCGGTTCGCCGCGGACTGCCGGACCGAACAGGGACGCACGGCGACGGCCCGGGCCCGGCGCGCCGCGGTCCAGATGACGGCACCGGTGGGCCTGTGCTTCCTGCCTGCGTTCCTCGCGATCGGGGTGGTGCCGGTGGTGATCGGCCTGGCCGGGGGCCTGATGAGCGGGCAGTGAGGCGGGTCCGCGCCCCGGTGCGCGGACGGGCGTCCTGCGGGCCGCCTGGGCGAAATGTCGTACGGGTGCCAGGACATCGGGGGCGCGGGACCGCACGACCGGCTTCGAGACCACGGCTCTCGGAGAGTCAACGGCGAGCAGCCAGTAGCCAGCAGCGAGCGGCCAGCAGCGAAGAGCTGGCTGTGAAGTCCGGCAGCGAAGTGCCAGTAGCAAGAAACCAGCGGTGAAGAACCAGCGGTGAAGAACCAGCGGTGAAGAACCAGCGGTGAAGAACCAGCGGTGAAGAACCAGCGGTGAAGGACCAGCCGCGAACAACTGACAGAGATTCCATGGGGGTTGAAATGTGGGGCAAGGTGCGTGCGCGCGCTCGGCGGTACGTGACGCGGATGGCGCGGTGGATGCGGTGGATGCGGTGGGAGTGGCCGGTGCGTCGCGTGAGTTCGGAGAGCTCGGCGCGGCCGCCGGGCCGGATGTGGGGTAGGGCGCGGAGCGTGGCGCGGGACTCCGGAATGGTCACTTCCGAGTACGCCATGGGGATCATCGCGACCGTGGCGTTCGCCGGGTTGCTCTACAAGGTTGTGACGAGCGGACCGGTCAAGGCCGCGCTCCAGGCGGTGGTGGAGAGGGCACTCGATGTCCAGTTCTGAGGCTGGTTCCGGGGCCGGTCCCGAGTCTGGCCCTGAGTCCGGTTCCGGTTCCGGGGCCGGTTCCGGAACCGGCCCTGAGGCCCGTTCTGGATCGTGTTCCGAGTCCGGTTCCAAGGGTGGTTCTGGGCGCTGGGCCGGGCGGTGTCGCGGTCGGAGTGACGGCGGGTACGTGACGGCGGAGGCGGCGGTGGTGCTGCCGACGCTGGTGCTGTTCACGATGGCGCTCGTGTGGGCCTTGCTGGCCGCGTCCGCGCAGATCCAGTGCGTGGACGCGGCCCGGGCCGGGGCCCGGGCGATGGCCCGCCAGGACCCGCGGGGCACGGCGGTCGCGGTGGCCCGGCAGGCGGCACCGCGCGGCGCGAGTGTGGCGGTGAGCAGGGACGGTGACCTGGTCCGGGTGGAGGTTGTGGCGCGGTCGCCGGGGCCACGGGCGCTGGGGCTCGGGCTGAGGCTGCGGGCGGAGGCCGTGGCGATGGCGGAAGAGACGGTGGGGCAGACGGTGGGGGTGGGGGCGTGAGGCGGGGGCCTGCGGGAGGTCGGCGACCAGGGGGCGGATCCGGGCCGGGCGGGGCCGGGCCAGGTGGGGCTGGACCAGGTGGGGCCGGACCAGGTGGGGTCGGGGCGGGTGCGGACCGGGGTGCCGCGACGGTGTGGACGGTCGTGGTGATGGCCCTGCTGTGCGCGGTCGCGGGGGTCGTGCTGGCGATGGGGCAGGCGACGGTGGCCCGTCATCGGGCGGGCGGCGCGGCCGACTTGGCGGCGTTGGCGGCGGCGGACCACTGGACGGCGGGCCGTGCGGAGGCGTGTGCGCGGGCCGAGCGGGTGGCACGGGCCCAGGACACGCGGATCGTGCGGTGCGCGGTGGCGGGCGAGGTGTCGGATGTGACGGCGGCGGCGGAGTTCGGGCCGTTCGAGCTGGAGGTCAGGTCGCGGGCGGGGCCTGCGGGGGCGGTGCCGGGTGGGCCTCTGGTCGGGGGTGCGGCTGCCGCTGAGGGCTGGTCAGTGGGGGCGGGATCAGGGCGTGGGGGCGTCCTTCAGGAGGGTGGTGAGGAGGCGGATCGCGCCGCGTTTGTGCAGCGGGTCGTTGCCGTTGCCGCACTTGGGGGACTGGATGCAGGAGGGGCACCCGGCCTCGCACTCGCAGGAGGCGATGGCCTCGCGGGTGGCGGTGAGCCAGGTGCGGGCGGTGTGGAAGGCGCGCTCGGCGAATCCGGCGCCGCCGGGGTGGCCGTCGTACACGAAGACCGTCGGCAGCAGGGTGTCCGGGTGCAGGGGCACGGAGACGCCGCCGATGTCCCAGCGGTCGCAGGTGGCGAAGAGGGGCAGCATGCCGATGGAGGCGTGTTCGGCTGCGTGCAGGGCCCCGCCGAGGATCTCCGGGTTGACGCGGGCGGCGTCGAGCTGGTCCTCGGTGACCGTCCACCACACCGCGCGGGTGCGCAGGGTGCGGGGCGGCAGGTCGAGCTTGGTCTCACCCAGGACCTCGCCGGTGATGAGCTTGCGGCGCAGGAAGGAGACGACCTGGTTGGTGACCTCGACGGAGCCGTAGCAGAGGCGGCCGGGGCCCCAGGGGACCTCGGTGTCGGTGTCGAGGACGGAGATGGCGGTGGTGTCGCGGGCGGTGGTCGAGTACGGCGGGACGGCCTCCTCGACGAGGGCGACGGAGTCGTCCAGGTCCAGGGACCGGACGAGATAGGTACGGCCCTGGTGGAGGTGGACGGCGCCTTCGTGGACGGTCGTGTGGGCGGCGGAGGCGTCGACGGTGCCGAGGAGGCGGCCGGTGCCCTCTTCGACGACCTGCACGGGCCGGCCGCCCCCACCGCGGATGTCCGTGAGGTCGGCGGCGCGCTCGCGGCGGGTCCAGTGCCAGGCCTTCGTGCGGCGGCGCAGCAGCTTCGCGGCCTCCAGCTGGGGGAGCAGGTCCCCGGTGGCCGGGCCGAAGAGCTTGAAGTCGTCTTCGGTGAGCGGGAGTTCCGCAGCGGCGGCGCACAGGTGGGGGGCGAGGACGTAGGGGTTGTCGGGGTCGAGGACGGTCGATTCGACGGGCTGGTCGAAGAGCGCCTCGGGATGGTGGACGAGATAGGTGTCCAGCGGGTCGTCGCGGGCGACGAGGACCGCGAGCGCGCCCTGGCCGGAGCGTCCGGCACGGCCCGCCTGCTGCCAGAGGGAGGCACGGGTGCCGGGATAGCCGGCGATGACGACGGCGTCCAGGCCCGATGCGTCGATGCCGAGTTCGAGGGCGGTGGTGGCGGCGAGGCCGAGGAGTTCGCCGGAGTGCAGGGCTTGTTCCAGGGCGCGGCGCTCCTCGGGGAGATAGCCGCCGCGGTAGGCGGCCACGCGACGGGCCAGGGAGCGGTCGACCTCGGCGAGGCGTTCCTGGGCGATGACGGAGATCAGCTCGGCGCCGCGCCGGGAGCGCACGAAGGCCACGGAGCGGATGCCCTGGACGGTCAGGTCGGTCAGCAGGTCGGCGGTCTCCGCGGTGGCGGTGCGACGGACCGGGGCGCCCTTCTCGCCGTGGAGTTCGGTGAGCGGCGGCTCCCAGAGGGCGAAGACGACCTCGCCGCGGGGTGAGGCGTCGTCGGCGACCTCGGTGACGGGGAGGCCGGTGAGGCGTTCGGCGGCCTGGGCGGGTTCGGCGGCCGTGGCGGAGGCGAGGAGGAAGACGGGGTCGGAGCCGTAGCGGGCGCACAAGCGGCGCAGGCGGCGCAGGACTTGCGCGACGTGGGAGCCGAAGACGCCGCGGTAGGTGTGGCACTCGTCGATGACCACGTAGCGCAGGGCGCGCAGGAAGGAGGACCAGCGGGGGTGGGAGGGGAGGATGCCGCGGTGCAGCATGTCGGGGTTGGTCAGGACGTAATTGGCGTACTGGCGCACCCACTCGCGCTCTTCGACGGGGGTGTCGCCGTCGTAGACCGCGGGCCGCACGGCCGTGCCGAGGGGGGCGGCCAGGGCGCGGACGGAGCGGCGCTGGTCGGCGGCGAGGGCCTTGGTGGGGGCCAGGTACAGGGCGGTGGTGCCGCGGCCGTTGGGGGCCTCGGAGCCGTCGAGCAGTGCCGAGAGGACGGGTGTGAGATATGCCAACGACTTGCCCGACGCGGTGCCGGTCGCGACGACGACGGACTCGCCGTCCAGCGCGTGTTCGGCGGCCCGCGCCTGGTGGGCCCATGGGTGATCGATTCCGGCCGACTGCACGGCGGCGATCACTTCCGCGCGGATGCGATCGGGCCAGACCGCATAACGGGCCGCACGTGGGGGCAGGTGCTCCGTATGAGTGACGCGCGCAGCCCGGCTCGGCCCCGTGGTCAGCCGGTCGAGGACCGCCTGCGGGGAGGCGTGTGCCGGGGTGTCCCGCGAGGGTCCTCCGGAGGGAGAAAAGTTGGCCATCGGCACCGAGTGTGTCACCGGCGGGATGGACAATGGTCCGAAGGCGTCGTGCACGCCTGCCGGTAAGTGATTGAATGCCATCGCGGCTGGCGATCCGTCCCGAGGGCGTGGGCCGAGGTGTCCCGAGGGGCGACCGCTCGATAGCAAGGTGCTGGAGGATCCGTGGACCTGTCTCTGTCGACCCGTACCGTCGGCGATCGTACGGTCGTCGAGGTCGGTGGCGAAATCGATGTATATACCGCGCCCAAGCTGCGCGAGCAGTTGGTCGAGTTGGTGAACGACGGCAGTTTCCATCTGGTCGTCGACATGGAGCGAGTGGACTTCCTCGACTCCACCGGACTCGGCGTGCTGGTCGGCGGCCTGAAGCGGGTGCGTGCCCATGAGGGCTCGCTGCGCCTGGTCTGCAACCAGGAGCGCATTCTCAAGATCTTCCGTATCACCGGTCTGACCAAGGTGTTCCCGATCCACACGTCGGTCGACGAAGCGGTCGCGGCCACCGACTGATCCGGTTGCCCGGCAGCGGCCGGGCGCCCCGGGACTCGTCCCGGGGGTTCCGGGCCCGTCGGCCCGGAGTGGCAGTACGGCAGGGGGCCGGGCCGACGGCCGGGCCCCCTGACAGCACGCGTGTATGTCCGAGGGGGATGCATGGCCACCGTTGAACTCCGCTTCAGCGCGCTGCCCGAGCACGTCCGGACCGCCCGCCTGGTGGCGGCCGCGGTCGCGCGCAGGGCGGGCGTGGACGAGGCGGTCCTCGACGAGGTCAGGCTCGCGGTCGGCGAGGCCTGCACCCGTGCCGTCGGGCTGCATCAGGCCGCCGAGGTTCCCGCGCCCGTGCGGGTTGCCCTCGTGGAGGAGGAGAAGCAGTTCTCCATCGAGGTCGGCGATGAGGCTCCGCGTTCCGCGCCCGGGGAGCGGGCGCCCGGTGCTGGGCCCGGATCCGGGGAGGACCTGGAGGCCGAGGGCGAGGACGAGATGGGCCTTGCGGTCATCAGCGGACTCGTGGACGACGTGGAAGTGACCGCCGGCGAGAACGGCGGGTCGATTCGGATGACGTGGCCCACGACGTCCTGATGGTCGCGTCGCGCTGACGGTCTCGTCGTCCTGATGGTCGCGTCGCGCTGACGGTCGCGCTGCCCTGAACGGTCGCCACGCCCTGATGGCTCTGGCTTCCTGACGCTTGCGGTGGCCTGACCCTGGCCGGGTCCGGGGCCGCCCCCGGTGTACTTGCTGTGCCCCAGTTCGCTGCCGTGCGCTGCCGCGTCGGCCCGAGCCGGGGCTTTTCGCTTCCCCCACCCGCCCGCCCCTCCCGGGGATGCGCCCCCATGCCCCGTGGGTCATATGGGGCCGCGCCCCATGCCCCCTGTCGGCGCGTCGCGCCTCGTCCTCAAACTCCCCCAAGCTCTTGAGGAGCAGAGGGGACCCCCACGACGGGCTGGGCCGAGCCCCGTCGGCCGGCAGCTGCGCTCCGGTAGGAGTGGGGCCCTCGGGGCGGGTGGGGTCAGAGAGCTGCAAGGGGCCAAGCGTGTTCGGATATCGGGACGGGCGTTCGGGGTTTGAATTGTGTTACTAGTGATTCCGGTGGGCCGAACTTCGGTGATCCATTAAGGGAACTCTGCGGCGGCGCCGGCGTCAATGCTTTTGGGGCATTACCGCTTTCGGGGTCAATCCGGCGGCGCGATCATTTGCGGATACGCACTCCCACGCCAATTCCGTTTGCGGCGCACTGTTTTGATCAGGTTCGGCTCCCTACAATCCGTCCACATCTTGAGCTCAGCCCAAGCGTCAAGGAGGACGAATGGCGGGGCTTTCTACCCCTCATCAGCTTGACCACCCCTCAACCCTCGCAGCCGCCGTACTGACCGACGACAACCGGCTCATCGTGATGGTGATCGCGGCCGTCGCGGTCGCGGCGCTCGTGCTCGCCTGGATCCTGGTGCGCCAGGTACTCGCGGCGGGCGAGGGCACCGACAGCATGAAGAAGATCGCGGCGGCGGTCCAGGAAGGCGCGAATGCCTATCTGGGACGCCAGATGCGCACCCTCGGCGTATTCGCCGTCGTGGTGTTCTTCCTGCTCATGCTGCTGCCCGCGGACGACTGGAATCAGCGGGCCGGCCGCTCGATCTTCTTCTTGATCGGCGCGGCGTTCTCGGCGACCACCGGCTATATCGGTATGTGGCTCGCCGTACGCAGCAATGTGCGCGTGGCCGCGGCCGCGCGGGAAGCGACACCGGCGGAAGGCGAGCCGGAAAAGGATCTCACCGCCGTCTCGCACAAAGCCATGAAGATCGCTTTCCGTACGGGCGGCGTCGTCGGCATGTTCACGGTGGGGCTCGGTCTGCTCGGCGCCTCCTGTGTGGTGCTCGTGTACGCGGCCGACGCCCCCAAGGTCCTGGAGGGCTTCGGCCTCGGGGCCGCGCTGATCGCGATGTTCATGCGTGTCGGAGGCGGCATCTTCACCAAGGCCGCCGACGTCGGCGCCGACCTGGTCGGCAAGGTCGAACAGGGCATTCCGGAGGACGATCCGCGCAATGCCGCGACCATCGCCGACAACGTGGGCGACAACGTCGGCGACTGCGCGGGGATGGCTGCCGACCTCTTCGAGTCGTACGCCGTCACGCTCGTCGCCGCGCTGATCCTCGGCAAGGCGGCGTTCGGTGACTCCGGACTCGCGTTCCCGCTGATCGTGCCCGCGATCGGTGTGATCACCGCCATGATCGGGATCTTCGCGGTCGCGCCCCGGCGCGCCGACCGCAGCGGCATGACCGCCATCAACCGCGGCTTCTTCATCTCCGCGGGCATCTCGCTGGCGCTCGTCACGGCGGCCGTCTTCGTCTATCTCCCGTCGAACTACGCGGACTTGGACGGCGTCACGGACGCGGCGATCCTCGCCAAGGACGGCGACCCGCGGATCCTCGCGGTCGTGGCCGTCGCCATCGGCATCGTCATGGCCGCGCTGATCCAGCAGCTCACCGGCTACTTCACCGAGACCAACCGGCGTCCCGTCAAGGACATCGGCAAGAGCTCGCTGACGGGCCCGGCCACGGTCGTGCTCGCGGGCATCTCCATCGGTCTGGAGTCGGCCGTCTACACCGCGCTGTTGATCGGTCTCGGCGTGTACGGGGCGTTCCTGCTCGGCGGTACGTCGATCATGCTCGCCCTGTTCGCGGTGGCCCTCGCCGGTACGGGTCTGCTGACCACGGTCGGCGTCATCGTCGCCATGGACACCTTCGGGCCCGTCTCCGACAACGCGCAGGGCATCGCCGAGATGTCCGGCGACGTCGAGGGCGCGGGCGCACAGGTCCTCACCGACCTGGACGCCGTCGGCAACACCACCAAGGCCATCACCAAGGGCATCGCCATCGCCACGGCCGTGCTCGCGGCCTCGGCGCTCTTCGGGTCGTACCGCGACGCGATCGCCGAGGCGGCGGACGACGTCGGCCAGAAACTCGGCGACGGCGCCCCGATGAACCTGGTGATGGACATCTCCCAGCCCAACAACCTGGTGGGCCTGATCCTCGGCGCGGCGGTCGTGTTCCTCTTCTCGGGGCTCGCGATCAACGCCGTGTCGCGATCGGCCGGAGCCGTGGTCTACGAGGTGCGGCGGCAGTTCCGCGAGCGCCCCGGAATCATGGACTACACGGAGAAGCCGGAGTACGGGCGCGTCGTCGACATCTGCACCAAGGACGCGCTGCGGGAGCTGGCCACGCCCGGTCTGCTCGCCGTGCTCACGCCCATCGCGGTGGGCTTCAGCCTCGGCGTCGGCGCGCTCGGCTCGTTCCTCGCGGGCGCGATCGGCACCGGCACGCTGATGGCGGTGTTCCTCGCCAACTCCGGTGGCGCCTGGGACAACGCCAAGAAGCTCGTCGAGGACGGCCACCACGGCGGCAAGGGCAGCGAGGCCCATGCCGCGACGGTGATCGGTGACACGGTCGGCGACCCGTTCAAGGACACCGCGGGCCCGGCGATCAACCCGCTCCTGAAGGTGATGAACCTGGTGGCGCTGCTCATCGCGCCCGCGGTCATCAAATTCAGCTACGGCGAGGACAAGAGCGTGGCGATGCGGGTCCTGATCGCCGTGCTGTCCATCGCGGTCATCGTCGGGGCGGTGTACGTGTCCAAGCGGCGCGGCATCGCCGTGGGTGACGCGGAGCCGCAGGGAAAGGTCGCCAATTCGGCGGATCCGGCGGTGGTTTCGTGACGTAGGCCGACGCGGGACCGCGGCGGGCCGGGACGGGGTGACCCGGACCGGTCGGACGCGGTGGATCCGCTCAACACGCGGGCGGGCGGCGCTTCTTGAGGCGCCGTCCGCCCGCGGGCGTGTGCGCGGGGTCGCGGAGCGTGCCTCGTGAGCCTTCTCTCGTACCCGCACCTTGGTGCAAATGGCTGCAATAGGGGTCGTAACGTACCTCTGGCATGAGGTTGTCGCCCAGTTGGCGTGTAAGTTCCGGGGCCGAGAGCCATGGAAGGGACCAATCCGGTGAACAAGAAGCTCGCGGCCGCGCTGTCCGGCGGTGCGGTACTGGTACTGGCGCTGTCGGGATGCAGCAGTGACGACGGTGACAAGAAGCTGGACGACTGGGCCAAGAAGGTCTGTGACACGGCCGTGGGGCCGCAGTCGAAGAAGATCGCCGACGCCAACGCGGCGATCAAGAAGCAGACCGCCGACAACAGTTCGCCGGACGAGGTCAAGAGCACCGACTCCAAGGCGTTCGGCGACATCTCCGCGGCCTACGCCCAGCGGAGCGCCGCCCTGAAGAAGGCGGGCGCCCCGCCCGTCGACGACGGCGAGAAGAAGCTGAACGACGCCGTGAAGGAGCTGGACGGCCTCTCCAAGTCCTACTCCGATCTGAAGGCGCAGACCGACAAGCTCGACACCAAGGACCAGTCGGCCTTCGCGGACGACCTCGCGAAGATCGCCGAGGAGCTGGGCAAGCTCAGCCAGAGCGAGAACACCGCCCAGAAGAAGCTGGAGGCGGGCGACGTGGGCAAGGCCATGCGCGAGCAGGACGGCTGCAAGTCCGCGGCGGCCACTCCGAAGACCCAGAGCTAGCCGCGTCCGCGGCACGCTGAGGAGGCGGAGCCGGACGGGTCCCGGTGTCCGCTCATCCGTACGGCCGTGTGCCCCCGGTGCCCAGTGGCGCCGGGGGCGCCGTCTTGAGCGGGCGGGTCACAATTGGAGGGTGAGTAACGCCAGCATGCCCTTGCCCTCGTCCGACCGCGCCGACGTCACCGCGCGGCTGCGGGAAGCCCTCCTCGCCGCCGACTTCACCGCCGACGGGCTGCTCGAACTGCTCGGGGCGCCCGCCTACACCGCGCTCGCCCGCAGCGAGACCGTGCCCGCGCTCCGGGCCACCCGGGGCGACGGGGCCCTTGCGTCGCTCGTACGGCTGTTCCTGCTGCAGCGTCCCGTGTCCCACGCGCGCGTGGCCGACGTACTTCCGGTGGGCGCGCTCCTGGAGAGCGGCTGGCTGGTCCGCGCTGAGGGTGCGGACGGCGCGCAGGGCGCGGTGGACGGGGATGAAGGCGCCGACGGGCTCCGGGCGACCGTCGACGTGCGGCCCTACGGCGGACCGGACGGCGAGGACTGGTTCATCGTGTCCGACCTGGGGTGCGCGGTCGGCGGCGCCGGAGGCATCGGAAGCCGCGACGAGGGCGTGGTGCTCGGCGTCGGCGGTGCGTCCACGACGCTCGCGGGCATCACCGTGCGGGCGCCCGCCGCGAGCGCCCTCGACGTCGGCACCGGCTCCGGCATCCAGGCCCTGCACGCCTCCCGGCACGCCACCCGGGTCACCGCGACCGACCTCAACCCCCGTGCCCTGCACTGCACCCGCCTCACGCTCGCCCTGTCCGGCGTGCCCGCGGCGGACCTGCGGGAGGGCTCCCTGTACGAGCCCGTGGGCGACGCGACGTACGACCTGATCGTGTCCAACCCGCCGTTCGTGATCTCGCCCGGCGCCCGGCTGACCTACCGGGACGGTGGCATGGGCGGGGACGATCTGTGCCGCTCGATCGTTCAGGAGGCGGGGGAGCGGTTGAACGAAGGGGGGTACGCGCAGTTTCTCGCCAACTGGCAGCACGTGGAGGGCGAGGAGTGGACCGAGCGGGTCCGTTCCTGGGTCCCGCGCGGCTGTGACGCGTGGATCGTGCAGCGCGAGGTGCAGGACGTCACGCAGTACGCCGAGCTGTGGCTGCGCGACGCCGGGGACCACCGCACGGACCCGGCCGAGTACGCCGCCCGGTACGACGCCTGGCTCGACGAGTTCGAGGCCCGCAAGACCCGGGGCGTCGGCTTCGGCTGGATCACCCTGCGCAAGTCCGGCGCCGCCGAGCCGTCCGTGACCGTCGAGGAGTGGACGCACCCCGTCGAGCAGCCCCTCGGCGAGACGGTGCAGGCGTTCTTCGCACGGCAGGACTACCTGCGCGCGCACGACGACGCGGCCCTGCTCGCCGAGCACTTCAAGCTCGCCGACGGCGTGGTGCAGGAGCAGATCGGCCTGCCCGGCGCGGAGGACCCGGAGCACGTGGTGCTGCGCCAGCACCGCGGCATGCGGCGCGCCACCCAGGTGGACACCGTGGGCGCGGGCTTCGCGGGCGTCTGCGACGGCACGCTGAGCGCCGGCCGGATCCTCGATGCCATCGCCCAGTTGATGGGTGAGGACGCGGTGCTGCTGCGCGACCGCACCCCGGCGCAGATCCGGCTCCTGGTGGAGCAGGGGTTCCTGGAGCCGGTGGGGCAGTAGGGGCCTGTGGGCGGGCCCGCCCACAGGCCGGCACCGGCCCGCCCACAGGCCGGCACCGGCCCGCCCACAGGCCGGCACCGGCCCGCCCGCAGACCTGGCCAGAGGGGAGAAATCAGCCCCTCTGGGAGCCGATCCAGCCATTGTGGGCCTCGGAAGCTGCCCCCCGTTCACCCGGATTTCGCGCTTCCGCCGCCCGGGCGTGCCAGCCTCCCCAGCCGGGGTACCCGACGGGTGCCGCACGGACGGGGCGGGAGGCCAAGCGCATGGAGAGCGGACCTGCGATCTTCGCTGGGACGGTGTTCGCGCTGTTCGGGGCGGGCCTGCTGCTGTGGACGGGCACCCGCGTCGCCCACCGCGCCCCCGTGGCCCACGGCGTCCACCCCACGGCCGCCGCGACCCTCACGACCTTGGCGGGATCCGGCGCCCTGGCCCTCGCGGTGTGGTGCTTCACACGCCTCTGAGGCGGCACGGCCGCACGGCACGCCAGGCCGCGTGACCGGAACGCCCACGCGACCGGGCAGGCCGCGCGCGGCGAGGAAAGGGCGGGGTGGGCGGGGTGAAGCCCGTCCGGCGCTTGAGGACGAGCCCGCAGCGCGATGGACGGCACGCCACGCGAAGGGCACCATAAAAAAAGTCTCCGCACCCGCACCGCCCAGGGCCCAGGGGGCAGTGACCGCCAGCCCAGGCGGCAGGAATGGCGGTAGTCGGGTTACCGTTCGAGTGGCCGTTGCGGGCTTTTCCCGTTTGACACGGGGGCGGGATGTACCGTCACACTCCGCAGCGTCAGCGCAACGCAAGCGCGGTCACATCGCCCCACGGCGCCGGACCGCACCGCCGCAGCACTGCCCACCGAGCGTCGACCGGAGAGAAGAGCGAAGTTGTCCCCGACCAGCGAGACCGCGCAGGGCGGCCGCCGACTCGTCATCGTCGAGTCGCCTGCCAAGGCGAAGACGATCAAGGGCTACCTCGGCCCCGGATACGTAGTCGAGGCGAGCGTCGGGCACATCCGCGACCTTCCCAACGGCGCCGCGGAGGTCCCCGAGAAGTACACGGGCGAGGTGCGCCGCCTCGGCGTGGACGTCGAGCATGACTTCCAGCCGATCTATGTCGTCAACGCAGACAAGAAGGCGCAGGTCAAGAAGCTCAAGGACCTGCTGAAGGACTCCGACGAACTCTTCCTCGCCACCGATGAGGACCGCGAGGGCGAGGCCATCGCGTGGCACCTCCTCGAGGTCCTGAAGCCCAAGGTCCCGGTCAAGCGCATGGTGTTCCACGAGATCACCAAGGACGCGATCCAGGGCGCCGTCGCCAACCCGCGCGAGCTCAACAAGCGCATGGTCGACGCCCAGGAGACCCGCCGCATCCTGGACCGCCTGTACGGCTACGAAGTCTCGCCGGTGCTGTGGAAGAAGGTCATGCCGCGCCTGTCGGCGGGCCGTGTGCAGTCCGTGGCGACCCGCCTCGTCGTCGAGCGCGAGCGCGAGCGCATCGCCTTCCGCTCCGCCGAGTACTGGGACCTCACCGGCACCTTCGGCACCGGTCGCCCCGGTGACTCCAGCGACCCCTCCCAGCTCGTCGCCCGCCTCACCACGGTCGACGGCAAGCGCGTCGCGCAGGGCCGCGACTTCGACTCGCTCGGGCAGCTGAAGAGCCAGAACACGCTGCACCTGGACGAGGCCAACGCCCGCGCGCTCGCCGCCGCCCTGGAGCAGACCGCCTTCTCCGTACGCTCGGTCGAGTCCAAGCCGTACCGCCGCTCGCCGTACGCCCCCTTCCGTACGACGACGCTGCAGCAGGAGGCCTCGCGCAAGCTCGGCTTCGGCGCGAAGGCCACCATGCAGGTGGCCCAGAAGCTGTACGAGAACGGCTTCATCACCTATATGCGTACGGACTCCACGACGCTGTCCGACACGGCGGTCTCGGCGGCCCGCGCGCAGGTCACGCAGCTGTACGGCAGCGACTACCTGCCGGACAAGCCGCGGACGTACGCCGGGAAGGTCAAGAACGCGCAGGAGGCGCACGAGGCGATCCGACCCTCGGGTGATCGTTTCCGCACGCCCGCCGAGACCGGCCTGACCGGTGACCAGTTCCGGCTCTACGAACTGATCTGGAAGCGGACCGTCGCCTCCCAGATGAAGGACGCGACCGGGAACTCCGTCACGGTGAAGATCGGCGGCCGGGCCGCCGACGGCCGCGACGCCGAGTTCAGCGCGTCCGGCAAGACCATCACCTTCCACGGCTTCCTCAAGGCCTACGTAGAGGGCGCCGACGACCCGAACGCCGAGCTGGACGACCGCGAGCGCCGGCTGCCGCAGGTCTCCGAAGGCGACGCGCTGTCCGCCGACGAGATCACGGTCGACGGTCACGCCACCAAGCCCCCGGCCAGGTACACGGAAGCGTCCCTGGTCAAGGAGCTGGAAGAGCGTGAGATCGGCCGCCCGTCGACGTACGCGTCGATCATCGGCACGATCCTCGACCGCGGCTACGTCTTCAAGAAGGGCACGGCCCTGGTGCCGTCCTTCCTCTCCTTCGCCGTCGTCAACCTCCTGGAGAAGCACTTCGGGCGGCTCGTCGACTACGACTTCACCGCGCGGATGGAGGACGACCTCGACCGCATCGCCCGCGGCGAGGCGCAGGCCGTGCCGTGGCTCAGGCGCTTCTACTTCGGCGAGGGCGAGCCCTCCGGAGGCGCAGCCGACGCCGGGAACGGCGACGGCGACCACCTGGGCGGCCTCAAGGAGCTCGTCACCGACCTGGGCGCCATCGACGCCCGCGAGGTGTCGTCCTTCCCCGTGGGCAACGACATCGTGCTCCGTGTCGGCCGCTACGGCCCCTACGTCGAGCGCGGCGAGCGCGACTCCGAGGGCCACCAGCGCGCCGATGTCCCCGACGACCTCGCGCCCGACGAGCTGACCGTCGAGTACGCCGAAGAGCTGCTCGCCAAGCCCAGCGGCGACTTCGCGCTCGGCACGGACCCCAGCACGGGCCGCGAGATCATCGCCAAGGACGGCCGCTACGGCCCGTACGTCACCGAGGTCCTTCCCGAGGGCACCCCGAAGACCGGCAAGAACGCGGTCAAGCCGCGCACCGCGTCGCTCTTCAAGACCATGTCCCTGGACACGGTGACCCTGGCGGACGCCCTGAAGCTGATGTCGCTGCCGCGCGTCGTCGGCACCGACGCCGAAGGCGTGGAGATCACCGCGCAGAACGGCCGCTACGGCCCGTACCTGAAGAAGGGCACGGACTCGCGCTCCCTGGAGACCGAGGAACAGCTCTTCAACATCACCCTCGACGAGGCCCTGGAGATCTACTCCAAGCCGAAGCAGCGCGGCCGCGCCGCGGCCAAGCCGCCGCTGAAGGAGCTGGGCGAGGACCCGGTCAGCGCCAAGCCCGTCGTCGTCAAGGACGGCCGCTTCGGTCCGTACGTGACGGACGGCGAGACCAACGCGACCCTGCGGTCCGGCGACAGCGTCGAGGACATCACTCCGGAGCGCGGCTTCGAGCTGCTCGCCGAGAAGCGGGCGAAGGGCCCCGCGAAGAAGACCGCCAAGAAGGCGGCCAAGAAGGCCCCGGCGAAGAAAACAGCGGCTAAGAAGACAGCTGCCAAGAAAACGGCGGCTAAGAAGACGACGACTGCGGCCAAGAAGACCGCCACCAAGAAGGCGGCGGCTTCGAAGGCGGCGGCCGAGGACTGATCCGGCCGAGGACTCATCCGGTCGACGGTTGATCCGGTCGACGGTTGAATTGATCCGGCCGACGGCTGATCCGCTCGACGGCTGATCCGGCTGACGTGACGCGGCGTCGGGGTGCCTGAGGAAAAGGTGCTCCGGCGCCGCGTTTCCGTGCCCGGAACGGATGCGGCCGCACCGGTACAGGCCGGGCGGGCACGGGTCCGTGTGTTCGGGCGGGCCCCGCGAGGAGGCTCGGCGTCCAGATAGGCTGGACGGATGACGCGTGCCGAACAGCCACCCGCCATGACCACGGCCCCCGATGACGCCCTGCTCGCGGACTCCCGCGAGCGCGCGGTGCGCGCCCTGCTGCGCGTACCGCAGCTGAAGCGGTTGTGGAGCGCGCACCTCGTCGGCAGCGTCGGTGACGCGCTCGCGCTGCTCGTCCTGGTCATGCTCGCCCTCCAAGCGGCTGTCGCCGAGGGGGCGTTCGGCGACGGCTACAGAGGCGTCGCCATCGCGGTGACCGCCGTCTTCGGAGCACGCGTTCTCGCGACCCTCCTCTTCGGAGCGGTCCTGCTCGGCCCGCTGACGTCCCTCACGTCGCCGGACGGCCCGCTCGACCGCCGCTGGACCATGGTCGGCGCCGACGGCGTCCGGGCCGCGCTGCTGATCTGCGCGCCCCTGTGGATCGACTGGACGCCGGCCAACGCGCTCGCGATGCTGCTCGTCACCGCCTTCGTGGCCGGTGTCGCCGAACGCTTCTGGACGGTCGCCCGCGAGAGCGCCGCGCCCGCGCTCCTCCCGGGGCCGCCCCTGGAGGGCGCCACCGTGCGCCCCCTGCCCGACCACATGGACGCCCTGCGGCGCCTGTCGCTGCGTACGGGCTTCGTGGCGCTGCCGCTCGCGGCCGTCGCGCTCGTCGCCGTCAGCCTCCTCGGCATCCTGCTCGGCGCCGGAGTCGACTGGTTCGAGCAGCACCAGGCGGGCCTCGGCTCGTTCCTCGCGGCCGGACTGTTCGCCGCGTCCCTGTCGATCGTGTACGCCATCCAGCTGCCCGGTACGCACACGCCCCGCGCCCGCAGCCCTCTGGAGGGCCTGCGCAGGCCGCGCACGGGCAGCGGCACCGACAAGGGCCGCACCGGCGCGATCCCGCTCCTCGTGGCCGCCTGCACCGCCGTCGCCGGGGCCGTCGCCGCGGCCGTCGCGGTCGCCGTGCTGCACGCCAAGGACCTCCAGGGCGGGCCCGTCACGTACGGCCTGTTCGTCTTCGCGCTGACCGGCGGCACGGTCGCGGGCATCCGCACCGCGCCCGCGCTGCTGCCGTCGCTGTCGCGCCGCCGTCTGCTGGCGCTCGCGATCACCGTCACCGGAGTCGCGCTGCTCGCCGCCGGACTCGTCCCCGACGTGACGACGGTCCTGCTGATCCTGGCGCTCGCCGGCCTCGCCGCGGGCATCGCGGCGAACCTCGGGCACGCGCTCCTCGACCAGGAGGTCGAGGACTACCGCAGGGCGCGCACCACCGAGCACCTCCAGGCCGTCGTGCGCCTCTTCGTGGCGCTCGCCGCGCTCGTGGCGCCGCTGCTCGCGGCCGTCATCGGGCCGCACCGGATGGTCAACGGCAAGTTCGTCTTCGACCACGGCGGCGCCTCCTTCACGCTGATGCTGGTCGGCGCGCTGCTGCTGCCCGTGGCCGCGCTGGTCCTCGCCAAGGCCGACGACCGGCAGGGCGTGCCGCTCCGCCACGACCTGCGGGACGCGCTGCGCGGCGGCGACGACCCGGTGCAGGCGCCCGCCGCCTCCGGGTTCTTCATCGCCCTGGAGGGCGGCGACGGCGCGGGCAAGTCCACGCAGGCCGAGGCGCTCGCCGAGTGGATCCGCGCCAAGGGCCACGAAGTCGTCGTCACGCGCGAGCCGGGCGCCACGCCCGTCGGCAAGCGGCTGCGGTCGATCCTGCTGGACGTGTCGTCGGCCGGACTCTCCCACCGCGCGGAGGCGCTGCTGTACGCCGCCGACCGCGCGGAGCACGTCGACACCGTCGTACGACCCGCCCTCGCGCGCGGGGCCGTGGTGATCTCCGACCGGTACATCGACTCGTCCGTGGCCTACCAGGGCGCAGGCCGCGACCTGTCGCCGACCGAGGTCGCCCGCATCAACCGGTGGGCCACCGGCGGCCTGGTGCCGCACCTCACCGTCCTGCTCGACGTGGCCCCCGAGGCGGCCCGCGAGCGCTTCACGGAGGCCCCGGACCGGCTGGAGTCCGAGCCCGCCGAGTTCCACGCGCGCGTGCGCTCCGGATTCCTCACCCTGGCCGCCGCCGACCCGGGCCGGTACCTGGTCGTCGACGCGGCCCAGGAGCCGGAGGCCGTCACCACCGTGATCCGGCACCGCCTCGATCTCGTACTGCCCCTCTCCGAAGCCGAGGTGAAGGCCCAGGAAGAGGCCCGCCGCAAGGCCGAGGAGGAGGCGCGGCGGCGCGCCGAGGAGGAGGCCGCCCGCAAGGCCGAGGAGGAGCGCCTGGAGCGCGAGCGCCAGGAACAGCTCGCCAAGCTCCGCGCGGAGGAGGAAGAGCGCAAGCGCCGCGAGCTGGAGGAGGCCCAGCGCCGCGAGGCCGAGCGCCAGGCCGAGGAGGCCCGGCTGCGCGCCGAGGAGGCCCGCCGCAAGGCCGAGGAGGAGCGCGCCCGGGTCCTCGCCGAGGAGGCCCGGCGCGAGGCCGAGGAGCAGGCCCGCGCCGCCGAGGAGGAACGGCGCCGCCGCGCGGCCGAGGAACAGGCCCGGCTGCACGCCGAGGCCGAGGCCCGCCGCCTGGAGAAGCAGCGCCGGGCTGAGGAGGCACTGCGCCGGGCTGAGGAGGCCCGGCTGCTGGCGGAGGCGGCCGCGGGCGCGGCGGAGTCCGGCGAGGGCGTCGGGGCTGCGGGGTCCGCGCGGGGCGCCGGGTCCGCGGGTTCGGGGAAGGCTTCGCTCGACAAGTCGGCTCAGAAGTCGTCCGGTCCTGCGGTCAGGTCCGCCGACTCGGCTGACTCTGCGGGCAGGTCCTCCGGCCCGGTCGGCAAGGCGCCCGGTTCGCCCGGTTCCCCCGTCGAGACACCCGACAACGAGACGACCGTACCCACGCCTGTGGTGAAGCCGCAGGTCCCGGGTGCCGCCGACGAGACGACCGTTCCCACGCCTGTGGTGAAGCCGCAGGTCCCGGGTGCCGCCGACGAGACGACCGTCCTGCCGCAGGTTCCGCGGGCCGCTGACGAGACCGCTGTGCTGCCGCAGGTCCCGGAGGCCGGGGCCGCGGGTACGGGGCACGGCGCGGGCCGGTCCGGCGGGGGCGAGTCCGACGTGACCGCCGAGCTGCCCAAGGCGAACGTGCCGGGGGCGGCCGACGAGACGGCGGTCCTCCCGGCGGTGGGCGGGGAGCCCGCCGCGCGGGGCGGACGCGCGGAGACCGTGGCGGACAAGGTGCCGCCGGGCTACTTCCGCGACGAGCGACCCGGAGGCGACCGGTCCGGCCCGTCCGGTGCGGACCGGTCGGGCGAGGCGCTGCAAGGCCCCGACGACCGGACGCGGGAGCTGCCTCAGGTCGACGAGGACGGTACGCCGCGGCAGCGGCCGCGCCCCGACTGGGCGGAGGAGACACCGCTGGACGACCTGCCGTCGCTGGCGGACGAGCTGCTCGGGTCGCATGAGGACGACGATGTGGACGAGGGGCGGCGGCGGAGGCGCTGAGGTGCTGAGGTGAGGTGCTGAGACGCTGGGCGTTCGGGCGGTCCGGGGCCGGGCCCTCGCGGGGCGCCCCAGTCCCGCCCCTTCTCCGGCTGTGTCAGTGGGGTGCCCCACAATGAGTCCGACAGTGCGAAATGGGACGTACGCCGAGGGATCGTGTGCGTCGGTAGGGCGGAGGCGGTGACCCATGCCGGTATGGGACGACCTGGTGGGCCAGGAGAAGGTGAGCGGGCAGCTCGGCGCCGCCGCCCGTGACGCCGACGCGCTGGTCACCGCCGTCGCGGCCGACACCCCGCCGCCCGAGTCGTCGAAGATGACGCACGCCTGGCTGTTCACGGGCCCGCCCGGATCCGGCCGGGCCGACGCCGCCCGTGCCTTCGCCGCCGCCCTGCAGTGCGTGAGCCCCGACCGCGCGCTGGGCGGGGAGCCCGGCTGCGGCTTCTGCGACGGTTGCCACACGAGCCTGATCGGTACGCACGCCGACGTGGAGGTCGTCCGCACCGACCTGCTGTCGATCGGCGTCAAGGAGACCCGCGAGCTGGTCCGCCGCGCCCAGCTCTCCCCGGCGGGGGGCCGCTGGCAGGTCATCGTCCTGGAGGACGCGGACCGCCTCACCGAGGGCGCGGGCAACGTCCTCCTGAAGGCAGTGGAGGAACCGGCCCCCCGCACGGTCTGGCTCCTCTGCGCCCCCTCGCAGGAGGACGTGCTGCCCACGATCCGCTCCCGCTGCCGCCACCTGACCCTGCGTACGCCCTCGGTGGCCGCCGTCGCCGACATGCTGGTCCGCCGCGACGGCATCGACCCGACCGCCGCAGCGGCCGCCGCCCGCGCCACCCAGGGACACATCGGCCGCGCCCGCCGCCTGGCGACCGACGAGCGCGCGCGGGAGCGCAGGGCCGCCGTGCTCAAGCTGCCACTGCGCGTCGGGGAGATCGGCGGCTGCCTCAAGGCCGCGCAGGAGCTGATCGACACGGCGGCGGAGGAGGCCAAGCAGGTCGCCGAGGACGTCGACGTCAAGGAGACCGAGGACATGAAGGCGGCGCTCGGCGCGGCCCAGGGCGGCAGGATGCCGCGCGGCACGGCGGGCGCGATGAAGGAGCTCGAGGACAAGCAGAAGCGCCGCAGGACCCGCACGCAGCGCGACAGCCTCGACCTCGCCCTCATCGACCTCACCGGGGTCTACCGAGACGTCCTGGCCCTCCAGTTGGGCTCCCGCGTCCCGCTCGCCAACACCGAGGTGCAGGACATGCTGGAGCGCATGGCCCGGGACACCTCGCCCGAGTCGACGCTGCGCCGCATAGAGGCGATCGGCGCGTGCCGCACGGCACTCGACCGGAACGTGGCGCCGCTGCTCGCGGTGGAGGCGATGACGGTGGCACTGCGGGCGGGCTGAGCAGCCGCTGCGCGCGGGGCGAGGCCGCGACGCCACACCGAGCGCGCGACGCGACAGCAGCAGCAAGCTGTGACAGCAGCAGCGAGACGCAACAGCAGCAGCAAGCTGCGACAGCAACAGCGCGGCGCGACAGCAACAGCCCAGTTGACCGCATCACCCAAACGAGTGCTCAAAGTGATCTGACAACTCCATAGAGTTAGTCTCGCGAGATGGAAACCTCCCCACCCCGAGCCCGCCACCTCCGCCGCGGCTGCCTGGCCTTCCTGGCCGCCGGTCTGCTCATCTCCGGCTGCTCGTCGGCGAGTTCGTCGACCGACGTGGTCATGGACGAGCTGCCCCGCGCCACGCCGAAGGAGCTCGCGTCGTACTACGCCCAGAAGCTGCGCTGGCGCGACTGCGGGGCGCCCGGATTCCAGTGCGCGACGATGAAGGCGCCCCTGGACTACGACAAGCCGGACGCGGGCGACGTGAAGCTGGCGGTGTCGCGCAAGCGGGCGACGGGGGGAGCGGCGGGCAAGGGCGGCCGCCTCGGCTCGCTCCTGGTGAACCCGGGCGGCCCGGGCGGCTCGGCCGTCGGATACCTCCAGTCCTACGCGGCCCTCGGCTATCCGGAGAAGGTCCGCGCCCGGTACGACATGGTGGCGGTCGACCCGCGGGGCGTCGCCCGCAGCGAGCCTGTGACCTGCCTGGACGACCGCCAGATGAGCGCGTACACGCAGACGGACACCACGCCCGACGACCGGCGTGAGACCGACCTGCTCGCCACGGCGTACAAGAAGTTCGCGGCGGGCTGCAAGAAGCGCTCGGGGAAGCTGCTCGGGCACGTATCCACCGTGGAGGCGGCCCGGGACATGGACATCCTGCGCGCGGTGCTCGGCGACAAGAAGCTGACGTACGTGGGCGCCTCGTACGGGACGTTCCTCGGGGCGACGTACGCGGGCCTCTTCCCCGACCGCGTCGGCCGCCTCGTCCTCGACGGCGCCATGGACCCCTCGCTGCCCGCGCGCCGGATGAACCGCGACCAGACGGCGGGCTTCGAGACGGCGTTCCAGTCGTTCGCGAAGGACTGCGTGCGGCAGCCGGACTGCCCCCTCGGCAGGAAGAACGCCGCCGACGCGGGCAAGCGACTGAAGGGCTTCTTCACGCACCTGGACCGGGCGCCGCTCCCCGCGGGCGACCCCGGCCCGGCCGCCGGCCGCAAGCTCGGCGAGGCACTGGCCACGACCGGCGTGATCGCGGCGATGTACGACGAGGCGTCCTGGCCACAGCTGCGCGACGCGCTCGCCGCGGCCATGAAGGACAAGGACGGCTCGATGCTCCTCGCGCTCTCCGACAGCTACTACGAGCGCGACGGCGACGGCTCGTACTCCAACCTCATGTACGCCAACACCGCCGTGAACTGCCTCGACCTGCCGCCGTCCTTCAGCTCGCCCGAGGACGTGCGCAAGGCGCTCCCCGACTTCGAGAAGGCCTCCCCGGTCTTCGGCGAGGGCCTGGCCTGGTCGGCCCTGAACTGCACGTACTGGCCCACGAAGGCCACGGGCAAGCCGCAGCGCATCGAGGCCGAGGGCGCCGACCCGATCATCGTCGTCGGCACCACCCGCGACCCCGCCACCCCCTACCGCTGGGCGAAGGCCCTCGCCTCCCAGCTCACCTCGGCCCGCCTCCTCACCTACGAGGGCGACGGCCACACCGCGTACGGCCGCGGCAGCCGCTGCGTCGACGACACGATCAACACCTACCTCCTGGCGGGCCGTGCCCCCCAGAAGGACAAGCGCTGCACATAACCCCAGCTCAGCGCCCCGCACCACCCTCCCGACCGCCGCTTCGCAGGGGTGTGCGGAGCACCCTCGGAAACTGTGTAGACTTGGCGTCGTTGCTGATCGCACCATAGGTGCGGGACGCGCGCCGCCTTAGCTCAGATGGCCAGAGCAACGCACTCGTAATGCGTAGGTCTCGGGTTCGAATCCCGAAGGCGGCTCCGATAAACCCCAGGTCAGATAGCCGCTGACCTGGGGTTTTGTCTTGTTCGGGGCATGGCGCGTCACACGGCCGGGGTGCCGTGAGATGGCTTGCGTGAGCGATGCGTGAGCGGAGCCGCTCGGCGACCTACTTCTCGGGCTTCCGGCGCTTGGCCTTCTTCTTGGCCTTGGCCTGGGCTTTCGCCCTGTCCTTCGGCTTGCTGCTGTCGCCCTTGCGGGGCTTCTTGGCCTTCGCCTTCTTCGCCGCCTTGCGGGCCGCCTTCTCCGCCTCGGCCTTGCGCTGAAGCGGGACCAGCTTGGCCGTCGCCTCGGCGGCGTTCTTGCCGACTTGGGGCAGGACGCTCTGGTAAATGTCCCGCGTGATGCGGGTGTCACTGTGGCCGAGGGTGTCCGACACGATCTTGATGTCGATGCCGGCGGCGAGCATGAGGGTGGCCGCGCCGTGGCGGAGGTCGTGGAGCCGGATCGGCGGGAGGCCGGAGGCTGCGACGAGCCGCTCGAAGAGGTCGGTCACCTTGCCGGGGTGGAGCCAGGAGCCGTCTTCCTGGGTGAAGACGTGGCCGGTCTCGACCCAGGCCGAGCCCCACTCTGCGCGGGCTTCGTCCTGGCGCTCGCGGTGGTGCTTCAGGACGTTGACGGTGTCGTCGTCGAGCGCCACCACGCGGTACCCGCTGTCCGTTTTGGGGTCGGATGCCTCGATCTCCCAGCCGTCCTGCACGAGTTGGGCGGAGACGGTGAGGGAGTGGGTGTCGAGGTTCGTCTCCGACCACGGCTGTCCGCACGCCTCGCCACGGCGCAGGCCACGGAAGGCGATCAGGTGCCACATGGCGTACAGCCGGTCCTGGGCTACGAAGTCGAGGAAGGCGCCGGTCTGTTTCGGTGTCCAGACCATTACGGGCGACGGCTTCTCGCCCGTCTGCTCCCACTTGGCGATCCGCTCGTCCGTCCACACGAGCGCCTTCGGTTTGCGTACGGGGTCGATCTCGACGTGGGCCGCCGGATTGAACGTGATGATCTGCTGACCGATCGCGTCATTCAGGGCCGCGCGGAGGGTCGCCTTGACGTGCTGGCGCGTCGCAGGGCCGGTGATGCGGCGGAAGGGTGGCATCTCGTCGATCGCGGCCTTCATCGCCTTGCGGCGGGCGCGGTTGCCTACGCCCTTCCACAGCACGGTTGCCAATTCGTCGATTGCTGCTCGTCGTTGGGCGTTCTGCTCCAGGATCGCCGCGTTGGCGTCGCGGATGTCCGTGAACATCTCGCTGAGGTGGCTGACGCGCAGCCGGTCGAGGCGCCGGTGCCCGATGCGCGGCTTCAAGTGCACGCGGATGTCGGTCTCGTAGCGGCTGATGCCGGACTTGCGTATGCGCTTCCCCGCCAGCCACCGGTCGAGCCATTCGGCCACAGTCAGGCTGCCGATGAGGTCCTGGCCGGCGTTGAGGCGCCTACGGGTCTCCTCTACGTCCGGCAGGGGCGTCCGCTCGCGGCCGACCTCCGCCAGCATGGCGGCGATCAGTTCCGTGCCCTCGGGATCGTCCGACTCGGCCAGGCCCAGGAGGGCGCGGACGTGGTCGAGGTCGGCTTGGGCGGCCTTGCGGCTGTCGTAGCCACCTCGGGCGAACGACCTGCGGCTGCCGTCCTCGCGGGGCGGCAGCTCCTGGCGTATGGAGTAGGTGCAGTGGTTCCTGCTGTTGCGCTTGGGGCAGGACGTGCCGAGTTCCTTGCCGGTCTTCGGGTCGCGGCAGGAGCAGCGGCGGTAGGTGGAGCCCTTCAAAGATCGTTCTCCTTGGTGGTGTTGGTGTTGCTGCCGGGTTCGGGTGGGTCGACGTCGGCGAGTTCGGGGGGCAGGTAGGGGAGGAGGCCGCGCTCGCGGCGGATGAAGGAGCGGGCGACGCGCAGGCGTTGCTTGGCCTTGTCGATGCGCTCCAGGCAGGTGGCCTGGTCGCGCAGGGCCTCCGCCCGTTCTGTGGCGCTGGTCGCCTGCTCGACGGCGTACTGCGCGTAGCTCTCGCTGGCCATCGCGGAGCGCGCCTCGCTGAGGGCCTCGATGTGCTCGCGCTGGTAGCGGAGCATGTCGCGGTCGGCCAGGGAGCCGCTGTCCTGGGCGATGAACCAGACCATGGCCTCCCACGGAGCGATTCGCTGTTCGTACGGGAGCCGCTGGACCTCGGCGGCGTAACCGATCGGGTAGATGAGGCAGATCGGGTTCGTGCGCAGTGCCCTGGCCAGGACCATGACATCGACCAGGGGGAGGTTGGCGCGACGGCCGGATTCCATATTGGCAATCACGTTGCGGGGGATCGGATGGCCGATTTCCTCGCAGCGGTCGGCGAGGTCCTGGGCGCTCATACGCAGCTCCTTCCGTCGGCGTCGGACCTCGGCGGCCACGGTGGCCATGACGTGGTCGGCCCACTCGGGGATGTCGTCCTCGTCTTCGTCCTCGTATCCAGCATCGAAATCGTATTGTGTCATGAGGACACATTAACTTCTTCATCCTTGATTTGGTGGCCTGGAGCCGGGCGTGATCGTCACGTTCGCCGAGGGCTCAGTCATGGATGGAGCGCGTATGCGCGAGAACGAAGCCGTCGGCCACGTGAAGGGCATGAGCCGCGAGGAGCTGTTGACCCTGCCCGCCGCCGTTGACCTGGAGACAGGTAATCGGGCGTTGGGGCTCGGGCGGAGCAAGGGGTACGAGCTGGCGAAGCGCGGCCAGTACCCGTGCAAGGTGCTGCGGCTGGGCAACGCCTACCGGGTGGTGACCGCAGACCTGCTGGCCCTGCTGGGCCTGGCCGCATGAGGGGACGTGTGCGTAGCAGACGCTTCTGCGCTGAGCTGACACAGAAACGCTGGACTGTGGACAGACGTGGACGTACTGTCCGTGGTCCCTCTCGGTACCTGAGCGACCGCGAGATGGGGGAGAGCCTCCGGCGATGCGACGCCGGAGGCCCGATGACTCCCCACCAGTCCCATGTGAACCGACCCGGCGGCCAGGGCATGCGAGCCCGCAACCGCCACAGGAGCTGCCCGGTGCAACCCGAGAACCCCGACTCCTATTCCACTTGCGCTCCGGCGAGCTGGCCCGCAACGGCCATCCCCGGCAAGCCCGGAGCCCACCTGCGCGCCACGCAGGCCGACGATGGCGAACTGGACCAGGACGGCGACGTGCCTGTCCGTGGCACCGACACGGAGGTGCCCAGCGAGGAGGTGGAGATACCGGACGCAGCGCCTACGACCGGATCGAAGCTGTTGGACGAACTACGTGTGCAGATAGCCCGGTTCGTGATCCTGCCATCGCCGCAGGCGCTGGACGCGGTCACGTTGTGGGTGGTGGCGACGCATCTGCAGGCGGCGTGGCAGCACGCTCCGCGCCTGGCGGTGGTAGGGCCGGCGAAGCGGTGCGGCAAGTCTCGGCTGCTCGACATACTGACTGAGACGGTCTACGAACCGATGCTGACCATCAACACCACACCGGCGGCGATCTTCCGGTCCGTCGACGCCGACGATCCGCCCACGCTCTTGGTGGACGAGGCGGACACTATCTTCGGCAGTCCGAAGATGGCGGAGAAGAACGAGGAGATGCGCGGCCTGCTCAACGCCGGTCACCAGCGCGGCCGGTACGTGACCCGGGTCGTCGGCAACGACCACACCCCACACCGCTTCGCCACATTCGCCATGGCCGCCATCGCGGGCATCGGCGACCTGCCCGACACGGTCATGGACCGCGCGGTGGTGATCCGCATGCGGCGCCGGGCCGAGGGCGAGAAGGTCAAACCCTTCCGTTCGCGCCGCGACATCCCGGCCCTGCACGAGCTGCGCGACCGCATCCACGCGTGGGCCAGGCCCCTGTTGGACGAGGCCGCGGACCTGGAGCCGGAGATGCCGGTCGAGGACCGCGCCGCCGACACCTGGGAGCCTCTGATCATCGTCGCCGAGCTGGCAGGAGGGTACTGGCCACGTCTGGCACGGGAGGCGTGTGCGCGGATGGTCGCCGCTGAGGTGGCGGCCGAGGAGGAGCACCCCAGCGGGGCGCGGATCCTCGCCGACATCCGTCGGATCTTCGCCGCCCAGCGCGAGGTCGACAGTCTGGCCACCGAGGAACTTCTCCATCACCTGCGTCAGGACGTGGAGGCCCCGTGGGCCGAGTGGGGGCGCGGTGGCCTGACCGCCCGAGAACTGGGTCGGATGCTGCGCGAGTTCGGTATCGCCTCCGGCAACGTGCGGATGGCTGACCGGACGCAGCGCAAGGGCTACATGCGCAACAAGTTCCTCGACGCCTGGCGCCGCTATTGCCCCACGGTCCACCCCGTCGACGCCGATCCCGCCCCGAGCGAGGGCTGAGCCCCGGCCCCTGGTTGCCGTACTTGCCGTCCCTGCCGTGATCTCGCAGGTCACACGGTATGCGCCCAAGACGGCAATCAGGGGCAAGACGGCAGCGCGATCATCAATCGCATCCCCGCCACCAAGACGGTGCCCGTTATCCGTCTTGTGCCGTCTCCCGCCGTCCTGCCGTATCACCACAGGTCACAGCCCTGCCCCGCAAGACGGGAGACGCAACGGCACCGTCCCGACTCGGGACCCGGCCAACCTGCCTGTGGGCTCAGGCGAGACGAGCGTCCTGAGTCCGCTCGCGGCAGGCCCAAGACGCCGGCGGTACGTGCCAAGACGGATCCCCGAGGCCGCTGCCGTACCCGCTCTGACCTGGGCTTGCAACGGCAAGACGGCAAAGACGCACTCACACCGAAACCCCAGGGAGTTCCCCGCTTGACAACCCTTCCCCTGCCTCATGCACCGCACCACCGGCCGCCCGACGACCAGCCGGGCACCGAGCGCTCGGCGATGACGAAGCACGATGCCGAGCGGTACGCGCTCACCATGGCGGGCGTCGTCATCGTCGCCCTGACCGGCGGCGCGTTCTGGCTCTCCTACGCGCATCTGGCCGACGTCGCCGGACAGCACGGCCTCGGCAACTCCCCGATCCGCCGCTGGGCCTGGCCTGCCACCCTGGACGCCTTCATTGTCGCGGGCGAGTTGCTCATGCTCCGCGCGAGCCTGCGCCGCGTCACCGACGGGTGGGCCATCGCCGTGACCGCCATCGGATCGGTCGGCTCCATCGCGTTGAACGTCGCCGGTGTCAGCGGCACCGACAACGCCAGCACAGTCCCCGTCTTCGACTACGTGGTCGCCGCGGTTCCACCAGCCGCCGCGATGGTGGCCTTCGGTGTGCTCATGCGGCAGATCCACCAGCTCGTCGCGCATCCTGCCGACGACCCGGACGCCGGTTCCGTACATGTGCCGGAACCACCGGTCACCGCATCCGCCCATGGCCCTGCGGCAGCCGCTGCATCCGATGCCTCCACCGGTCAACTGCTCGGCTCTCCGGATGCGCGGACGATACCGCCATCCGCAGAGACTGCGACCAAGTCGAGCGGTGGCCGTCCGCCGAAGGCGACCATCGCGGAGCTGGCCGACATCGGCCGCGCCACCGGTCATCAGCACGGCAAGCTCACTCGGGGCCTGCTCCGGGAGGCTGTGAAGGACCGTGACCTGACGATCGGCAGCGAGCGCCAGACCGAGGTGATGGATCTGCTGCGGCCGGAACTCGAAGCCGCCGGGATCGAGGTTTCCAAGCGCTGACCGCAACCTGGCCGGGTGACCGGAACCCTTCCGGTCACCCGGCCATCACCCCCACTTCCCGCCCGCCTGTCCACACCTGTGGACAGGCTGGTGACCGCCCCATCCAGCGCACCGGTCCCGTGTATCCGTCCGTCCAGCCAGCCCTTCCGGAGCACCACGCATGACGCACGATCCCCACCACCCCGACAACACCCCCGGCGAGCCGCTGCCCCTGACGAAATCCCCTACGCTGAAGGAGCGTTGGCGTCGCGCGTTCGGACGGGCTGCCCCTGGCGGAGCCAGTAGTACCCCGAGTCCGACTCAAGGCCGGTCTTCGGGGATCTCCGCCCCGGGGGTGGCGGAGACGGTCCCGCGCCAGGGGGCGCCGGACCCGGAGGCCGGGGCCGAGGGCGGCCCCGACCTGGAGACGCGCCACGCCGTCCAACGCGCCATTCTGCGCCCCGCCTCCGTCATCGAGACCGTCGCCGGCGAGCCGACCGTTAAGAGCGTGCAGCCCACGATTCGCCGCTTCACAGGTGACAAGCGCACGGAACGCGTCGGCCCCTTGCAGTTCCGCTCCGATGAGCGTGCACGCCTCCGGGAGACCACCGCCGAGCACGGTTACAAAGGAGAGTCCGGGTTCTGCGCCGACGTCGTCCTCGCCTTCCTGGACGGCCGCTTCACCGCGAACCTGCCGTTGTCCGAGGACCGCCGTCGCACCCACATGTTCCGCGCCCAGGTGTTGCGCCAGCTCAACCGGATCGGTGTCAACGTCAACCAGATCGCCCGAGCGCTCAACAGCGACCTCACCCCACCCGACATACGCCAGCGGCTCGACGAACTCGACCACCTGCTGACTTTGATCGCCGAGGCCCTGCGCGAGCCCGCCGACCCGACAGAGGACCTGGCCGCATGATCGCCGCTATCAAACCCGCAGGGACCAAGACACGCGGTCTGCTCGCCTACCTCTATGGACCCGGTCGGCACGACGAGCACCTCGATCCGCACATCGTGGCCGGCTTCGCGATGCTCGCCATGCCCGACCCCGGCCGCGACGAGAACGCCACCCTCACCGAACTCGGCCGCTACCTCGACGAGCCTGTACGGCTGCGCAACAGCGAGTTCGGACAACCGGTCACCGACCACGTCTGGCACTGCCCCGTCCGAGCCGCCCCCGAAGACCGCTACCTCTCCGACGTCGAGTGGAGTGAGATCGCCCGGCGCATCGTGCACGCGGCCGGCATCGCGCCGGAGGGCGACGACCTGGCCTGTCGCTGGATCGCCGTACGTCACGCCGACGACCACATGCACATCCTCGCCACCACGGTCCGCGAGGACGGCCGCCGACCCAAACTCCACAACAACGGAATCCGCGTCGGCGACGAGTGCCGCAAGATCGAGAAGGACTACGGGCTCCGCCAGTTGAAGAAGGGCGACGGCACCGCCAACCGTCGGCCGACCCAGGCCGATATGCACAAGGCGACACGCCTCGGCTGGGAACAGACCAGCCAACAGTGGCTCGAAGACCGCATCCGCGCCGCCATCCCGCACGTCACCGATGCCGAGGAACTGCTCACGTACCTCGAAGCGGACGGCCTCGCGGTCAAGCCAAGGCGCGGCCCTTCCGGAGACCTGCTCGGCTACGCCGTCGGCCGCCCCGGTGACGTGAACGCGAAGGGCGAGCAGATCTACAAGCCGGGCGGGAAGATCGCCCCCGACCTCAGCCTGCCCAAGCTGCAGGCCCGCCTGGCGACCAGCACGGCAGAAGAGCACCCCACTGCCCGACGCTCGCGGACCGCCACCCCCTGGCACCAGGCCACCGACGCCCTCGACAGCCTCCACGCCGAGCTCACCGACGCCACCGGTGACGACGGGTCCGGCAGTGACGCACGGGCCCAGGCCCACATAGCCGCGCTCGGCGAACTGATCGAAGCCACCGCACAGCACACACCCGACGGCCTGTGCGTCGAACTTCGAACCGCATCAAGGGCGTTCGCCCGCACCCAGCGTTCCCGAATCCGTGCCGAAGACCGAGCCGCCGACGCGGTTCGCATCGCAGCCCGCGACATCGTCCACACCGCCACCGGCCCGGACGGCAGCGCGCTCGCGGCCCTGCTCGCCGCCCTGGTCTGGGCAACGATCCTCGCCAAGCGGTGGCACGAGGCGAAGAACCACGCCCATCAGGCCGACGCCGCCCGCCGAACCCTCCACCACCTGCAGACCGCAGCCGATCACGCCCTGGCCCCCACGCTCACCGAACTGGCACACCACCAGCCGCGAGAAGAGGCCCGCCGGACCCTGGCCAGTGATGTACGTACCGCAGTCCCCGACCACGCCGAGCGAATCCTCGCCGACCGGAGCTGGCCCGCCCTCGCCGCGCTTCTCGCCGATGCCGAAGCCGGCGGCCACAAGCCGCACCAACTCCTCAAGGAGGCCGCAGAGCAACGCGAACTGGGCACCGCCCGCCAATCCGCCCGCGTCCTGATCACCCGCATCCAGCACACCAGCCGAAACCCCGTACCCAACCGCCGAGCCGAAGCGGCCCGACAGAGCTCGGCCACGTGGGCGTCAGTGTCCGGCGGTACGGTGCCGCCCCCACACCGGTCGGCCGCGCCAGCCCCTGTTCCGGGACGGGACAGCCATCCGCGGCGGTGACATGGCACGGGCAGGGGCGGCCTGTTGCGACGGCAGGCCGCCCGACTCCAGGTGCGTGGGCAAGCCCCACAACGCGGCGGTTTCCTGCGGCGTCGCACGTTCGCGGCGTACGGCCCGTAGTGCGGCTGCGAGCAGGTCGATGTGAGGGCCGGGCTGCAGCCGGTGGCATCTGCCGCAGGGGATGACCGACAGGAGCGGGGACGGATGGTAACCGGGAATCCCCGGTTACCGAAACCGGGGATTCTCCGGACAGTTGGTGTTGCCCAACCACCTCTCTCTTGTATGGAGCACCTGCATGCCCGAAACCGAACCCCGCTTCCACGTTGTCGCCCTCCTTTGCAGCTCGGACTTCAAGCGTCGCTCGGACACCAACACCTGGTCCTACCTCGATGGACGGCCCTTCACCAAGGAGGAGCAGGCCATCGTCGACACGGCCACCCACGCCGATCTCCAAGAGACCCGCGCCCAGATCGCGCGCTACCAGGAGTACCTGCGGACGATGAGCGAAGCGCGCGACACACTCCACCGCTACCTCGCTCCGTTCATGGACCGGCTCATGCGGAAGACCCTCAGCGGGGCGGTCAAGATAATGACCAAGGACGACCGGGCCGAGCTCGACCGGCTGCTCGCCGATGTGGCAGACCCCATCCGTCCGTTCACTCCGTACGCCTTCTGACACAAGCCGACACCGCGCGTATACCGATATGAGGAAGGGGGCCGGCGGCCGGGACGATTCCCGGCCGCCGGCCCCCTTCCTGCTGCCGACGCCCGTAGCCTGTCAGCGTCTGCCCGCGCTGCTGTGGGCCCGTGACCTGAGGGAAGGCCGTACAGCGGCAGGCGCGATCCAGTCGGTCATCGCATGTGCTGTCCCTTGTCGAAAGCCTTCGCCAAGTGAGCGTCGACAAGACCGGGGCTTCCGGAGACGATCACCAGGATGTTGCCGGTACGGATCGCCGTCTGTTTTACGATGCTGCGCTGTCCCCCGGCGGAGTAGGTGAGTAGCTGGCTCCACTGCTCGTCGCCGAGGTCCGGCGCGGCCGTCTTCTCGGTGCCCATGTCGACGACGGTGCTGCCCGACGTCACCTGGTAGACGGGGCAGGAGAGCATCGCGTCGAAGACCTTTCAACCCCGGGCAATTGCATTTGCTGCATGATCTCCGGAGTCGCGACCTGGTGACGTGCAGCGTCGGTCCCTCCAACTTACCGCTGCCCAAGAGACCTTGACCTGTTCCTTTGCGCCGCCACTTGCGTTTGATGCATGATTCGAGCACTCGATAGCGGGGGTGCGCATGGTGCGGACTGGAATGAGTGATGCTTCGGCTCGGCTGGTTCTGCTTGACGGCGTCGCGTTGCTGCACCCCGAAGATGCCGTGTTTGAGGCGATGTTGGAGGGCTGGGGGCGTCAGCAGCGTGGCGGGCGTCGGCTCCAATCCAGGACGATCTCGGACCGGCAGCGTGTGGTCCGGGCCTTCGGTTCGTTCGCCAATGCCTATCCGTGGTGCTGGTCGGCGGGGGATGTCGATGAGTGGACGACGTACCTGATCGCGGAGTTGAAGCGAGCCGAGTCCACGATCCGCAGCTATCAGACGGCGGTGCGCCTGTTCTGCGACTACATCACCTCGCCGCACTACCAGTGGCCGCAGGAGTGCGAGGCCCGTTTCGGCACTCATCCCGTGCAGGTCTGCCACGAGTGGAACACCGCCGCGCACCTGGTCGATTACGAGGCCGACGCAGACCGGCGCCCGATGACGCGTGAGGAGATCCAGCTCTTCCTCGATCACGCCGACGACCAGGTGGAGCGGACGATCCGGCTGGGCCGCAAGGGAGCCCTGGCGGCGTACCGCGACGCGACGGTGTTCAAGGCGATCTACGGGTGGGGGCTGCGGTGCACGGAGACCTCCCGTCTGGACGTCACCGATTTCTACCGCAGCCCGAAGGCGCCGGAACTGGGCCGGTTCGGCTCGCTGCAGGTCCGCTACGGCAAGCGCACCAAGGGCTCGCCACCGCGTCGGCGTATGGTGCTCAGCGTCATGCCCTGGGCCGTCGAGGCGGTCGAGGACTACGTGACCAACGTGCGCCCACGGTATGCCGCTTCCCGGGAGAGTCAGGCGCTGTGGTTGACCGAGCGGGGAGGCCGACTACAGGCCCGGGAGATCGAGGAGCGGTTCGCCAACTACCGTGATGCGCTGGGGCTGGACAAGGTCCTGGTGCCGCACTGCCTGCGGCATAGTCATGTAACCCATCAGATCGAGGACGGCGCGGACGAGACATTCGTTCAACGCCAGGTGGGCCATCGCCATGCCTCCACGACCGCGATCTACACGGAGGTCAGCGGAGACTTCATGAATACGATGATGCGCACGGTCTTGGACCGGGCCCTTGCGGGCGGCCAGTAGGGAGATGACGTGACGGCGAAGCTGGATTACCGCTGGCATCTGCGGGAGGTGATGGCCACCCGTGGAATGTTCTCCACCACCGATCTGCGTCCCCTTCTGGCCGAGCGGGGCATCGACCTGTCGCCCAGCCAGACCTACCGCCTGGTGGTGGAACGACCCGAACGCCTCAGCCTGAAGACGCTGATGGCGCTGCTCGACATTCTGGGCTGCGCGATGGACGAACTGATCGAACCCGTACCCGTCGCAGGGCGACGCCGCAAAACGGCGGCTGGGGGAGGCGATGGACCCGCCGGCAATGATCCCGGGGTCGGCGACTTCCGTCCGCGCCGGGCCCGGATCGTACGCGAGTAGGGAACTGCCATGGACGGTCGGGAACTTCCGCGGTACGCCACCGAGCCCGAAGCGGTCATCGTCGAGACCGTGCGGCGACTCGAGCCCGGACTCGACGCGGGCGAGGTGGAGACGGTGCTGGTGGCGGCGATCGGCAAGCGGCCACAGCGCCGTGACCTGGCACGGGTGCTGCAAGCCGACCCCGAACTGCTGACCTCCGGCCGGCCCGAGGGGCCCCGGACCATCGAGCGGCTGATCCGTGCCTTGCGCGAGCACGGCGCCGAACGACTGGAGTTACCGCGATGCGGGGACTGCCACAAGGACCGCCCTTTAGCCGGTCTGGGCGACGGGCTGCGCATCTGCACCCGCTGTCAGCGCCGCCGACTCAACCACGCCAACCCCTGTGCCATCTGCGGCATCAAGGACTTCGCAAGTCGCGACCGCGAGGGCCAGCCACGCTGCAGCTACCATCCGCCCGACGGCGGGCGGGACCCGCTGGAGGCGCTCGTCACGCTGATCGAGGCCCTGCCCGTCGGGCTCGACCGCACGGCGATCCTTGATGCGGTCCTCTCGGCCGAGCGCCGCCGCAGCGGCCAGCGCCGTCTGCTGTGGGCCTTGGAAGACATTCCCGATCTGCTGAAGGGAAAGGGCGCCCTGGGCCCGCCCAAGACGGCAGCCCTGGCCCAGGCACTCGTTGATCGCGGAGCCGTCGACGTCACCGTCCCCGCCTGCCCGATCTGCCACCGGCCCGTGCGGCTCGAGGTGCCCGGTGAAGGGATGCGCTGCTGCATCGAATGCTGGCACGCATCCCGCCCCCAGACGTGTGCCCGGTGCGGCAAATCCCGGCCGGTGGGCGGCCGAACCCACGACGGCGTGCCTCTGTGCCGGAGCTGCATCCACACCGACCCCTTCAACCACAGAGCGTGCACCGGATGTGGCGCCGTGCGGATCATGGTGGAACGAACGGAGCACGGGGCCCTATGCGGCAGATGCCGCCAGCTGCCACCAGCCGTCTGCTCGGTCTGCAGCCGCACGGCACCCTGCCATTTCGCGAAGAGCCCGGTGCCGCTGTGCAAGCCTTGTTGAGAGCAGGCGAAGCCGCGCGAAGCGTGCGCCGCCTGTGGCGCCGTGCGGCGCGTCAACTCCCGCACAGTAGACGGCCGTCCGCTGTGCGGACACTGCGGACAGAAGCCGGTGCCGTGCTCAGGCTACGGCAAGCCACACCGCGTCGCCAGCCGCAGTCCGGACGGTGAACCACTGTGCCGCCACTGTTGGAGCAAACACCCCGCAGCCCGTAGGCCCTGCACCGAGTGCGGCACCGTGGACAGCCCGTACAGGCGCGGCCGGTGCGCCGCCTGCGTGGCCCGCGAGCACCTGCGCGGTGTCCTGACCGGGTCCCGCCCCAGCATGCGGCCGGAAGCCGAGCCGGTCTTCACCGCGCTGCTGCGAGCCCGGCCCCATGCCCTGCTGCGGTGGATGCGTCCCGCCTCTGCCCGCCACGCAATCCTCACGACCTTGGCCGAGCAAAGCAGACCGATCACCCACGACACCCTGGATGGCCTCCAGCCCACCGTGACCGTGCAGCACCTGCGCGCCGCCCTGGTCGCCGGCGGCGCCCTGCCACCCCGGGACGAACAGCTCGCCCAATTCGAGCAGTGGCTGTCGAAGATCCTCGTCTGCGTCGAGGCTCCCGACGAGCGGAAGATCCTGCGGACATACGATACTTGGGGGCCGCTGCGTCGTCTGCGCCGACGATCTGCCAGCAGGCCGGTCACCTACGGCCAGGCGATCGGAGTCCGACACGAGATCAAGAATGCGGTGCGCTTTGTGCAGTGGCTGCACCAACAGGACAGCACGCTGGGCGGGTGCACCCAGGACCATCTCGATGCCTGGCTGGCCGAGGGCGCTCACAACAGGACGCTTATCCGCAGCTTCCTGCTCTGGACCAGCCGACGCGGACACACTCACCAGCTGGAAGCACCCGCCTACACCACCGACTTCGGACAGGACGTCCTTGCGCAGGATCACCGCTGGCACCTGGTCCGCCGCCTCATCCACGACGACACTCTGGACCTCGTCGACCGGGCCGCCGGCCTCCTCCTGCTGCTCTTCGCCCAGCCCACCAGCCGCATCACCCAGCTCACCACCCACCAGGTCACCGACCGGGACAATACGGTGACCCTCCTGCTCGGCAGCGAGCCAGTCATCCTGCCGCCGCCCCTCGACGACTTCGTCCGTCAGCTCGTTCGCCGCCGCCAAGGCCGCGCGGTCACCGTCCCACTCAACGAGGCCCCGTGGCTCTTCCCCGGCGCCTACCCAGGCCAGCCCCTGACCCCCTACTCCCTGGCCGCACGCCTGAGTGCCCTCGGGATCCGCTGCCGAGTGGCCCGTCGCTCCTCCTTGATCGAGCTCGCCGCGGAACTGCCCGCCTACGTCATCAGCCGCCTGCTCGGCTTCCACCAGACCACCGCAGACCAGTGGCAACGAGACAACCAGGGCTACGGAGCCGCCTACGCGGCGGAACTCACCCACCGCTGAGGCACTCCGCACGTTCCAATAACCGGGCTTACCAATAACTCCGGCGTCGTTCCGGATGGCGAGCGCCGACTAGCATCCGGCATGAACAAATCCAGTCAAGCTACCTGTGGTGATGCATATGTGACTTGTGATCAGTTGCATTCCTAGCCAGAGTGCGCCTCTCCGCCACATTTCGAGGCACCGCCATTTCCGCGTCACCAGGGCCCGGAGATCTTCCCTTCGATCGTCAATCCGTATCTCATCAGTTGCAGATGCGTGTGATCAGAACCCTCTTCATCGAACATTAGATGAATTGCTGCGGCCGGGTTACCTGCATTGAGTGCTAAAAGAGCCAAGCGGTTTGCCTCCGTATTGTCGCCGGCTGCGGCCCTCCTTCCAGCCAGCCACTGCAGGGCGGAGAGATCGCCAGCATCGGCGGCGAGATGAATCAGGCGGTCGACCGCCTCGGCTCGATCCTCAGCTTCTAGGCGAACAGCCGCTACGTTTAGCCAGGCCCAGGTGGCTCCTGCCGCAGCGGCCTCCGCCGCAAGGCGCTCGGCTTCTTCCTGCCGCCCGGCGACCTCGGCTAGTACCCAAGGCGCACTTCCTGAGCTGGCTGGGTAAAACCACACCGGGGCTTCGTGCCAATCTTGTGGACTTCTGCGTGTTCGAAGAGGCTGGCCAACTGATCGCGGGCGGGGGCCGTCGTCGCCGGGAATCTCGAAGGAAGCGCCTCCGGCCGTCTCCCTCCTGCCTGCTAATACGCGGTCCACCACTTCCAGGGTGTCGAGTTGGCCAGCATCGATGGCTTGAAGAGCGAAGTCCCTCGCCTTGCCCCGAACTCCCTTTCCCGCGTACGTCGTGGCTATTTGCACCAGTGTGAATGAATCACCGATGTCTGTTGCCATGTGAGCCAGGCGTTTCACTTCCTCGTCTTTATCCGCTTCGATGAGAAGCGAGATTAGTTTCGCGAGCGCCTTAGGGTGAGTGGAGGTGACCCGCCCATAGAGCTCTGTCGCCAGCTGCTTTCGCCATCGAATGTGGGCGGCATTGGCGAAGTTCATGAGGTAATCGGGTACATGTATGTGCTCTGCTACAGCATTCCAGAAACCTTCAGGAGGCATGAGATAGCGGCGTTCTAGCCGACCATGTTGTTCAAGGTAATCGGCTAGCCGGTACGTCAGCGAATCAAGGTTCGTGGTGTCAGATCCGGGAAGGCGCTGTCGGCGGCGAGCCAGCAGACCACGAACTCCATGCACTGCGGCTGCGGTGTAGGCAAGAGCCTTCTCTAGCCAATCGTCACCGAGCTGGTCCTGCTCAAATTCGTCGAGATAGGTCCACGCCGCGCTTTCTAGGAATGCCATGGGAATGTCCGTACCGTGGCCCAATCGGCGGGCATCCATCGCAGCATTGACAAGGGCCCGCGCTGCTGGCGGTGCGGTCTCGTAACGCTCGACCAGAGCGGGGCCTCCTGCAAGATATTGTGTAATCCGCCCCTGCTGAGCCTGCTCAACGGCTTGGCGGAGCCGTGCGTCGCCGACAGAGGCGGTCTGCAGGCTTTGCAGTGCCGCCTCGTCGAAGCGTGCTGGCACGCGGATGGCAGTTCCGGATAGGAGCGCCCGGGCCTGGACATGAGCATGTGGCGCATCGCCTGACGAGGGTGCAGCAGTCAGCGCATCCCAGTGGTCCGGCCACAATGTGCCCAGCACGAGAATTGGAGCGCGATCAGGATCGCGCATCACGTCACGCAGGCGAGCTGCAATCTGTTCTCCGGACTCCCCGGAAGTGTCAAGGTAGTGCTGGGCTTCATTGAGCCACACCACAGTGCGCGGGCCGATCGCAGGCAGGTGCTCGAGCGCTGCCTCCGGGTGACTTGGATTGATGGGGTGCCACAGCCGCCAGCCCGCAGGCAGATGCTGGACCGCTTCCCAACAAGCGCGGGTTTTGCCGGTGGATGAGCCGCCGACCAAGACAGCGATTCCAGTGATTCCGGCTGCCGCTCGGTCAACTACCTCCCGCAGCTTTTGGTCGTGCGCACGCGGCACATACGTCGGCAACCGCGGCAACTCAGCCCCGTCGTCTACCAGCGGAGCGTCAATGGCACGGTGGACTTCCAGCGCCATGGGGTCACACTCGGCGATTGACTGCCCCAGTGGCCCAGCCATGCGGGCCTGCACCCACAAGTCCCGCGCTCGCGCCTGAGCGTCATTCGGGTCCCACGCCGCCATCCGCGCCAACACCACCGCCACCGCAGCTACATCGGCCTGGTTTGGCGGAACTTCGGTCGAAACCAGGCAGCGGTGCACGGTGTCCTTGCTCGGCGCACCCAGCAGTCCATCGTCTTCTGCTATCGCTGCGGCCACCGCCTCCATGGTCGGCGCGTCTGCGTCCAGGTACAGCTTGTACAGCAGGTCCTTGAGGTCTCGCAGCGGCCCCGCGGAAACCGGCGGACGCGCGATCACACGCGGGCGCCGCGTCGTCTCTCTCCTCTTGTCTCCACTCATCGCACCATGTTCTCGCTCACCATCTGGGGTCGTGGTCTGAACAGCGCATCCACGGTTCCGTGATCGTGCCCCATCGCAACTGAGATGCGCTGCCCCTGCTGCAGGAATCGTGGAGTCGGAGCTGGCCAGCCGCTCATCAGAATCCGCGAACCACGGAGGTTCTCAATGCCCCATAGTCGACTCGATCGTCCGGAACGACGAGCGCGCACCAAGCTCGCCATCACCGGTCTTGCCGCCATCCTCTCCGGCGCCACCCGGGCTGTGATCGGCTGGCTTCTGGACCACGAGCTGTAACCAAGCACCGTTGCGCCGCCGCCCTTGTTGGTGGCGGCGCAACGGAACTGAAGTCCGGACGGCACCCGCATGAGCGACCTGCGGGTCAAACCGGGACCTGGCCCGGCGGATAGGTTTCTGGGGACGGCATTCCGCAAGTTTCGATAGCCGGACTTACCAGCACGATGCCCTTGGACAGCTTCGAGGCGCTGTCGCTGTACAGGTCCTCGCTGATCAGTGACGCGCTGCTGCCGGTGTAGGCGAAGGTTGCCTTCGCCTTGTGCGCGAAGTCGAGGCCGGAGCCGGTGGCCGCGTCGCTGCCGAGCTTCTGAAGTGCCGGGCAGCCGATGACGGTGACGTCATCATCGCGGCGAGAAGTCTCGGACTTGCGTATGTAGCCCTCGCCCAGGTCGCTCTCGTCCAACAGCCGCTCGTCCAGTTGGGCCGAGGACAGCGGCGCAGATACAGAGCGGGAGCTGCCACCCCGGTGCGTGGGTGTGGACGAGCCGGCGGTCTCGGCGGGGCCGGCGCAGCCGGTCGGGGTGAGGACGGTGACGATGGCACCGAGGCCGAAGCCGAGGGCGGTCGTGGTGGAGCGGCGCATACGGAAACCCCTTGGTGATGCGAGACGGATGTCTGACCGGGTCGGCCCTCCGGGGCCGACGAACGCAGGGGCGGGGGAAGGGGTTTCGTGCTTTCAGTGGCCGAGGTGGCGAAGGCCGTCTTCGAGGGTGGGGTGGAAGCGGTCGACTGGACCGGAGTTGCGGTTGTACCAGGCGGTGTCCAGCCGGGTCTCCTGTGCTTCGTGCCCGGCTTCGCAGCGCAGCCAGACCGAGTCGTCGCGCATGTTGAAGACGATCCAGTTCCGGTACGCGCCGCAGTGGCACGCGTGGACTTCGCCGTCGATTACGAGCGGCAGGTCCCAGCGCATCATGAAGCCCGAGACGTCCTGGCGGCACGGTGCTCGGAACTCCGGCGGCAGGAAGTCGGGTCCCTCCGTGGCGTCGGTCGGCGCAACCGGCGTCTGGACGCCGTCGAAGGACCACGGCTCTTGGGCGTGCATCTGCAGGAGAGCAAACCCCGCCCGTTGGGCCTCACGGAACTCACGGTCGGCGCGAGCGCGTCGTCGGAACATGGAGTCTCCATCTCTGTCATCGGGCAGGTGCAACGGGATCGGCAACGCAAGGGGATTGGCGACGAGTGGCGTGGAGCCGCTCCGAGCGCCGGGGTAACAGCAGGGTGGGAGGTGTCAGCCGCGCCTGACGATGCTGAGCCGGCCCCCGGCACTTATGGGCAGGGTGCGGCGGGATACCGGGACCGGCGAGGCGAGTGAGGAGGCGAACGCTGCGACCAACCCGTGAGGGATGCTGGCACTGAAGCTCGTGCACCACAGGTACGGGGCGCCGAGAACGGGTTCCGCCCACGCCTGCCAGCCCACGCCGTCAGGGCGCAGGTCGGAATCCCGGACGAGCGGCGGCAGCAGCTCCAGGGAGAACGTGCAGGAGAACCCGGGGTCCGAGGCGCCGGCGCGGGGTCGGTCCACATCGCGGGCCCAGCCCTGGGCTCCGAGCGCGGCGAGTACCATCTCGGGACCTTCGACGCCGAAGTCCGCCTTGTCGTAGCCGTCGATCGCGACAAGGAGATCGGTCAGTGCCTCGTGGGGGACGCCAGCGGTGAAGTACGCGTTCCACTCCGGCATCGCGGAGTCGGCATGTAGCCGAGCACTCAACTGCCAGGCCACAGGAAGGCCGCCGAGCTCGAACGGATAGCTGGCGCGTATCCACTCGGCGCCACACAGCCCGTTCGGGCTCACGTACAGAATCGTGTCGCGTGCAGTCGGCCACATACGCCACTCAAGGCCGACGAGGGTGTCGCCGACCCGCTCGGCGAGAGCGTCGTCGTCACCGGCCAGGTGGCGCGGGGTGACCCAGTACATCGGGCCCGGTATCTCGCGGTGGGAGGGATCGTCGGGGTGGTGCGGGGACAGGGGCGTCTCCGTGGGTTCGGGGTCTTCGGCATAGCGTTGTACGTTGGCATGCAGTTCGACAGCGCACCAGTAGTTCCGAGGACTTTCCTGTCTGCCTCAGGCGAACTTGCGCGGAGGAACCCACTGATGGCGCGGGTCGGGTCCTCAAGGAAGCGGCCCGAACAGAATCCGCGCGAGACGCTGCCGCACTTCTGGGCGAGCGAGTGCGTTGCCGGTACTGAAGAACGTGATGTTGCCCGTGTCGCTGATGAGCTGTGGTGCGAAGTACTCGAGCCCAGGGTGCTTCTGCGTCACCGGGCACGTCGAGTCGTGTGGCAGGTGGTGGCCTCCCCGTCCGGCGCACGAGGTACAACTGCCAGTGGCGTCACGTCGGCGTCCGTCCTCGGGTAACGGCGTCACCCACCCTTCGCCTTTGCAGTCCTGGCAGACGTTGTCCTTCGCAGGGCAGGTGCAAGTTTCAGTGATCTCGGCGACCTGTGACTTCATCCGGGGACGGTAGCCAACACGCATGGCTGGCGGCGGCAGATCTGGAGAAAGCCCCGGCGATCGGACCGACCTACCTCGCCGCATGACGCACGAGTGGGGTGCCATCCTCAGGATTGGATTGCCGAGCTGGCCGAACGTGCTGTCTCCTCCTCGATGGCGCGAGCAACCTCTGGCCACGGAACCTGCAGAGGGCCGAAGAGCGACCAGTAGTCGTGCGCGTCTCGGACGACGGCACTGACACCGAGGCGCACAGCATCCGGGGCGATCGTGCCCACGACGCGGCGGGTGACCCCGCCGGCGCCCCGGGCCGCAGGGCTGATCCCGGAGCCCAGGAGAAGCGTGGCGGTGCGGACAGCGTCCAACGTCGCCAGTGGTGCCGCGTAAGCGTAGCGACCGTAGATCAGCTCGTTCCAGCGGGTCTGGGTGCGTGCCCACGCCAGACGTTCCAGGCCCGTGCCGAGGTCCACCGCCAGGCGATCGGGGTGGTCGGTGTGCCATAGGAGGACGATGTCCCCGAGGGTGAGGTTCCGGTGGGCGAAGCGGAGTGTGATGCCTTCGACCTGTCGCCGACGCCACGGATGCAGCGTCCCGTAGATCCGCAAGTGGCGTGCATGAAAGCCGAGTTGGGAGAGCGTGGTCAGCCAGCCGTCCAGGACGGCCCCGTACTCGTCCAGGTTGTTCACGGGCTGGACGCGGGAGACGTTGACGAAGGAGGTGAGGAACCCGTCCTTCAGGAGGCCCGTGGCATCGCGCTGGCCGGTGAAGCGGACGACCGGCTGGGCGAGGAAGCCGCTTCGGTAGGTGTGGAGCTTGCCGTCCTTGAGGAGGGGGTCGAGGGCTTGTACCGCGGAGATGGTCAGTTCCGTATCCCTGCCCCAGCGGAGAGGGAGACAGGTATCGCGAGCGGCTCCGTCACCCGCGAAGGAGGTCTCCAGGCTGTCGAGCAGCTCCCTCCACGAGGGGCTTCTACGTGGGGGCCTGTAGGGAGTGCCTCGGCATGGGTGCCGGATTTCGATGCGGTCGGCGTCGGTCGTGAACTCCCAGTGCGGCCCCAACCTCGCGCGGAGCACAGCGGGTATCTGTCGGGCCAGCGTGTCCCCGGCCGAGCTGGCCGATCGGGTCAGCATGGTGGTGCCGCCATCGCGGTGAAGTGCCGTGCCGGGTCGAAGCGATGGAGGCCGACCTCCTGGACCTCCCGGTGATCCAGACTCTCCGCCTGCTCGATGGCGTGCGCCAGTTGCTGGGCGGCGGTCTCGTCGTCCGCCTCGGGGTCGGCCACGGCGATCGTGCCGGTCGCGTCGCAGAGGGCGGCTTCGGCGCAGGTGCCCGTGCGCCAGGTGAGCGCGGCCATGGGTGTGCCGGCGCGGAGGGATTCTCCGAAGACTGCGGCTCCGGCCTCTACGTAGGTGCGGGCGTACGTGTAGACAAAGACGGAGGCTTCGTGGATGGCTGCGGTCTTGGCGGGGCCGCCGAGTTCGCCGACCCACTCGATGTGGTCGGCGTTGAGGAGTCGAGCGTGGCGGCGTACGTACTCCTCGTCGAAGACCGGGCCGACGATCCGTATCCGGCGGCCGAGTAACTGGGCTGCACGGGTCGCCAGATGGGGCGCCTTCTCGGCATCGACGCGGCCGAGCCATACGAGGTCGCGCCCGGCGAGGGCGGGTGGTTCGGCTTCGTCGAGGCCGAAGTGTACGGCCAGTTCCGGGATGGGCTCGCATCTGGCGTACCGCTCGATCATCTCGGGTGAGTAGCAGTAGAGGCGGGAGCGCTTGCCGTCGAACGCGGCGTCGGTGTGCTGGAAGACCGGCGAGTGCTGGAACGTGGCGACGTCGCAGTCCAGTTCGCTCCACGTGCGGGTCCACGCGGGCAGTGATGGGTATTCGTGGCCCACGACCAGGAGGTCGTAGCCGTTGGCGCGGAGCTCGCGTTCGGCGAGTGATCCGGTGGTGATGTCCTCCAGGCGGACCGGCTTGCGGACCCAGCCGTGTTCCAGGTCAGCGAGCCAGCCCGGTCCGAGGAGGTGTACGTCGGCGCCTGCGGTTCGGGCGCCTACGGCGACCGCCCACAGCCATCGTTCGATTCCGCCGTATCCGGCGGGTGGAAAGGCGTAGCTACCGGGGAAGTCGCAGACGCCGACGAGCACTTATGCCTCCGGTGTTCCGTCCGCCGAGATCCGGCGGAAGCCGAGGTACGGGAAGAGAGATTCAGGGAGGACGAGCGAGCCGTCCTGCTGCTGGCACTGCTCAAGGAGCGCGGCCAGGGTGCGGCCGACGGGCAGGCCGGAGCCGTTGAGCGTGGCGACGAGCTTGGGCTTGCCATCCTCGCCGCGGGTGCGGATGTTGGCGCGGCGGGCCTGGAAGGTGCCGAAGTTGGAGATCGAGGAGATCTCCCGGTAGGTGTTCTGGCTCGGGATCCAGACCTCGATGTCGTACGTGAGCTGGGCGGAGAAGCCGGTGTCGCCGGCGGCCAGCTTGACCACGCGGTAGGAGAGGCCGAGCTCCTTCAGGCACGCCTCGGCGTGGCCGACCATGGTCTCCAGCTCGGCGTCCGCCGTCTCCGGGTCGACGATCTTGACCATCTCGACCTTGGAGAACTGGTGCTGGCGGATCAGGCCGCGGGTGTCGCGCCCGTACGAGCCCGCCTCCGAGCGGAAGCACGGGGTGTGCGCCGTGAGGGCCAGGGGCAGCTCGGCGGGCGGGATGATCTCGTCGGCGTAGAGGTTGGTCAGCGGGACCTCGGCCGTCGGGATGAGGAACAGGTCGCGATCGGCGGCGCCGGTCTTGAACAGGTCTTCTTCGAACTTCGGCAGCTGGCCGGTGCCGGTCATCGTCTTGCGGGTCACCAGGTACGGAACCCCGTGCTCGACGTAGCCGTGGCGGCGGGTGTGGATGTCGAGGAAGAGCGTCGCCAGCGCGCGCTCCAGGGCGGCGCCCGCGCCTCGGGAGACCGCGAAGCGCGAACCGGACAGCTTGGTGGCGCGGGCGAAGTCGAGGATGCCGGTGGCCTCGCCCAGGTCGACATGGTCCTTCGGCTCGAACGAGAACGCCGGCGGGTTGCCGACGCGCCGGATCTCGACCGCGAACTCCTCCGAGTCGCCGTCCGGGGCCTCGTCGTCGGGGAGGTTCGGGATGGTCAGCAGGAGCTCGGTGAGCTCCTCCTGGACCTTCTCCTGTGCGGCCTCGATGTCGCGGATCTGGTCCTTCAGCTCGCGGGCGCGCTCCTTCAGCTTGGAGATGTCCCCACTCTGCTTGGCCGTCTGCTGGACCTCGCTCGCCACCCGCTTGGACTCCGCCCGCAGCTCGTCGGCCGAGCGGATGCTCTGGTTGCGCCGGGACTGGAGGTCTTCCAGCCGGGACAGGTCCAGGGAGTAACCGCGACGCGCGAGCCGACGTACCGCTTCGGCACCCATTTCAATCAGGGCGCGGGCATCATGCATGGGGAAGATCCTTCTTATCCGGCGAGTGGGATGGGGATACCGCATCGACGGTAGCAACCGCCGACCCCTCGCCGATCCGCAATATCGTCGCGTCACCACCGGCGGTGATCTCGCGCAGAGCGGTCGATTCAAGATCATCCAAGAGCTCCGTGGCCAAGAGGGAAAGATCGTCGTCGCCGATGGTGAGCGGCTCGATATAGGGAGCCTCGGGGAAGAACAGCGGCATGGGCTCGCCGGCCGCGCGATCTCCATGCCAGTGGAGGACGGAAACCAGCAGGCCGTGCCCGACCAGGACGCGGGGCCCCGGGTGCTCCAGAGCGGTGAGGACGCCGGTGAGCAGCCTGCGTATGCCCTCGTGCTGCGACTCCGCGGCACCCGGCGGGCGCCGACGCGGGCCGTGCTCGTCGAGCCAGGCCGCGTATTTGAGGAAGGGTTTTCCCTCGAACTCCCCGTAGTCGAGTTCGTTCAGCCGGGCGTCGACAACCAGCTCGGGCGAGGGGACGCCCATGAGTAGCGAGGCAGTCTGTCGAGCTCGGGGAAATTCGCTGGTCAGCCAGGTAGCCACGGAATGGAGAGGGAGGACGTTCCACGCACGGCCGAGCGACTGTCGGCCTTCGTCGGTCAGAAGAATCTGCTTGGTCGGGTCGCCGTTGACGAGGTACCCCTTGCTGTAGTCGGTCTGTCCATGGCGAAGGATGTACGTCGTCACGATCCGCTCCGAGGGGTTGTCTCTGTCGCCAGAAGATCGCTGAGCACGGTGGCCATGAAGGTCGCGCGTGGGTCGCCGGACTCCACGTAGAAGAGGAGGCCGTGGACCGCCAGGAGTCGGCACCAGGGTGCGAGCACGGGGACGGGGATCCGGGACGCACGTGAGGCGACGGCCAGCCGTACGGACGTCCCGCGACCGAGCTCGTAGTAGACGGACCAGAACGCCCAGTCGAACGCGGGGTCGCCCACCATGGGGAGTGGATCGATCAGCCGGGGGTGCCCCCGCCAGTCGAACAAGACGTTCTCCCGGTACAGGTCGGCGTGCAGCACCGTCGCCCGGCGGGAGCCCTCCTCCAGATCGGCGACAGCAGCGAACCCTGCTTCGACGAGGGGACGCCAGCCACCAAGGTCGAGATCGCGCACCCGCCGCTCGATCTGCGGACGGACATCGTGGGCGAGGTAGTCGGTGAGGAGCGGAAGCTGCTCCGACCGGAGTCTGTGGCGCCCCAAGGTGTGGAGCCCGTGGACGGCCGCCGCCACCATTTGCAGCTCCCGCCGCGGCCGAACCGCGCCACCGGGTTGCCCTCCGATGAGTTCGAGCGCGGCCACGGCCAGGTCGTCTGCGGCCTCCACGACCTCTGCCGTCGGGCCACGGGCCCAGAGCCGTAACGCTTCCACCTCGTGGCGAAAGCGAGATGGATCAACCCATGCTTTGAGGAGCAGCGGACGCCCGTCGGGACGGGCCGCGGTCGCGATCACCGAGGCGTGGCCGGCGTCGTGGTACGCCACGAGCGTCAGCTTCCACCTCCCTGCCGCACGTGCCAGCAGACCTGGGACGGCATCGAGCCACGGCTTGACCGAAGGCCCATAGTGCGCGAGCAGCCGTTGCCTGCACCCCGCGGGGATCTCTCCGAGCGTCCGTTTCGTCATCAGCTCAGCTCGATCCCGTCCGAGACCAGCTCGTCCGTCAGAGCCGGGAACTCACCCAGTACCTCCGTGACGAGGGCCTGCACCTTGTCTACCTCGGTGTCCGGGGCGGAAAGGCGGACGAGGATGCGCCAGGGTTCGTCCAGGCGCTGGCCGGTGGTGCTGACCAGGTGTACTTCCGCGTGCCCGTCGGTGGTCTCGTGCAGGCGGTGGGCCAGGCGCTGCGCGGCGATGTTGTAGAGCTTGCCGACGTGGTAGACGGGATTCTTGCCGTTGGCGCCCTCCAGGTTCATCGGCCGCAGCGGCGTGATCAGCCCGTTGACCCGGTTGCCGCGCCCGACGACGCCCTCGTCCCCTGACTCGATCGAGCTTCCGGTGTAGGTCAGGTACAGCTCGTCCTTCTCGGGGACATCGCGGGCGTTGAGCCGGAAACGCGCCTGGGCGCCCGGCAGCCGGAGGCCGGCCAGCCGGTGGCACTCGGCGAGGACGGTCTCCTTGTTGCGGATGTACTCGGCCCGGCTGGCGACGTGCCGCGACTTCTGCGGCACGCACAGGACGATGTCGGCCTCGTCGCCATCCCAGAAGCCCATGACCTTGACGTCGGATCCGCACCACGCGTGGGAGAGGGTGAACTCGCTCTCGCCGGAGAAGTGGTTCACCAGGTCGCGGACGAAGGTCTCGAAGGCGTTCTCGGGGGCCCAGCCAGTCCCCAGCGACGTGTCGTTCGAAAGCCGCACCCGGCGCTCACGAAGGTCGTCGACGGAGCGAGGATTGAACCAGCGCGTGCGGTCGGGAGTCCCGTCGCCGGTGAGAACCGCCCCAGGGCTGGAGTTGCTGGTGATGTTGAAGACGATGTCGAGGTGGTCCGAGACCTCGGGAAGCCGCTCGGCGAAGAACTCCCGCACCTCGGCCTCGACGATCTCCTTGACCGGGATCGTCTCGCCCCCGCACATCGGTGCCGCGCGCCCATTGACCAGGACACGGACCGGGGCGGTCATCTCGCCTGCCCCGTAACGGACTTCGCTGGCGCCGCCCAGGAGAGCGACCTTGTCGAAGTTGTGGTGCAGCACGGCGCCGAAGCGCGCGACGGTGTGGTGGCTGTAGGCACGGGACAGCCCCTCGGCGAGGTGATCGGCGAGGGTGTCCGGGTGACCGAGACCCTTCCGCTCCACGATGGTCGTCGCGTCCGGTCTGGCCATGGCCGTGTCGATGACGAGGTGGCTGTTGCCGATGATCGTGCTCGTACGAGGCATCACGAACTCCCGTTCGGGGTGGGAAGAAGGGGATGAGCGCAGGCGTCAGTACGCCTGGACGAGCGGTGCGGTCGAGATTCAGCAGGGAACGCCGGAGGCGCGGAGATGCGCCACGATCGCTGCGAGTGACCTGTACGCAGCGACGGCCTGTTCTTCAGCAGCGAGTCGGACGACGTCGTGGGTCGTGACGAGGTCGATGTCCTGGGTGCGTCGGCGATCGAGCCAGAGGAGCAGACGCCAGGCGAGTACCGCCCCGCAGAACGGCAAGCGGTCCGCGAGATCGACTGGAATGTGCGCCGGCGCTACGTCCTCGTACAGCAGGTCACGTACGAGGTGGAAGACGACGTCGGTGTAGTCGAGAACGGCTGGGCCGCAGGCACTCGCCTCCCAGTCGACGACGTGCAGACGCCCTCCGGCGACGAGGATGTGCTCGGGCTTCAGATCGCCATGTAGGTGAACGGACGGGTGGGTGTCGATCGTTTGGAGGGCCTCCCGCAACGCAGCCCACCAGGGCATCCACCGGCAGCGTGCCGAGAACTGATCCAGTAGGAACTGGCTTGCGGAAACAGTGCTGTCAGTCCGTGCCGCCCAGCCGGGGCCAGGAGTAGCGCCGGCAGTGGGCCGGTGAAGCATGCCGCTCACCGCCACGACGTGACCGATGTAGTCCTCCGTCGCCTTGCGGGTATCCACTGAGCATGGCGTCCCGTGCACCGCCCGGAACACTGTCCAGGACCCGGCCTCGTCGCACCCCGTCGCCAGGACGGTCGGAACCGAGATGCCGCGCAGGGCAGCACGCTGGACCGTGGTGGCCTCCCGTCGACGTCGACCCTCGGGGTCGATGCCGACGTAGACCTTCAGCACGGCACTGCCGTCCGTGGCGAACCGCGTTCTGGAGTACGGCTTGAGGACTGCCACGCCGAACGGCCCGAGCCCTTGTCCGACCCATGGATCCACGGTCTTCGTACTGCGCATCCTCCACACACCTCCGTCCCGTTCGAGAAGCAGAGCCGATCGCCAAAGTCCACTGGGTTGACGGGAGTTACCCCCATCGCCCTGCGGCTTTCTCGGTCTGCTGCGACAGTAGGCGCGGCGCCCCGCAGCACCCCGGAAAAACCTTCCGGGGTCGATTCCGGCCACGAGGTGATGCTCAGGACATGCGAGGGATGACAGAGAACTTGACCATCGGCGAACGCGTTGCCTGGTACCGGCGCCGACGCGGACTTTCCCAAGAGGTCCTGGCCGGTCTCGTCGGCCGCACCACGGACTGGCTGAGCAAAGCGGAGAACAACCGGATCGAGCTCGACCGCCTCTCGGTGATCACTTCACTCGCCGAGGCTCTCGACGTCTCGCTCGGGGATCTCCTCGCCGAGCCGACGCTCCTGGAGTGGTCGAGTGACAGCGGCCGCCGTACGGTGCCCGCTCTGCGTGACGCGCTCATGGACTACAAGCAGCTCACGCCCTTGCTGGGGCTCCCACCCGACGACGAACCGCCGACCCTGGCGGGCTTGCGGGCAGCAGTGAAGGAAGTCCTCGACGCCTACCAGGTGTCTCAGTACGGCTTCGCGACCCGACGGCTTCCCCTCGTCCTCGCTGATGCCCTCGCGGCCTCCCGCTCGTATTCAGGGCGTGAAGGGGAGGAGGCCCATGCCGAACTCGCCTTGGCCTACCACGGTGCGGCCATGGTGCTGGGCAAGGTCGGGGAGTCGGAACTGGCGTGGATCGCGGCCGACCGCGGCCTGGCGGCAGCGCAACGGAGCGGCCAGAACACGGTGACGGGCTCGCTCTTCCGGGCGGTCACGCACTGTCTGATGGCCACCGGCCGGTTCACTGCGGCGATCCAGTTGGTGAACGACGCGGCGGCCGTCATGCAGCCCGGCCTGGGCACCGCGAACGACGAGTACCTCTCGGTCTACGGCACGCTCTTCCTCACCGGCGCCATGGCGGCCGCCCGAGCGGAGGACCGTGCGACCACCCAGACTTTCCTCCGCGAAGCGGATGAGGTCGCACAACGACTGGGCGCCGACGCGAACCACCTCTGGACGGCCTTCGGCCCGACCAACGTGGCCATCCACTGCGTCGCCACCGCCGGAGAACTCGGCGATATCCAGATCGCCGCCGACCTCGGGCAGCGCATCGACACCAGCGGCTTGCCTGTAGAACGGCGCGTGAGGCACAGCCTGGAAGTCGCCCGAGCCCTCAGCGCCTGGAACCGGACCGACGAAGCCCTGGCCGCGCTGCTGGAAGCCGAGCGAGCCGCACCCGAGCAGGTGCGCCACCACTACCTGAGTCGCGAACTGGTCATCGGCTGGATCCGCGGCACCCGAGGCCGCCCGTCCCAGCCGGTGGCCGACCTGGCCCGCAGGCTCGGCGTGGTCGGCGGTTAGAGTCCGACTCGTGAGCGAGAACGAGCACGAAGCGAAAATGGCCCACCCGCGCATGGCCGCCGGCGCGCTGTTCTTCGACGATGCCGACCGGGTCCTGCTCGTCGAGCCCTCGTACAAGGACTATCGGGATATCCCCGGCGGGTATGTCGAGACGGGGGAGTCGCCCCTGCAAGCCTGCGTGCGCGAGGTCCAGGAGGAGCTCGGCATCAAGCCCGCGATCGGCCGCCTGCTCGTCGTGGACTGGGCGCCGAATCCGGGGGAGGGCGACAAGGTGCTCTACCTCTTCGACGGGGGCAGCCTCACCGCGGATGAGTGCCAGCACATCGAGCTTCAAGCCGACGAGCTCCGCGGCTACGCCTTCCACGACACCCGGGAACTGTCAGCCCTCACAATCCCTCGCCTCGTGCGCCGTATCGCTGCTGGCATTGAAGCCCGTGCCGACGGGGTGACTGCATACCTGGAGCGTGGAGTGGCGCCAGAGGCCGCCATGTAGCGTGGGGTGCCTGGTCAGAGGCTCCGCGTGACACGCCGCTCGCCCAACAGCGCCCGCTGTTCCCCGGCCGACACGGCCGCGTGTGTCAGTGCGACACGCTGGCCTGCTTGCGTGATTACAGGTGAGCTGAAGAGCAAGATCGACCGACTCTGGGACGCCTTCTGGTCTGGCCGGATCTCCAACCCATTGGAGGTCATCGAGCAGATCACCTACCTGATGTTCATTCGGCGCCTGGACATCTTGGAACAGGCCAAAGAGAACAAGGCCAACCGCACCGGGCGTCCCGTCGAGAACCCGACTTACGCGGACGTCACCCAGGTTCTGCGCTGGTCGGTGTTCATCAACGAGTCTCCCGAGAACATGCTCACACAGGTGCGTGACGGCGTCTTTCCCTGGCTTCGCGCGCTGGGTGGTGAGGAGTCCACCTACGCGCACCACATGAAGGACGCTCGCTTCACCATTACTACGTCGAACCTGCTTGCCAAGGCTGTTGACATGATCAACGGCATCGACATGGGCGACAAGGACATCAAGGGCGACCTGTACGAGTACAGGCTCGGCAAGATCGCTACGGCAGGGCAGAACGGCCAGTTCCGTACGCCTCGGCACATCATCCAGCCGCCTCCACAGCGTCCGGCATGCCGACGAGATCTACGTCCTCGACCAAGGCCGCGTGACGGAGCACGGATCCTTCGACGACCTGATGCACCTCGACGCCAAGGGCCCTGGGGACTTCTGCCGCATGTACCTGGTGCAGTCTGAGCAGTACCGACTCGACGGATCACCCTCAGTCCCTGCGCAGGGCAACGAAGCCACCGCCTCGCTCTCCACGCCCACGAGCAGGGATTGATCACCCTCGTCCACGGAACGCTGCTCGGGGCTGAGTGCTACGAAGCCCAAGCCTCGGCCCCGAGCACCTTGGGATCAAGCAATTCCTCGAAGAGGTCCCGCCCAGTGCTGCCCGCAACTACGCTGCCTCCAGGTTCGTGAGATGCAGCGAGGCTCAATGCAGCAACAGACCTGGAACAGTGATCGCCGCCGCACTGCCATCGGCCGTGTCGCCCTCTCCGTCCCCGCCCGCCAAGCTCTCGCCGACAGACAGCTCACGCCTGACAGAACGATCCTCGACTACGGCTGTGGACGCGGCGACGACGTACGGGCCTTGGAAAGACTGGACTGCAAGGTCGTCGGCTGGGACCCCTACTACCGCTCGGAGACGCGCGCTGAGCCCTCCTCGGTTGTCCTCCTCACTTACGTCTTGAACGTGATCGAGGACTCGGCTGAACGCTGTGAAACCCTGAAGCGCGCCTGGGAACTCGCCAGCACCGTTTTGATCGTCTCCGCACGTCTCACCTGGGAGAAGTCCAAAGTCCGCGGCGAGGCATTCGGTGACGGCCTGCTCACCAGCCGCCGGACCTTCCAACATCTCTTCGGTGCCAGTGAGTTGCGCTCCTACGTCGAGGAAGTCACCGGTGCCCGGGTTGTCTCGGCGGCCCCCGGCATCGTCTACGTCTTCAAGGACGACACAGCCCGACTCGGCTATCTCGCCCATCGGATCACCCCAGATGCCGAGTGGCTGACCTCCGAGGACACCGCGTCCGCGATCACGGCTCTCGTCGACTACGTGGAGCGGCGGGGACGTCCGCCCCGCATTGACGAGATGCCCCGGGCGACGGCCGAACTCCTCGCGCATCTCAAGCCCGGTGAGGTGAAGCGACTGGTGAACGACACCGCAGATCCCGGCAAGGTTGCTGAGGGCGGAAAGCGCTCCACCTTGAACACTCTGCTCTACCTGGCGGTGGAGCTGTTCAACGGCCGAGGCCCCTTCGCCAGCTTGCCCCTCGGCGTGCAGCTCGACGTCCGATCCTTCTTCACGTCGTACAAGGAAGCCTGCCAGCGATCCGACCGGCTCCTCCTCAAGCTCCGCGACGACGCCTACGTGCGCGGCGCCATGAACGCCTCAGCCATCGGCAAGATGACACCGACCGCGCTGTACGTCCATCGGCGCGCCCTGGACCGTATGCCCACGATCCTGCGCCTGTACGAGCACTGCGCGTCCATCGCCGCCGGCCGCCCACAGGAATGGACCCTGGCGAAGCTGAAGCATCAAGGCCGGGCCGTCAGTTGGCTCGACTATCCCGAGTTCGACAAGGACCCACACCCGCGGATCTTGTCCTCCTACCTAGTGGATCTGAAGTCCCTCGAGACGTCACACCTGTCCTACGCGAACTCGGAGAACCGCCCGCTTCTCCACCGCAAGCATGAGTTCCTGGCACCGGACGACCCCGATGTGGACCGTTACCACCGGCTCACCAGCTCCGAGGTGAAGGCGGGGCTGTACGAGCACCCACACCTCATCGGCACCGAGAAGGGCTGGGAAGCCGAGCTCATCCGCTGTGGCCGCGAACTGCGCGGCCACCGGCTCGTCCGGCGTCCGGAAGGCTGACCCAGCCCTCGAAGATCAGACTGCGTCAGGCTGCATCCGAGCGATCGTCGCTGCCACGTCCTCCGGGTCGAAGTCTGCAATCTGACTCGGGAACCACGAAAATCGCAGCCCATTGGTTGCAACTTCCTCCGGCAATCCCATCGCTGTCAGAACGTGACTGGGCGTGTACGCCGCGCTGGTGCACGCCGAGCCGGTCGCCACAGCTACCTGACTCTTAAGGCGCACGATCAGCGCCTCCGCATTGAGGCCATCGAACGTCACGTTCAGAATGTGGGGCACGGTGCGATCAGCGTCCCCATTAATCCGGAAGCGCGTCTTGCCAAGGGCGGTGAGCATTCGCTCTCGGATCGCAAGGGCGTCCCGCTTCCAACGAGCCTGCCCCTCGTTGAAAATCCTTGCTGCTTCATAAAGACCCATGATCAGCGGCACAGGCAGCGTCCCCGGACGGAGCTTCCGCTCCTGGCCGCCTCCGAACATGATCGGCTCCAGTGGAACCTTGTCCCACCCGCGTCGTCGCGTCACCAGCGCCCCCACGCCCTTCGGGGCGCCGATCTTGTGGCCGCTGATGCTGATCATGTCGATGGGGGCCTTGAGGTCCTGCGGGACCTTGCCGTAGCCCTGTGCGGCGTCGACATGCAGGAATGTCGGCGTCTCGCAGAGCTTCTCGGCGAGCTCCGCGACGGGCTGGATGACGCCAGTCTCGTTGTTCACGTGCATGAGGGAGACCAAGAGCGTGTCTGGGCGCAACCTCGCCAGTACCGCCTCTGTCTCGATTCGGCCAGATGCTCCCGGCTCCAAGAAGTCGACCTCGAAGCCCCGGCTCTGCAGGTGCTGAAGGGGCTCAAGCACTGCCTTGTGCTCGATTGCGGACGTGATGATGTGGCGTCGCTCACTCTTCTCGCCGTAGGGAGCCATGCCCAGAAGGGCGATGTTGTTCGACTCGGTTGCCCCGGAGGTGAAGATGACCTCCTCCGTCTTGGCGCCTACCGAGCCCGCTAGGTATGCCCGAGCTTCTTGCACCGCCTTCTTGGCGCGCGCTCCGTACTCATGGGTGCGGCTGCCGGCGTTGCCGAACTCTTCAGTCATCCAGTGGCGCACGACATCCGCCACGCGGGGGTCCACCCGAGTCGTTGCTGCCACATCCAGATACGCCACCACAACCGCCACCCACTTCTAGGACGTTTCTCGTGCCATCGTGTACGTCAATCGGTTAACGTACACGTGCGACGCGTTAACGCGCTGCAGGGCACCGCCGTCTCTGTCAACACAAGAGGTGCCGCACGTCATCCCGCCGGGTGGCGTCACGGCGAGGCGCCCACCGATTCACGCTTCGCCCCTGCGCTAGCTCCATCGTGACCTGGGCGCTGAGGGGGAGCGTTGGTACGTCAAATGATGGCTGCCAGCTGACGCCAGTACGTTAAAGTTGCGAAGTGGAGAGCGAAGCTGTGGCACCTGCGACCCGAGTCGTCGCCCCCCGCACTTCGACGGGGTTCGAGTACACCTTCCCTGCGATCCGCGGCATTCAGGCAGGTCGAGAGTTCTACGTCTCTATGTGCCCGCTGCGGCTGATCCCCAAGATCTTTATCTTTGACGAAGATGAGCTGTCTCCGGAGCTGCGGGCGCAACGCATCCTCAACAAGGGGAGACTCCCCGCCCTTACTAAGTATATTCTGGACAATCCGGCTGATTACGTCTTCAGTGCTCTGACTGCTTCGGTCGATGGCGAAATGGACTTCGACAGCCACAGCGCGGATGGCACAGGCTTCCGCACAGGGCAGCTCCGCATCCCCATGGACGCCAGGTTCTTGATCAATGATGGGCAGCACCGACGGGCAGCCATCGAGCTCGCCCTCAAGGAGAACCCAGACCTGGGCGAGGAGACGATTGCTGTCGTCTTCTTCCACGACGCCGGGTTGGATCGATCCCAGCAGATGTTCGCCGACCTCAACCGGCATGCTGTCCGTCCGGCGCGCTCCATCGGTGTTCTCTACGACCACCGGGACCCTTCCTCCCAGGTGGTGCGGGAGATGACGGGAAGGGCGAAGATCTTCAAGGGCTACGTCGAGATGGAGAAAAGCAATCTCTCGGCCCGTTCCCGGATGATGTTCACCTTGAGCGCCCTGTACTACGGAACGCAGGCGCTCCTCCAAGGACTTGACCTCAAGCAAGACGCTGCTACGGAGCTGGCTCAGCTGTACTGGGAGACGATCGACAAGGCCCTCCCTGAGTGGGAGATGGTCCGCACCCGTGCTCTCACCTCCGCCGAGATGCGGCGCGACTTCATCCATAGTCACGGCATCGCCCTTCATGCCCTCGGGCGAATCGGAAACTCCCTCCTGCGTGAATCCACCTCGCCGGCCAAGTGGCAGAAGCGGCTCGCCCCACTTGAGCAGGTGGACTGGGCGCGGGCGAATACCGACTGGGAGGGACGTGCCATCGTCGGCGGCCGTGTGTCCAAGAGCCACCAGAACGTGACCCTGACCGTGAACTACCTGCGCAACCACCTCGGTCTCGGGCTTAGCCCCGAGGAGCAGCGCGTGGAAGACGCATACCTGCGAGGCGATGCATGAATACCCCCCTTCCCCTTGGCCTGCCCTCCGTCCGACGGCTGCCGTTTGACGGTCGGCTGCTCGACGACGTCGTCGCCGAACTGACTGACGAGGTGCGCGAGCTCTACACCGCGGATGAAGTTCCTTGGGTGATCGGGTACAGCGGTGGCAAGGACTCCACCGCAGTCCTTCAGCTGGTCTGGACGGCGCTGAAAGAACTGCCAGCCGACAAACTCATCAAGCCGGTTCATGTCATCAGCACAGACACCCTGGTTGAGAACCCGGTAGTGGCGGCTTGGGTTACTGCGTCGCTCGAAACCATGGAGAAGGCTGCTGCCGAGCAGGGGTTGCCTGTCGAGCCGCATCGCCTGACTCCAGAGATCAAGGACACCTTCTGGGTCAACCTCATCGGCCGCGGATACCCTGCACCGCGTCCCAAGTTCCGTTGGTGCACCGAGCGGTTGAAGATCAAACCTTCCAACTCGTTCATCCGAAGTGTCGTAGCCGCTCACGGCGAAGCCATCATGGTCCTCGGTATTCGCAAGACTGAGAGCCAGGCCCGTGCCCGCGCGATGGAGAAGCACGAGAAGCGCCGTGTCCGCGACCGACTCTCGCCGAACGCAAACCTCCCTAACTCACTCGTCTACAGCCCCGTTGAGGACTGGACCAACGATGACGTGTGGGAGTACCTGATGCAGAAGCCCAACCCATGGGGCTACAACAATCAGGACCTCCTCAGCATGTATCAGGGTGCCTCTGAAGACGGGGAATGCCCGCTGGTGGTCGACTCCACTACTCCGTCTTGTGGTTCAAGCCGCTTCGGCTGCTGGACGTGCACGCTGGTCGAGCAGGACAAGTCAATGACGGCAATGATCCAAAATGACGAAGAGAAGGAGTGGATGATCCCTCTGCTGAACTTGAGGGACAAACTCGATTCGCCCTTTGGTTTCGTTGAGGACAAGCTGGACCCCGACTACCAGCCCGGCAAGAAGATCCCGCACCCTCGGCCAGACAAGCAAGCTCGTGACTTCCGCCGGATGAACGGACAAGTCAACCTGTTCACTCGTGGCAGCGATGGGGAATTCAGCGTCGTCCATGGCCCCTACCTTCAGAAGTACCGGGAGGAGTGGCTCAGGGAGCTCCTGACTGCCCAAACCTGGATCAGGGCCCACGCGCCCGAGCACGTCCGCAACATTGAGCTCATCAGCATCGAAGAGCTCACGGAGATCCGGCGCATCTGGGTCTTCGACAAGCACGAGGTTGAGGACTCTGTACCGACGATCTATAAGAAGGCTACTGGCGAGGAGTTCCCCGGTGGTCCGCTCGATGAGCAGCTCGTCATGGGTGCCGATGAGATGGAGCTCCTCAAAGAGGTCTGTGACGGCGACGAGTTGCATTACGACATGGTGCGCGAGTTGCTCTCCGTCGAGCGCAAGTACCGCACCATGACGCGACGCTCAGGACTCTTCCAGGCACTCGAAGGCGCGGTGCAGAAGGGCTTCTATGAGGATCGTGACGATGCCGTCGCGTTCGCGCAGCGCAAGAAGAAGTGGCGCGAAGAGGTAGAGACCAACCCGACCTTCGACGAAGTGACCGACACTGATGCTCCTGCGTAACATCACCCTTGAAGAGTTCGGCGCTTATCGAGGTAAGCAGTCACTCGACCTCACCGTGAAGAAGAGCAAGCCGATCATCCTGATCGGTGGACTCAACGGTTGCGGCAAGACGACTCTGCTCGATGCCATCCAGCTCGCCCTGTACGGTCCGCGTGCCCGATGCAGTGGACGAGGCAGCAAGGCATACGAGACCTACCTTCGCGAGAGCATCAACCGACAGCACGACCCGGCACGTGGTTCCTCAGTCACTTTGGAGTTTACCGTCACTGTCGACGGTAAAGAGCACTACTACAGAGTCGCCCGAAGCTGGCACGTCAACGGCAAGACCCTGAAGGAATTCCTCAACGTCTCCGTTGATGAGAACTACGTCACCAAGCCTGGGCGCCGTACTCAGCCAGAACTGAAGTACAGCAGGCTACTCAGCGAAGGCTGGGCAGACTACGTCGAAGACCTGCTTCCGCTTGAAGTGGCATCGCTGTCCTTCTTCGACGGCGAGAAGATCGAGTCCCTCGCCGACCCTGAGCGTGCAGCCTCGGTCATCGAGTCAGCGGTGCATTCCTTGCTCGGAGTAAGCACCGTGCAACAGCTCCGCACTGACCTGCTCGCACTCCAACGTCGCCAGAAGCTGTCCGATGGGGAACAGCACCTGATGGACAACATTCGTGCACAGGAGCATGAACGCGAGTCTGTTCAGGAACAGCTGGACGTGGCGGAGCAGGATTCGAAGCACCAAGATGCTCTGCTGAAGAATGCTCGCCACAAACTTGAGAGCTTGGAGCGCGAGTTCCAGAACGAAGGAGGCGGCCTCTTCGAGCGCCGTCTCGAGATCGAGCAAGAGCGTAAGCGGGCTGACGAGCGCCTTGCCGAGCTTCGTTTGTCCCTAGCCCAGGTCGCAGCAGGCCCGCTACCACTGCTCATGATGCGTACGCACCTGAAGGACGTCCGCAAGCAGGCCCGGCGTGAGCAGTCGGCGGCTGAAGCCGGCCAGGTCCTTGACGTCTTGGAGAAGCGAGATCAGTGGCTGCTCGATCTCTTGCCCGAGGATGCAAGGGACACGATCACGAAGAGGCTGGAGGAAGACCGAGTCAAGCGCTCCAAGTCTTCTGTCTTGAAGGTGGACTTCGCGCTTCCCCACGATGCTCTGGCGCAGCTGACGGTGCTTGACGAGGTTCTCGTACGAGACGAGGCTCGGGCCAGCGAGCTTCTGGCACTTGTTGCCGCTGCTGCTGAGGAACTCGATCAACTGGATCGCCAGCTGGCCGGTGTCCCGGAGCAGAGCAAGGTGGAAGACCTCCAGAAGAAGCGCGCAGCACAGCTCAAAGAGCTTGCCCGCATGGAGGCCACGGTCGCCCGTGGCAGGGAACGGGCCACCGAACTCAAGCGGCGTCGGGCCAACGTGGAAGCCGCCCTTGAACGTGCTCACAAGGAGTTCGTCCGGACGAAGGTGAAGGCCGAAGAAGTCGAGCGGATCATCAAGTATTCGGAGAAGGCCCGCGGGACTCTTGAGCGCTTTGGTGAAGCACTCCTGCAGCGGCATATCAGTCGGCTTGAGGTGGCTGTACTGCAGAGCTTCAAGGACCTCATGCGAAAGCGGGGACTCGTCCAAGACCTCCGCATCGCCGGCGACTTCAGGCTCACGCTGACCGACTCTCAAGGCGACACGATCGACCCTGGGCGCCTCAGCGCTGGCGAGCGGCAGATCCTAGCCGTCTCACTTCTGTGGGGGCTGATGAAAGTCGCCGGAAACCGTCTTCCCAGCGTGATCGACACGCCGCTCGGACGCCTCGACAGCCGCCATCGCGAGCACCTTGTGGACCGATACTTCCCGCAGGCGAGCGACCAGGTACTTCTCCTCTCCACTGACGAGGAGATCGACGAATACCTGCTGGGCCGCCTGAAGAAGTCGGTAGCCCATACCTACACGCTGGTCCACGACGATACGACCTTCACCACCAACGTCGTCGAGGGGTACTGGTGGAACGAAGGAGCCCTGCATGTCGCTCGATAGCGTCCGTCTCTCGCAGCCAGCCAAAGATCGTTTGTCGTGGCTGAAGCGCACGACCGGGATCCCCAACTGGAATGTTCTGTGTCGGTGGGCCCTCGTCATGTCACTCAAGGACCCGTCGACCCCGTTGGTTAAGGACATCGTCACCGATTCGACTGTGGAGATGTCATGGAAGACCTTCGCCGGCCAGTACGGCGACGTCTATCTTGCACTCCTTAAGCAACGCTGTATTGCCGACGGGGAAGAGCCGACGGATGAAAACGTCGCCAAGACTTTGACGATTCATCTACACCGAGGAATTGGCCACCTGGGCGGTCAAAAGGAGTTTCAATCTCTGGAAGGACTGGTCGGAACAGTCAATCCTTCGTAATGGATGCGCTGGCGGGTTTCGCCCGAATTCTGGAAACCCGCCAGCGCATCCCACTTACGCCGTGGAAGACGCGGCAAGGCGCTTCGGTCCAATCCATCTATCTAGATGCCAGGGGTCGTGAGTCTCACAGTACACGGCGAGATTCACAGGCGTCAGGGCTCCTTTAGGATTTCTAGGCCCCGCGAACAGCTCGCTGTCTTCAATTTTTGACGAGCACCCGTCGGGGTGCTCGCACCTTCTGCGAGTAGCGACCGTGCGCAATACCCAGAGTGGCTGGGGTCGCGTCACGGGTCCAAGCGCGGGGTGCTGAAATATTCCACCTGACCACGGGGTGGCATCGTAGATGTTCGTGTATCGATTTTTTGTCGAATTGCACCAGCCGCAGGCTAGGCGCAAGTTGTCGACTATCGTTTGCCCACCCTCGGCGACGGGGATTACGTGGTCGACTTCAATACATAGCTGTGCGGGAAGTTGGCCGCGAGGGCGCGTGAAGTCAACGAGTTTCGATACTGGTGGCCCCGCTTTAGATTCGCGGAGAAACTTATCCCGAGCCTGGGGCCCGAAAAGGAATCCGCATAGATAGCAGCGCGGTTGCGGTTGCCCCAAGGCCCAGAGGTCTTCACGTAGCGAAATGCCGATTTCCACTCGCTTCCGTGCCCTTCGGGCAAGGATCATTTGCCAGGCAAATTTCGTGAGGACCTTGGCGTACTTCGTACGCTCATCAAGGGGAACCTGCGGGCTGGTCGCATTGAAGAAGGAAAGTATCGGTCGATGAAGGTGTCCGATATTGAGTTCCGTGTCCAGTTCGTACGGAGCAAGGTCCACCAAACTCTCGATGAACCACCGCGCCCATACAGTGGAGAGATCTCCGCGCAGTAGCCAGCCATGGTTTCCAGGGATAACCTCTGGAACTGTGTACTTCGAGAGTGACTTCAAAGCCTCATCTGACCAGTTACTATCCAGCGCCTTCTTAATCTCGGCGAAGAAATCGCCGACTTCCTGCGGCTGCATCACGCCCCTGCAGTGGGGTTGAACTCGCCTTCCTTGGGCAGGTAGTCAGGGTTCCTGCGGTAGTCATTCCACAGGCGGGCCCAAGTGCGACGAATCAGAGGGGTGTCCTTCTTCTCGACTTTCCAGTTCCGGTTGAAGTAGGCGAGATTGACTCCGTCAAGCCACTCACTCATGGTGGCGTCGACATCAGCCAGATTATTGAGCGTCCTCTTCTGGGTGCGAAGATACTCGAAGTAGTCGGCGGCCAGGATCGTCAGGGATACCTTATTGAACAGGTTGCTTCGCGTCGTCCCCCATGCGTTGAGCGCCTCGGGATCATCGGAGCCAAATTTCTCCCTGATGTTTGAGTAGAACCTGATGAAGACTTCGCGCCAGGGGCCGTCGGGGCGACCCCATTCGGCAAGCTTCTCCTTGTGGGTGTCAAAGGCAGCCACGTAGGAACTGTCGTCCAGGTGGAACTTTGCCCAGGCTTTTGCCCAGTCATTCTTCTGTGCGAAGAGCTTGCCACCTGACAGCTCACGGAAGATACTGACGAGTCCCTTGAGTACGGACCACTGGAGATGGGTGTTCTGATCCCCGGTGGCACCCGTGATGCCTGTCTGTACGAAGTTCTTGAAAGGACTTTCATCAGCGCGGGTGAGGTAGGCAATGGCCTGCGAGTCATCGAGCTTGATGCCGGCGTCCTTGAGACGCTGGGCAACAGGGTCGAGCTCTTCCTTGCTCAGGCTGGTTGAAACGATCGTGCCCAGGAGCGCCTTGCCCATGGGGGTCGCCTTCTGGTTGACCACCACGAACTGAAAGACGTGCTCGCTCGGGCTGTCGTCCATGAGGAGCGAGACCGGGAGCTGTCGGGAGTGCTGGCCGATGAACTCGGCCTTCGCCTGCCCGGGGTCTTTGCCAGCCTCGGCCGCGTCCAGCAGGAAGTCTTCCCCTTCGCTTCCTTCGGCGAGACTCTCGGCTGCAAGTACGGCACCCTTCAGGCGGTGCTGGCCGTCCACAAGCATGATCGGCTTGAGGTAGCTGATCATGGCATTGCGGTCGAACCCGAGGATCCTGTCGGGGTTCGCATCTGGGTCCAAGGCTCCAAGGACCTTGATGCGTCCTTTGAGCTCGGTGTAAAAGTCGATCAGATGCGTCTCGTCTGTGAGGAGCACGCTGGCAGCGTCCGTGTCATCGCCGTTGCCCCCGTTTTCCTCTGCTCCCTCTTCGTCTTCGTCCTCTTCCGTGAGGACTTCGAGCCCATGCTCTTTGCGCCCTCTGTCCATGATCGAAGACAAGCGATCTGGGTCCAGGTCCGTTTCCTTGAGTTCCGGAACACGTGACTCCAGTTGCTCGACAACCTGAGTCATGAGGTCCAGCAGAGAGGTGTCGCTGAAGTCAGGGCTCACGATCTTGATCGTGCCGAACTGGGGATGCCCATCGAGCTCTTCGAACTCCACCAACGTCTTGGTCTGCGGCGCCGCAAGGAGCGGGTTCTGCACGATGTTGCGCTCGTCATGGTAGAAGCTCGAGAGCTCGCGGATGCGAGTCTTGTTCTCTTGCCGCTGGAAGCCGATCGTTTCCTCGTCATCGAGTCGGCTGCGCTGCGGGACGCCGACCCACCGGTCGATCTCGGTCGCCGGCGCCGCGAAGAAGACCAGCGGCTTGCCAGATGCCGTCTGCTGCGTGACGTGTGCTGGGTACGTGTATGTGATCGTCTTCGCGTTCACGCAGGGCCCTCCAGAGCGACATGATCCAAGCCGCCCCCAACGCTACCTGGTGACAGAAACCGACAGGGCGTTCTTCCAGCATTCCTCGCGCCTCCGTGCCATGTGACCTGCACCAGCGCGGACAGATGGGAATCCGCAGGGACGACGGTGAGGGGAAGGACCTCAAAGCTGTCCCATAGGAGATGTGGGCGTTCCGCAGATGACTGTCAGTGGCGCGCTCTACAGTTCAAGAACCTGCTCATGCCGAAGTCGACCACCTGGCGACGACGGCCAAAGGGAGAGTGGGTCAAGACTGAGTGGGTCCGGCTTACAGCAGCCGGGCACCGGGGAGGGGCTCCATGCTCCAGCTCAACGAAGTCCGTATCGAAACGATGTGCCGTCTCTACGCGAAGTACAGCAAGCGTCCATGGGATGGCGAGTACCTCGATGTGCTCGACACTCAACCTCACGCTCGGCGAGAAGCGCGCCGCGGAGGACCCAGACCATCCGTGCCGGAACGTCATCAGGGACGCACGCCGGACCATTCGTCGCGCGCATGCCAACGCTCGCGAGCAGGCCGCCTGCCGCCCGCTCGCTGACGCAGCTCGCCGCCGTGTGTGCTCCACGTCCGCAGACGGAGCGACGGTGGCCGAGGTGATCACTCATATCACCCCCGAGGCTTGTGCCGTCGCAGCGGAGACTCTGCAGGAGCTGAGAGTCTTTGCGAGGACACTCGGATCTCATGGGCCCGCGTGCCTCCAAGGAAGGCTCGACATGATGACTGTCGCCGACTCCGCAGTAGCAGACGCAGCGGTCTGTGGCGACCGTGGAGCGGACCCGACACGCACTTCGCCAGCACGCGAAAACGCTCATCAGTATCCCGCCGTGACGGGGCTCCAAGGATCAGGTGTTCGTCTTGGTGAGCCGTACGAGAGCAAGGGAAGCTTGGCTCTCCGTTTCACGCGGGCCGTCGTCAACCTGCAGATTCCCGTGGGAACCATCGGCGCTTACCTACTTCTGCAATACGAACAGCAACAGGCCACGCCCTTGTACGTCGGCCGCTCCGACACCTGTCTCCGTCAACGTCTGATCCGTCACCCCCTCCGTAGCCGCGCCACTCACTTCGTAGCTGCGCCAACACGCGACAGCCACCACGCCTACGCCATCGAGTCGTACTGGTACCACCGCTACCTCTCGACGAGCGCCACGATCGCCAACTTGATCCATCCCGCCAGCCCCGCAGGAACAGGCCGACGCTGCCCGTACTGCCACGAGACCGAAATTGAGCGCGCGCTGCGCCGCGCTCTCCCTCCGCCGCACACTCTGTAGATCAGGAGACCAGTATGAACGACATCGCCGAGGGCGCCATTCCCGTCGTCCTGTCCGGCCAGGCACTCCTCAGCCTCCGTGAGTCGGGCCATAACTTCCCGTCCGCAGTCGGGGAAGTGATCGACAACAGCGTCGAGGCACGCGCCAACCACGTCCAGATCATGACTGAAGAGGTCATGAAGGGGCGCAAGAAGGTGATCAGCCAGATCGCCTTTTTCGACGACGGGGAGGGCATGGATGACAAGACCCTGCACCACTACCTGCAACTTGGCTTCTCCACGCGGTTCATGTCCGACAAGACCATCGGCAAGTTTGGTGTCGGCGCCAAGCTGGCCGGCCTCAGCGTGGGCACGTGCATCGAAGCATGGTCTCGTGTGGCGGGTAGCGAGGCGATCAGGCATGTGATGTTCGACCTGGACGATGCCGTCGAAGCAGAGAAGCGGGGGGAGAAGATCGGCATTAACCCGCCCGACGATGAGCCGCTGCCCGCCCATCTCGTGCCCTACTTCCCGGAAGGCACCGGGACGCTAGTCCTTTGGTCCAAGATCGACCGGGTGTCCGACGGACACGGCCGCAGCACCCCGGACCACGTCCGCACAGAAATCACCAAGGAACTCTCCAGGATCTTCCGGGACTTCCTCTGCGGCGGCATCAGGATCACGGTCGACCACACCGATCTTGTGCCCCACGACCCGACGTTTCTGCGCAAGGGAACTTGGGTGGACAAGGTCCTGACGGATGAAATCGCTCGCCGCGAGAACGCGCCGCGGGACGACAAGGACACCCACTTCGAGGGGCAGGTCTTCTTCAACGAAGAAGTGGACGTCCAGGGAACCGATCACAAGATTCGAGTGGTCATTACGCTCGCACCCCGCGAAGTGCTGCGGGCCAAGGGCAAGGGTGGAGACGCCCTGGCACGCAAGCTGCGGTTGCCCGAGAACGAGGGCGCAATCAGCTTCATGCGGCTCGATCGCGAGATCAGTTACACGCCGGTGGCCCGTCTCTTCCCCGACGGGATCCTTACGCCGGACAGGTTCATCGGCTTCGAGGTCTACTTCACCCCTGAGCTCGACCGCCTCATGGGCGTTCGCAACGTCAAGCGCGGAGCAGTGCCGGCAGATGAACTCCGCAAGACTCTCCGTGATTTGGCTCGCCGGATCATCCCGCGGGCGCGCGAAGAACTCCAGCGCCACTGGGGCGATGACGATCGGACCGAAGCGGTGAAGTCAGGGGAGCACGCCTCTCTGGCCAAGGCGGTGAAGGAAGCCGATCGCACGATGCCCAAGTCGCGAGTCAAGGACGTACCCACTCCGGACGAACGGGACAGGGAGTACGTCGACCTTGCTCAGGATGCGGGGCGCAGCTCGACCGAGGAAGAGCAGGCAGCATACGTCCAAGAGATCAAGGACATGCCCTTCGTAATCGAGACGGTCAGCTTCCCTGGCGACCAACTCATCGAGCTGACCCACCTTGGGGACCAGACGATCATCCGGCTCAATCAGCGACACGCCTTCTACCGGGAGATGTACGAGCCGCTTAATGCTCTCTCCAAGGACGTCACCATGGCGAATGCTCCGTCGCTGCAGACGACGGCACGTCGAGCGATCGAAGCCATAACTTTGCTGCTCGTCGCCTACGCGAAGGCTGAGTCGATGCACGACACCCCGAACGAGCAGTACGGACAGTTGAGGAAGCAATGGGGCGGCTTCGCTGAGCTATACCTCAACAAGATCAAGGATGTTCTCTGACAGCCGAGATCACCCGCTAGTCCGTGCCCTGGTGCAAGAAGTCATCGCTTGTGCCAGGGCACGGTTCTGTATGCCCGTGCTTTTGAAGAGCTGCTCGGGGTTCTGTCAATCAAACGGTGTAACGCGGGTGGTTGAGGTTACTGACGTGCCGCGGAGAGCCGGCCGTCGAAGGTGATGTCGAAGGCGTTCAGCGCGGTCTTCCAGCGCATGATCCAGCGGGCCTGAGCCTTGCCCGTGGGGTCGAGCGACATGATCGCCATGTAGACGCACTTCAGGGCGGCGGTCTCGTTCTGGAAGTGTCCGCGGGTCTTGACCGCCCGCCGGATCCTGGCGTTCACGGACTCGATCGCGTTGGTGGTGCAGACGATGCGGCGGATCTCGGTGTCGAACCGCAGGAATGGGGTGAACTCCGCCCACTCGTTCTCCCAGAGCCTGACGATCGCCGGATACTTTCGGCCCCAGGCGTCGGCGAGGATCGCCGGGACACGGAGCGGCGGGAAGCATGGGAGCGTGAAGGTATACGGCTCATCTGGGACGAGTACAAGGCCGGGGTGCCATGTCGGGGATGTGGCGAACCCATGTACGACGGCCTGGGGAACTGGCCGGGGCTCATGTACCTCACCGAAGAGGAGAAGCGCGACTACGAGGTCATGGAAGAGCGGTTCCGGGAACTGCACCCAGATTGCAAGAGCGGCCGCTGGGGCACAGGCGGGTCGCGCATGAGGCACTGCTGTCTATGCTGTCCGCTGCCACCGATGGGGCCGGCGCAGATCGAGAAGCTCACTCGACTCTTTCAGACCTTCCCCTCTGCCGAGGAACGCAAGAAGGACCTGGACGCCTGGGAGCTGATCCTCACCTGCGATCACGTGACCACCTTCATCCAGCACCGGGAGAACACCTACGTCCGGTGAGTGGTCGACTGCCCGGAGTGTCAGACGCGGCGAGAGCAAGCGGCTCGGACCCGCATATAGCGACGATGGCGTGGAGGCAGCCCGGAGTGAGGTGGAGCAGGCATGTGTCGCTGCCGAGCTGACCAAGGCGAAGGAGCAGCTCTGCCGCCAGCAGCAGCGTACTGCTGCTACGAGCAGCCGGATCGAGGAGCTCCAGAAGCAGCTCACCCCGACTGCCCGGGACGACGGAATTGCGTGAGCGGTGCGTGAGCGGACTGGGTGGGACAGGGTGGATTGAGCAGCACGTGGGTTGTGGGGCCTAGGTCTCTGGCCTGGGGAAACGGGATTCTGCGGCACCGTCCGGCACCACCCGTCACGATCTTGCAGGCCCTCGTAATGCGTAGGTCTCGGGTTCGAATCCCGAAGGCGGCTCGGATTAACCCCAGGACTCACTCGCCGTGACCTGGGGTTTTTTCATGTCGGGACGCGGCGGGGGCGAAACGCGATGATCTTCGCAGTCTTCTGCGTGCCCGTTGCGTGCCCATCGGTGTCGGGGACTTGCTCGACTGCCTGCCCGGACACATGAGCAAGAGCCGTACGGGCGACTTCCTCGACCGGCCGTCCGTCCTGCTCGGCCGCCGCCGTGATCTGAGCGACAAGGCGGTCTACTGCCGTCTGCTTGACGCTTTCGACGGCGAGCGCCGTCGGCTCCGGCTCGGGAGTCGGTCGTGTCGGCAAGGAGGGTCGGGGGTCTTGCTCGTCGAAGCGTGAGGGAGCCCGTACCGCGCTGGGTAAATCCGTTTGCGTGCCCGGCTGGCTGATCTACTCTGGCTGAGGTCATGTGCGGCGGGGCCCGCCGCACCACTCGGCGCGTTCGGCGTCGATGCGTACCGCGTGCCCGGCCGGGAGGAGGTGGGAAACATGGACTGGAACTGCACAACGCGTGTTGCGGCCATAGTTGCCCCCGGCCGTGTGCCCCCGTCCGGCGCGCGGTAGGACTCTCCCCCTTGCGGCACCTCTTGGTGGTGTCTGCTGCTCTCGCGATCCCTTGTGTCGCGTCCCGGGGTGTAGGACCGCGCGTCTGCTCCTACACCTCCGACACAGAATGTGATCGCCTTGACCAAGAAGTCCTCCCCCGGGGGCACCGTGACCACGCCGGTCCTCCACACCACCGCGGACGCGGCCGAGTTGCCCGATCCGAAGCGGTGGTGGGCCCTCGCCGTCATCGCGGGCGCCCAGCTCATGGTGATTCTCGACGGCACGATCGTGAACATCGCCCTGCCCTCCGTCCAGAACGGGCTGGGCATGTCGGACGCGAACCGGCAGTGGGTGATCACCGCGTACTCCCTGGCCTTCGGCGGCCTGCTCCTCCTCGGCGGCCGGATCGCCGATCTGGTCGGCCGCAAACGCACCTTCATGATCGGCCTGGTCGGATTTGCCGCCGCCTCCGCGCTCGGCGGTGCGGCCGACGGCCCCGGGACGCTGTTCGCGGCGCGGGCCCTGCAAGGGGCCTGCGCGGCCGTCCTGACCCCCTCCGCACTGTCACTGCTGACCACGACGTTCACCGACCCCGCCGAGCGCGGCAGAGCGTTCGGGTTCTACGGCGCGCTCGCCGGAGGCGGCAGCGCCATCGGGCTGCTGGTGGGCGGCCTGCTCACCGAGTACGCGACCTGGCGCTGGTGCCTGTACGTCAACGTCCCCATCGCGCTGGCCGCCCTCGGCGGCGCGCTGGCCCTCCTCAAGGACAGCCCCGGCCAGCGCGGGGCGCGCCTCGACGTCCCCGGCGCGCTGCTCGCCTCCGGCGGGCTCGTGGCGATCGTGTACGGCTCCAGCAACGCCGAATCCGTCGGCTGGGCCGACCCGTTGGTCCTGACCCTGGTCGCGGCCGGTGTGGTCCTGCTCGCCGTCTTCGTGTGGTGGCAGTCGCACGCCAAGCATCCGATGCTGCCGCTGCACATCGTCAGGGACAGAACCCGTGCGGCGGCGCTTGCGACGATGGGCCTGGCCACCGTCGCCATGTTCGGCGCCTTCCTGTTCCTGACCTACTTCCTCCAGGCCATCCTCGACTACTCACCCGTACAGACCGGACTGGCGTTCCTGCCGATGTCCGTCACGATCGTCATCGGCTCGACGCAGATCGCCGCCCGGCTCCTGCCCCACACCGCCCCCCGCAACCTGATGGCCCCCGGCATGCTCCTCGCGGCCGTCGGCATGCTGCTCCTGACCCGCCTGAGTACGAACTCCACCTACACCACCGGGGTGCTGCCCGCGCTGGTGCTGCTCGGCCTGGGCATGGGCCTGACGTTCATGCCGGTCTACGCGACGGCGACCGCCGGGGTCGCCCCGAAGGACGCCGGAGTGACGTCCGCGACCGTCTCCACCTTCCAGCAGATCGGCGGCTCCCTGGGCACCGTCCTGTTGAACACGATCGCGTCGTCCGCCGCCACCCGCTACATCGACGCCCACCCGTCCCGGAGCCGGGGCCCGGGGGTGGGGATGGTGCACGGCTTCACCGTCGCGGCCTGGTGGTCGGCGGGCGCCCTGCTCCTTGCAGCGCTGGTCGCGGCCATGGCCAAGACGCCTGAGAAACCCTGACGAACTGATCTCCGAGGTCCGTTGGACCACTCCGGATCGGATGGTGTTCCACGGCATCCCGTTCGCGCTCCACTCCGGGATCGCCTGGGAGCACCTGCCGCGGGAACGCGGTGTCGGCTCCGGCATGCCCTGCTGACGCCGCTTGGCCGGGTGGTCCGGGTGGACCGAGTGGTCCGACGCGGGAAGGTGGCCCCGGCCGCACGAGGGCCTCCTCGCCGAGCTCCGAAGCGCGAGCGCCGCGGACTCGCCCCGGCCGTGATCGACAGCTCTCTCGCCCCGCGTCGAAGGGCGGGCCAAGACCGGACGAAGCCCGTCGACCGGGGCAGGACGCCCGGCCGGACCCTCCCGCCCGACAGCGCGGCCGATGCCGTCCTCGCCGCCTCGGGGCGCCGCCGTCCGCCATGCCCGCTCCCGTGCCCATGCCCGCCCCGCCCAGGTCAGGCCACGTCAACGCCCTGATGCCAAGGCGACCCCCCGATGCCTACGATGCGCCATGGACGCAGGACGACAGGGCGAGGGGGCGGGCATGGATACAGGAGCGGGCGCGGAGATCGGCTTCGGCGCGGTCGCCGCCGCGCACCCCGGCCGGATCGCCCTGGTCGAGCCCGACGGCACCACCCTCTCGTACGGGGAGCTCGACGCCCGGGCCGGCCGGCTCGCGCACGCCCTCGCCGGGCTCGGCCTCCGGCCGGGGGACTGTGTCGCCGCGATGCTCCCCAACAGCCGCGCCTTCTTCGAACTGCGGCTCGCCACCGGCCGCTCGGGCCTGTACTTCACGCCGTTCAGCCACCACTTCACCACCGCCGAGGTGACGCATGTCGTCACCGACAGCGAGGCCCGCGTGGTGGTCGTGGACGCGTCGCTGGTGGAGGTGGCGGGGCCCGCGCTGGACGCGGCGGGGATCCCGGCGGAGCGGCGGCTCGTGTGGGGGACCCGGCCGCCACCCCCCGGCTGGACCGACTACGAAGCTCTCCTCACCACCCTCCCGACCACCACCCCGCTCCCGCACCCCCGCGCCGGCGGCGTCATGCTCTACACCTCCGGCACCACCGGCCGCCCCAAGGCCGTCCGGCGCGCGCTGTCCGACGCGCCGCCGGGGCCGAGTCCGTACGAGCTGGACTTCATGGCGCGCGTCGGCGTGCGCGCGGGGGCGTACACGCAGTTGTGTGCCGCGCCGCTGTACCACGCCGCGCCGGGCCTGTTCGCGAACATGGCGATGCAGCTCGGGCACACGGTCGTCATCGCCGAACGGCCGCGTACGGAAGAGTGGTTGGAGCTGATCGACCGGCATCGGGTCGACGTGCTGTTCGCGGTGCCGACGGTCCTGCACCGGGCGCTGCGGCTGCCCGCCGAGGTGCGCGGGCGGTACGACGTGTCGAGCCTGAGCGCCGTCGTGCACGGTGCCGCGCCCTGCCCGCCCGAGGTGAAGCGGCGCGCCATCGACTGGCTCGGTCCCGTCCTGTACGAGTTCTACGCCGCCACCGAGGGCGGGGTGTCCGCCGCGGACAGCGCGGACTGGCTGGCCAGGCCCGGCACCGTGGGGCTGCCCCTCGCGAGCACCGAGGTGCGGATCCTGGACGGGGACGGGCGTCCGGTCGCGGCCGGGGAGACCGGCGGGGTGTACTTCAGGCCCGCCGTTCCGTTCGCGTACCACAAGGACGCCCAGAAGACCGAACGGTCCATGCGGGACGGGTACTTCACGGCCGGTGACGAGGGGTACGTCGACGAGGACGGCTGGCTGTACCTGCGGGACCGGCGCACCGACCTGATCATCTCCGGGGGCGTGAACGTGTACCCGGCGGAGGTCGAGGCCGTCCTGATCGCGCACCCGGACGTCGCGGACGTGGCCGTGGTCGGGCTGCCGGACCCGGAGTGGGGGCAGCGCGTCGCCGCGGTCGTGCAGCCCGAGCCGGGCATACGGGGCGACGACGCGTTCGCCGACCGGCTCGCCGCGCACTGCCGGGGAGCGCTCGCCGGGTTCAAGGTGCCGCGCGTGATCGAGTTCCGGGAGCGGGTGCCGAGGTCGGAGGCGGGGAAGGTGCTGCGGCGCGAGATCCGCCTCGACGCGGCGGCGGGGCCGACACCCGGCGCCTGAGTCCGGTCACGTGGCTGGCGTTCGAGTCCGGTCATGTGGCTGGCGTTCGAGTCCGGTCATGTGGTCGGCGTCCGAGTCCCCGCCCGGCGCCCCCGCACCGACCCGCGCACAGAAAAAGGCGGGCACTCTCTCCCCGCCACTCTCAACGTATAGCTCACCGGGGGGCTTGCGGCAAGGCCCCCGTGGTGCCGCAGAATCGCCCGCCGAGGCCGGGAACAGCGGACTCGGGGAGAGAACCCCGGGGCGCGGGCTCGGGGCGCGGACATGGGGAGTGGCGACATGCGTGTGGTTCTTTCGACGTACGGATCGCGTGGGGACGTCGAGCCGCTGGTGGGGCTCGCGGTGCGGCTGCGGGAGCAGGGCGCGGAGGTGCGGGTGTGCGCGCCGCCGGACGAGGAGTTCGCGCAGCGCCTGGCCGGGGTCGGGGTGGAGATGGTGCCGGTCGGGCGGTCGGCGCGGGAGCTGACGACCGGGGCGCCGCAGCCGAAGTCCCTGCCGGAGCGCGCGGCCGAGCTGATCGCGAGCCAGCTCGACGCGGTCACGGCGGCGGCCGAGGGGTGCGACGCGCTGGTGGCGACCGGCATGGTGCCCGCCGTGGCGGGTGCGCGGTCGGTGGCGGAGAAGCTGGGCGTGCCGTCGGTGTCGGTGACGTTCCAGCAGCTCACGCTGCCGTCGCCGCACCACGCCCCGCTGGCGTACCCGGGCCGTCCGTTCCCGCCGGAGGTGACCGGCAACCGGGAGCTGTGGGACCTGGACGCGCGGAGCATCAACGTCCTGTTCGGGGACGCGCTCAACACCAACCGGGCGTCGATCGGCCTGCCCCCGGTGGCCGACGTGCGCGACTACGTCATCGGCGACCGGCCGTGGCTCGCGACGGACCCGGTCCTCGACCCCTGGCGGCCGGCCGACGGCGCGGGCTTCGGCTTCGACGTCGTGCAGACCGGCGCCTGGACCCTGCCGGACGAACGCCCGCTCCCGGCGGGCCTGGTGGAGTTCCTGGAGGCGGGCGCGCCCCCGGTGTACGTGGGTTTCGGCAGCATGCCGATGCACGGTTCGGACGACGTCGCCCGGGTGGCCATCGAGGCGGTGCGTGCACAGGGCCGCCGGGTCCTCGTCCGCAGCGGGTGGGCCGACCTGGACCTGATCGACGACCAGGACGACTGCTTCGTCGTCGACGAGGTCAATCACCAGGCGCTGTTCCGCCGGGTGGCGGCCGTCGTGCACCACGGCGGCGCGGGTACGACGACGACGGCGTCCCGGGCCGGTGCGCCGCAGGTGGTCGTGGCGCAGGCGACGGACCAGCCGTACTGGGCGGGCCGGGTCGCCGAGTTGGGCATCGGCGCGGCGCACGACGGGCCGACGCCGACCGTCGCGTCCCTGTCGGCGGCGCTCGGGACGGCGCTCGCGCCCGGGACCGGGGAGCGGGCGGCGGCCGTGGCGGCGGCGATCATCGACGACGGGGCGGCGGTGGCGGCCAAGCTGGTCCTCGGACTCAGGTGACGCGCACGGGCCCGCCCGGCCTCATGCGGCCCACCTGACCTGCCCGTGCGTCAGAGCCCCAACCCTCGTACGAGATCCCGCAGTTCGTCGCCGTACAGCACCGCCGGATCGGCGATCTGCGGCCGCAGGAGACCGTCGATCTCCAGCGTCACGAGCCCGTGCATCCGCCCCCACACCCGCAGCGACAGGGCGAGCGCGGCGGGGGTGAGGTCGGGGAAGGCGGCGCGGGCGACGGCGGTGAACGCCGGGTCGAAGTCGCCCCAGGCGTAGGCGCTGCCTCCGCCACTGCCGCCGCCATCGACCGCGCCACCGTCCCCGTCCCCGTCCTCGCCCCCGGCGGCCCGAGCCGTCGTCGCGATCTCCACGATGCCGAGGCACAGCTCGTACTCCGCCTCGGCGCTCTCGGCCGTGTCCGCGCGCGGCGCCCGGGCCCGCCCGCTGAACAGGAGCCGGAACTCCTGCGGGTGCGCGAGCGCCCACGCGCGGTAGGCGAGGCCGTGGGCCAGGGCGCGGGCGGCGGGGTCCGTCGCGGGGTGGGTGTCGCGGGCGGCGCGGAGGTGGGCGGCGAGGTCGCGGTAGGCGTCGGCGGCGAGGGCGGCGAGGAGCGCCTCGCGGGTGTCGAAGTAGCTGTAGAAGGTGCCGGGCGCCATGCCCATGTCGCGGGCGATGCCCCGCAGGGCCACGGCCTCCGCGCCCTCCTCCACCAGGTGTTTCAGGGCGGTCGCCTTGATCTCGGCGGTGGTCTGGGCGCGATGGCGTTCGCGGCGGCTCGCAGCAGGCATGGCTCCATGGTACGGCGAGCAAAGGTTGAACAGTGTTTGGGAATTGGCCGCTGTTCGAGTTATGGTCCTGGCACATCCGGAAACCAGCGGCAGCGAAGGGGTGCGCCATGACCACGCACACGTACGGACCCGGCCCGATCAAGGGCTACGACATCGGCCCGATCCCGATGGAGGCCGCGTTCACGTCGGACTTCCCGCTGGCGGCGGGCATCGGCGCGGCGGACGTGCAGGACATCGTGGACAAGCAGGAGGTGGAGCGGCGCGTCATGGACGTACGGCCCGGCATGTACGCGAAGTACATGCCGAGCCGGATCGACGAGGCGGCGGGGCGGCACTACACGGGCGGCCGGTATCTGTTCGAGACGTGGGCCGACGTCGTCGACTACGAGCGGTTCACCAGCCAGGAGCTGGAGTTCGAGCCGGGCGTGACGTTCTGGAGCCGCCCGTTCTTCCTGGACGTGGAGCGGTTCGTGTGGCGGGTCGCGGGGGCGCACAACTTCCGTGGCCTGGAGGCGCATCACGTCAGCCGGTTCGAACGGTTCCGGTACGAGGAGGGCGACGGGAGCGCGGCTCTGGAGCGGGTGTGGGGGTCGCTCCGGGACGAGGCCGAGGCGCGCGGCCTCGCGGCCGTGTGGCTGCTGCACCAGCCCGAGCAGCGGCTGATCGGCCTGCACACGGTGGCGTCCCGCACCACCCCGGCCGACCTGGAGGCCGCGCCGTCCCTCGGCGCGCTGCTCCCCGGGTCCCTCGCTCCCGAGCGGTACTTCGACCGGTCGAGCCGGATCCTCTCCCTCTGGCTGCCGAAGTCCCGCCTCGCGGGCGGCGCGCCCTCGGCGTACCCGTCGGCGCCGCTGCTCCCGCTGCCGTCGGTGGCGGCGCAGGAGGTCTGACCGCGGCGCGGGGGCGTTGTCAGTGGGTCCCAGTAGCGTCGACACATGGCTGAAGACGCGTACCTGACCAAGACCCGGACCTCCTACGACGCCATCGCCGAGGCCGTCGAGAAGGAGTGGCGCGGCGAGTTGGACTCCTGGCCGCTGGCCCGGGCGATGTTCGCGGCGTTCGCGGAGCTGGTGCGGGACGCGGGCGGCGGCACGGTGGCCGACGTCGGCTGCGGCACCGGCGAGGTGAGCGCCATCCTCAGCTCCCTGGGCCTGCGGATGCGGGGCATCGACCTGTCGCCGGGCATGCTTCGGCTGGCCCGCGCCAAGTATCCGCACCTGCCGTTCGAGGTCGGCTCGATGACCGCGCTCGACCTGCCGGACGGAGAGCTCGGCGGGGTGGTCGCGTGGTACTCGACGATCCACATCCCGCCGGCCGACCTGCCGAAGGTCTTCGCCGAGTTCCACCGCGTCCTCGCCCCCGGCGGCCAGCTCCTGCTCGGCTTCCAGGTCGGCGACGACATCCGCCACTTCGACGAGGCCTTCGGGCACGCGGTGGACCTGGACTTCCAGCGTCGGCGGCCCGAGGAGGTCACGGAGCAGCTGCGCGAGGCCGGGTTCGCCCCGCACGGATACGTGCTCCGGGAGCCGTACGAGAAGGAGCGCACCCAGCACGCGCACCTCCTGGCGTCGAAGCCGCGCGAGTAGGCCGTCCCGCCGGGGGCCGCCCCGCCCGGGGCCACCCGGCCCGGGAGGACCCAGCCCGTGGCCCTTTTGCCGATCCGGCAACATCTCTCGGCCCCCGCCCCCACCCCCGTACAGACTCGTGACGAGCCGTCCCGCACATCCGGAGGAGCCATGACCGTGACCGCACTGGACGTGAAGCACCACCTGCTGGAGCTGCCCGGGAGCCCCGGCATCCGCATGCACGCCGTGGAGCAGGGCAGCGGCCCGCTGGTCCTGCTGGTGCACGGCTTCCCCGAGACCTGGTACTCGTGGCGGCGCCAGCTCCCGGCGCTCGCGGCGGCCGGGTACCGGGCGGTGGCCATCGACGTGCGCGGGTACGGCCGCTCGTCGAAGCCGCGGGAGACGGCGGCGTACGGGATGCTCGCGCACGTCGCCGACAACGTGGGCGTCGTCCGCGCCCTCGGCGAGGAGATCGCGGTGATCGTCGGCCACGACTGGGGCTCGCCCATCGCCGCGAACTCCGCACTTCTGCGCCCGGACGTCTTCCGGGCCGCCGCCCTGATGAGCGTGCCGTACGCGCCCCGGGGCGGCCCCCGGCCCACCGAGGCGTTCGCCGCGATCCCCGGCGACGAGGACTTCTACGTCAGCTACTTCCAGGAGCCGGGACGCGCCGAGGCCGAGATGGAGCCGGACGTGCGCGGCTGGATCGCGGGCTTCTGCACCGCCCTGTCCGGCGACACGATGCCGCCGCCGGACGCGCCGAGCCTGCACTTCGTGCCGAAGGGCGGCCGGATGTCCGACCGCTTCCCGAAGGGCGACCGGCTCCCGGAGTGGCTGTCCGAGGAGGAACTGGACGTGTACGCGGCCGAGTTCGAGCGGGGAGGCATGACCGGGCCACTGGGCAGGTACCGCAACATGGACCGCGACTGGGCGGACCTGGCGGCATGGGACGGGGCCGCCCTCACGCAGCCCTCCCTGTTCGTCGCGGGCGAGCTCGACCCCTCCCTCCAGTGGCTGTCCGCCGCCCTCGACGCGTACGACGTGACGCTCCCCGGCCTGGCCGCGTCCCACATACTCAAGGGCTGCGGGCACTGGGTGCAGCAGGAGCGGGCCGAGGAGGTCAACGGGATCCTGGTGAGCTGGCTGCGGTCCGTCGTGTGACCCGGCCGCGCGCTACAGCCACACGCCGGTGAGGAAGGGGTAGGCGTCCGTCAGCTTCGTCGGCCCCTGCACCAGCTTCCCCGGGCTCACGATCACGAACTGGTCGCCCTTGAGGAGGAAGAAGTGCATGGCGTCGTCGAAGGGGGCGGAGGTGGCGGTGTCGAGGTCGTGCAGGAAGTCGTCGGGCGCGTGCGGCAGCGGGAAGTCCTCGATGTGCTCGGGGTCGTCGAGCCTGCTGAGCACGGTGCGGTCCTGGAGGAAGTACACGACACGGTCGCCCTTGGGGTCGGCGGCGGTCGCGGCCTTGATCCGCTGCTCCTGCAGTCGCGACGGAAGCAGCCTGACCTTGTCGTCCACGGTCCGCTCGGAGAACTCCCGGATGTCGTGGTCGAGCACGGCGGCGTGCGTGTACGAGCTGCCCTTGCGGGTGTTGATGACGTCCGCGTCCCCGGACGGGAAGCCGTGCGGGAGCCGCGGGAACTGCTCGCTGGCCTTCTTCGGCCCGGATTCGACGCCGAGCCGGGGCGAGAAGCGGATGAACTCGTCACCGCGGAAGCCGTCGAAGCGTAGATACGGCGCCCTCGGGTCCGGGACGGTCTTCGCCATCGTCTCGAAGACGCCGCCGCCGGCGTCCAGGATGCCCTTGACCGCCGAGGCAAGGACGTTCGCGGGCGTGGTGAAGGTGCCCGGTGAGACGATCCGCGCGGTCAGCGCGTCGAACGCCTTCGCCTCGCCGAGCGCGGGCACGCGCTCCAGGCGCCACGCCTGCGTGCCGCGCCCCTCCTCCGTGCTCGGCTCCGCCTGCTCCAGCTCCGCGCCCGCGTACTGCCGCTCGCCGCGCACCGCGAGACGCTTGCGGCTGTTCACGTTCACCCAGGAGTAGACGTCCTCGCTGATCCGCTCCGGCCGCCACAACTGCGTGAGCAGCAGGTCCTCCCGCGACTCGGGCGGGCACTGCTGCACCGCCGCGCCCGCGCGGCCCCGGTTCACCAGGATGTCCATGCGCAGCGTGCTGTGGATGTTCTGCAGCGTCCACGCGCCCTCGCGCGCGCTGTGCGGCCTCAGATGCCAGAACTGCCGGTGCCGCTCCACCCCTTCGGCGTGCAGTGCCTCCAGTACGACCTTCGCGCCCTGCTTGGCGCCTCCTCCCGGCTGCACCCCCGCGTACAGTCCGCTCGCCTCGTTCTTGATGAGGTAGATGCCCTCGGACATTGCTGACTGGCCTGTCTGCGCTGCCACGGTCAACCTCCCGGAACGTCGGGTCGGGCGCGCACCCGGCGGTGCGCAGCGGTCAGCCTAGGACGCGGACCGTGATCCCGATACGGCCCGGTTTCAGCCGCTATTCACCCCTCAACGACTCCGGTTCCAGAAGTCGCGCCACCACTGGCCCCGGTCCGGCGGAGGCGGCAGGACGGCCTTCGCGACGCGGGCGACGCAGTACGCGACGACCACGAGGAAGATGAGGATCCAGACCGCCCACCATGGAGCGCCCTGAAGCAGATCGAGCAGAGACATTCGCGGGGCCTTCCCAGCCGGAGCCGGGGGCGTGTCGGCTACGCCGCTTGTGCCTCTCCCTGTGGGCGCGCGGCCGAGACGCCCCATCGAGTCGTCGTCGATGGGGAGTTCGGCCGTCCCGGCGCGCGGGGGATCGTGGGCGTGGTCAGACGGACCACGCCGCAGGGTGAGCGGTCGTGTCTCGGGACGGTGTCCGCGTACTCGTAGGCGCACGGGCCGAGCGCCTTCGCCAAGTCCTCGCGGATCGGGGCGATGAGGGCGCTGACGCGGAGCTGACCGTTCAGTACGGGGTACCAGAAGCCGTTCGACATCGGGTGCAGGATGATGGCGATGGGCCCGGGTAGGGGCCCGGGTTTGAAGCACCGCGCGCTCCGGTCTGCCCCCTCGGTCGTCACACCGGCAGCGTACGAGGCGGGCGTGGCGCCTACCAGTCGTTCCCGTAAAGCTCCGCCTTCCGCTGCCACCACGCCTTCATCTCGCTCTCCTCCACCGGCGTCGCCGCCCGCAGGTCGCTCACGCGGATCGTCGCCACGAAGTGGGTAAACCGGACGCGGCGGAACTCGCCGTCCTCCGCGAGCACCCGCCCCGGGCCGTAGATGTCCGTGCTCGCGTGCGCCACGTACGCGCCCTCGGTGTGCTGTTGCTGGTCCGTCTCCATCGGGCTGCCTCTCGCTCTGTGTGCTGTTCCGGTCACACAGTGCGGTCGGCGGGGCTAGCCTCGCCAGTAGGTCGGGCTTGACAACTGTGCCGGCACGGGAGGGTGTTGCGATGGCCATCGAGGACAGTCCGGAGTCGCGGCTGCGGTACGGGGAGGAGCTGCGTTCGCGGAGGGAGGGCGCGGGGCTGACCCAGGAGGAGTTGAGCGTGCGGGCGATCATGTCCCGGACGCACATCGCCCACATCGAGGCGGGGCGGCGACGGCCGTCGTTGGACGACGCGAAGCGTCTGGATGACGTGTTGGAGGCGGGTGGTGTGTTCGTCCGGTTCCTTCCGGTCAAGGCGGAAGGGCGTGTCGCCGAACACTTCGCGGAAGTACTGGAGTTGGAGAAGCGGGCGACGATGATCCGTACGTTTTCGTCGCAGCTCATCCCCGGCATGTTGCAGACGAGGGCTTACGCGCGGAGCGTGTTCCTGGACGGATGTATCCCCAGGACGGACGAGGAAGTCGACAAGGTTGTCGAGACGCGGCTGGCGCGTGCCCGAGTTCTGGAGAACTTCCATGCTCCCGAAGTCTGGTTCGTGTTCGACGAGGCGGTGATCCGACGCCCGGTGGGCGGCGCGGCCGTGATGTGCGAGCAGCTGCGTCACATCGAGCAGTTGGCGCTCAGCCGCCGCATCCGCGTGCATGTGATGCCGTTCTCTGTGGGTTATTACCCGTTGCTGGAGGGGTTCGTGTCCCTGATGTGGTTCGACGACCTCCCGCCCATCGCCTACGTGGAAGCCTTGAAGACGGGGAAGGTGCTGGAACTTCCGTCAGCGGTGCTCAACTGCCAGGTCGCCTACGATCGGAGCGTGGGTGACGCCATGTCGTCCTCTCAGTCCCTGGCATTGATCAGGTCCGTAGCGGAGGAATTCGAGCATGAACAGCACCGATGACCAGTGGCGTAAGTCGAGCTACAGCGCTGCCGACAGCGCCGACTGCCTCGAAGTGAACGACGCCCACCGCCAGGCGGGCGTCCCCGTCCGCGACAGCAAGAACCCCCACGGCCCCGCCGTCCTCTTCGGCGCCCCCGCCTGGAAGGCGTTCATCGCCTCCCTCTAGTTCAGGGCACCAGCACCACCCTCCCGAACACCCGGCCCTTGTCCATCCCCCGATGGGCCTCCGCCGCCTCGCCCAGGGGCAGCACCTCGTGCACGACCGCGCGCAGCTCGCCGCGCGCCTTCGGTGAACTGGGCCGCGCACCCCGCTCCGGCGATGACGTGGTGACCGCCACCGCGCCCGCGCCGCCCCGGGCCGCGAGCTGGACGCGCTCGCGGACCCCGACCCGTGGCGCGGGCCCCGGCACCGCCCTAGGTTCTGTCTGATGAATCGCCCGAGAGTCCCCTTACTCGGCTTCGTGGGGCGCTGCTGATTCAGCTTTGCGGCCAGCGGGCTGGGCCAGGGCCTGCGTCCCCGGTTGGCCCCGGACGCGCTCGATCGAGGAGGCCGATCTGGACGGGGGCTGTGCTGGTGAACGGGATGCGGGATTCCGGCAAGGTTGTAGGGCGGCGGGTGCTTGTGGTCATCGGTTCGTTGTGGCGTTGGTGGGGTGAAGGAGGTCGGCGATGCCGAGGCGGTCCATGAGGGCGGCTTGGAGTTGTTGGGCGGTGTTGTTGACCTGTTCGGCGCCGTCGCTCAGGAAGTCGATGGTGGTCCGCAACGGCCGCTGGCCGGGTGGGAGTGCGACGACGCGGGCGATCTCGTCGCCCACGGCCCGCGGGTCGGCGTCGGGTGGGCTGAGTTCGGCGAGGCGGTCCATGATGTGCTGCTCGACACCGGCGAGCCGCTCGTAGGCGTCGGCGACGTGCTGGTCGGCGGGGCGGGTCCCTTCGCTGAAGTGGGCGGTGCCGGTGGTGATGGCGCCGGGCGTGACGATGGCGACGTCGATGCCGTACCGGGCGACTTCGTAGCGGGTCACCTCGGCGAGCGAGTCCATGGCGGCCTTGCTGGCTTCGTAGGGGCCCTGGAAGGGGTAGACCATGCGGCTGGTGGTGGAGCCGACGTAGAGAAGCAGGCCCTGTTCGCGGGCGCGCATGTGGGGGAGAACGGCCCGGTTGAGGCGGTGGGGGCCGATGGTGTTGGTGTCGAGGATGGCGGCGATCTGTGTGTCGGTGAAGGCTTCGTTGATGCCGATGCCCAGGTGGGCCGCGTTGTGGACGACGACGTCCAGGTGGTCCTGCTCGGACAGGACGGTGCGGACGGCGGTGTCGGCGGACTGCTGCGAGCCGACGTCGAGTTCGACGACACGGACGTCGACGCCTGTGGTGGTGGCGTAGGCGCGCAGGTCCTGGGCGCGCTCGGCGTTGCGGCCGGTGGTGTCGCGCATGCTGGCGTAGACGGTGTGGCCGGCTTCGGCGAGGGCGCGGACGGTCTGGTTCCCGATGCCGGTTCCGGCTCCGGTGACCAGGACGGTGAGGCGGGTCATGGGGCATGTCCCTTCGGGGCCGAGGCTCGGAGCGGTCGGCCCGCGCGGACCGGGCCGTTTCAGGCTCGGGGCCTTGCGGCGAGAGGTGACTGACTCCTGGGCGGGTGGTCCCTGCGGTGCGTAGAGGGACGTCACGGGCCGGGCCGAGTGGCGTGGTTCAGGCTTGGCCGGTCTCGAAGCGGCTGATCTTGCCGTCGGTGACGGTGAAGGCCCACCGGGTGCGCATGCTGCCCCAGGTGGAGTTGGTGTAGTTCACGGTCAGGGTGAGTCCGTCGGGAGAGGCGCTCTCGATGTCCATGCGGCCGTTCGAGGAGAAGATCTCCTTCTCGGCCCAGTTGTTCAGGTCGCGGTCGGTGCCGTCGTCGGACATGGTCGCGTCCGGGGTGAGGGCGGCGAAGAAGGCATCGCGGTCGCCGGCGTTGACGGCAGTGACGAACGCGGCCACGGCAGGGTTGGTGAGCTGGGCGTTCACAGGGTTGCCTCCGGAGGGACGGGCATGAACAGGGCCTGGGGCGGCCCGGCGAATGGCACATCCGCCGGGCCGATGGTGGTCAGCGGGTGGTGTAGCCGCCGTTGAGGAAGAGGGTCTGGCCGTTGGCCCACCAGCCGTCGGTGAGCAGGTGCCGGACCCAGGGGACGATGTCCTCGATCTTGGTGAGGTCGCCGTTCATCGCCGAGGACTTGTGGTAGGCGATGGACTCGTCGTCCTCCGCGGGGTAGAAGAACCCCGTGTCCATCGGCCCCGGGGCGATGTTGTTGACCGCGATGTTCCGGCCGAACAGCTCCTTCGACAGCGCGCGGGTGAAGTGCTCGACCGGGGCCTTGCTGCCCGCGTAGGTGGAGTACAGGCCCGTGTAGGCGGCGAGGAGCGAGGTGACGATCGTGATGATCTTCCCGCCGTCCTCGATGCGGCGGGCGGCCTCGCGCATGACGAAGAACGCGGCCTTGGAGTTGACCGCGAACATGCGGTCGTACTCCTCCTCGGAGATCTCGGTGAGCGGCTTCTTCAGCACCATGCCGGCGGTGTTGACGCTGTAGTCCAGCTTCCCGAACCGGCTCACGGTCTCGTCGAAGACCCGCTCCACCTCGGAGACCTTCGTCAGGTCGCCCTGGATCGCGAACGCCTCGCCCGGACCGGCGTTAATCTGCGCGACGACGTCCTCGGCCTTGGCCTTGGAAGAGTCGCTGTTGTAGTGCACCGCCACCTTCGCGCCTTCGGCGCCGAGGGTGGTACTGATCAGCCCACCGAGGTTGCGGGACGCGCCACCAACGAAAGCGACCTTGCCGTTGAGCGTCTTGTCCGGGGTCTTGACCATGACGGACTCCTAGAGTGTGCCGAACGGGGGACTGCACGGCCCCGGCAGACACCGGCAGCCATGCCACCCACCACGAAAACACCACAACCAAATGTGCGCATCTCGGGTGATCCGCGTAACAGACCAGTCGTGACCGTACGTAAACAGCCTGGAGCGGCGGGTGACCGGGCCGGAACCCGATCCGGGGCAGCCTCGCCGTGCGGGATGCGCGTCACCGTGTGCGTTTGCGCCCCGGCAGGGGCGGGGGGAGAGTTCGGGACGTTCCCTTCTGCTGATCTAGGGCGGTTTCACGTGGTCGAAAGTTGGCGTATGCGACGTAGAGGGCATGCGGCTGTGGGGCTGGTGCTGCTGGGATGTGTGGCCGCCGGATGCGGCACGTCGGACGACCCCACCGACCCTGCGTCATCCACACCGGCAACGTCCGCCACCGCGGAGCCGAGCCGCTCCGCCGTCAAGGAGTCCTCGGCCATGAGCAGCCCTGCTCTCCCCGCGCCTGTTGAGCGTGCGATCAGCGCAGTCAACCGAGGCGACACGTCAGGCTTCCTCGACGCGTTCACCGACAGTGGCGTGGTCAATGACTGGGGCCGTGAGTTCCGGGGGCGTGAAGCCATCAAGGGCTGGAGCGACAAGGAGTTCATCGGCGCGGATGCGCGGCTCACCGTGGACCGTGTCCAGCCAGAGGGCGACACCGTCACCGTGACGGCGCAGGTGAAGAGCAGCGGCTTCAACGGGCCCTCGGACTTCGCCTTCACCCTCGACGGAGACAAGGTCCGCGAAATGCGGATCACCGACTGACACCACCAGAGAGAAGACCCTACGGATGCCCCTGAGCCGCCCTGTCCTGGCCCTCGTGACCGCTGCCGCCCTCTGGGGCGGCCTGTCGTCCGCCGCGCAGGCCGACACCCCCGAAAACCGGCACGACTGCTGTCCCACCACGGTCGTCTACAACATCTACGGCGACGGCAACCTCGTGGGACACCACATCATCGTCGGCAACGGCAACAACGCCTACAGCCACAACGGCGGCAAGGACCACACCAACATCGGCAACGGCAACAACAGCAGCGGCAACACCGACAGGGAACCCCCTTCTTAGAGCCCGTCCCAGGGCCGAGGGCGGGAGCGGTCCACCTTGATCGTCTGGGCGCGCTTCGTCAGGTGTCACGACCGCAACCAGAGGCGTAGAGCGGCCACGGTCACCGTGCCGTGGAAAACATATGCCCGCTTCTCGAATCGTGTGGCCACGGCCCGGAAGCCCTTGAGCCCGTTGATGGTCCGTTCGGCTTCGTTCCTGCGCCGGTAGATCTGCCGGTCGAAGCCAGTGGGTCGTCCGCCCGCGCTCCCCCGGTGCTGGCGGTTGGCCCGCTGGTTGGCCGGCTCGGGGATGGTGTGCTTGATCTGCCGACGGCGCAGATAGCGGCGGTTGCGGCGGGAGCTGTAGGCCCTGTCGGCGCATAGGTGGTCCGGCCGGGTTCGCGGGTGTCCGCCGCTCGGTCGAGGAACGCGAATCTGCCCCAGGAGTTCGATCATCTGCGGCGCGTCACCCCACTGTCCTGGTGTGATGACGAACGCCAGGGGGCGCCGTCCGCCCTCACTCGCCACGTGGATCTTCGAAGTGAAGCCACCACGCGAACGCCCCAGGGCCTCATCATCCCGGTGCCAAGCAGGACGAGTCCGCTTGCCTGAGGTGCGGGGTGGCCGTCTGCGGGCACCGGCGGCGTTCTGATGGGCGCGGCACACAGTGGAGTCCACGCTCACCAGCGACCAGTCGATACGCCCCTCATGGTCGGCATCGGCCTGGACAGCCCGCAAGACCCTCTCCCATGTGCCGTCCGCTGACCATCGACGGTGGCGGTCGTAACAGGTCTGCCAGCTACCGAACCGCGCCGGCAGGTCCCGCCAGGGGGTGCCGGTCCGCTGCCGGAACAAGATCCCGTTGATGACCAGCCGGTGATCCTTCCAACGTCCGCCCCGCCCGACGTTCCTGGGCAAGTGCGGCTCCAGCCGGGCCCATTCGCTGTCAGTGAGATCTCCCCGCCCCACCCTGTCCTCAACGATCCACGGCCCAGCTTGTCACCGACCCATCAGACACGTCCTAGAGCCCCAGGGACAGGAGAGCGGCTGTAACCACCCCGGCCATGCGGCGGCGCGAGCTGAAGGTGGAACGGGTCATAGGAAGACTCCCTGGTCAACGGCTTCGTGTGTGGGACGACTTGAGTCTGCGAGCCGACCTGTCCCCGCCGCTACGAAGAGCCGGAAGGACGGGAAGCTGGAACGCGTTGTCCCCCGCTGACCAGGTGAAACGGGGCACGGATGGAACGCTGGGCCGGGACGCCCGAAGGTGATCCTGAGCTGGTCCAGAGGCGATCGAGAGGCGACTCCGAGGTGATCCAGGGAAACGTCCTAGCGGTCCAAGTACGCGAGGACCGCGAGCACTCGCCGGTTCGCCGACTCCGTCGGCGGCAGCTCCAGCTTCATGAAGATGTTGCTGACGTGCTTGGCCACCGCCTTCTCGGTGACGAACAGGGCCTCCGCGATGCCCGCGTTCGACAGGCCCTGCGCCAGGCACTCCAGGACCTCGCGCTCGCGCGGCGTGAGGGAGTTCAGGGGTTCGTCCCGGGACTTGCCGGTGACGAGCTTGGACACCACCTCGGGGTCCATCGCCGTGCCGCCGCCCGCGACCCGCTCGATCGTCGCGATGAACTCGGCGCCGTTGGAGACGCGCTCCTTGAGGACGTAGCCGACGCCCTCGGAGCCCGTGGCCAGCAACTCGTGGGCGTACAGCGGCTCGACGTACTGGGAGAGGAGGAGGACCGGAAGTCCCGGCACCTCCGTCCGCGCCGAGACCGCCGCGCGCAGCCCCTCGTCGCTGAACGTCGGCGGCAGGCGGACGTCGACCACGGCCACGTCGGGGCGCAGCGACGTCAGGGCCTCGTGGAGGAGGGGGCCGTTGTCGACTGCGGCCAGGACCTCGTGGCCGAAGGCCTGGAGGAGACGGGTGACGCCGTCCCTCAGGAGGAAGTGGTCTTCGGCGAGGACAACTCGCACGGCAGCTCCATCGTCATCTGGGTCGGGCCGCCCGGCGGGCTGCTCACGGCGAGGACGCCGTCGAAGTGGGCGAGGCGCCGCTCGACGCCGCGCAGTCCGGTGCCCGCGGACACGTCCGCGCCGCCCTGCCCGTCGTCCACGACCGACGCCCGCAGCGCCCCGGCCTCGTACCGCAGGTCGATCCAGCAGCGCTCGGCACCGGAGTGCTTGGCCGCGTTGGTGAGGATCTCCGACATCGCGAAGTACATCGCCGACTCGACGGGCGGTTCGGGACGGGACGGCAGGTCGATCACGACCTCGGTCCGCAGCGGGCAGATCATCGCGAGGGAGCGTACGGCATCGGCGAGACCCCGGTCCGCGAGGATCGGCGGGTGGATGCCCTTGACCAGGTCGCGGAGTTCCTTCAGGGCGGCCGTGGAGGACTGACGGGCCTCGACGAGGAGTTCGCGGACGGCGTCCGGGTTGGTCTCCAGGAGGTGCTCGGCGGCGTTCAGGGTCATGCCCATCGCGACGAGGCGTGCCTGCGCGCCGTCGTGCAGGTCCCGCTCGATGCGGCGGATCTCGGACATCTGGCTGTCCACGGCGTCGGACCGGGTCGACTTCAGGTGCTCCACCCGGGCGGCCAGGAGCTCGGACTCGCTGGGCGCGAGCAGCAGGTTCAGGTAGCGGGCGTGCAGGCGCAGGGACAGCGGGGCCGCCCAGAACACCGACAGGGGAAGGAACGCGGCGCCGAGCACGCCCGCGAGCGCCGCCGTCGCCGGGTCGCCGACCGGGATGAACAGGAACCACAGGCTGCCCCACTCGGCGGGCAGCTCCGTGCCCATCGCCGCCGTCCACAGGCCCCACACGCCGGTGAGGGCGAGGGCCAGCGGACCGAGGGCGATCGCGCCGCCCACGAACGCGTGCAGATGCACCCAGCGCCAGTCCCTGCGCACCTGGTTGCCCCTGTCGAGCAGTTGGGAGCGCAGCGCCTTCGCCCGCTCCGCGCCGGACGCGGGCAGCTCCGGGTAGACCGCGGGGATGTCGACGCCCGACCAGCGCGCCGCGTACGCCCGCTCCCGGTCCGCGAGCGCCCGCACCATGCGCACCGTGCCCGGCAGGAGCTTCAGGCCCACCGGGCCGCGCAGCGCCGACCACACGATGCCGAGCCACAGCGAAAGCCACATCGCGCGGTGGGCCAGGAACCACAGGGTCAGGGAGCGGCGGAAGGCCTTGAGACCGCCCGCGGCCCCGGAGCCGCCCGGGGCCGCCGCGTCGATGTGCTGTCGTGTGCTCTTCATGTACGCATTATTGAAAGCGGCGTGGCCGGAAGGCAGTGGTAAAAACTCCCCTCTTCGGCCACGACGTCGTGCGCCGTTCTCCGGGGGCGCCGCCGCGCGTCAGTCGCCGAGCACCTCGCGCAGCCGGGCCCGCGCGGCCCGATGCTCCGCGACCTCGGCCGCGACACCGCCGTCGTCACGGGCACCCTCACCCACTACTGCTGCGGACGGGGCGGCGGACAGGGCCGACGGGGCCCGTGGTGGCGCCGGTGCTGCCGACGCCCTCGCCTCGGCAAAGCCCGCCTAGGAGAGGCGCGCCAGCCAGTCCCGTACCGCCGCGTTGAACTCCTCGGGCCGCTCCAGGTTCGGCAGATGCGCCGCCCGCTCGATCACGCACAGCCGCGCGTCGGGCAGCGCCGCGTGCATCGCCTCCGCGTCCGCGACCGGCGTGTACGTGTCGTCCCGGCCCACGACCACCAGGGCCGGGACCGTGACGCGCGGCAGCACCGGCCGGTAGTCGGGGCGTTCGGCGCGGGCGCGCAGGGCCGCCGCCGCGCCCTCCGGCGAGGCCGCCAGCATCATGCGCAGCACGTGCGCGGCGGCCTCCTCGTTGTACGGCGCCGCCATCTTGTGCAGCACCTCCTCCGCGTACCCCTTCATCCCCTCGGCCAGCAGCCGCTCCGCCGTCTCGCGGCGGAACGCCTTCGCGGCCTCCGTGTCCGTCGCCGGGGACGTGTCGGCGAGCAGCACCCCCGCGATCCGCTCCGGGAAGCGGTCGTACGCGTCCATCACGATCTGCCCGCCCATCGACACCCCGCCGAGGGCGCAGCGCGCCACGCCCAGGTGGTCCAGGAGGGCCAGGAGGTCGCGGGCGAAGTCGCCGAAGTCGGTGACGGGGGCGTTGGCCTCGCCCTCCGGTGCCACGGAGGCGCCGTAGCCGCGCAGGTCGAAGGTGAGCACGCGGTGCGTGCCGGAGAGGGCCCTGACCTGGGGGTCCCAGAGGGAGCGGTCGAAGGGGTGGCCGTGGACCAGGACCAAGGGGGTGCTGTCCCGGCCCTCGTGGCCCTCGTGGCCTCCGTGATCGTCGTAGGAGAGGCGGATTCCGTTGCTGAGCAGGGTCGTTGGCATGAGGCCAGGCTAGGTCCACCAGGTCCACTTCTGGGCGGACGGAGCCCCCGGCCGCAGCGGAGAGGGGAGCCTCCTCAGCGGGCGAAGAGGTCCCGGAGGGCCGCCGTGACCTCCTTCGGGGCCTCCTCCGCCATGAAGTGGCCGCACGACACCGTCCGGTGCGCGAGGTCCGGGGCCCACGCCCGCCACAGCTCCGCCGCGTCGAAGCCGAGCGCCGCGCCCCAGTCCTGCTGGAGCACCGTGACCGGCATCCGCAGCACGTTGCCCGCGAGCCGGTCCGCCGTGTCGTCCTCGACGTCCGCGAACGCCGACGCGCGGTAGTCCGCGACGATCGACGGGACGGCCTCGCGGCACGCCCGCAGATACGCGGCCCGCACGTCCGGCGGCACGGCGCCCGGCGAGGCCGACCACACGTCCAGGAAGTGGCCGAAGAACGCGTCCGGGTCCGCCGAGATCATCCGCTCCGGGAGCCCCGGCGGCTGCGCCATCAAGTACAGGTGGAAGCCGATCGCGGCGGACGTGCCGCGCATGACGTCCCACATGTCCAGCGTCGGCAGGACGTCGAGGGACGCGAGGTGCGTGACCGCGTCCGGGTGGTCGAGCCCCGCGCGGATCGCCACCAGCGCGCCCCGGTCGTGCCCCGCGAGCGCGAACCGCTCGTGCCCGAGGGCCCGTGCCAGCGCCACCACGTCCGCCGCCATCGTCCGCTTGGCGTACGTCCGGCCGTCCGCCGCCTCCGCCGGTTTGTCGCTCGCGCCGTACCCGCGCAGGTCCGGGCAGATCACGTGGTGGTCCGCCGCGAGGTCCGCGGCCACGTGGCGCCACATGAGGTGGGTCTGGGGGAAGCCGTGCAGGAGGACCACAGGGGTGTTGCCGGGGTCGCCGCCCACGGCGGCGTTCAGGTGGACGCCGTCGTCGCTGACGCGGATCCGGTGGTGGGTGAAGCCCTCGATGCGGGGCTCGGGCTGGGACGGGTGCGGTGTCCGGGGTGTCATGGATCCAGCGTGCGCGGCCCGGATCAGCAACCGATCAGCAGCGGGTCCGCGCAGGTGACGAGCGGTACGTTGAGAGGGTGCCGCAGGAGGAGAACGCCGGGCCGGGGGCCGGTGACGTGACGTTCCAGGTCCTCGGGCCCCTCGCCGCCCGGGACGCGGACGGGCGCTCCCTCGACCTCAAGGGGCCCCGGCACCGCGCCGTCCTCGCCCGGCTCCTCGTCGCCCGGCGCCGGACCGTTCCGGTGGACCGGATGGTCGACGACTTCTGGGCGGACCCGCCGCCACGGGCCGTCGGGGCGATCCGGACGTTCGTCGGCGACCTGCGGAAGGTGCTTGAGCCGGGGCGGGCCCGGCGGGCGCCCGCGCGGCTGCTCGTGACGTCCGGGCCCGGGTACGCGCTGCTCGCCGGGGGCGGGGCGGTGGATGCCTGGCGGTTCGAGGGGGCGGTGGGGGAGGCGGGCCGGCTTCTCTCCGGCGGGGACGCGGTTGCCGGAGGGGGCGCCGGTTCTGGCGGGGGCGCGGTTTCTGGCGGAGACGCCCGGCTGGCCTTGGGGGTGCTCGATGACGCGCTTTCGGGCTGGCGGGGGCCCGCGTACGCGGAGTGGGCCGCCGCGGAGTGGGCTCGCGGGGAGGCCGCTCGGCTGGAGGGGCTGCGGTTGCTCGCCGTGGAACGCCGGGCTTCCGCCGCGCTTGCCCTCGGGCGGGCGGCGGAGGCGGTGCTCGACCTGGAGGCGCATGTCGAGGGGCACCCGTGGCGGGAGGAGGCCTGGGAACTGCTCGCTGTCGCCCTTTACCGGGCGGGGAGGCAAGGGGACGCCCTCGGGGTCCTGCGGCGGGCCCGGGAGCGGTTGGCCGGGGAGCTGGGCGTGGATCCGGGGGAGGGACTGCGGAGGCTGGAAGGGGAGATCCTGGCTCAGCGGGGTGGCGGTGCTCTCGGGGCGGAAGCCGCCGCGAGGCCGTGCCCGCCCGAGCCGTCACCTGCTGTGGGCAACTGGTCCCCTGCCCGAGCGGAGCCGGGAGTCCGGGGGAGGGTGGGCACTGCCCCGTTCGCCGGAGCCCCGGAGGAGTTCGACGGAGCCCTTGGGGAGTTCGACGGAGCCCCGGGGGAGTTCGACGGAGCCCCTGGGGAGAGGGGGAGCGGGCTTGTCGGGCGGGAGTCGGAGTTGGCCGACCTGACGGCCGCGGCTCACGGTGTCGTGCGGGAGGGGCAGTTGGCCCTGGGCCTGATCTCCGGGGACGCCGGGGCGGGGAAGACCGCTCTGGTGCGGGAGCTGGCGGGACGGCTGAAGGGGGAGGGGTGGGCCACCGCTTGGGGGCGGGCCTCGGAGCAGGGCGGGGTTCCTGCCGGGTGGCCCTGGACCGAGGTGCTGGAGGAGCTGGGGGTTGCGGAGGGGGACGTCGCGGGCGGAGGCGGGGGCGGTGATCGCTTCTGGTGGTACCGGCGGGTGGGCGAGCTGATCTCGGGGGTCGCCGACCGGGGGCACCCCCTGCTGCTCGTGCTCGACGACCTGCACTGGGCCGACAGCGGCACGCTGGAACTGCTCGCCTCGCTGGTGGAGCGGCCGATGGCACGGGCCGTGCTGCTCGTGGGAACGTACCGGGACGGTGAAGTGTCCGACGACGTACGGGAGTTGCTGGGGCGAGTGGCCCGCGCCGAGCCCGTGCGGGTGCGGCTCGGCGCGCTGACCGAGACCGCCGTGGGCGCCCTCGCGCGGGCCGTCTCGCCCCGCCCCCTCGACCCCGCCGCCGTCCGTACCGTGCACCGCCGCAGCGGCGGCAACCCCTTCTTCGTACGGGAGATCGTCCGCCTGTACGCCACCGAAGGGGCCGCCGCGCTCTCCCAAGTCCCCGACGGCGTACGGGACATCGTGCGGCGCAGGCTCGGCACGCTGCCGACCGGGGCGCGCGCGGTGCTGCTGCGCGCCGCACTGGTCGGAGCGACCGTCGACCTGGAGGTGCTGAGCGCGCTCACCGGGGACGAGGACGCCGTTCTGGAGGGGGTCGAGGCCGGGCTGGCGGCGGGGTTCCTCGTCGCTGGAGGTCCGGGAGGGCTGGGAGGACCGGGAGGTCCGGGAGGGCTGGGAGGACCGGGAGGGCTGGGAGGGCTGGGAGGGCTGGGAGGGCTGGGAGGACCGGGAGGGCCGGGAGGGCAAAGGGCGGGGGAGCGGGTCGAGTTCGCGCACGCACTGGTGCGGGAGACCCTGTACGGGGACCTGTCCGCGCCCCGCCGCGCCCGGCTGCACACCGCCGTCGCGGAACTCCTCGAACGCCTGCGGCCCGACTCCGTCGAAGCCATCGCCCACCACTACCTGAGCGCGGGCACCGGCGCGGTCGCCGCCCGCGCAGCCGACTTCGCCGCCCGGGCGGCCCGGCGCGCCGAGGCCGCGTTCGCGCCGCACGAGGCGGTACGGCTGTGGGGGGCGGCGCTGGAGGCGTATGACCGGGGCGGGGGCAAGGAGTCCGCCGGGGGGCGGAGGGTGCCCGGAGGGCGGGAGCGCCTGGGGATCGTCATGGGGCTCGTGCGGAACCTCGCCGTCACCGGCGCCCTCGCCGAGGCCCGCCGCTACCGCTCCGACGCCCTCACCGCCGCCGAGGCGACCGGCGACCCCGAGCTGACCGCCCGCGTCATCGGCGCCTTCGACGTCCCGGGCATCTGGGCCCGCAACGACGACGAAGCCCTCTCCCGCCGCATCGTCACCGCCGCCCTGCGCGCCCTCGCCGCCCTGCCGGACGACGGCAGCCCGGGCCGCCGCGCCACCCGGAGCCGCCTGCTCAGCACCGTCGGCATGGAGACGCGGGGCGCCCGCACGGAACGCGGCGCGGAGGCGGCGCGGGAGGCGGAGAGGCTGGCGCGGGCGGTTGCGGATGCGGTTGCGGATGCGGAGGCGGAGGCTGGCGCGGGCGGGGAGGTCGGGGTGGTCCCGGGCGGCGGCCCCGCCGACTCCGCCGCACTCCTGGCCTTCGCCCTGAACGCCCGCTATCTCCACACCTTCCACCGCCCCGGACTCGCCCCCGAACGCGCCCGCATCGGCGAGGAGCTGACCGCACTCGCCGCCCACCACGGGCTCGTCGCCTTCGAAGTCCTCGGCCACCTCATGCTGCTCCAGGCCCACTCCGCGCTCGCCGACTTCGACCGCGCCGACGGCCACGCCGCCGCCGTCGACCGGCTCGCCGAACGGCACGGGCTGCCGCTGGCCGGGGTGTTCACCGGGTGGTACGCGGCGCTGCGGGCCGCCGTCGCCGGACGGGTGCGGGAGGCGGAGGCGGGGTGCAGGGCGGCTGCGGCGCGGATGCGGGGCGGGGGGATGGAGGGGATGGAGGGGCTGAGCGGGATGGAGAGGCTGGACGGGGTGGAAGGACTGGAAGAGCTGGAGGAGCTGGAGGAGCTGAGAAGGGCGGGCAGGGCAGAAGGGGAGGGAGGAACGGGCGGAGCCGGCACCGCGGGGCTGCTGGAGCTGGCGTTGCTGTGCCTGCGGGTGCAGAGCGGAGGCGCGAGCGCTGAGGCCGACGCGGACGCAGGGGCAGACGCAGGGGCAGACGCGGACGCAGGGGCCGACGCGGACGCGGGGGCGGACGCGGACGGAAGTGCCGACACCGCCTCCGCCCCCAACCACCCCGGCCCCGGCCCCGGCCCTGGTCCTGGCCCCAGCCCCCGCCCCCTCCCCCACGACCAACTCCTCGAAGCCCACCTCTGCCTCCGCGCCCGCGCCGCCCTCCGCTCCCCGACCGCCCCGCAGGATGTCCTCGACGGGCTGTACCGCGAACTGCTCCCCGCCTGCGACGAGTTGGCCGGAGCGGGGAGCGGCGTCCTGACCCTGGAGCCCGTCGCCCTGTACGTCGGTGACCTCGCCGCCGCCCTCGGCCGGCCGGGCGCCGCCGCCCGGCACCACCGGCAGGCGCGTGCCGTCGCCGAGCGCGCCGGGGCGCCGCACTGGGTGGCCGCCGCCGATGCGAGGATGCGCCGGTGACCGACGAGACGAGCACGGCCGCGACGGCCTCCCCAGAGACGGCGTACATACGCTTCGAGTCCCCGACCCCGCACGAACGCGGGGTCCACCCGGGCGTCTTCTTCCTGGTGAACACCCTCGCTCGGGAAGGGAAGCTCACTCCCGAGCAGCACGGCTTCTGGCGTGCCACCAACGACTGGTACGACGCCGCGTACACGACGCCGTCCGCCGCCTACGACCGCGAGGCGAACCCCGGCGCCGTCGCCTGGTTCAAGTCGACCGCCACCCACCTCATCGAGCGCGTACCCGGCTACCTGGACATCCTCGCCGCCCACGGCGTCCCGTGCCGCACGGTCCGCTCCGCCGACCCCGGCCGCATCGTGTACGAGGACGACGTGCAGGTCGTCGTCGTACCGTACGAGGACGCGTAGCCCCCGTCGCCCGCGCCGCCGGAGACCAGAGCGCCCCCCTCCGCGCACGCGCGCGCAGGGGGGCGCTCCTGCAACTGATCGCCTTCTGGGGGAGTCGGCAGATCAGAAGTACCGGGATCAGAAGTTGTAGGGCTTCGCCGGGTTCCAGTTCGTGACGTCGGCCGTGGACCACGTGAACTTCGACGGCACGCCCTTGGCGTCGAAGGCCTCCTGGCCGACGCCGGGGCCGGTGTCGCCGGTGTGGTCCTGCATGGCGATGCTGAGGCTGGTCGACGTGTGCGTCCGCGCGCCGTCGGTGAACAGGTTCACGGCCGCGTAGACCTTGCCGCCGGGCTTGACCGTGAGGGCCTTGCCGCCGCCGGGGGTGTCCTTGGCGGAGTGGCGCAGCACGTTCACCGCGTCGCCGAGCATCACCGACGGGAACGACGTGACGTAGCACGGCTTGGAGTCCGCGTTCGTGGCGGTGATCAGCAGGTGCTCGCCGCGCTGTCCGGCGAAGCGGTGCGTCACGGAGTACGACATCTCCTGGCCGTCGCACGCCCGCATCCCGGCGGAGGCCTTCGCCCCGGAGCCCTTGCTCGCGTTGACCGTCGCGCCCGAGGCCGACCCGGCGCCCGGACCCTTGGCCGCGTCGACGGTCGCGCCCCCGGCCGCGCCGGACGCCCCGCCGCTCGCCTTCTCCGCCTGCCCGGCCCTCTCCGTCTTGTCCGTCTCCTCCGTCTTCCCCGGAGTCTCCGTCGTCTCCGAAACGATGGCGCCCCCGCTCTTGCCGGTGCCCTTCGTGTCGCCGCCGTCCGAGCTGCCGCAGGCGGTCAGCGTGGCCAGGGCCAGTGCGGCGGTGGTGGCGGCGAGTGCGGCGGCGCGGATCCGAGACGTACGCATGATGGTGCTCCCCCTGGGGTGGTGCGGTCCTGGCGGTCGTTCCCGCCGTTGACACCAGACTGGGCCCACCCGCTGTCGTTCCGCTCACGCGCCGCTGCCGTCCCGCTCACGTCGGGGAGCGAGGACGGAGAACCGGCGGGCGGGGGGAGACCCGGCAGGTCAGCCTGTTTCCGCGCCCGCCGCGAGCCGCCGCGCCGCCGCCGCGTGCCGCTCCCGGAAGCCGTCCTGCGCCGACACCCGCAGCAGCGCCTCCAGGGCCCGCACCGCGCCCTCGTCGAAGCCGCTCGACTCCGCCTCGCGCGCCGCCGCGTCCAGGCGGCGGATGCCCTCCGCCTCGTCGCCGAGGCCGAGCAGCGCCTCGCCGACGGTCGTGACGAGGAGCACCCGGCCCGCGCTCGCGGCTTCTTCCTGGGGTGTGAGGGCCAGCGCGGCGTGCGCCGTGTCCAGGGCCGACTGCCAGTCGCGCGCGGCCAGTCGGTGGCGGGCCAGGTGGTGCAGGGCGAGGCGTTCGGTGTTGCCGTCACCGGCCGAGCGGGCCAGTTCCGCGGCCCGCACGCAGCCGTGCGCGGCCTCGTCCGTGCCGCCGAGCTCCGCCTGCGCGAGGGACAGGTTGATCAGCGCGGTCGCCTCTCCCCCCGGGTCGCCCGCCCGCGCCGCGAGCCGCGGTGCCGCCTCCAGGAAGGGCAGCGCCTCGGCCGTGCGGCCCTCCTCCGTCATGACCCAGCCGAGCAGCGCGAGGACCCGCGCCTGCGCGTACGGGTCGTCGGCGGCGCGGGCCGCCCGCAGCGCCGTCTCCAGGAGCGGCGTCCAGCCGTCCCGCACCCGCCACACCACGAGCGGCCACAGCGCGAGCACGATCCGCCAGGTCCGGTCGTGCAGTCCGGCCGCGTCCGCCGCGCCCGCCGCGAGGGCCAGGTCCTCGCGTTCGGCGGCGTACCAGTCCATGGCGGCGGCCCGGTCCGCGAACTCCCGTACCGCGCGCGGCTCCCGGAAGCCGTCCGGCAGCGTGAAGCACGGCTCGTCGCCGGGCTCGGCCGCCCGGGCCGCCGCGAGCGCCGTGGCGACACAGTGGTCCAGGGCGCGCGGCAGCGCCTCGGGGTCCCCGGGGAGGCCACGGGCGTACAGCCGCACCAGGTCGTGCGGGGCCCAGCGGTCCGGCGCCACCGGGGTCAGGAGGTGCGCGGCCGCCATCCGCTCCAGGGCGGCCTCGGCGGTGTCCGGGTCGGTGCCCGCGAGGGCCGCCGCCGTGTACCGGTCGACGTGCGTGCCCGGATGGCGGCCCAGCTGCGCGAAGTGGTGCCCGACGGACTCCGGGAGCTGCCGCAGCGTCAGCCGCAGCGCCGCCCGCACACCGGTGTCCTCCACGTCGAGGAGCACCGAGCGCCGCGACTCGTCGGACAGTTCGGCGGCCATCGCGGCCAGCGTCCCCTGCGGGCGGTCGGCGAGCCGCGCGGCCACCACCCGCAGCGCCAGCGGCAGCCCGCCGCACAGCTCCGCGAGCCGGCGTGCGGCCACCGGCTCCGCGAGCACCCGCTCAGGACCGAGCACCCCGGCGAGCAGCGCCGTGCCGTCCTCCGGTCCGAGGACGTCCACGGGCAGCGGCCGGGCCGCGTCACTGGCGATCAGGCCGCGCAGCCGGTTCCGGCTCGTGACGACGGTGACGCACCGGGCGCCACCCGGCAGCAGCGGTCTGACCTGCTCGGAATCCCGTACGTTGTCGAGTACGACGAGGAGTTGACGCTCGGCGGCGAGGGCGCGGAACAGCGCGGCCGCGCCGTTCGCCGACTCCGGTATCCGGCGCGGCGGCACGCCGAGGGCCGGCAGGAACTCCCGCAGCACGTCGAGGACGGACGGTTCACCGGTGTCGGCGAAGCCGCGCAGGTCGGCGTAGAGGCGGCCGTCGGGGAAGGCCGTGCGGTTGCGGTGCGCCCACTGCACCGCGATCGCGGTCTTGCCGACGCCCGCGGGGCCCGTGACCAGGCACACCGGGGCCTCGCCCGCGGCCGCGCGGGACAGCGCCGTGAACTCGGCGGCGCGCCCGTGGAAGCCGCGGGGGGCGCGGGGGAGGAGGTCCGCGGGGGCGGGGGTGGGGGTGGGGGTGGGCGCGTTAGTGGGGGTGAGCGCGGGCGCGGGCGTGGAGGGGGGAGCGGGAGCCGGGGTGGGTGCGGCGGAGGCCGGGGCCGGGTGTGGCACTGGGTGCGGGTGCGGGTGCGGGTGCGGGTGCGGGTGTGGCTGCGGTCGCGGGGGTGTCGGCTCCTCGCTCTCGCCCCGCAGCGCGAGCGCGTACGCGTCCGCCAGCTCCGGGCCCGGGTCGAGGCCGAGCTCGTCCGCGAGCAGCCGTCGCGCGCGGTGGAACCAGTCCAGGGCCTCCGAGCGGCGGCCCGCCCGCCGCAGCGCGGTGACCAGCGCCGCCGACAGGGACTCCCGCAGCGGGTGGGCGGTCGCCTCGGCGCGCAGCAGGGCGGCGGCGCGCGCGTGCTCGCCCACCTGCCCGTACCCGGCGGCGAGCTGTTCCACCGACGCGAGCCGGGTCTCCTCCAGGGCCTGCGCCGCCGCCTGCAGGGACGGGCTCGGATGCACCCCGGTCAGCGCCGGGCCCTGCCACAGCGCGAGCGCCTCCTCGTACATCGTCACCGCGTCGGCCACCGCGCGCTGGCCGCGGGCCAGCGTCACCAGTTCCTCGAAGCGGTGCGAGTCGATCAGGGTCTCCGGCATCCGCAGCAGGTACGCCGTGCCCTGGGTGACCAGCTCCACGCCGTACATCTGCGCGTCGGCGGCGACCAGCAGGGTGCGCAGCCGCGACACATGGCCCTGGATGACACCGCGGGCGCGGGCCGGTGGCTCGTCGTCCCACAGGGCCTCGGTCAGACGCTGCACGGACACGGGGTAGTTGGGGCGCAGGAGCAGGGTCGCGAGCAGACTGCGGCGCTTCGCGGGACCCAGCGGCACCTCACCGGCCTCGGTGGCGACGGACACCGCTCCGAGCAGCCGGAACTCCACGGGTACGACCTCTTCTGACGGAAAGATCCCAGGATAACCGGGGGGCGGGGAGCGGGCGGAGGGCCCTTTCGCCGACGGATCGGCGGGCCGGGAGCCCTCGGCCCGCGGCCGGTGCGGGGAGTTGTTTGATTCCTGTCAGGGCGTTCCCGGGACGGTCGTGGACCGCGGAGGTCCACTTATGCTCGGGCGCATGTGCGCTTTTGTCCTGGTCGCGGAGGACGACGAGAAACAGGCCGACCTCATCCGCCGCTATCTGGAGCGCGAGGGTCACACGGTCGGCGTCGTCCACGACGGCCGGGCCGCGCTCGAACAGGTCCGGCGGCACGCGCCCGACCTGCTCATCCTCGACGTGATGATGCCGGAGGTCGACGGCCTCGGCGTGACCCGCGTGCTGCGCGCGGGGCCCCGGCCCGGGGAGCACCCGGGGCCCGGCGCGGCCCCCGGCGCCAGCACGCTGCCGATCCTCATGCTGACCGCCCGCTCCACCGAGGACGACCTGCTCCTCGGCCTCGACCTGGGCGCCGACGACTACCTCACCAAGCCCTACAGCCCCCGCGAGCTGATGGCCCGCGTCCGCACCCTGCTGCGGCGCGCCGGAGGCACCGCGCATCTGCCGCCGCCCGACCCGGACGCCCGGGTGCTGCGGGCCGGGGGCCTCGTCGTGGACGAGCGGCGGCACGAGGTGACCGTGGACGAACGCCGGGTCGAGTGCACGCCCGGCGAGTTCGAGCTGCTCGCCGCGCTCGCCGCCGAACCGGAGCGGGTGTTCACGCGGCCGCAGCTCCTGGATCGGATCCACGGCTCGTCGGGGTACATATCCGCGCGGACCGTCGACGTCCACGTACTGAATCTGCGCAAGAAGATCGAGGCGAACCCGCGGTCGCCGCAGCGGCTCGTGACGGTGTTCGGCGTCGGGTACAAACTCGTCGCGCACTACGGGGCGGCGGCTTCCCATGAGGCGTAGGCGGGAGGCCGACGGCGCCGCCCGCACCCGCGTCCCCGTACGCAAGAGCCTGCTGACCCGGCTGCTCGCCGTCTCCGTGCTCGTCTCCGTCATGTCGATCGCCGCCACCGCCTGGCTCGCCGCGCAGACCACGTCCGGCGCGATCCGGCAGGAGCAGGGGCAGGTGCTCGCCGACGACGCCCGGATCTACGACAAGCTCCTCGGCCTCGCGGCCACCCGCCCCAACTGGCGCGAAGCCGACCGCACGGTCCGCAGGCTCGCCGCCGACACCGGCCGCCGCATCGCGCTCACCACCGAGAACCGCAAGGTCATCGCCGACTCCGCCGGGCCGGGTGGGGAGCGCGGGGCGCGGCTGCCCGCGCGCGCGTCCGCCGTCGTGGACCCGCTCGCCGTCGACTCGACGCTGGCGGCGGGCCGGAAGGACGGGCTGTCGGACACGGGGGCCGGCGCCACCGTCGGACCCGACCCCGCGCCCGTCCCGGGCGAGGCGCCGACGAAGGAGTCGCGGGCGCCCGAAGCCGACGGCGGCTTCGGCGGCGTCGGCGGTGATCCCGGCGGCAGCGGCGGCGACCCCGGCGGCACCGGCCTCGGCACCGGCGCGGGCCTCGGCACCGGGACCGGCGCCGTCGACCGCATCGACCCGCGGGCCGTCGGCCCCTTCCGGCTGCCCGAGAGCGAGCGCCGCACGCTGCGGGCGATCGCCGAGAGGAACGTGGCCTGCCTGCGGGACCGGGGCGTCGACGCCAAGCTCGTCGTCGGCCCGAGCGGGCGCCCGCACGTCCAGGTGCCCGAGGACGCCGACAGCCGCGTGACGGACTACAGCTGCGGCTCCGGCGACCTGATCAACATCACCGCGACCGAGCGCAAGGCCCTCGACAAGGTCAACAAGCTGGCCTGGGCCTGCATGCGCCGCAAGGGCTCCGAGCCCGTGAAGTTCGGCCTCACCATCGGCCGCGGCGGCACCCCGCGCCTCTACCTGGCGAGCATCCCGCAGGTCGCCCCGGAGCCGACGCCGTCCACCCCCGGCGGCACACCGCCCCCGTCCAGGGACGCGCCCGCTCAGACCCCGCGCCAGGAGGCGGACGCGGCGCGCAAGGCCAAGGCCGCCCGCAGCGAGGCCGAGCAGGCCGAGGAGGCGCTCGCCGCGAGCTGCATCGACAGCGCCCGCCGCGAACAGCTCGGCCCGTACGTGTCGTCGCCCGCGCTCCTGTTCATCACCAGCCCGGACGGCTCCCGCCCCTCCGACAGCGGCTTCCAGCTGTCCGGCGCCAACACCACCCGCCTGGTCGGGCTCGCCGCCGCGATCCTCGCCGTGACCGTGGCCGCCACCGCGTTCGCCGCGACCCGTCTCACCCGGCCGCTGCGCGCCCTCACCACGGCGACGCAGCGCATGAAGACCGGCGAGGCCACCGAGCCCGTGCCCGCCCGCTCGGCCGGGGAGATCAGCCAGCTCGCCGCCGCGTTCAACGACATGGCCGCGCACCGCAAGGCCCTGGAGGAGCAGCGCAAGGCGATGGTCAGCGACGTCGCGCACGAGCTGCGGACACCGCTGTCCAACATCCGCGGCTGGCTGGAGGCCGCGGAGGACGGCGTCGTCGCGACCGACCCGGAACTCGTCACCTCGCTCCTTGAGGAGGCCCTGCTCCTCCAGCACATCGTCAACGACCTCCAGGACCTCGCCGCCGCCGACGCGGGCACCCTGCGTCTGCACCGCGAGCCCGTCCGGGCCGTGGAACTCGCCGACCAGGTCGTGGCCGCCCACCAGGCCCGCGCGGACGCGGCCGGCGTCCGCCTCACCGCCCGCGCCACCGGTGACCCCTGGCTCACCGCCGACCCCCTGCGCCTGCGCCAGGCCATCGGCAACCTCGTCTCCAACGCGATCCGCCACACCCCGGCGGGCGGAGAGGTGACGGTGAGCTGCCGGAACGCGGGCGTCGGCGCGGACGCGGGCGTGCTGATCGAGGTCTCCGACACCGGCACCGGCATCGCCCCCGGCGACCTCCCCCACGTCTTCGACCGCTTCTGGCGAGCCGACAAGTCCCGCACCCGGGCAACCGGCGGCAGCGGCCTGGGTCTGGCCATCGTCCGCAACCTCGTGCAGGCGCACGGGGGGACGGTGGGGGTGGAGAGCGAGCGGGGCAAGGGCTCCGTGTTCACGGTGCGACTGCCGGTGACGTGAGCGTGCTTCCGCCTCGCTCGGGCGGCGGCATCCCGGCCGCCCGGGAGACATTCAGCCTGTCCGGCGTTTGAGGACGGGCGCGGAGCGCGATTGGGTGGAGGCTGTGCCACCCGAGGGCGACGACCAGCCGGTCCCAGCCTGTCCGGCGTTTGAGGACGGGCGCGGAGCGCGATTGGGTGGAGGCTGTGCCACCCGAGGGCGACGACCAGCCGGTCCCAGCCCGTCCGGCGTTTGAGGACGAGGCCGCAGGCCGATCGACGGCGCCCCCGTCCCACCGCAACGGGGCACCTGCTCAGGGCCAGAGGCCAGCTTGGGCGGACCCGGCCGCGGCGGCGACACTCCCCCGAGCCACGCGCTTAGCGCACGCACCGGCGGGGCCAGGTCCGATGTAGTGATCCCATCAGGCCCCGCCAACAGATCGCTAACATGTGCCCAACGGCCGTTCGGAAGGAGCGCCGGCCGAACCCGGCCGGACGTCCGGACCGGCGGTGACGGGGAGTTGGGCGAGCATGGCGGACGAGCTGCGGTTCGGGCTCCTCGGCGTGCCCGCCGTGTACGACGCCGCAGGCGAACCGCATCCCGTACGCAGCCCCAAGGCCCGCGCCCTGCTCGCCGCGCTGCTCCTGGAACCCGACCGCGTGGTCTCCGCCGACGCGCTGAAGGAGGCGCTGTGGGCCGAGGGCCCGCCCGCGTCCGCGCGCGCCTCCCTGCAGAACCACGTGACCCGGCTGCGCCGCCTCCTGGACGACCCCGACCGGCTGCGGGCCGTACCGCCCGGCTACCGCCTCCGCGTCGACGACGGCGAACTCGACGTACGCCTCTTCGAACGCCGCTTCGCGCAGGCCCGCGCCGCGCACGCCGACCGCGACTGGGCCGCCGTCGAGGAGTCCGCCCGCGCGGCCCTCGCCCTCTGGCGCGGCACGCCGCTGTCCGGCCTGCCGACGGCCACCGCGGGCCACGCCCTCGTCCAACGCCTCGAAGAGTCCCGGCTCCTGCTCCTGGAGTGCCGTTACGACGCGCTCCTCGAAGCCGCCGCCATCGCGCCCGGCCGCCGTCTCGCCGAACTCGCCTTCCGCACCCCGGAGCTGTCCTCGCTCGTCGCCGAGCACCCGCTCCGCGAGACCTTCCACCGCCAGCTGATGCTCCTGCTGCACCGCACCGGGCGCCAGGCGGAGGCCCTCGCCGTCCACCGCGCGCTCCGCCGCCGCCTCGTCGACGAGCTGGGCGTGGAGCCCGGGGAGGCGGTGCGGGAGGCGCACGGCGAGATTCTGCGCGGGGGCGCGGGTGGGGGCCGGGGCGCTCCGGCGGCCGACGCGGACCCGCCGCGTACCGGCACCGCTCCGCCTCCCGTCCGACCGCACCCGCACCCGCACCCCGAGCCCCCGAAGCGGAACGCCCCCGAGCGACGGCCGCCGTCCCGACCGGGGACGCCGCCCCAGGAGCCTTCGCCGTCCCGGACATCGAAACAGCCCTCGTCGGCGGAACCGTCCCCGGCTGTGGAACAGCTTTCCTCGGCGGACCAGCCCTCGGTGGCGGACCAGCCCTCGCTGGCTCGTCAGTCCTCGGTGGCGGACCAGCCCTCGGTAGCTCGTCAGCCCTCGGTGGCGGATCAGTCCTCGGTGGCGGACCAGCCCTCGGTGGCGCATCAGCTCTCGGCGGCGGATCAGTCCTCGGTGGCTCATCAGCCCCCGCCAGCGCCTCAGCCCCCAGGGGCAGAACAGCTTCCCGGTCCGCCCCGGGCCCTCCTGGCCGGTGGCCGGCAGACCGCCTCCGCGCCCACCCGACTGCCCCGCCCCGCCCAACTCCCTCCCAAGCCACCCCACTTCACCGGGCGCGCGGCCCAGTCCCGACGGCTTCGGGAGCTGCTCACCGGAGGAGGGGGCGCACCCGAGGCGCCCTCGCGGCCCGAGGTGCGCGAAGGCCGCCCCCGGGTGGCGGTACTCGCCGGGATGGCCGGCGTGGGCAAGAGCGCGCTCGCCGTCCACACCGCGCACGAACTGCGCGCCGCCTTCCCCGACGGCCAGCTCTACCTGAACCTGCACGGCGCCACCCCCGGCATGACCCCGCTCACCCCCGGCCAGGCCCTCGCCGCGCTCCTGCGGGACCTCGGGACCGAGGCGCGGCACGCGCCCGAAGACCCCGACGCGGCCGCCGCGTTGCTGCGGTCCCTGCTCGCGCCGACCCGGACACTCCTTGTCCTGGACGACGCCGCGAGCGCCGCGCAGGTGCGGCCGCTGCTGCCCGGCGGGCCCGGCTGCGCCGTCATCGTGACGAGCCGTTCGCAGCTCACCGCGCTCGACGGCGCGGCCCGCTTCCCGCTGCGGCCGCTGTCCGACGCGGACAGCGCCGCGCTGCTCCGGGCGGCATCCGGCAGGGACGGGCTCGACGCCGCCCATCCGCTGGTGGCGCTCGCGGGCCGCCTGCCGCTGGCCCTGCGTGTCGTCGCGGCCCGCCTCGCCGCCCGCAGCGCGCTCACGCCGGACGCGCTCGCCGGCCTCCTCGCCGACTGCGGGGAGCGGCTGCACCACCTGGAACACGACGACTTGAGCGTACGCCGCTCCTTGGACGTCGCCCTCGACTCACTGCGCACGTCCGACCGCGAGAGCGACCGGGACGCCGCCCGCGCCCTGTGCGCCGTCGGCGCCCTCGACCTGCCGGAGTACGGCGCCCCGCTGCTCGCCCGGCTCCTCGGCCTGCCCCGCCGCCGCGCCCAGTCCGCCCTCGACCGCCTCGTCGACGTCGCCCTGCTCGACGAGATCGCGTACGGCCGCTACGCACCCCACGACCTGGTCCGCGACTTCGCCCGCGAACACGCCGCCCCCGCCCCGGAGTCGGCCGACCGCGCGGCCCTCGACTGGTACGCGACCACCGCCAGGAACGCCCTCCTCGTGATCATGCCGGACAGTCAGGACAAGAGGGACCGCCTAGGAGAGCCCGGCGGCGGGGGTGAGGGCGGGGGCGGGGGTGAGGGCGGGGGCGACCCCGGCACCCTCACCTTCCCCACCCCCGACCGGGCCTTCGCCTGGGCCGACCAGGAGCTGGGGAACGTCGTCACGCTCACCGAGCGCCACACCCACGACGCCGGCGGGCTCGTGCCCCGGCTCGTCCGGCACCTCTTCCCGTATCTGCAACGCCGGGGCAGGCTCACCGAGTTGGGCCGGCTCTGCGCCCTCGCCGTGGCCGCCGCGCGGCGGCACGGTGAGCCGGGGGCGAGCGCGCAGGCGCTGTCCGACCTCGCGGGGCACCGGTTCATGGCGGGCCGCGCGGGTGAGGCGCTGGCGCTCAACGACGAGGCACTCGAACTGTGGCGGGACCTCGGTGACACCTCCGCCGTGCGGCGGGCCCTGAACCACCGGGGCCTCCTCCTCGAAGGCCTCGGCCGGCACGACGAGTCCGCCGCCGCCCTGCGTCAGGCCCTCGACCTGGCCCGGGGGCTCGACGACCCGCTGAGCGAGGCCATCACGTACAGCCATCTCGGCAACCTCTACGAGCACACCGACGCCCGCGCCGCCATCACCCACCACGAGCGCAGCCTCGCCATCGGCGAACGCATCGGCCACCTCGTCGTGCGCCAGTCCGCCCACTGCAACATCGGCTACGCCCGCCTCACCCTCGGCGAACCCGCCGCCGCCCGCGACCACTTCGAGGAGTCGCTGCGGCTCCACGGCGAGTACCAGGACTGGCACGGGGAGTCCCAGTCCCGCCTCGGCCTGGTCCGCGCCCTGCGCGCACTCGCCCGCGCGCAGGACGCGGCGCGCGAGTGCGCGCTGCTCCTGGACCGCGCCGAGCACCGCGGCGACACGCACATGGCGGGGCTCGCCCGCCACCAGTACGGGCTGCTGCTGAGTGCCGAGGGCCGCACGCGGGAGGCGCACGCGCAGTGGGAGGCGGCCCTCGCGGCCCTCGAATCCCTGGACGGCGTCAACGCCAGGGTGGTCGCGGAGCTCAAGGAACGGCTGGCGTGAACTGCCCCGGACCGGGGCGTCACTTGGCGTCGGCGTAGCACTCCACCACGGCCACCGTGAACGGGAACCGCACCGGCGTCTCGCCGAACGCGATCCTGCCCGCGAGGTCCCCCGCCTCGCGCACCGCCGCGGCGACGGCCTCGGCCTCCTCCTCGGGGCAGTGCACGATCACCTCGTCGTGCTGGAAGAAGACCAGCTCGGCACGCATCCCCGCGGTGGCTCTGCGCAAGGCGGCGAGCATGAGGAGGGCCCAGTCGGCGGCGCTGCCCTGGACGACGAAGTTACGGGTGAAGCGGCCGCGGGCGCGGGCGTCGGTGGAGGCGTACCCGGGGGTGAACTCGCTGCCCGGGGAGGTCTGCTGGGGGGCGTCCGGCTCCTGGGGGATGCCCGCCTCGCCGCCGTCGTCGTCCGCCGCCCCGGCGGCCGGGGGGCTGGTGCGGCCGAGCCAGGTCCGTACGAGGCGGCCCTCCTCGCCCGCCTTCGCGGCGTCGTCGACGTACGCGACGGCCAGCGGGAAGCGGCGGCGCAGGGCGGCGAGGTTCTTCAGGCCGTCGCCGGACGTCTGGCCGTACACCGCGCCGAGCAGCGCCAGCTTGGCGTGCTCGCGGTCGCCGGAGAACGCGCGGTCGGAGAGGCGGGTGTAGAGGTCCTCCTCGCTGCCCGCCACGTCCATCAGGCCCCGGTCGCGGGAGATCGCGGCGAGGACGCGCGGCTCCATCTGGTCGGCGTCGGCGACGACCAGGCGCCAGCCGGGGTCGGCGACCACGGCACGGCGGATGACCTTCGGGATCTGCAGGGCGCCGCCGCCGTTCGTGGTCCAGCGTCCGGAGACGGTGCCGCCCGGGGTGTACTCGGGGCGGAAGCGGCCGTCGTGGACCCAGTCCTGGAGCCAGGACCAGCCGTGGGCCGTCCAGATCCGGTACAGCGTCTTGTACTCCAGGAGGGGCTTGACCGCGGGGTGGTCGATCTCCTCCAGCTCCCACTTGCGCGTCGACTTGATCCGGATCCCGGCGCGGGCGAACGCCTTCACGACCTCGGCGGGCAGGTCGGGGCGCACGCGGTGGCCGAACGCGGCGGACACCTCGTCCGCGAGCTCGGCGAGCCTGCGGGGCTCGCCGCTGCCGCCGTAGCGCTCGCCGAGGAGTTCGCGCAGGAGGTCCTTGTGCACGTCGGCGCGCCAGGGCAGGCCTGCGGCGTTCATCTCGGCGGCGACGAGCATGCCCGCGGACTCGGCGGCGGTCAGCAGGCGCATGCGGCCGGGGTGGGCGGTGGCGTCGTGCCGCCGGAGCTGGTCGGCGTACACCTCCAGGAGGGCTTCCAGGGGGAGGGGAGGCGCCGGGGTCGGCTCGAAGAGGGAGTCCTGGGAGCCCGGTTCGGCCGCGCGGGGCGGGGGATCGGGCGGTACGGGTCTTCGGTGCAGGCGGGCCCAGGCGGCGGCGGCCGAGCGGGGTTCGCCGAGGCGGCCCTCGTGGCCGAGGAGCAGCAGCTCGGCGGCCTCCACGTCGTAGCAGCGCTCCACGCGGCCGCCCGCCGCGAGGACCCGCGGATAGCCGGCCGCCGTGGACTGCCACACCCACCGCTCCGCCTCGGGGTGGGCGCGCACGGCTTCGGCGAGGCCGCCGTGCCGCTCGAGGCCGCCGACGGGCTGCCCGTCCTCACCCACGGCCACGGCGAGGCAGACGCCCCCGTCCGCCTCAGCGACCACCCACCGACCCCTGCTCATACCCCCGACGATGCCACCCACCACTGACAACGCCCCCCCCACGCGCCGCCACGCGCCGCCACGCGCCGCCCCGCCGGGCCCCGCCCCGCCGGGCCTCGCCCTGCCGGGCCTCGCCCTGCCGGGCCCCGTGCCGCCCCATGCCCCGTGCCGCCTCGCCCCGCGCCGGGAGGGCCGCCGCCCGGGGGCCCCACGCCTTGCGCAGGCCTGGTGCCCCTGCCGTCCGCGGCTTGCCCCCGGCGCCTTCCCCAGGCCCGCCGCTGCGCGGCGGCCCTCTCCCACCCGCCCACCCGTTTCTGTCGGACGCGGCGCACTGCCGACAGCGGCTCCATCGCGCGGAGGCGGGTCCGTGCAGGGTGCGGCGGGGCAGCGCGGTCACCTCGCGTCGCCGGGGTTCGGGTAGGTGCCGTGCGGGCTTCCGCAGGGTGCGGCGGCGCCGTGCCGTCATCCCGCGTCGTCCCGGGACCCCGGCGGACCCTGCACGGGCTTCCGCAGGGTGCGGCGGCGCCGTGCCGTCATCCTGCGTCGTCCCGGGACCCCGGGCGGACGCCGTGCGGGCCTCCGCAGGGCGCGGCGACCCCGCGTCGTCAGAACCCGGCTGGCCCCCGCCCGCATGCCGTCGCGCGAGGCTGCTGCGAGGCTCGGGGCATGCGAGTGGCGTTGGCGCAGACGGACTGCGTGCTGGGCGAGGTGGACGAGAACCTGGACGTCGCCCGGGAGCAGGTGGCGCAGGCCGGGGCCCAGGGCGCCGACCTCGTCGTGTTCCCGGAGCTGAGCCTGCACGGCTACCACCTGGGCGCCCTGCGCCGTGACACCTCCCTCGCGGCCGACGACCCCCGCCTCCTCGGCCTGTCCCTGCACGGCCCCGACGTCCTGGTCGGCCTGCACGAGCACACCAGCCTGCGGGCGTACAACACCTCCGCCTACTACGCGGGCGGCGCCCTCCTGCACGCCCACCGCAAGCTGTACCTGCCCAACTACCTCGCCTGGGAGGAGCGCAAGCACGTCAGCCCCGGCCAGCACCTGCGCGCGTACGACCTGCCCGGCAACCACGGCCGCGCCGCTACCCTCGTCTGCAACGACGCCTGGCAGCCCGTCCTGCCCTGGCTCGCCGTGCAGGACGGCGCCGAGGTCATCGTCGTACCGACGAACAGCGCCGCGAGCCTCGACCCGGAGGCCATGGACACCGGCCTGTACTGGGACACCCTGCTGTCGTACACCGCCCGCATGCTCCAGTGCTGGGTCGTCTTCGTGAACCGCGTGGGCAACGAGAACGGCGCCACGTTCTGGGGCGGCTCCCGGGTCGTGGATCCGCGCGGCACCGTCGTCGCCCAGGCACCGAAGTGGGAACCGGCCCTGGTCACCGTCGACATCGACGTCCGTGAGGCCCGCCGCCAGCGCCGCATGGTGCCGCTCGTCGCCGAGGCCCGCCTGGGCCTGGTCGAGCGGGAGGTGCGGCGGCTGATCGACGAGGGCGGAGACTCGTAGGACGACCAGGGGGAGACCCTCGGGCCGTCTGTCCGTCGGGCCATCTGGCCGTCTGTCCGCCTATCCGTCGGGCCGCCTGGCCGCCTGGCCGCCTGGCCGTCTGGCCGTCTGCCCGTCGGGCCGCCTGCCCCTCAGGCCGCTTGCCCCCCTCAGGCCGCCTGCCCCCCAAGGCGCCCGGCCCTCACGCCGCCTGCCTCCTGCACCCCACCACCCCCGCCCCCACTGCCACCACCGCGAGCACCCCCACGCACGCCCCCATCACGTCCCACGGCACCACCACGCCCGCCGGTGCCGACAGCCGCGCGAGGCCCGCGCTGAGGCCGCCGAGGCCGACGAGGGTCACCGCGAGGCCGAGCACCGCGCCCACCGCCACCGCGAGGACCGCCTCGGCGGCCACCACGAGCCGTATCTGGCCGGGCGCGGCGCCGAGGAGGCGCAGCGAGCGCAGCTCGGGGGCGCGTACGGGGGCCGTCATCAGCTGCGTGCTCGCCAGCGAGATCGCCGTGTACGCGAGGCAGAGCGCGAGCAGCATCTGCAGGCCGAGGCGCGTCTGGTGCTTCATGCCGGGGTACTCGGCGGCCAGCCACTCCCCGGCCGTGCGCACCTGCCCGCCGGTCGTCCGCAGCGCCGCCGCGACGGCCGTGGCGTCGGCGCCGTCCCGCAGGCGGACGTCGACGCGGTCGAGCGGGGCGGCGGGGGCGTTGCGGGCCGTCACATAGGCGCCGTTGTCGCCGGTGCCGCGCGCGAGGACCGCCGCGATCCGCAGCCGCGTCCGGCGGCCGTCGCCGAGCCACACGTCGACGTGCTCGCCGACGCGGTGGCGCTCCCACTCCTCGTTGACGACGATCGAGCGGTCGTCGAGGCGGCGCAGGTCACCGGCGACCACGGGCAGCCGGTGCGTCGCCGCGAACGCCGCCGGGTCGGTCACGGCGCGCGCCTCGGCGCGGAGCAGCGCGGTGTCGCCGTCCTCGCGCACGAAGACGGCGGTGCTCGCCGACGCCGCGACCGTCGCCCCGGGGATCCGTCCCGGCTGCCTCAAGTCGTCGCCAGTGACGATCAGTTGGGCGGCGGTGCGGTCCCTCGCCTCGGTCGCCTTGGCCGCGCCGACCGTCGCGGCGGAGCCGAGCAGGCAGCCCGCGGTGGCGACGGTGACGAGGACGGGGGCGGCGACGGCGGCGGTGCGGCGCACGGAACCGGCGGCGTTGGCGCGGGCGATGCGGGCGACGGTCGCCCAGCTCCTGGGCCTGCTCGGCCCCGCGCCCCGGCTCCTGGGCCCGCGCGGCCCTTCCTTCCGGCCCCCGGCCGCGCCCGCGCTCCCCCCGAAGCGCAACCGTGGCCGACGGAACAGCGCCACGACGTACCGCACCAGCACTGGCGCGAGCGCCGCCACCCCCGTCGACAGGATCATCGGCTGTGTCGTGTACGTCTTGCGCTTGAGCAGGTCCGACGGCTCCGTCCACAGCGTCCACGCGAGCAGCCCCACCCCGCCCGCGAGCAGCACGGCACCCGCGACGCGGCGGCCGAGCGGCATCACGCCGGTGTCGAGCGACGCCTCGCGCAGCGCCTCCACGGGGCTCACCCGGCCCGCCCGGCGCGCCGCGCTCCACGATCCGGCGAGGGCCACGAGCAGGCCGGTCCAGAAGGCGAGTTGGTACGGCCACCAGGTCCAGGCGAATCCGGCGGGGCCGCCGTCGACCGTGAACCACGGCGGCGCCACCTCCGTGTCCACCAGCGCCCGCGCGAGCACCGGCGCCGCCCACGCCCCGCCCGCGCACCCGGCCGCCGACGCCACCGCGCCCACCGCGAGGGCCTCGGCGAGCAGCCACCGCCGCACCTGCCCCCGGCTCGCCCCGGCCGCCCGGAGCAGCCCGAACTCGCGCCGCCGCAGCGCGACCACGAACGCGAACGTCGACGCGGTCACGAACGCCGACACGAACGCGGCGACCCCGCCCGCCGTGCCGAGGAACGCGTTCACGGCGACCAGCGCCCGCGCGTCCCGTTCGGTGTCCGGGTCGACCCGGCGGCGGTCGGCGCCGGTCAGGACGCGGGCGCCGGTGCCGGACGCGGCGACGACGGCGCGCACCCGGGCGGCGGGCGCGTCGAGGCCGACGGCGTCCGGTGCCGTACGGTCTGTACGGGTCTGGGCGGGGTGGGGGCGACCGGGGCTGAGCGGGCCGAGGTGGCGCAGTTCGCGCAGGAGTTCGTTGTCCACAGGGTGTGGATGAACGAGCCGCTTCGTGACGTGGCGGACCTCGGGGCCGCGCCGCACCGGCACCGTCAGCGTGTCCCGGCCCGCCACCACCACTGGCGAATCGGCGAACCGCACCGGCTCGCGCTCCGGCGCGCGCACACTCGCCGCGAGTCCCACCCCCGTCGCGGCGATCAAGGCAACGCCGAGGGCGACGGCGACGAAGGCACCCAGGAATCCGGCCCACCGGGCCCGTAGCGACGCAAGAACCATGCCCCGAGCCAACCGCGCGGGAGCCTCGCGCTCACGACCACTGGCGGGCCGGTCGAAGGTAGGGCCAGGCCTACCCTTAGGGGTATGGATTCGGTGATCGACAGGGCGTTCGCGGCGGCGCTGTACGGGGCGGACGCGGATGCCGGTCGGCCCGAGGGGGCGCACCGCACCGGGCGCGGCAACACCAGTCGCGGCACCACCGGCCGCGGCAACCGCTCCGCCGACCCCCACGAAGGCCTCGACACCGGCGCCTCCCTCCTCGCCGCCGACCCCTCCGCCGACGCCGAACTCGCCGCACGGGGCGAGGAGTTGCTGCGGCGCGCCTGGGAGCGCGGCTGGCAGCCCGCCGACGTCCTGCGCCTGGTCCGCCGCGACCTCGACGAGCCCCACGTACGCCTGGCCGCCGCCCTGATCCGTACCGAGACCCTCCGCTACGCCCCCGGCCCGCTGCCCGCCCGCTGGCCCGCGCAGCTCGCCGCGCTCGACGCCCACGAACCCTGGCGGGGGCCCGACCGCTTCACGCACGCCACCGCCGTACTCGCCCTCTACCGCCTCCTCCTGCGGCTGCCCCCGATCGAGCCCGTCGGTCCGGCGCCCGGCACCCCGCTGCACGTACCGCCGCCGCACCGCGACGACGAGCCGCGCGCCCTCACCCGCATCCGCGCCCTGCTCGCCAAGGCCGAGGCGACCGGCTACCCGCAGGAGGCGGAGGCGCTGACCGCGAAGGCGCAGGAGCTGATGGCCCGGCACAGCGTCGACGAGGCGCTGCTCGCCGCCCGTACGCACGCCCCGGACACGCCCGGGGCCTGCCGCGTCGGCGTCGACGCCCCGTACGAGACCGCCAAGGCGATCCTCCTCGACGCCGTCGCCGGCGCGAACCGCTGCCGCGCGGTGTGGAACGAGTCCCTCGGCTTCAGCACCGTCGTCGGCTTCGAGGCCGACCTGGAGGTGGTGGAGCTGCTGTACACCTCCCTGCTCGTGCAGGGCCTCGCCGCCATGACGACGGCGGAGGCCGGGCAGCGCGCGGGCGGGCGCAAGCGCACCAAGACGTTCCGGCAGGCCTTCTGGATGGCGTACGCCCAGCGCGTCGGCGCCCGCCTCGAAGCCGCCGCCGCGCCCGTCACCCACGAGGAGCCCGGTGGGGGCGGGGCGCTGCTTCCGGTGCTCGCCGCCCGGGACGTCGCGGTCGCCGACCGGACGGAGCGGATGTTCCCGGAGACGACCACCACGCGGGTGCGCGGCGTACGGGACGGCGCGGGCTGGGCCGAGGGGGCCGCGGCGGCCACGCACGCCAGCCTGCACGCGCGGGTGAGACTTCCCGGAGGGGAAGCGTGAGGGACTCAGGGGCGAGCGGGGGAGTGGGCATGCGCATCGGAGAGCTGTCGGAACGCACCGGCACGCCCCGCAGGCTGCTGCGCTACTACGAGGAACAGGGGCTGATCGTCGCCGGTCGCGCGGCCAACGGCTACCGCGTGTACGACGAGGCGTGCGTCGACCGGGTCCTGCAGATCCGGGGCCTCCTCGACGCGGGGCTGCCCACGCGGCTCATCAAGCAGATCCTGCCCTGCCTGGACAAGCCCCGCGTCATCCACTTCCCGGACGCCACGCCGGAGATGCTGGCCACCCTTGAGCGGGAGCGGGACAGCATGACGCGGCGGGTGGAGTGCCTGACCCGGAACCGGGACGCGATCGAGGAGTACCTGGACGCGGTCCGCGCCCGCCTCGCCGAGAGCACCCACCAGCCCGTCTGACCCTGCCCGGCCCCGCCTGACCGTCCGCCCGCACTTGTGGACGGACACCCACAAACCGCCTGCTTCATCCCAAACCCCCGTACGATCGCACTGTGACCTGGTGGCGGGCGCTGCGGCAGACGACGCGGTCGGGGCTGGCCGTGGAGCGCACCCGCCTCGAACCCCTCGTCGCCCTGCGCGGAGCCGCCGGGCTCGCGCTCGTGATCGGCGCGAGCCTCGCGCTCTTCGGCCCCGCCGTCGCCGCCAGCTCGGCCTTCGGCGCGTTCCAGGCCGCCATCGCCACCTTCCAGCGCAGCTGGCGCCCCCGCCCCGAACTCGCCATCGCCTCCGGCACCAGCCTCGCGATCTCCACCTTCCTCGGCTACCTCACCGGCAGCCACCTCCTCCTCTTTCTGGCCCTCCTCGCCCTGTGGACCTTCCTGGCGGGCCTGAGCTGGGCGGCGGGCCCGACGATCGGCCTGATCGCCACCTCGAACGTGGCGATCATGCTGGTCACGATCACCCTGCCCACCTCCGTCGCCGCCGCGGCCGGGCACGCCGCGATGATGGTCGTGGGCGGCGCCGTCCAGGCGGCCCTGGTGATCGTCTTCCCGGTACGCCGCTGGGGCGCCCACCGCGACGCCCTCGCCGACGCCCTGGCCGCCGAGGCGGACTACGCGCGCCGACTGCGCCACGACCCGGTGGCGCCCTTCGACCCGGCCCCGCTGATGACGGCCCGCGCGGCCGCCCACATCACCCCGGGCCAGGCCCGCACCCGCCCCGCCGAACTCCACGGCGCCCGCGGCCTCGCCGAACGCATCCGCCCCGTCCTCGCGTCCCTCGCCGACCCGGCCATCGGCGCCCCGGCCAAGGGCCCTGAACGCGACCGGGTCCGCGAACTCCTCGCCGCCGCGGGCGCCATCCTCGACGCGGCGGCCCGCGCCATCCGCCACGGCACCCCGGTGGACCTGCCGCCCGCGGCGATCTCCACCTTCCGCACCCCCGACACCGGCGCCCTCCTCAAGGGCCCGCCCCACCGGGCGGCCACGCGCCTCGGCACCCTCCTGCGCGACGTCGTGGAGGTGGCGGCGGGCACCTCCACGCCCACCCCCGCGCCGGGCCAGGCGCGCCCCCGGGCCGACGGCAACCTCGTCCGCCCGGGTCTGACGGCCCTGGTCCCCGCCGCCGCGAAGGCCATGCGCGCGGACCTCGACCACCGCTCCCCGGTGACCCGGCACGCCCTGCGCGTCACGACGGTCACCGTGGCGAGCTACGCCGTCGGCACCCTCCTCCCCCTCGGCCACGGCTACTGGGCCCCCATGGCCGCCGTCATGGTCATGCGCCCCGACTTCTCCCAGACCTACGCCCGCGCGGTCGCCCGCTTCGGCGGCACCCTCGTGGGCGTGGCCCTGGCCACCGCCCTGGTCCAACTGGCCCACCCGGGCACCTACCTCTCGGGCGCCCTCGCCGCGGCGAGCGCCGGCCTGATGTACCTCCTGATGCGCACGGGCCAGTTCGCCGCCCAGGCCTGCGTCGCCGCGTACGTCGTCCTCCTCCTCGGCATGGGCGGCGAACAGTGGACCCAGACGGTCCCGGAACGCGTCGTCCTCACCCTCATCGGCGGCCTCCTCGCCATGGCGGCGTACGCCCTGTACCCGGCCTGGGAGACCCCGCGCCTGCGCACCCGCCTCGCCGACCGGCTCGCGGCGACCGGCCGCTACGCCGCGGCCGTCGTCGCCCACTACGCCGACCCCGCGGGCAAGAACTGCCCCGACGTCCGCACGGCCCTCCTCGCCGCCCGCGCCGCTCGCATCTCCTGGCAGGAGGCCCTGGCCCGGGCCGAGCACGAACCCGTGCGCCACCGCGGTCTCTCCCGCGCGGCGGCCGCCGACGCCGCGCAAGCCCTGTCCCAGCTCGGCCGGGTCGCCATGCTCCTGGAGGCCCACCTGCCGGACCGCGGCACGCCCCCGGTCCCGGCGGCCGCGGCCCTCGCGGACGCCCTGCGCACCGCCACCGAGCGGGGCGCCCAGGCCGTGCGCGAGCGCCGCGTACCCGCGTGGGGCCCGGTCCGCGACGTCCTGGACGCCTGGGAACCGGGCGACGGCCCCGACCGCGTCGTCCGCCGCGGCGGCACCCTCCTCCTGCGCGCCCTCGACGACCTCTCCGACGCCCTGGACACCGCACCCCCACCGATGCTGGTCGACGGCACCGACGCCCACGCACGCGCGGACCCGCGTACAGACGCACGCGCGGACACGCGTACAGACGCACGTACGGACGCGCGTGCAGACGCACGTACAGAAAACACCGACGGGCCGCAGGGTCCGGAGGACCCCACGACCCGATGAGCCGGCGCACGGGTGGTGCGGCGGCGCCGCGGCCGCCGCCGCGGGCCCGCCGCACTCCGCCAGGGCTGCGGAACATCCGCGCCAGGACGGCGGAATGTCCGCGCCAGGACGGCGGAACATCCGCGCTAGGACTGCGGAATGTCCGCCGTGGGCAGCCCCTCCGGCAGCTTCCCGCCCTTCGTCCGCAGGAACTCGTCCTTCCCGAAGCCCTCCCAGGTGATCTTCAGCGTCTTGCCGTCGACGGAGTCGATCGTGCCCTTGGTGCGGTCCATGTCGCCGTCGGCGCACTTCAACTTGACCGTCCGCTCCCCGCCGACCGCGGCGAAGCCGTTGCACACGTGCTCGCCGACCAGCGTCGCCCGGCTCTTGCTGATCACGAGGGCGACCGGCTTGCCGCCGGTCGTGGCGACCCAGCTGCCTTCCAGGTCCTCGCCCGAGACGTCCTCGCCGTCGGCACCGGAGTCGGAGCCGGAGTCGCCCGGCGTCTTGGAGGCGCTGTCCGACGCTCCCTTGTCCTTGCCCTTGTCGCCGTCGGCCTTGTCGTCGCCGTCGCTGCTGCAACCGGTCAGGACGAGCGCGGCGGCCACCGAGGCCACCGCGGCGCCGATCGTCATGCTGCGGACACGCGTGTGCACTGAAGTCCCCCTATGTGGAGCTCTGTTCCGGGCCGTGGCCCGTCGAATCGCGCGCCAAGCTACCAGGAGGATTTGCGGACGCCGGGCAGGAATCCGGCGTGGGCCTGCGCCCGGAGGCGCACCCTGGAGAGCCCGAACATGCCTACGTATCCGCGGGGACGCCCGTCCACGCTGTCGCGGTTGCGCACCCGGGTGGCGCTGGCGTCCCGGGGCTGGCGGTCCAATTCCCGCCGGGCGGCGAGCCGTTCGTCCTCCGGGGTGTCCGGGCGCCGGATGATCTCCTTCAGCTCGGCCCGCCGGGCCGCGTACCGGGCGACGATCTCGCGCCGCCGCTCGTTCTTCGCGATCTTGCTCTTCTTGGCCATCAGACCTTCACCCCGCGCGCACGGATCCTGGCCACGGCGGCCTCGATCCCGATGGTGTCGACGGTCTTGATGCCCTTGGCGCTCAGTCGCAGGCGTACGTACCGGCCCTCGCTGGGGAGCCAGTAGCGCTTGCGCTGGATGTTCGCGTCGAAGCGGCGCGGGGTGCGCCGGTGCGAGTGCGAGATGTGGTTGCCGAACCCGGGCTTCGCGCCGGTGAGCTGGCAGTGGGCGGACATGGTGACGCACCTCTCGGTCGGATTCGCTCCCGTTCATTTGGAAACGGGATTCATTTTCATATACTAGCCCTCATGGCTCGCAACGAACTCCGCCCCGTCATCAAGCTCCGGTCCACGGCCGGAACGGGATACACGTACGTGACCCGCAAGAACCGCCGGAACGACCCCGACCGCCTGACCCTGCGCAAGTACGACCCGGTGGCCGGCCGCCACGTCGACTTCCGAGAGGAGCGCTGATCCCCGTGCGCGACGGCATCCACCCGCCGTACGGCCCCGTCGTCTTCCGCGACAAGGCCGCGAACTTCGCCTTCCTCACCCGGTCCACGGCGACCAGTGAGAAGACGGTCGTCTGGGAGGACGGCCGCACCTATCCCGTCATCGACGTCGAGGTCTCCTCCGCGAGCCACCCCTTCTACACGGGCCAGCAGCGCGTCCTGGACACCGCGGGCCGCGTGGAGCGCTTCGAGCGCCGTTACGGCGGCGGGCGCTGATGGGCGCCCGCGGGGCCGGCGGCCCCCAGGGCTCCGGCCGCCCTCACGGCACCCCCGGCCGCATGGACGTCGCCGTCGTCGCGGGCCTGCACACCGAGGCCCGCGCCGCCGCCGTCGACCGGCTGCTCGCCTCCGTGCCGGACAGCGTCGCCCTGCACCACGACCTGTCCACCGCCGCGTACGGCACCGTCACGCGGACCGTGCGCGACGCGAGCGGAATCCTGTCCACCGGGGAGGCCCCGCTGGTCAACGACTGCGCCTGCTGCGCGCTTCGCGAGGACCTGGTGCCCGAGCTGGAGCGGCTCGCGGCGAGCGGTCTGACCCGGCTCGCCGTCGTCGAGCTGTGGGACTCCGTCGAGCCGAAGGCGATGGCCGAGGCCATCGCCGGGCACGGCTCCGACGCGCTGCGCCTGAGCGGCGTGATCACCGCCGTCGACCCGAGCCTGCTGCTGCCCTGCCTCGCCAACGGCGACGACCTCGCCGACGCCGGGCTCGCCGCGGCCGCCTCCGACCAGCGCACCGTCGCCGACACCTGGGCGCGTCAGCTGGAGTACGCGCCCGTGCTCGCGGTCCTGGAGTCGGATGCCGCGGACGCGGAGGACCGCGCGCTGCTCGCCCAGCTCCATCCGACCGCCCGCCAGGTCCCGATCAGCCACGGCGACCACGGGGGTGCCTCCCCGCTCCTCGAGAGCTTGGGGGAGGGCGCCGCGCTCGGCGGCTTCGACGTGGAGGCGGCGGCCGCGGCCCAGCACCCCGCCTGCGCGCTGCTGCCCGCCGAGGCCGACGAGAGCGGCGTGAGCACGTTCGTGTGGCACCGCGAGAGGCCCTTCCACCCGGAGCGGCTCTTCGCCGCCCTGGAGGACCTGACCTGCGCCGCCGTCCGCAGCCGCGGCCGCTTCTGGCTCGCCGACCGGCCCGACACGCTGCTCGCCTGGGACGCGGCGGGCGGCGCGCTGTGCGTGGAGAACGCGGGGCCGTGGCTGGCCTCGCTGCCCGACGCCGCCTGGGAGATGGTGCCGCCGGTGCGCCGGGCCGCCGCCGCCCTGGACTGGCACCCCGAGCACGGGGACTGCTGCCAGCACCTGGTCTTCACCTCGCCCGGCCTGGACCGCGAGGGACTCGCGGCGGTCCTGGAGTCCTGCCTGCTCACGGACGAGGAGTACGCCGCCGGGCGCGCCGCCTGGCAGGCCCTCACCCCCGCCTTCGACGCCCTCCTGGAGGTCTGACGTTGTCCCCCGCACTGTCCTCGCGCCGCTCTGACCGCGGCAAGCCCCTCAAGTCCCGTCCCAACCCACTGGATCAAGCCGGAATCACGTACATCGACTACAAGGACACCGATCTGCTGCGGAAGTTCATCTCCGACCGGGGCAAGATCCGCAGCCGTCGGGTCACCCGGGTGACTGTGCGGCAGCAACGGCAGCTGGCGAAAGCCATCAAGAACGCCCGCGAGATGGCGCTGCTGCCGCCCGCCACCCGCTGAAGAGCACGCCCTTTCGCCCCTGTTTGCACCCGTACCCGCCGCGTCTTCGGCCAAAAACGCAGCCGTTTCGCTTCCCGCTGCGTCTGTTCCTACGGCACGAGTCTTGAGGCACGAGGTATTCGATCCGGACAACCCGGCGCGGGAACTCGACGCGGAAGATCATGGACGGGGGTCGTCGTTCGCATGTCATGCGGGCACTGGGGAGGCGGCGGAAGGGCTGTAACCAGCTCACCACGGCGCGTGCACGTGCATCTGCCCATGCATCGGCACATGAACACGGCTATGATCCGGGACAGTTGACGGCTACAACGACAGCCACGGCACCACCGGGGAGCGACCTGTGCACGACGTGTTCAACGGCATGGCCGCCACGGATCTTCACGGGGTGGTCTGGCAGAAGAGCAGGCACAGCAATTCGCAGGGCGCCTGCGTGGAGTTCGCGAGGCTGCCGGGCGGCGACGTGGCCGTCCGCAACTCGCGGTTCCCCGAGGGCCCCGCGCTCGTCTACACGCGCGCCGAGATCGAAGCGATGCTGCTCGGCATGAAGGACGGCGAGTTCGACGACCTGATCGGCGGCTGACCCCCGCCGGTCCTGCTCGGCGGCCGACCGCTGCGGGGTCCCTCGGGGAGAGGTTTCCCGAGGGACCGCGAAACGGATTTCCGGGAGACGGGGGTGGGCTGTTCCCCTGGCGTCACGCCAGCTGGAACAGCGCCCACACCACCTTGCCGTTCAGCGCGCCCGCGAGCGGGTGCCAGCCCCAGCCGTCGCTGAAGGAATCCACCAGGAAGAGCCCGCGGCCCGACTCCGCGGAGAAGTCGTCCTCCGCCTCCTCGCGCGCGACCGGACTGTCGTCGCTGGGGTCCCGTACCGCGCACACCAGGCGTGAGGTCCAGCGCATCATGTGCAGCCGCACGGGCGCGTCCTCGGCGGCGCCGACGGGACACGCCGCGCGCGGGGTGTCCGCGGGCAGCGCGTGCCGCAGGGCGTTGGTGACGAGTTCGGAGACGACCAGCGCGATGTCGTCGAACCGCTCCTCCAGCTCCCAGGACACCAGGGTCTTGCGGGTGAACTGCCGGGCGCTGCCCACGGCTTCGTACCGGGCGGGAAGAGCGCAGGAGGCCGCACTGGAGACCGCGGAGGGGTCGAGCGGAGGAAGGCCCTGCCGTAACGGCTCGAGCATGGTCGATCCATTCGTCCCCATGCGAGGCACTCCCCGGTTTTCGCGGTTCGCGGTACAAAGCGATGAAGCGGTGGCGCGGTCGGTACAGCCGGGCGGCACAGCGATGGCGCAGCGGTGACGCGCGGACCATGGTTCCGAATGCGTACAGCAGATGCAAGGGCAGATGCACGTGCACGCGCCGGACTTGACCGTTCCTAGGCCGCTTCTTGCCCATTTCTTCCTACGACTTCTTGTGCAGACCTTCCGGAGGCTTTCCCTTTCCGTAACCGAACGAGTACGGCCTGAAGCGTTTAATGGCAGACTGCGGGTCTCACACCTTGGGGAGGACTGAGCGAAGTGACCGCTGGGGAGTCGAGCGGCTCGGTGGTACGGCGCATCCTGCTGGGCTCGCAGCTGAGGCGCCTGAGGGAGTCGCGGGGCATCACCCGTGAGGCGGCGGGCTACTCGATCCGCGCTTCCGAATCGAAGATCAGCCGCATGGAGTTGGGACGGGTGAGCTTCAAGTCGAGGGACGTCGAGGACCTCCTCACGCTCTATGGCGTCATGGACGAGGCCGAGCGCAACGCGCTCCTGTCACTCGCCAAGGAGGCCAACCTGACGGGCTGGTGGCACAGTTACTCCGACGTCCTGCCCGGCTGGTTCCAGACATACATCGGCCTGGAGGGCGCCGCCTCCCTCATCCGTGTCTACGAAGTCCAGTTCATCAACGGCCTGTTGCAGACCGAGGCGTACGCCCACGCGGTCGTCGAGCGCGGCATGAAGGCCGCCGCCGCAGGCAAGGCGGGTGGAGGCGGCCGGTCCGGTCGCTCCGGGCGCGGCGGCCGGATCAACCAGGCGGACGTCGACCGGCGGGTGGCCCTGCGCCTGGAGCGCCAGAAGCTGCTCGTCTCCGAGCGCGCGCCGCGCTTCCAGTGCATCCTCGACGAGGCCGCGCTGCGACGGCCGTACGGCGACCGGGAAGTGATGCGCGGTCAGATCCAGCACCTGATCGACATCTCCGAGCGCCCGAACGTGACGTTGCAGGTCATGCCGTTCACGTTCGGTGGGCACGCGGGCGAGTCCGGGGCGTTCACGATGCTCAGTTTCCCCGAGTCCGACCTGTCGGACGTGGTGTATCTGGAGCAGCTCACCGGCGCCCTTTATCTGGACAAGCGCGAAGAAGTCGCCCAGTACGAACGGGTGATGGCCGAGCTGCGGGAGGACTGTCCGAATCCGGCCGACAGTCGTGACCTTCTCCGTGGTCTACTCCAACTGACCTGAATCGTCAGTAGGATGACGTGAAATCAGGTGTCTGCTCTCTGCGGCAAGGGGTCTCGCGTCATGTCCTTCTTCACCGATCTGGCTCACCAGTACATCGACGGTGAGTGGAAGGCCGGCTCCGGTTCCTGGGACATCATCGACTTCAATCCGTACAACGGGGAGAAGCTGGCGTCGATCACCGTCGCCACGGCGGAGGAGGTGGACCAGGCCTACCGGGCGGCGCAGCGCGCCCAGGAGGCGTGGGGCGCCACCAATCCCTACACCCGGCGTGCCGTCTTCGAGCGCGTGCTGCGCATCATCGAGGACCGCGAGGCGGAGATCACCGAAGCGATCGTCGCCGAACTCGGCGGCACCCTCGTCAAGGCCGGCTTCGAACTGCATCTGGCCAAGGAGTTCCTGCGCGAGGCGATACATCTCGCGCTCACCCCGCAGGGCCGCATACTCCCCTCGCCGGACGACACCAAGGAGAACCGCCTCTACCGCGTCCCGGTGGGCGTCGTCGGCGTCATCAGCCCCTTCAACTTCCCCTTCCTGCTCTCGATCAAGTCGGTCGCCCCGGCCATCGCGCTCGGCAACGCCGTCGTCCTGAAGCCGCACCAGAACGCGCCGGTGCTCGGCGGCAGCCTGCTCGCGAAGATCTTCGAGGACGCCGGTCTGCCCCCGGGCGTCCTGAACGTCGTCATCACGGACATCGCCGAGATCGGCGACGCGCTCATCGACCACCCGGTCCCCGGCGCCATCTCCTTCACCGGCTCCGACGCCGTCGGCCGCCACGTCGCCACCGTCTGCGCCCAGACCTTCAAGCGCTGCGTCCTCGAACTCGGCGGCAACAGCGCCCTGATCGTCCTGGACGACGCGGACGTGGACTACGCCGTGGACGCCGCCGTGTTCAGCCGCTTCGTCCACCAGGGCCAGGTCTGCATGGCCGCGAACCGCATCCTCGTGGACCGCTCCGTGGAGGCCGAGTTCACCGAGAAGTTCGTCGCCAAGGTCAAGTCCCTGAAGGTCGGCGACCCGGCGTCCCCGGAGACCCACATCGGCCCGCTCATCAACTCCTCGCAGGCGGACGGGGTTTCGTCGCTGGTCGCACAGACCGTCCAGGCGGGCGCCACGGCCCTCCTGCACGGCCGCACCGAGGGCAACCTGGTCGCGCCCTCCGTCCTCACCGACCTGCCCGAGGACGCCCCCGTGCTGCGCCAGGAGATCTTCGGCCCGGTCGCCCTGATCCTGCCCTTCGACGGCGAGGACGAGGCCGTCCGCATCGCCAACGACACGCCGTACGGCCTCAGCGGCGCCGTCCACACCGCCGACACCGAGCGCGGCGTCCGCCTCGCCCACCGCATCCACAGCGGCATGATCCACATCAACGACGGCACGGTCCACGACGAGCCGATCGTGCCCTTCGGCGGCGAGAAGCACTCGGGCGTCGGCCGCCTCAACGGCGACGCGACGATCGAGGCGTTCACGACGCACAAGTGGATCTCGGTGCAGTACGGGCGCTCGCGCTTCCCGTTCTGACCGGGGCGCGGCCGTCGGACGGCGGCCCGCCGAAAATTCTCTTCGATTCCCGGGCCATTGCGGACAGTACCTGTCCGCAATGGCCCGTAGCTTTTGTGGTGTCGGACAGGCCGACGGCCCGGCAGGGCGAAGAGAGGCGGACACCATGGTCACCCACGTCAACGCGGAAGCTCCCGGCGACGAGCGCGGCGCACTCATCGCCTTCGTCGAGGCCCAGCGCGGCGGCATCCGGCGCTCGGTGCTCGGCCTCAGCGACGAGCAGGCGTCCAGCAGGCCGAGCGCCAGCGAGCTGAGCCTCGGAGGCCTGGTCAAGCATGTCGCGGAGACCGAGCTGAACTGGCTGCGCCTGGCTCAGCAGAAGCCCAACGAGCGCCAGCGCACCGAGGAGACCTGGGGCGACAGCTTCCGCCTCGTCGAGGGCGAGAAGCTCGCCGACGTGCTGGCGTTCTGGGACGGGGTGGCCGCGGAGACGGAGGCGTTCATCCGCGCGGTGCCGAGCCTGGACGACACCTTCCCGCTGCCGGACCAGCCCTGGTTCCCGGACGACGGCGCCGTGTCGATGCGCTGGCTGATGCTGCACCTGGTCGAGGAGATCGGCCGGCACGCCGGGCACGCCGACATCATCAGGGAGTCCCTGGACGGCAGGACGGCCTTCGAACTGGTCGCGATGGACCAGGGATACGCTGGTCAAAGTTGATCGGCCGTCTCGGAGAGGTGTGGTGAATGTCGGCGATCCGGCTGCTGGTCCTGGGGGCCGTCCGCCAGCACGGGCGGGCCCACGGCTACCAGGTCCGCAACGACTTGGAGTACTGGGGCGCCCACGAGTGGTCCAACGCCAAGCCGGGCTCGATCTACCACGCCTTGAAGCAGATGGCGAAGCAGGGCCTGCTGTACGAGCACGAGACCGCGCCGTCCACGGCCGGGGGCCCGCCGCGCACCGAGTACGAGATCACGGAGAAGGGCACCGAGGAGTTCCTCGACCTGCTCCGTGAGGCGTTGGTCTCGACGTACAACCAGAAGCCCGACATGCTCTCGGCCGCGGTGGGCCTCATGGTCGACCTGCCGCGCGCCGAGGTGATCGAGCTGCTCAAGCGGCGGATCAGCGGTCTCGCCGACTGGCGCGCGTCCGTCACCGAGTACTACACCCCCGAGGACGGGCCCGAACAGCTCGGCCACATCGGCGAGATCATGAACCTCTGGCTGCACCAGGCCGAGGGCGGCGAGATCTGGACGCAGGGCCTGATCGAGCGCATCGAGGGCGGTGCGTACACCTTCGCCGGTGAGGGTGAACCGTTCGTCGGGGTCCTCGCGGACGGCGAGGAGAACCCGTGGGCGACGGGGGAGCGGCACGCGGGCGACGACGCCTGAGCAGGACGACGCGGGACGCGAAAAGAATCTCTGATTTTTCCAGCTAATCAAGTTTGACGAATCGGGATGCGGGCACTACCTTCGAGGCTCGTAAAGTAGTCAAGATTGACTACTTGCGTGGGCTGGGCAGCGGTGAACCCCGGAGGGAGTCGGATGACGGACGCGATCGTCGTCGAGGGCGCACGGAAACGGTACGGAGAGAAGCGGGCCCTGGACGGGCTCGACCTGGTGGCCGCGCGCGGCACGGTGCACGGCGTGCTCGGGCCGAACGGCGCGGGCAAGACCACGGCAGTGCGGATCATGGCCACGCTGCTCCGGGCGGACGAGGGGCGCGTGCGGATCGCCGGGTACGACGCGGGGCGGCAGGCGGGCGAGGTGCGCCGCCGCATCGGCCTGCTCGGCCAGCACGCCGCCGTCGACGAGGAGCTGAGCGGCCACCAGAACCTGGAGATGTTCGGCCGCCTCTACCACCTGGGCGCACGCCGCGCCCGGGTGCGGGCCGACGAGCTCCTGGACCGCTTCGGCCTCGCGGACACCGGACGCAAGGCGGTCAAGCAGTACAGCGGCGGCATGCGGCGCCGCCTGGACCTCGCCGCGTCACTGATCACGGAACCGGAGGTGCTCTTCCTGGACGAGCCGACGACGGGCCTCGACCCGCGCGGCCGCGCCGAGGTGTGGGACGCGGTGCGCTCCCTGGTCGGCGCGGGCACGACGGTGCTCCTGACCACGCAGTACCTGGAGGAGGCCGACCAGCTGGCCGACCGCATCTCCCTGATCGACCACGGCAGGGTCATCGCGGAGGGCACCGCCGACGACCTGAAGGCCCGGCTCGGCGGCGACCGCATCGACGTCGTCGTGCGCGACGGGGCCGAGCTGGTGCGCGCGGCACGGCTGCTGCCCGGCACGGCGGACGACGTGACGGTCGACGCCGACCGGCGCCTGGCCAGCGCGCCCGTCGCCGACCGCATGGAGGCGCTGACCCGGGTCGTACGGGCGCTCCAGGAGGAGGGCATCGAGGCGGAGGATATCGCGGTGCGCAGGCCGACCCTGGACGAGGTGTTCCTGCGCCTGACGGGGCGCACGGAGGACCAGGAACGCATGAAGGAGGCCGTGTGAGTACGACGACTGGCGGTACGAAGGCCGACGGTACGACTGGCGGTACGAAGGTCGGCGGCACGGCCGGCGGTCCGAAGAGCGGCGGCACCGGCGGTACGGCGACCGTGGTGGCCGTGTCCGGGTCGGGCGGCCCTCGGATCGGCTGGGCCCTCACCGACTCCTGGACCATGTCCCGGCGCGAACTCGCCCACTGGGCGCGCCAGCCCGTGCAGGTCGTCGTCGGACTCGCCTTCCCGGTGATGCTCCTGCTGATGTTCAACTACCTGATCGGCGGCGGCAAGGGCATCCAGGGCGACTACGCCGAGTTCCTGGTGCCCGGCATGTTCGCGCTGACGATGGTGTTCGGACTGGACGCCACGATGGTCGCCGTCACCACCGACCTCAACAAGGGCGTCGTCGACCGCTTCCGGTCCATGCCGATGACCAACGGGGCCGTCCTGGTGGGCCGTTCCTTCGCCGACATGCTCCAGTCCTTCGCCTCCCTCATCGTCATGATGGGCGTCGGGCTCGCCATCGGCTGGCGCTGGCACGGGTCGTTCGCCGGGGTACTCGGCGCCGTCGGGCTCCTCATGCTCCTGCGGTTCGCCATGCTCTGGCTCGGCATCTACCTCGCCATGGTCGCGGGCAAGCCCGAGCTCGTCATGGCCGTGCAGATCCTCGTCTGGCCCGTCGGCTTCCTCTCCAACGCCTTCACCGTCCCGCAGAACATGCCCGACTGGCTCGGTGCGGCGGTCGAGTGGAACCCGATGTCCGCGGCCGCCACGGCCGTCCGCGACCTCTTCGGCAACGACCCCGGTGTGACCGGCACCTCCTGGGCCGCCGACCACGCCGAACTCCTGGCGGTCGCCTGGCCCCTGGCCCTGGTGGGCGTGTTCCTGCCGCTGGCGGTGCGGAGGTTCGGGGCGCTGAGCAAGTAGGCCGGGGGGCGGGGCGGGGACCCTGCGGGGCCCCCGCCCCTTCCCGAAACCGGGGCTCCGCCCCGGACCCCGCTCCTCAGCCGCCGCAGGGGCTGCGCATGTCGCCGGTGCGGCAAGGTTCCGGCCCGTCCGGCGAGGTTCCGGCCCGTCCGGCGAGATTCCAGCCCGCCCGGCGAGGTTCCGGCCCGTCCGGCGTGTGAGGAAGAGGCGCGAAGCGTCGGTTCGGCGGGGGCTGTCCCACCCGCCCGGGGCCCCACCGCCCTAGTGATGAAACCCCGTAGCGACCCCCCGGTCCCGCGTCAGCGGACGGGGCTGGCGGCGCAGTTCGGGGAGGAGCCGCTCCAGGTCCTCCCCGAAGAGCTGCGCGAGGTCGGACGAGAACCCGTTGCGGCAGACGACCCGCAGCACGGCCAGATCCTCCCGGTGCGCGGGGAACGTGTAGGCGGGCACCAGCCACCCCCGCTCCCGCAACCGCCGGGCGACATCGAACACGTCGTAGGAGTCGACACCCGCCTCCGTGGTGAACGCGAAGACGGGCAACTCGTCCCCCCCGCGTGAGAAGCCGGAAGTCCCCCAGCGCCTCCACCCGCTCGGCAAGCCCCCGCGCCACGTCCCGGGACGCCTGCTGGACGGCCCGGTAGCCCTCGCGCCCGAGCCGCAGGAAGGTGTAGTACTGCGCGACGACCTGCGCCCCGGGCCGGGAGAAGTTCAGCGCGAAGGTCGGCATGTCACCGCCGAGGTAGTTGACGCGGAAGACCAGCTCCTCGGGCAGCTCGGCGGCCGTACGCCACAGCGCCCACCCGACGCCGGGGTAGACGAGCCCGTACTTGTGCCCGGAGGTGTTGATGGAGGAGACGCGGGGCAGCCGGAAGTCCCAGACGAGGTCCTCGTCGAGGAAGGGCGCGATCATCGCCCCGGACGCCCCGTCGACGTGGACGGGGACGTCGAGCCCGGTCCGCTCCTGGAGGGCGTCGAGCGCGGCGCACACCTCGGCCACGGGCTCGTAGGAGCCGTCGAAGGTGGAGCCGAGGACGGCGACGACGCCGATGGTGTTCTCGTCGCAGAGCGCGGCGGCGGCCTCGGCGGACAGGTGGAAGCGGTCGCCCTCCATGGGCACCTGCCGCGCCTCGACCTCCCAGAAGGTGCAGAACTTCTCCCAGCAGACCTGCACGTTGACGCCCATCACGAGGTTGGGCCGGGCCTCGCGGGAGGGGTAGCGGTCGGCGTTCCGCCGCATCCACCGCCGCTTGAGGGCCATCCCGGCGAGCATGCAGGCCTCGCTGGAGCCGGTGGTGGAGCAGCCGACGGCCGCCGCCGGGTCCGCGGCGTTCCACAGGTCGGCGAGCATCGCCACACAGCGCCGCTCCAGCTCCGCCGTGCGCGGGTACTCGTCCTTGTCGATCATGTTCTTGTCCCGGCACTCCGCCATCAGGACCCCGGCCTGCGGCTCCATCCACGTGGTGACGAAGGTGGCGAGGTTGAGGCGGGAGTTCCCGTCCAGCATGAGTTCGTCGTGGACGAGCTGGTACGCGGACATGGGCGGCAGCGGCCCGTCGGGAAGCCGGTGCTTGGGCGGGGCCTCGGTCATGCCGCCGACGGGGTTCGCCTCGCCGTAGAACGGGTTCACCGACAGGGGGCGGTCGTCGGGCCGATCGGGGCCCTGGTGGAGGGGCATCGCGGATCCTTCCGGCCGAAGCTCGGGGGCTGTCCCTTTCGGGAGGATATGGCTGACCCTTTGGGCTTGCACCTCACGTGACGTGAGGACTCAGGCTGGGACGCGTACCGAGCAAGAGAGGGCGGAAACCATGAGCTATTCCGTGGGACAGGTCGCCGGTTTCGCCGGGGTCACGGTGCGCACGCTGCACCACTACGACGAGATCGGCCTGCTCGCGCCCAGCGAGCGCAGCCACGCGGGCCACCGGCGCTACAGCGACGGCGACCTGGACCGGCTGCAGCAGATCCTGTTCTACCGGGAGCTCGGCTTTCCCCTCGACCAGGTCGCGATCCTGCTCGACGACCCGGACGCGGACCCGCGCGCGCACCTGCGCCGCCAGCACGAGCTGCTGACCGCCCGGATCACCAAGCTGCAGCAGATGGCCGCGGCCGTGGAGACCGCCATGGAGGCGAGACGCATGGGCATCAACCTCACGCCCGAGGAGAAGTTCGAGGTCTTCGGAGACTTCGATCCCGACGAGCACGCGGAGGAGGTGGAGCGCCGCTGGGGCGACACCGAGGCGTACGCGGAGTCGCAGCGCCGCACCGCCGCGTACACCAAGGAGGACTGGAAGCGCCTGACCGAGGAGCTCGACGCGATCCACGCGCGCATGGGCGACCTGTTGGCCGCCGGAGCGCCCGCGGACTCCGCCGAGGCGATGGACGTGGCGGAGGAGCACCGCCGCTTCATCTGCTCCAGCTACTACGACTGCGCGCACGAGCTGCACAGCTGCCTCGGTGACATGTACGTCTCCGACGCCCGCTTCACGGCGACGTACGAGGCCATCCGTCCCGGCCTCGCGGTGTACATGCGGGACGCGATCCACGCGAACGCCGCCCGCGCCGGAGCCCGCAGCGAGTGACCACGGTTCCCGGGGAACCCGAGGGGGGACGGTGGAACCTGTCCGCGTCACCCGGCGTTGGTAACTTTGGGCGGCGGCCGATGCCCTCACACCGCACGGCCCGCCCGCAGAGCCCCACCGCCCCCCTCACCCACAGGAGCCCGGAACCGTGACGACGCTTGCGCTCGGACCAAGCTGGCTGGATCCGGACTACCTGCTGAACGAGTTCGGACTCTGGGGCCTGCTCCTGATCGTCTTCGCGGAGTCGGGCCTGCTCATCGGCTTCTTCCTGCCCGGTGACTCGCTCCTGTTCACCACGGGCCTGCTGATCACGACGAACAAGCTGGACACCCCGCTGTGGCTGACCTGCGTCCTGATCGTCATCGCCGCGATCCTGGGCGACCAGGCGGGCTATCTGTTCGGCAAGAAGGTCGGCCCGGCGCTGTTCAACCGCCCGGACTCCAGGCTCTTCAAGCAGGAGAACGTGGTCAAGGCCCATGAGTTCTTCGAGAAGCACGGCCCGAAGTCCCTGGTCCTTGCCCGCTTCGTGCCGATCGTGCGGACGTTCACGCCGATCATCGCGGGCGTCAGCGGCATGCGGTACCGCTCGTTCATCACGTTCAACGTCATCGGCGGCGTCCTGTGGGGGGCGGGCGTCACGCTGCTCGGCGCCTGGCTCGGCAAGCACGAGTTCGTCCACAAGAACATCGAGGCGATCCTGATCCTGATCGTCCTCATCTCGGTGGTCCCGATCATCGTCGAGTTCCTGCGCGCCCGCTCCAAGGGCAAGAAGGAGCCCGCGCAGACCCCGGCGGCCGAGCGCGACGACCACGACGACTTCGATGACTTCGACGGCCACGCGGCGGGCGGCCGGCCGGGGGCGCCCCAGGCCCAGCAGTACCCCGGGCAGGGGCAGTATCCGGGGCAGGGGCAGTATCCGGGCCCGCAGGGCGGCGGTCAGTACGACGGCGGCGCGGACGGCCGGCCCTACCAGTCGCAGCAGCCGCAGTACGGCGACCACCAGACCCAGTTCCTGGGCCACCGCCAGCCGCAGCAGCCGGGATACGGGGGCGGCCACCCGGAGCAGCACCCGTACCAGCCCCAGCAGCCGCAGTACGGCGACCAGCACGCCCAGCACCAGCCCCAGCAGCACGGCTACGCCGACCAGCACGCCCAGCAGCAGTACCAGGACCAGTACGGCAACCAGTACGAGGGCCAGCAGTACCAAGCCCCGTACGACCCCGCCGCTCAGCAGTACGACGGCCAGCAGTACGACGGCCAGCAGTACCAGGGCCAGCAGCCCCAGCAGTCCCCGTACCCGGACCACCAGACGCAGTTCCTGGGCCGTCAGCCCCAGCAGCCCCCGTACCCCGAAGAGCCCCAGCAGCCCGGCAACCCGAGGTACTGACCGGGCCTAGAAGCCGCGCGTCCGCTTGGCCGCGCGGCGGCCCTTCTGGCCCCCGGCCACCCGCGGCGCCTTGAGGAAGAGCCGGGACAGCTCGCCGCCCAGGTTCACGCCGATCGCGATGGCGAGGGCCAGGGCCGCCGCCTTGGAGAGCGAGGCGAGCCCCGGGTTGAGGTTGTTCCTGGCGATCTCCAGGAGACCGAAGTACGTGGCGCTACCGGGCAGGAGCGGCCCGATCGCCGCCGTCACGTACGGCAGCGCGGACGCGAACCGGTAGCGCGACAGGAGCTGGCCGAACAGGCCCACGAGCCCGGCCGCGACCGCTGTCGCCGCCACCGGCGAGATGCCTCCGGTGCGGGCGAGGGCGCCGAACACGATCCAGGCCACCCCGCCGTTCAGCGTCACCAGGAGCACGGTGGAACGTTCCTGCTGGAGCAGGATGGCGAAGGCCAGGCTCAGCGACATGGACGCCAGGATCTGGATCCACGGCCGGTCGGAGGAGTGGATCGACGTCTCCGGGTTGAGGCCCGCGTCCAGCGTCACGCCCAGATAGAGCACCATCAGGACGCCGCAGACGATCCCGACGATCAGATACCCGACCTCCAGGAGCCGGGCCGCGGCGGTGATGTAGTAGCCGGTCAGACCGTCCTGCACGCCCGCGACGAGCGCGCGCCCGGGGATCAGCGCGAACAGACCACCGGTGATCACCGCGGACGCCTTCACGTCCGGCAGGTCGAGCAGACTGATCGCCACACCCATCGCGGCCGGGGGCATCGCCGCGACCACGAACTGGTAGAACTCCGGCAGCCCGCGCCCCGCGCACAGCCACGCCAGCCGGTCGCCGAGCATCGCGCCGAGCGCGGCCGCCACGAACACCAGGACGTCACCGCCGACCAGCACGGCAGCCGACCCCGCGAGCAGCCCGGCCGCGGCCGTCAGCGCCCAGCCCGGGTAGGGGTGCCGGTTGCGGCGGAGCTCCGCGAGGCGCCGGTAGGCCTCCTCCAGGGAGATGTCGACGTCTTCGGAGCTGATGTCGTCCACGAGCCGGTAGACGGCCGACAGGCGCGTGTAGTCGGTGCCCCGGCGGCGCACTGTGCGCGACGCCGTCACCGGGTCGTCCACGAGGGAGGGCTGGTACGAGATCGCGATCAGCGTGAACGTGACGTTCGGCTCGCAGCGGTCCAGGCCGTAGGAGTGCGTCACGGCGAACATCGCCGCCTCCACGTCCTCCGCGCCCTCACCCCCCGCGAGCAGCAGCTCCCCGATGCGCAGGGTGAGGTCGAGGACGCGGGGCACGGCGCGCCCCTCGTCCTCCTCGTGCCGCTGCGTCGGCTCCGGCGCGGGGCGCTCGGCCACCGGCGTGCGCAGCATCGTGCGCATCCGGTCCTGCCAGGGCGCCTCCTTGACCAGCCGGACCACGGGCACACCGCCGGGCGGAGTGAAGGCGGGCGGCTGCTGGGCGTCGTACGAGGGAGGAGGTGTGAAAGCCGAGGACTCCTTGTCCTCGGGAAGCTGCGGAATCCGCAGACCCGTCGGGATCGTGAACTCCGATGACGGGTGGTCCTCCTCGGGCCCGGTCGCCTGGTCGACACCGCCGACGGGGGCGAAGGCGCTGTGCGCCTCGTCCGACTGCGGCTTGCGGTCCTCCTCCGCCTCTGCCACGGGGTGATGCCTCGTTCCTGTGTACGTACGTGTCGCGCGCACCCTACGTACGTCAGTATGCGCACGAGGCACGTGACTATGCGCACGCATCTGTCGGCGCACGCGAACGGGCCGCGCGCCCCACAGGGGTCACGCGGCCCGTCGGCGAGGCCGGCTGCCCTCAGTGGCCGCCGTGCGCCTCGAAGCGCTTGTAGGAGGCCTCGATCTCGGCCTCGGCGTCGGTGCGGCCCACCCAGTCGGCGCCCTCGACGGACTTGCCGGGCTCCAGGTCCTTGTAGACCTCGAAGAAGTGCTGGATCTCCAGGCGGTCGAACTCGGAGACGTGGTGGATGTCGCGCAGGTGCTCCACGCGCGGGTCCGACGCGGGGACGCAGAGCAGCTTGTCGTCGCCGCCGGCCTCGTCCGTCATCCGGAACATGCCGATCGCGCGGCACTTGATGAGGCAGCCGGGGAAGGTCGGCTCGTCCAGGATGACCAGGGCGTCCAGCGGGTCGCCGTCCTCGCCGAGGGTGTTCTCGACGAAGCCGTAGTCCGCCGGGTAGCTGGTGGACGTGAAGAGTCGACGGTCCAGGCGGATGCGGCCGGTCTCGTGGTCGACCTCGTACTTGTTCCGCGAACCCTTCGGAATCTCGATGGTGACGTCGAACTCCACGGGTGGCTCCTCCATGATCAGCACATACTTCGGGTGGTTAAGTGTCCCTCACGCAGATGTGTGATCGCGAAAGGGGCAGGTCGTCGTGGACGAGCGCAAGCCTTGGCAGCAGCTTCGAAAGCCGCTGCAGCTTCTGAGGCGGCTTGCCGTCAAGCCTCCCGCGAAACTCAGGACCTGGCAGCTCACGGCCGTCTCGGCCGCCGTCGGCCTCGTCGTCGCGGCCGTGGCGATCGCCGCGGCCGGCCCCTGGGACTCCTCCGGCCAGCGTACGGCCGAGCGGGACCTGGCGGCTTCCCGGGAAGCCGGGGGTGGCGCAGATCACGCCGGTGGCGCCGGTGGCGGGGCCCCGAACGCGGCCCCGAGCGCCCCCTCCGTGCTCGCCGGACTGGGCCGCAGCGCCCGCAAGGCCCCGGACGCCGGCGGCAAGCGGCTCGCGGACGTCCTGCGCCCCCTCATGGACGACGAGAAGCTCGGCCCCGAGCGGTCCGCGGTGGTCGTCGACGTGGCCACGGGCGAGCGCCTGTACGGCAAGCGCTCGGGCCGGGCCATGACACCCGCGTCGACCACGAAGATCGCCACGGCCGTCGCGGCGCTGTCCGCCCTCGGCCCCGACCACCGCCTCACCACGAAGACGGTCATCCGCGCCGACTCCCGCGACGTCTTCCTCGTCGGCGGCGGCGACCCGACCCTGACCGCCCGCGGCGAGGGCCGGTACGTCTCGGAGTCCGCCAGCCTGCGCGAGCTCGCCGACGACACGGCGAAGGCCCTCAAGAAGCGCGGCGCCGACCGGGACGTCTCCCTGTCGTACGACACCTCCCGCTACTCCGGGCCGCCGCAGCACCCCATCGGCCCCAACGAGAACATCGCCCCCGTCAGCGCCCTGATGGCCGACGAGGGCCGCCTGGACGACTCCTCGTCGGGGCCCGCGGCCCGCACCGCCGAGCCCGCGCGGGACGCGGCGCACAACTTCGCCAACCTGCTGCGCGAGCGCGGCATCGTCCTCACGGCCGACCCGAAGTCCGGCAAGGCCCCGGAGCGGGCCGCGGAGCTGGCCAGGACCCGTTCCCAGCCCCTGTCCGCCCTCGTCGAGCGGATGCTGACGCACAGCGACAACGACATCGCCGAGGCCCTCGCCCGCGAGACCGCGGTGGCCGGCGGCGAGCCCGCCAGCTTCGACGGGGCGGCCAAGGCGGTGCGGGCGCGCCTCGACAAGCTGGGCCTGCCCCTCGACGGCGCGAAGTTCGCCGACGGCAGCGGCCTCGACCGCGACGACCGGCTCTCCGCGCGGCTCCTGGCCGCCCTCCTCAAGCACGCGGCCGGACCCGGCCGCCCCGAGCTGCGCTCCGTGGTGACGGGCCTGCCCGTCGCGGGCTTCACCGGCACCCTCGTCAACCGCTACCCCGACGCCTCCGCGGGCACCGGCGTCGTCCGCGCCAAGACGGGCACCCTCACCGGCGTCAACAGCCTCGCCGGCACGGTCGTCGACCCCGAAGGCCGCCTCCTGGCCTTCGCCTTCATGACCACGGGCACCACGGACCCCCAGGGCGCCCAATCGGCGCTGGACGCGATGGCATCGGCCCTGGCGGGCCGGGACGACTAGCCTCCTCGTGGCCGCCGGACAGGTCCCCGCCCTTCGCTGAGGGTGGGGACCTGTCCGTCCCCACCCCGTGGGCACGACCGAAGGCCGACGCCACCCCGCCGGACGGCGTCAACCCCACCCGCCCCCGGGGCACCCGCCCCGACCCGGGGCGGTCGGACAAGGGCGCCCCCAACCCCGTACGCGGGCGCGGCCGACCACGTACCGTTGACGCATGACGAGCCTCGGTGGTGCGGAGATGGTCGACTGGAATCTCGCGGTGGCGACCGCGACCCGGCTCGTGCGGCCGGGCCCGGAGGTGAGCCGGGACGAGGCCCGCGCAGTGGTCGCGGAACTCCGCAGGCACGCCAAGTCCTCGGAGGTACACGTCCGTTCGTTCACGAGGATGGGCACGGAGGACATCCACGACACCCCCGTGCTCGTGGTGGACCGCGCGGGCTGGGTCCGAGCGAACGTGGCGGGCTTCAGGGCGGTCCTCAAGCCGCTCCTGGAGAAGATGAAGGACCGCAGGGGCAGCGGCCCGGGCGGCGCGGTCCTCGGCGCGGTCGGCGGCAAGGTGACAGGCGTGGAGCTGGGCATGCTCCTGTCGTTCCTGGCCTCCCGCGTCCTCGGCCAGTACGAGACCTTCGCCCCGGCGACCCGCGAACTCCCCGCCGCCGGCAACGGCGGCGGCCGCCTCCTGCTCGTGGCACCGAACATCGTCCACGTGGAGCGCGAACTGGACGTGGACCCGCACGACTTCAGGCTCTGGGTGTGCCTGCACGAGGAGACGCACCGCACCCAGTTCTCGTCGGTGCCGTGGCTGCGCGACCACCTGGAGGGCGAGATCCAGTCGTTCCTCGGCGAGACCGAGGTCGACCCGATGACCGTCCTCGAACGCGTCCGCGAGGCCGCGCAGAGCCTGGCGGGCGGCCGCACGGACGGCGCGGACGACGACGGCGACGGCGGCCGCACGTTCGTGGAGCTCGTCCAGACCCCCGCCCAGCGCGAGATCCTGGCCCGCCTGACCGCCGTGATGTCCCTGCTCGAAGGGCACGCGGACTACGTGATGGACGGCGTGGGACCCGACGTCGTACCGTCGGTGACGGAGATCCGGGAGAAGTTCAAGGAGCGCCGCCAGCGCGGCGCGAGCCGCCTCGACCAGGCGCTGCGCAAGCTCCTCGGCCTGGACGCCAAGCTGCGGCAGTACCGGGACGGCGAGCGGTTCGTGCGGGCGGTCGTGGAAGAGGTCGGCATGGACGGCTTCAACCGCGTGTGGACCTCTCCGAACACGCTTCCCACCAAGGCGGAGATCGCCAAACCGGCGGACTGGGTCGCGCGGGTGCACCGTAAGGCAGACTGAGCGAACAGACGCGGCCGACGGCAGGAGAACGCCCCCGTAATCACCCGTCCGAGGGACCGTGAGCCATGGGTAGGCGTGCAATGCTCGGGTAACGGCTCGGTTCTGTCACCATCGACACACTCTGAGTGACTGAACCGAGGCTCACCCCCCGAACTTCATGAAGGGAACCAACCGGAATGGGTCCCCATCCTGCGGTCGCGGCGATACGCCTGGCGGTCCGCCGCGTACTTCACGACGTACTGACCGACGTAGCCACCCGGCGCACCCTGACGCCGTACCCCGGCACCCCCCACCCCTCGCACGAGCAGCCGCCCCCGCCGCTCGTGCTCGTGGCGTGCTCCGGCGGCGCCGACTCCATGGCGCTCGCCTCCGCACTGGCCTTCGAAGCCCCCAAGCTCGGCATCCGAGCCGGCGCGGTGACCGTCGACCACGGTTTGCAGCCCGGCTCCGACCTGCGCGCCGCCGAGGTCGTCACCCGCATGACCGCGCTCGGCCTCGACCCCATCGAGTCCCTGGTGGTGCACGTGGGCCGCGACGGCGGCCCGGAGGCCGCCGCCCGCGACGCGAGGTACGCGGCGCTCGACGACGCCGCCGAGCGCCACGACGCCGCCGCCGTCCTGCTCGGCCACACCCGCGACGACCAGGCCGAGACGGTCCTGCTCGGCCTCGCCCGCGGCTCCGGCATCCGCTCCCTGTCGGGCATGGCCGCGGTCTCGGGGGCCGGCGGCCGCTATCGCAGGCCGTTCCTGCACCTGGACCGCCAGACCGCCCGCAAGGCCTGCATGGTGCAGTCCCTGCCGGTCTGGGACGACCCGCACAACGCCGACCCCGCCTACACCCGCTCCCGGCTGCGGCACGAAGGCCTGCCCGCCCTGGAGAAGGCGCTCGGCAAGGGCGTCGTGGAGGCACTCGCGCGCACCGCGCAGCTCTCCCGCGACGACGCGGACGCCCTCGACGCCTGGGCCGCCCAGGCCGAGTCGTCCGTGCGGGACTCCGGCGGCCTCCTGGAGTGCGCGAAACTCTTCGCCCTGCCGCCCGCCGTACGCCGCCGCATCGTGCGCCGCGCGGCCATCGAGGCGGGCGCCCCGGCCGGCGCGCTGTTCGCCCGGCACATCGAAGAGGTGGACCGGCTGATCACCGGCTGGCGCGGTCAGGGAGCCATCAATCTCCCGGGCAAAGTCGTCGCACAGCGGCAGGGTGGCAGACTGGTCATCCGGCAGGGCTGACTGGGGAGCGTTTTCCCCGACCGGCCGGTGGGACGACCGAAAGTGATACGGGTGGACGCGAAAGACATGGGCACCGACCTTCAGTCGGTGCTCATCACCAAGGAAGAGATCGACGCGAAGCTGGCCGAGCTGGCCGCGAAGATCGACGCGGAGTACGCGGGCAAGGACCTGCTGATCGTCGGTGTGCTCAAGGGCGCCGTGATGGTCATGGCGGACCTGGCGCGCGCGCTGTCCACGCCGCTCACGATGGACTGGATGGCGGTGTCCTCCTACGGCGCCGGTACGCAGTCCTCCGGCGTGGTCCGCATCCTCAAGGACCTGGACACCGACATCAAGGGCAAGCACGTCCTGATCGTCGAGGACATCATCGACTCCGGACTGACGCTGTCCTGGCTGCTCTCCAACCTCGGCTCGCGCGAGCCCGCCTCGCTGAAGGTGTGCACGCTGCTGCGCAAGCCCGAGGCGGCGAAGGTCGCGATCGACGTGGAGTGGGTCGGCTTCGACATCCCGAACGAGTTCGTCGTCGGGTACGGCCTGGACTACGCCGAGAAGTACCGCAACCTCCCATTCGTCGGAACGTTGGCTCCGCACGTGTACGGCGGCTGACTTCCCGGGAACCCTCAGCCCTCTCCCGCCGTTGGAGCATGCGAAGGCGGGTTTGCCAGCCGTCCCGCGCGGCTTCGGGTGACAATGCTGGGGTACCGTCCGAAGAACAGTCTTTATCAAACTCACTATGGCAGGAGGTACGGAGCGGCATCGCTCCGTGTGGATGGACGTGAAGCGATACTTCCGTGGGCCAGTCATGTGGATTGTGCTGGCCGTCCTTGCCGTGGTCGTGTTGATGCAGGTCGTCGGTTCGTCCGGTGGCTACAAGACGGTGGACACCGGCCAAGTCGTGCAGGCCATCGATGACAACAAGGTCGAGTCGGCCAAGCTCACCACCGGTGACGATCACATCATCAAGGTGGAGCTCAAGGACGGCCAGAAGGTCAAGGGCAGCAGCAAGATCCAGGCGAGCTACATCGGCGACCAGGGCGTCGAGCTCGCCAAGACGCTGCAGGCCAAATACGAGGACAAGCAGATCCCGGACGGTTACACCGTCTCCCCGTCGAAGCAGAACCCCTTCGTCGGCATCCTGCTGTCCCTTCTCCCGTTCGTCCTCATCGTCGTCGTGTTCCTGTTCCTGATGAATCAGATGCAGGGCGGCGGCAGCCGGGTCATGAACTTCGGCAAGTCCAAGGCGAAGCTCATCACCAAGGACACCCCGAAGACGACGTTCGCCGACGTCGCGGGTTCCGACGAGGCCGTCGAGGAACTCCACGAGATCAAGGAGTTCCTCCAGGAGCCGGCGAAGTTCCAGGCCGTCGGCGCCAAGATCCCCAAGGGTGTGCTGCTCTACGGCCCGCCCGGCACGGGCAAGACCCTGCTCGCGCGCGCCGTCGCGGGCGAGGCGGGCGTCCCGTTCTACTCGATCTCGGGTTCCGACTTCGTCGAGATGTTCGTCGGTGTCGGTGCCTCCCGAGTGCGTGACCTCTTCGAGCAGGCCAAGGCGAACGCCCCGGCGATCGTCTTCGTCGACGAGATCGACGCCGTCGGCCGACACCGCGGTGCCGGTCTCGGCGGTGGCCACGACGAGCGCGAGCAGACGCTCAACCAGCTGCTCGTCGAGATGGACGGCTTCGACGTGAAGGGCGGCGTCATCCTGATCGCCGCCACGAACCGCCCGGACATCCTCGACCCGGCGCTCCTGCGCCCCGGCCGCTTCGACCGGCAGATCGCCGTCGACCGCCCGGACATGCAGGGCCGTCTGGAGATCCTCAAGGTTCACCAGAAGGGCAAGCCGGTCGCCCCGGACGTCGATCTGGGCGCTGTCGCGCGGCGCACGCCGGGCTTCACCGGCGCGGACCTGAGCAACGTCCTCAACGAGGCCGCCCTGCTCACCGCGCGCAGCAACCAGAAGCTGATCGACAACCACATGCTGGACGAGGCCATCGACCGCGTCGTGGCGGGCCCGCAGAAGCGGACCCGGATCATGTCCGACAAGGAGAAGAAGATCACCGCGTACCACGAGGGCGGACACGCCCTGGTCGCGGCGGCTTCTCCGAACTCGGACCCGGTCCACAAGATCACGATCCTGTCGCGCGGCCGCGCCCTCGGCTACACCATGGTCCTGCCGGACGAGGACAAGTACTCGACCACGCGCAACGAAATGCTCGACCAGCTGGCGTACATGCTGGGCGGGCGCGCGGCCGAGGAACTGGTCTTCCACGACCCGACCACCGGTGCCGCCAACGACATCGAGAAGGCCACGGCCACCGCTCGCGCGATGGTCACGCAGTACGGCATGACCGAGCGTCTGGGCGCGATCAAGTTCGGCGGCGACAACACCGAGCCGTTCCTCGGGCGCGAGATGGCGCACCAGCGGGACTACTCGGAAGAGGTCGCGGCGCTGGTCGACGAAGAGGTCAAGAAGCTCATCGAGACCGCGCACAACGAGGCCTGGGAGATCCTCGTCGAGAACCGCGACGTCCTCGACAACCTGGTCCTCCAGCTCCTGGAGAAGGAGACGCTCGGCAAGGAGGAGATCGCGGAGATCTTCGCCCCGATCGTCAAGCGCCCGGCCCGTCCGGCCTGGACGGGCTCCACCCGGCGTACGCCGTCGACACGCCCGCCGGTGCTCTCGCCGAAGGAGCTGTCGCTGACGAACGGCGCGAACGGTGCCACCCCCGCGGTGACCGCCGGCGCGACCGGTGCGACCGGCACGAGTGACACCCCGTCCCTCGAGGTGGCCCCCGAGGACCGCCCCGAGAGCTGAGCCACACCCCGTCCCGGGCGCTCCACCAGGCCCGGAATGGATGCCGCGCCCCCCAGGTTCTAGCCTGGGGGGCGCGGCTGTTTTCGGCCGTCCGCAACACAGGACCCAGGAACGAGGCACAGATGACCGACCCCGTGACGCTGGACGGCGAGGGCACGATCGGCGAGTTCGACGAGAAGCGGGCCGAGAACGCCGTGCGGGAGCTGCTCATCGCGGTCGGCGAGGACCCCGACCGCGAGGGCCTGCGGGAGACGCCGGGGCGGGTGGCGCGCGCGTACAAGGAGATATTCGCGGGCCTGTGGCAGGAGCCCGAGGACGTCCTGACGACGACGTTCGACCTGGGGCACGACGAGATGATCTTGGTGAAGGACATCGAAGTCACGTCTTGCTGCGAACATCATCTCGTGCCCTTCAGGGGGGTCGCGCACGTCGGTTACATCCCGGCTGTCACTGGCAAGATCACTGGCTTGTCGAAGCTCGCCCGGCTGGTGGATGTCTTCGCCCGGCGTCCGCAGGTGCAAGAGCGGATGACGACCCAGATCGCTGAATCCCTGATGGAGATCCTTGAGCCACGCGGCGTGATCGTCGTGGTGGAGTGCGAGCACATGTGCATGTCGATGCGCGGCATTCGTAAGCCGGGAGCAAAAACCATCACGTCCGCGGTCCGTGGCCAGCTGCGGGACGCTGCCACGCGGAATGAGGCGATGAGCCTGATCATGGCGCGATAGATCGATTGTCAGTGGTGTCCCATAGTGTCCCGGATCGGTGAGTTGATCGCTGGTCAAGGGAGATCGCGATGGGATACGGGCTTCCGAGTGTGCAGACCGTGAACGCGGTGGGCGGACGCCTGCGAGCACGGGATGTCCAAGTGGGCGTCGAACTCTGGACGTTGGACGGCGATCGGTCGGTTCGGACGACCGTCACCGGGGTGGCGGTCGTCAAAGCCCGTGAGGTCGTGGATGTCGTGACCGACCCTGTGGCGTTCACCGTTGCACCGGATCAGATGCTGGGCACTCCGGACGGCTGGACGCACGCGCGAGACAGCGCGGGAACAGTGGTGGGATGGACGCATGCGCGGAAGCTATGCCGTAAACGTCTGCTGATTCAGCCGGGCTACGACCTTGGGTACGCGATCGGTGCCACCTGTGCGGATGGCACGGTCGGAACCAACTACGTCTCGCTGGTGGTCAACGACGAGGCTTTCGCGGCCCGGTTCGCGCAGAGCCTGGCTGCGGCGACGGGCCTGACCGGTCGGCTTGAGCCGGTCTCACGCCCGTCCGGATACCTGCGGCGGGAGGCCCCGGGGTTCCGCGTTCGTGTGGTCTCCTCCTCGTTGGCTTCCTCGCGGAGCTGGCCCAGGTGGTCGGGGCACAGTTCACCCCCAACAAGCATGGGGGGCCTCACGGCAGGCCGTGGTGGACACCTGGCCGTCGCGCGGGACGTTTCACGCCGAGCACCATCCGCTCGGGCTGCGGGAGGCAACCTGGGCCGAGGTGCATGAGGTGCGCCGACGCACCTCCGGTGACAAGCCGTTCACCCTCTACGCCTTCCGGCTCGACCCCTACCCCAGCTTCTTGGTCAACGGTCACCTGGCCCGGCAGCCGTGGTGATAGCTTCCCCTCGAGGGGCCACTGCCATGTCACCGCGGGCAGCCCGGAGTCACGTGACCGGACTTGCGCCCCCGTGCTCGTCGTCCCCGTCCTCCGGGAGCTTGCAGACCCGCTCCAGGAAGAAGGCGGCCACTATCACGCCGATGCCCGCGAGGACCGAGAAACCGGCGTAGTACGCCTGGTCCCGGCGGGCGGGGAGGTCCAGGAACTCCAGCATGAAGACGCCCACGCCGCCGTACATCCCGCAGACCAGGGCGGCGACCAGGGCGCTCGCCTGGCCGAAGACGACCGCGCGGGCGGCCATCAGCGGCTCGACGCCCTTCGCGCCGGGGCGCCGCTCCCGCTGGGCCTTCAGGCGGGCGCGCAGCGAGATCGCCGTGGCGAGCAGCACCACGGCGATCAGCGCGAGGACGATGGGCGCGGCCAGGGGCACCCGGGGCAGCGTGCCCACGGAGTCCCAGAGCCGGGCCCCCGCCCAGGACAGCACTCCGGCGACGGCGAAGAGGCCTGCCAGCACCCTCACGCGCAATTGCTTCATTCCGGAGGTCGCCCCTTATGTTCCTTGCCGTTTTGTTGAGCGGTCGTGCCGTGCGGTGCCGTGTCGTCGCGCGGTCCGCGCCGCACGGGAATCCGTGCGCTGTGGGTCCAACGATTACTCGGGCAGCCGGAGTTCCAGGTCGACGCGGGGCGCGACCCCTTCGCGGCCCACTCCGGCGAGCAGCTCCGCGACCGGGCCGCGGCCCGGGAGCTGCGCCTCGGGCTCGACGTCGTGCCACGGGGCGAGGACGAAGGCCCGCTCGTGCGCCCGCGGGTGGGGGAGGGTCAGGACCGGGTCGTCCGAGACCACGTCGGCGTACGCGACGATGTCGACGTCGATCGTGCGCGGGCCCCAGCGCTCGTCCCTGACCCGGTCGAAGGCTTCCTCGACGGCGTGCGCGCGCTCCAGGAGCGAGGCCGGGGGGAGGGTCGTCTTCACGACCACCACGGCGTTGAAGTACGACGGCTGGGAGCCGGGCTCGACGCCCCAGGGCTCGGTCTCGTACACCGGGGAGACCGCCTTGACCCGCAGGCCGGGCGTGTCCTCCAGGGCGTCGACGGCGCCCTGGAGGGTCTCCAGGCGGTTGCCCAGGTTCGAGCCGAGGGAGATCACGGCGCGCCGGGGGTTGGAGAGCGTCGTGTCGGCGGCGTCGACCTGCTCGACGACGGACGTGGGGACCGGCTGGACGGTGGGGTCGCTGTGGGGGGTCATACGCGGCTCCGGGTGATGGTGACGGTCACGTCGTCGAACGGGACGGTGATCGGGGCGTCCGGTTTGTGGACCGTGACCTCGACCTCCAGGACGCCGTCGTGCTTCAGGCAGGCCTGGGCGATGCGCTCGGAGAGCGTCTCGATGAGGTTGACCGGCTCGCCCTCGACGACGGCCACGACCTCCTCCGCCACGATGCCGTAGTGCACGGTCTTCGCCAGGTCGTCGTCGGCCGCGGCCGCCCGGGTGTCCAGGCCGAGGACCAGGTCCACGATGAAGGTCTGGCCCTCCTCGCGTTCCCGCGGGTACACACCGTGGTGCCCGCGCGCCTTCAGGCCACGCAGCGCGACACGATCCACGCGAATCACTCCTGACAGTCGTCGGTATCGGCCGGTTCCGCCGAGTGCGGTCGGCACACCAGCCACATTCGAATCTACCTGCGAGCACCGACAGTGTTCGCCCGCGGGGGCCGCCGGACGGCCCTCCCACGACGCTTCGCGGGTGCCCCTACCCACTCGGCGGCGACCCGCCACCACTCATGCGGGTGTCTCGCCGTCCTCTTCGTCACCGGATTCGGCAAGCACGGGTGACGCGTGGTGCGACCACAGTTTCCAGCCACCGGCCGTGCGCCGGAACACGTTCGTGGCGACCACGAGCTGTCCCACGAGCGGCCCGAGCTCGTCGCCGTCCTGCGGTGCGGGGCCCCCGCTGAGGATGTTCTCCGTGCAGGTCACCAGGGCCGTGTCACCGGCCACGCTGACGCGCAGGTCGGTGAGGAAGAACTGGATGTACTCCGTGTTGGCCATGATCAGGGCGTACGACCTGAGGACCTCGCCGCGGCCCGTGAGCACCGGCCAGCCCGGGTGCACGCAGGAGATCGCGGGGCCGTCCGACGCGGTGTCCGTGCCCTCGTCGGCGCTGTCGGGGTCGGCGGTGCCTCCGGGGCCCCCGGCGGCCGCCGTGCCCGCGCCGGTGTCGCCGTCCGCGTCCTGCGGCCCGGTGTACGTCTCGGCGTCGGCCAGGTCCGCGGCGTCCAGCCACAGGTCCGAGACGCCGTCGAAGTCACCGCGCTCCAGGGCCTCGTAGAAGGCGGTGTTGGCGAGCTCGACCTGCTCGACGTCCGTTCGCGCGTGCGTCACTGAGCGCCCGCCTCCCCGGCCGCGCCGGTGACCGCGCGTGCGACCCGCACCGCGTCCGCCGTGGCCCGCACCTCGTGCACCCGCACCGCCCAGGCGCCCTGGTGCGCGGCGATCGCGGACACCGCGGCCGTGGCCGCGTCGCGCTCCCGCGCGGGGGGCGGCGCGCCCTCGGGGCCCGCGAGGACCCGGCCGAGGAAACGCTTGCGGGAGGCGGCGACCAGGACGGGGCGGCCGAGCGTGTGCAGCCGGTCGAGGCGGGCGAGGAGCGCCAGGTCGTGCTCGGCGTCCTTGGAGAAGCCGAGGCCGGGGTCGACGACGATGTGCTCGGGGGCGATCCCGCCGTCGATGGCGGCCTGCACGCGCGCGTGGAGCTCGTCGACGACTTCGGAGACCACGTCCTCGTACACGGGGCGGGCGTGGATGTCACTGAGGAAGCCGCGCCAGTGCATGACCACGAAGGGCGCCCGGGCGGCCGCGACCGACGGCACCATGTCCGGGTCGGCGAGGCCTCCGGAGACGTCGTTCACGAGCACCGCCCCCGCGGCGAGCGCCTCCCGGGCCACGCGGGCCCGCATGGTGTCCACAGAGACCGTGACGCCCTCGGCGGCCAGGCCCCGTACGACGGGGACGACGCGCCGCAGCTCCTCGTCCTCGTCCACGCGCGTGGCGCCGGGGCGGGTCGACTCGCCGCCCACGTCGACCAGGTCGGCGCCCTGGGCGACCAGGTCGATGCCGTGCTTGACGGCGGCCGTGGTGTCGAACCACCGGCCGCCGTCGGAGAAGGAGTCGGGAGTCACGTTCACCACCCCCATGACCGCACAGCGGTCCCACTGAGGCAGCCCCTCGACCGTTCCCCGCCCGCGCAACGTCACCATGCCTCAAGCCTAGGCCCGCGAGGAGGGCCGCTACGCCGCCCGTACCTCCCGCTCGGCGGTCTGGGCCGTCTGGTGCGGGCAGGGGCGGCGCTGCGCGATGGCACGGCGCAGGAAGCGCGGCATGCCGAACGTGACGAAGCCCTCGGCCTGCATCGCCGCGAAACCGATCCGCGGCAGGTCGCGGCTGGAGCGGTAGACGACGAAGCGGGGCTCCCAGCGCGGCCGGAACTTCGCGTTGAACTTGTACAGGGACTCGATCTGGAACCAGCGCGACAGGAACACGAGCAGTCCGCGCCAGGCCCGCAGGACCGGGCCCGCGCCCAGCTTCTCGCCGCGCGCGAGCGCGGCCCGGAACATCGCGAAGTTCAGGGAGATCCGCTCGATGCCGAGCTTCGGCGCGGCCTGCAGGGCGGCGACGATGAGCAGCTCGTTCATGCCCGGGTCGGCCGAGCGGTCGCGGCGCATCAGCTCCAGGGACACGCCGTCCTTGCCCCACGGCACGAAGTGGATGACGGCCTTCAGGTCGCCGTAGGGTCCGGGCTTCTCGTCGGCCTTGTGGGCCGTCGCGATCAGGCAGTCGCCGTCGTTCGGGTCGCCGATGCGGCCGAGGGCCATGGAGAAGCCGCGCTCGGTGTCGGTGCCGCGCCAGTCCTCGGCGGCGCGCTTGATGCGCTCCAGCTCCTTCTCGCCGAGGTCACGGATGCGCCGCACGCGGGTCTCGTAGCCATTGCGCTCGATCCGCTTGACCATCTGGCGCACGTTGCGCATCGCGCGCCCGGACAGGGAGAAATCCGCGACATCCACCACCGCCTCGTCCCCGAGCTCCAGGGCGTCCAGGCCCGTCTCGCGGGTCCAGACCTCGCCGCCGGTCTCGGAGCAGCCCATGACGGCGGGCGTCCAGGAGTGTGCCTTGGCCTCGTCCATGAAGCGCTCGATGGCGCCCGGCCAGGCCTCCACGTCGCCGATCGGGTCGCCCGACGCGAGCATCACGCCGGAGACGACGCGGTAGGTGACGGCGGCCTTGCCGCTGGGCGAGAAGACGACGCCCTTGTCGCGGCGGAGCGCGAAGTGGCCGAGGGAGTCGCGGCCGCCGTGCTTGGCGAGCAGCTCACGCAGTCGGCTCTCGTCGTCCTGGGTGAGCCGTGCCGCCGGGTGCTCGGGGCGGAAGGCCAGGTAGATGGTGGTGAGGGCGGTCAGCATGCCGAGGGCGCCGAGGGAGAAGCCGACCGTCCAGGAGGTCCTGCCGGTGTAGCCGACGGGCCCCTCGAGGCCGAACAGGCCGTACAGGACGTGGGTGAGCCGGTCCGCGATGCCCGGGTCGCCCACGACCTTGTCCGGGTGGACGCTCACGATGACCAGGCCGAGCGCGATGGAGCCGGCGCCCAGGAGCACGAAGTTGGCGAGGGCGCGCCAGCGGCTGCGCGGGTCGGGCAGCGCGGCGAACTCACCGCGGTGGCGCAGGAGCAGAGCGAGCAGCGCGAGGGAGATCGCCGCGCCGATGAAGGAGTGCCGGTACGCGAACTGCGCCACCGCGCCCGCGGGCAGCAGCACCACGGCGGCCCGCCAGGCCCGGCGCTTGTGCCGCCGCAGTCCGTGCGCGAGCAGGAGCAGCAGGACGCCGCAGCTCAGCGCGAGCGCGGCCGCGAAGGGGCCGAGGGCGCCCGGCAGGACCTCCGCGAAGGTGTGCAGCCGGCTGCGCCGGAAGCGGGGGAAGACGCCGGCGGCGATGTTCAGGAGCGCGACGAGGGTGCAGATTCTCGCCGCGAGGACCGGGACGGCTTCGGGGCGGGGGCCGCGGAAGAACCGGCGCAGCCCTCGGTCGCCGCCGTCGTTGCCTCCTGGAACCGCACCCGACATTTCCCCATCTATCCTGACAGACATCGCATCCCGTAGTTCTGCGAGAGAGCTTCCATCCGGTGCCAAAGGTGGCGTCCGGTGATATTGCGCCCTCTAGGACGGTCCTTCAGGGACACGGGTTCACTCCCGGCCGGAAAACCGGTGTAAAGCTGGCGGAAAAGGAACGTCGCTCGGCTGGAGCCGACGGGTCCGCCCCCGGGAAGAGCACAGGCAGAAAGCGCAGGCAGGATCATCCCATGGGTCTCACGAGCAATAAGGTGCTGGCACTTGCGGTAGCGCTGGCCGTGCTGCTGTTCATCGGCACGATCTGGCTCTGGCCGCGGCTCGCACGCCGCAGCTGGCGCGCCGTCACCGGCCGCGTCGGGCTGCTGCTCGCCACGCAGCTTGCCGTCTTCGCGTCGGTCGGCCTCTCCGCCAACCAGGCGTTCGGCTTCTACGCCACCTGGGCCGACCTGTTCGGCCAGGAGACGGCGCAGGGCGTGGTCGTGGACCACGACGCCATGAAGGGCGAGAAGGGGCCCGTCCGGGTGGTCGACACCAAGTCCGTCGACGTACCCGGCGGCGGCATCCCCCGTGTGGGCGGACAGATCCAGAAGATCGACATCCAGGGCCGGAACTCCAAGATCGCCAGCCCCGCGTACGTGTATCTGCCGCCGGAGTACTTCCAGCCGCAGTTCAAGCACCGCACCTTCCCCGCCGCCGCCGTCCTCACCGGCTACCCCGGCACCGCGGAGGCCCTCATCAAGGGACTGCACTACCCGCAGACGGCCCACCGGCAGGCCAAGGACGGCAAGATGCAGCCGATGATCCTGGTCATGCTGCGGCCGACCGTGGCGCCGCCCCGGGACACCGAGTGCGTGGACATCCCCGGCGGCCCGCAGTCCGAGACGTTCTTCGCCAAGGACCTGCCGGACGCCATCTCCGCGCATTACCGGGTCGGCAAGAAGCCCGACAGCTGGGGCATCATCGGCGACTCCACGGGCGGCTACTGCGCCCTGAAGGTCGCCATGCACCACCCCGGCGTGTACGGCGCCGCGGTCGGCCTGTCCGCGTACTACAAGGCCGCCCAGGACGTGACGACCGGCAACCTGTTCCACGGCGACAAGGACCTGGAGCGGCGCGCCGACCTGATGTGGTACCTCGACCACATGCCGCCGCCCAAGACCTCCCTCCTGGTGACCACCAGCAAGAAGGGCGAGGGCAACTTCAAGGACACCAAGAAGTTCATCGACAAGGTCAAGGCACCGACCCGGGTGTCGTCGATCACCCTGGAGAGCGGGGGCCACAACTTCAACACCTGGCGGCGTGAGATCCCGGCGTCGCTGGTGTGGATGAGCGGACGGCTGACCGGAGGGTCGGACGTGCGCTGATGTCGTCAGTCGTGCGCCGATGCGTCGGACGTGCGCCGATGTCGTCGGACGTGAGTCGGCGCCGTCGGACGTGAGTCGGCGCCGTCGGCCGTGAGGCGGCTTCCGGCGCGGGCCGACATCCGGCCCGCGCCGGAAGCGTCCGCTGGGCGGTACCGGGGCGGTCAGGCCCCCGGCACCGAGGCCACCGTCTCCAGCTCCACCGCCTCGCGCGGGATGTCCCGCGCGTCCGCCGCTGTCGAGCGGCGCAGCGCCTCGTGCAGCCGGGCCGGGGTGAGCACCCCGAGGAACCGGCCCTCGCTCTTCTCGTCGATCACCGCGATCCAGCCCGCGTCGTGCTGGAGCATCGTCGAGAACGCCTGCTTCAGGCTCGCGCCCACCGGCAGCCACGCCTCCATCCGGCGGGCGTGCTCGCCCACCGTGCCGGTGCCCACGCGCGCGTGCTCGGCGGAGAGCCAGCCGTGCAGGTTGTTCTCGCCGTCCAGGACGACGGCCCAGCGGGCGTCCGCGTCGAACTCCTTGGGCAGCGGGTCGTCGAGGTGCACGACGGGCGGCTGCTCCAGGTCGCCCTCCTCGATGGGGGTCACCGAGAGCCGCTTCAGACCCCGGTCCGCCCCCACGAAGTCGGCGACGTACTCGGTCGCGGGGGCACCGAGGACGGTCGAGGGGGTGTCGAACTGCTCGATCCGGCCGTGGCCGTAGACGGCGATGCGGTCGCCGAGGCGGACGGCCTCCTCGATGTCGTGCGTGACGAACAGCACGGTCTTGCGCACGGCCTGCTGGAGGCGGAGGAACTCGTTCTGCAGGTGCTCGCGCACCACCGGGTCGACCGCGCCGAACGGCTCGTCCATCAGGAGCACCGGCGGGTCGGCCGCCAGGGCCCTTGCCACGCCCACGCGTTGGCGCTGGCCGCCGGAGAGCTGCTCGGGATAGCGGTCGCCGAAGGTGGCCGGGTCGAGGCCGACGAGGTCGAGGAGTTCGGCGGCGCGCTCGCGGGCCTTGGCGCGCTTCACGCCGAGCAGGTGCGGCACGGTCGCCGTGTTGTCCAGGACCGTCTTGTGCGGGAACAGACCGACCTGCTGGATGACATAGCCGATTCGGCGCCGGAGTTGGACGGGGTCGATTCCGGATATGTCGTCGCCGTCGAGGAATATCCGCCCGCTGGTGGGCTCGATGAGCCGGTTCACCATTTTCATCGTCGTGGTCTTGCCGCAGCCCGACGGGCCGACGAGCGTGACCAGTTCACCCTCGCTGACCTCGAAGGACAGGTCGTCGACGGCCGTTGTGCCGTCCGCGTACCGCTTGGTCACGTTCTCGAACCGGATCATGATTCCCCATTGTGGCGCGTGTTCTGTGAAGGCCGTGTTGCGCCGGCACGAAGAGCCTCTCTGCGTCTCGGTGATTGTCAGTGCTCGGGGTTAGGGTCACCAGTCAGCGGAACATGTGGCTTTCGGCACGTGTCCGGCAGGGCATGGTGACGGGCTTTCGGGGGAGGTGGGGCGGGTGAGCAAGCGCGACTGCCTGGTGGCGAACGACTGGATCTGCGGGGAGTACGTCCGGTCCCGCAGCCAGGAATTGATCGACGCGACGGTGGAGCACGTGGCGATCACGGCCGCGTCGGTGGCGATAGGAGTGGCCGTCGCGCTGCCCCTGGCGCTGCTCGCGCGCCGCTGGCGCTTCCTCGCGGCACCGATTCTCGGCGTCACGACCGTGTTGTACTCGATTCCGTCCCTGGCGATGTTCTCGCTGCTGCTTCCGTTCTTCGGCCTGTCGGCGTCCCTGGTCGTCACGGGCCTCGTGCTGTATTCGCTGACGATCCTCGTGCGGAACATCCTCGCGGGACTCCAGGCGGTTCCCGAAGAAGCCAGAGAAGCCGCCAAGGGGATGGGATACGGCCCGCTCCGGCTGCTGTGGGAAGTGGAATTGCCCCTCGCACTTCCGGCATTGCTCGCCGGAGTGCGGATCACGACGGTCTCCACGGTCGCCCTCACCACCGTCGGCGCGATCGTGGACTACGGCGGCCTCGGCACGCTGATCCTCGACGGCCTCGACACCCAGTTCAAGGCGCAGGTGCTCACGGCATCGGCGCTGTGCGTCGCGCTCGCCATCGCGGCCGACCTGCTGCTCCTCGCCCTCCAGCGGCTCCTGACGCCCTGGACCCGAGCTCATCGAATACGACCGGGCCGCTTCGCGCGCAAGGCGGACGCGGCCAAGAGCGTGGCCAAGGTGGCTGAGCCCGTATGAACGCGATATCCGGTGCCTACGACTGGCTGACCACGTCCGCCAACTGGCAGGGCGAGAAGGGGGTGTGGCACCGGCTCGCCGAGCATCTGTACTTCAGCGGCGTGTGCCTCGCCGTGGCCTGCCTGATCGCGCTGCCGATCGCCATGGTGCTCGGCCACATCGGCAAGGGCGGCGCGCTCGCGGTCAACATCTCCAACGTGGGCCGTGCGGTGCCCACGCTCGCCGTCCTCATCCTGCTCACCCTCACCCCGCTCGGCGAGCACGGGGACCTGCCGACGCTCATCGCGCTGGTCCTCTTCGCCGTGCCGCCGCTGCTCACCAACGCCTACATCGGCATGCGCGAGGTGGACCGGTCGGTGGTCGAGGCGGCGCGCGGCATGGGCATGAGCGGGCGCCAGCTGTTCGCGCGCGTCGAACTGCCGCTCGCGTACCCGCTGATCATGACGGGCGTCCGGTCGGCGGCGGTGCAGGTCGTCGCCACGGCCACGCTCGCCGCGATGGCGGGGGAGGGGGGCCTCGGGCGGATCATCACGGCCGGGTTCAACCTCCAGAACACTCCGCAGGTCGTCGCCGGTGCCTTCCTGGTGGCGCTGCTCGCGCTGGCCGTGGAGGGCGTCCTGGTCCTCGCCGGGTGGATCTTCGATCCGATGCGGGGGCGGGCCCGTGTGAGCGAGTGAGTGGCAAGGCCCTTCCCGGTGCCTGCCGAGGCCCTTCTTGACGCTTGATGTGGAAACTCTCGAAATGGTGGTTCACCGATGAACAGCAGGACGCGTCGCGCGCGACGGATGGCAGGGGCGGCCACGGCCGTCGTGGCGCTGACCGCGGGGCTGACCGCGTGCGGCGGCGACAGCCTGGAGGACGACAAGGGGTCCGACGGCGGCAAGGGCAAGATCGTGGTCGGCTCGGCGCGGTTCACCGAGCAGAAGGTGCTCGCCGAGCTGTACGCGGGCGTCCTGCGCGACGCCGGGTACGACGCGTCGGTCAAGACCGTGCAGAACCGCGAGGTGTACGAGCCCGAGCTGAAGAAGGGCACCATCGACGTCGCGCCCGAATACGCCGCCACCCTCACGGAATTCCTCAACCTGAAGAAGAACGGCGCGGACGCGAAGCCGCTCGCCTCCAGCGATCTCGACGCGACCTACGGAGAGCTCACGAAGCTCGCCGGCGCGCGCGGCCTGAAGGCGCTCCCGGCGGGCGAGGCCGTGGACCAGAACGCCTTCGCGGTGACCGCGGATTACGCCAAGGAGCACAAGCTCAAGACGCTTTCCGATCTTGGAAAGTCCGGCGAGAAGGTCCGGATCGCCGCCGGTGACGAATGCGAGACGCGGCCGTTCTGCGCGCCCGGCCTGAAGAAGAAGTACGGCATCGACGTCGCCGGAATCGACCCCAAGGGCGTCGGCACCACCCAGTCCAAGCAGGCCGTGAAGAACGGCACGGACCAGCTCGTCCTGACGACGACCACGGACGCGACGCTGAAGAACTTCGGCCTCGTGATCCTGGAGGACGACAAGAAGCTCCAGAACGCCGACAACATCCTTCCCGTGGTCAACGAGAAGGAGGCGGGCGACAAGAAGATAGCCGCGGCGCTCGCCAAGGTCACCAAGACGCTCACGACCGACGATCTCATCGAACTCAACCGCAAGGTCGACGCGGAGCGCGAGAAGGAGGCGGATGTCGCCAAGGAGTATCTGGAGTCCAAGGGGCTGATCAAGAAGTAGGCCCCCGTACGGCCCGGGCGGGCACTCCGCGCGGTCCCGGGCCAGGCCGAACTCCGGATCCTCGGGGAGCCTTCGTGGCGGAATGCGGAAGCGGCGCGTGCCGGGTTGCGGAATCCGCGCGGAGGAGATGGAGTGGCGCTTCCAAGAGGAAGTGGCTCGGCGGGGTGGGGAGTTGTGGTGGGGGCACCGGGAATTTGGCGGGCGGGGCACCAGACTTCGCCTACGCGCGGTAAGTTTCTGGCCATGCCACGTGGACGTCACCGCCATTCCCCACCATTGCACAGGCTGCTTCCTCCGTCGGCGGTCGCAGGCTTCTCCCTCGTCTGCGCCGGCGGCGCCTGGATGTTCGCGGAACCCGTCGTGCTGCGCGGACTCGTCGCCGCGGCGGCCGCGAGTGCCGTCATCGGCTCGGTCGTCATGCGCCAGTGGGACAGGTCCGCGGGCAAACGCGTCGCCGAGCTGAGCCGGGCGCGGGCGAGCGACGAGTGGCGCTACGACGAGCGCATAGCCGAGGCCGAGTCCGACCTGGAGGAGTCGCGCGAGCTGCGCACCAAGCTGGAGGCCAAGCTGCGCTCCAAGCGGGCCGAACTCGCGGCCCTCCGCAACGAGCACGCGGCACTGCTGCGGCGGTACGCGACGGCGGAGACGGAGCGAGCGAGCGCCCTCGAGGGGCGGCGGCTGCTCGCCATAGAGGCGTCCACAGAGGCGCCCACGCCCACGCGGGCGTTGCCGCCGGGGGCGGGAGCGGGGGCCGAGGAAGAGGCGGGGGCTGCTGCGGAGGCGGGAGTTTCCGCTGGAGCGGACGGGGTCCCGGACGCGGCCCTGGACGGGGCGGGGGATGCCGCTTCGGCTGCTGGGTCTGAGGAGTCCGCCGGGTCTGTGGAGTCCGCCGGGTCTGTGGAGTCCGCCGGGTCCATGGAGTCAGTGGATTCCGTGGAGTCCGGTTCGTCGGGTGAGGGCGCGGTGTCCGAGGCGTCCTTCGATGTGGCTGGTTCCGCCAAGGACCGCGGGGCTTCCGGGGCTTCCGGAGACGCCCGGGTGGCGGTCCGGCCGGGGGCGAGTCCCACGCCCTCGCTGTACGGGCGTGCCAACGACGCGCTCGACCGGCTGGCGCGGGCGCGGGTCGAGGCGCGGCCTTCGGTGACCACGGGTGGGCTCGACGCCGCCGATGTCGCCGACGCCGACGCTGCCGACGTGGACGGCGGTGACGGCCCGGGGAAGCCCGTGGCGGCCGACGGGCACGGTCACGAGCGCGCGGTCGCCGGTCACTTCGCGGTTCCCACCGCGGCGGCCGTGGTGCCGCCCGCGCGGACGCGTCGGCCCGCGGGCGAGGGTGGCTTCGACTTCTTCGGTACGAAGAGCACGTCCGCGAAGAGCGTGGCTCCGGCCGCCCTGGAAGCCGTGCAGAACGAGGACCTCGCGGACGTGGTCGGCGAGGAGGCCCTCGCGGTGCACAAGGCGGAGGCCGAGGCCGAGTTCAGGCCGTCGGACGCGGCGACGGACGCCGAGCGCGGGGTGGGTCAGGTCATCGACCTGACGGCCCACGACGAGACGGAGCAGATCGACGTGGAGGGGCTGCGCACCGCACTGCGCGCGTAGCGTTCCCCTGGCCGGGGCGCCTTGGGTCGGCCGCCGCCGTGGTGGGACGCGGGGCGCCCTCCGGCGCTGGTGGTCCTGCGGGCCTTGTCGCCGGGTCGCCGCGCGCCCTCCCTCGACCGCCGCTGCGCGGCAGCCGGTCTCCCACCCGCCCACCTGTTCAACCAGGACGCGACGCACCCCCGGGCTTCGGCCGTGCCGCCCGCCCTCGGCCCCAGCACACGCCGCTCACCACCCCTGCGGCGTCCCGCTTCTCAACGCCTACAGCGTCCCGCTCTCAACGCCTGCCGCGCCGATGACCACGCTCTGCGGCGTCCCGCTCTCAACGCCTGCCGCACCGCCACGCGCCGCTGACCACGCCCTGCGGCGCCTCACTCTCCGTCCCCGCCTCACCGCCACGCGCCGCTCACCACCCCCTACAGCGCCCCGCTCTCAACCCCCCGCCCCACCCACCATCCACCGATCCGGCAGCGCCTCCCGCCGCCCCGTGCGGGAGCGTTCCGCCTGGGCGCGCAGGAGTTCGGTGGCCTCCTCCGTGCTCCGTAGGCGGGCTGTGACCGTCTTGTCGGCCCCCGTGTCCACCTTCACGTCGGCGACGTCCTTGAAGCGTTCCCAGGGGCCCTGGGTCAGTCGTACGCTCTGCACCTTCGCGTGCGGGACCAGGGAGAGGCGGCGCCGGAGGAGGCCGTGGCGGGCGGCGAAGACCGCGTCGGTGACCGAGAGGCCGTAGCCGCGCCACCACACCGGGACGCACCACGCGGCCCTGTCCGGCGGGCGGGACAGTTCGCTCGCCGCCGGTACCCGCGCCCCGGGCAGCACCTGCGCGATCACCGACTCGGCGAGCGCGCGCGGGGCGACCGGCACCAGGACGCTGTTCGACGAACCGGCCACGTCCAGCTCGACGCGCACCCAGTCCAGGCGCCGCCACAGCATCGGCTCGACCACGTGCACCGTCTGCACACGCCCCGGCGGCACCGTCTCGTGCGCCTTGTCGAGCAGCCCGTGGTCGATGCGCAGGCCGTCGGGCGACTCGCCCACCCGCCAGTCGTACTCCGCGATGAACCGGCCCACACTGCTCGCGAACGCGCCGCCCAGCATCGGCAGCGCCGTCGCGATGACCGTCCACGCGTTGTGCGTGATCAGCCACAGCACCGTCGGCACGACCAGCGCGGCCACCAGGAGCACCCAGGGCGCGCCGGTCAGGAGCAGCGACACGGCGAGCATGCGGGGATCCACGTGCAGCAGGTTCCGCACGGGCGCCTCGCCGACCTCGCGGGCCGTCTCCGGGGCGAAACCCGCCGCCCGCGCGAGCAGTTCGGCGCGCAGCGCGGCGGCGTGCTTCTCGTCCAGGTAGGCCAGCTCGTCCTTCTTCTCGGTGCCGATCACGTCCAGTTTGAGCTTGGCCACGCCCACGAGGCGGGCCGCGAGCGGCTGCGTCACGTCGACGGCCTGCAACCGGTCGAGGCGGATGTGCGCGGTGCGCCGGAACAGCAGTCCGGTGCGGATGCGCAGCTCCGTGTCCGTAACGGCGAAGTGCGTGAACCACCAGCTCAGGAAGCCGTACAGAGCTCCGCCCACCACCACGGCCGTGGCGCCGAGCGCGAGCGTCGCCGCCGTCAGCTCGGACAGGCGGCGCTGGGTGCCGTCCGGGTCGTGGAAGGCCCAGCCGACGAGGACCGCGACCGGCGCCCAGGCGCGGCGCAGGGGCGTGACGGGGTGCAGCCGCCGTTCGGACACGGCGGCTGCCGTGTCGGCCGCGCGTTCGGCCTCCTCGGCGCCGTCTGCGCCGTCTGCGCTGTGTGCGTCCTCTGCGTGCTCGGTGGTCTCTGTAGTGGCTGCCTTCTCTGCGGTGGCTGTGTTCCCTTCGGTGGCCGCCTTCCCCGCCTTGGCCGCGTTCTGGCCCAAGGCCGCTTCCGTACTCCCTTCGGGGGGCGACGGCTCGGCGGTCTCGGCGGGCGACGGCTCCTGCCCAGGCCCCCGCGCATCGCCCTGCTCCCGCTCCCGCGCCCCGCTCACAGCCCCGCCGATCGGGCCTCGCCGAGCTCCGTGAGGCGGTCGCGCAGGCGCTCGGCCTCCTGGGGGTCGAGGCCGGGGATGCGGGCGTCCGTGGCGGCCGCGGCCGTGTGCAGCTGGACGCCGGCCAGGCCGAAGTACCGCTCCACGGGGCCGGACGTGACCTCGACGAGCTGCATGCGGCCGTACGGCACGATCGTCTCCTCGCGCCACAGCACGCCCCGGCTGATGAGGAGGTCGTCGGCCCGCTCGGCGTACCGCCACGAGCGCCAGTTGCGCCCGAGCAGCACCCAGCCCCAGGCCGTGAGGCCGAGCGGCAGCGCCGCGAAGGCCGCCCACCCGGGCCCGGCGAACAGACCGAGCAGCACGCCGAGCGCCACGCCGATCGGCACCAGCCACACCACGAGCAGCATCCGGCGCATGGTCAGCACTCCGCGCGGCAGCCCGGTCCACACGGGCGGCGCGTCGCGCTCCCCCGTGGCTCCCCCTGGCCCCGACCCCGTCCCGGTCTCCATGCCCCAAGCCTACGTACGGGATCCGACAGAGGTGCGGTCAGGCGTACGGGATCCGCCCGCAGCGGCTGTGGCGGGCGTACGGGATCTGACCGTGGCGCCGCGGCGGGCGTACGACAGACTGGGGGGCATGAGCCCCACGACGGAGCACACGCACAGCACGCGGCCGCCGCGGACGACGGAAACCGCCGAGACCACGTTCGGCATCGGCGGTGCCGCCGAGAGCACCGACATGGTGCTCAACATCGGCCCCCAGCACCCGTCCACGCACGGCGTGCTGCGCCTGCGGCTCGTCCTCGACGGCGAGCGGATCGAGCGCGCGGAGCCGGTCATCGGCTACATGCACCGCGGCGCGGAGAAGCTGTTCGAGGCGCGCGACTACCGGCAGATCGTGATGCTGGCCAACCGCCACGACTGGCTGTCGGCGTTCTCGAACGAGCTGGGCGTGGTCATGGCCGTCGAGCGGATGCTCGGCATGGAGGTGCCCGAGCGCGCGGTGTGGACGCGCACGCTCCTCGCGGAGCTGAACCGGGTCCTGAACCACCTGATGTTCCTCGGCTCGTACCCGCTGGAGCTGGGCGGCATCACGCCGGTCTTCTACGCCTTCCGGGAGCGCGAAGAGCTGCAGAACGTCATGGAGGAGATCTCCGGCGGGCGCATGCACTACATGTTCAACCGGGTCGGCGGCCTCAAGGAGGACCTGCCCGCGGGCTGGACCACGCGCGCGCGGGCGGCCGTCGCCTCGGTGCGGTCGCGCATGGACGTGTACGACCGGCTCGTGCTCGGCAACGAGATCTTCCGGGGCCGCACCCGCGGTGTGGGCGTGCTCTCCGGAGAGGCGGTGCACGCCTACGGAGTGAGCGGTCCCATCGCCCGCGCCTCCGGAGTGGACTTCGACCTGCGCCGCGACGAGCCGTATCTCGCGTACGGCGAGCTCGGCGACGTCCTGAAGGTGGTGACCCGTGAGGAGGGCGACTGCCTGGCCCGCTTCGAGTGCCTCCTGGAGCAGACCCACAACGCCCTCGACCTCGCGGACGCCTGCCTGGACCGCCTCGTCGACCTCCCCCAGGGCCCGATCAACCAGCGGCTGCCGAAGGTCCTCAAGGCCCCCGAGGGCCACACGTACGCCTGGACCGAGAACCCCCTCGGCATCAACGGCTACTACCTGGTGTCCAAGGGCGAGAAGACTCCGTACCGGCTGAAGCTGCGCTCGGCCTCGTACAACAACATCCAGGCGCTCGCGGAACTCCTGCCGGGGCAGCTCGTCGCCGACATGGTGGCGATCCTGGGGTCGCTGTTCTTCGTGGTCGGCGACATCGACAAGTAGTCGGCGGCTTCAGGGCGCGAGTACGTCCCGCAGGGACATGTCGACCGGCTGTGCCAGCCAGCCGAAGTCGCCGAGTCCGCCCGTGGCCGTCAGCTCCGCGGCCTCTCCGGCGCGGGCGAGAGCCCGTACGTAGCCGCCCGGGTCGCTGGACGCGAGGGCCAGGGGCGGGCGGTCGCCGGAGATCCCCAGGGCGCGCAGGGCGGCCCGCTGGGTGAGCAGCAGGGCGTCGGGCAGGGCGCAGGCGTCCAGGGCGACGTGCGCGGTGATGTCGCGGCTGCCGTCCGGTACGGGCGGCTCCTCACGGCCCGCGCGGAAGCCCGTCAACGTACCGAAGGGCGGTCGGTCGGCGCGGCTGTGGGCGTAGTCGACGGCGACCGCGAGGCCGCGCGTGAGGGTCGCGAGGGCCGCCGACCACGCCTCGTCCCGGGGGCGGCCGATCTCCGCGCGCACACCCGTCTCCGGGCCGAGCGGCCACCAGCGCGCCAGCCACGCGGCGTCCGGTCCTGCCACCGGGCCGCCGAGCTCCTCGGTGCCGTCGGCGTGCACGAGGACCTGGCGCACCGCGCCGTCGGGGGCCCGCTCGGCCACGTCCAGGGGGACGTTGTCGAGCCACTCGTTGGCGAAGAGCAGTCCGGTCACGCCTGCCGGGGGCTCGGCGCGCCACTCGATGGCCGGGTCGAGGTCTTCTGGGCGCTCGGCGCGCTCCACCGCGTACGCGCGCGTACGTGCCGCCACGTCCGTGGGCAGCGCCGCGAGGACGCCCGCCGTCAGCTCGCCGCGGCCCGCGCCCATGTCCACGAACGCGAGCTCCCCGGGGTGCCCGAGCGCGGCGTCGACGCGGCACAGGAGCCGGGCCACGGCGTCCGCGAACAGGGGCGAGGCGTGCACGGAGGTGCGGAAGTGGCCCGCGGGTCCCTCCGGGCGCCGGTAGAAGCCCTCCGGGCCGTACAGCGCCTCCTCCATGGCTTCCCGCCAGGCGCGCGGCGCGCCGGCTGGCGCTCGCGGCGCTCCCCGTGCCTCATTCGTCACAGCGAGAAGGGTATGCGGGCCTCCACCTTGGGGAGTACGAGGCGGCCGCACGGATCGCACCTCCGGTTGACCCGAGGGGCCCGACGGGTTGCCTACGCTGGGTTACGTGCAGCGCCTCTATGACTTTCTCCGCAGACACCCGACGGGAGTCGACGCCTTCTGGGCGTTCGTCCTGTTCGGGATCTCCGGGCTTGGCGCGGTGGCCGTCGCGGAGGCCGACGGCCGCGACCCGGCCCTCGCGTCGATACCGGTCATCATCGGTCTGTGCCTGGTCGTGGCGCTGCGGCGCCGGTGGACCGACCGGATGCTGCTGCTCGCCGCCGGGATCGGTGTCCTGCAGATGCTCTTCGACGTGGAGCCGGGCCCGGCCAACTTCGCGATGCTCGTGATCATCTACACGGCGGCGGCGGACGGCCCGCAGTGGGCCTCGCGGTTCGCCCTCGCCGGGGGGCTCGCGGCGGCTCCGCTGTCGCAGCTGCGCTGGCCGGAGAGCTCGTCGGGGGTCTGGGGCAACCTCCTGTTCATGGTCTTCATGGTGGTGCCGTTCGCGCTCGCCTGGGTGCTCGGCGACTCGATCCGCACCCGCCGTGCCTATCTGGCCCAGCTGGAGGAGCGCGCGGACCGGCTGGAGAAGGAGCGCGAGGCGCAGTCCAAGGTCGCGGTCGCCGCCGAGCGCGCCCGCATCGCCCGGGAGCTGCACGACGTCGTCGCGCACAACGTCTCCGTGATGGTGGTGCAGGCCGACGGCGCCGCGTACGTCCTCGACGCCGCGCCCGAACAGGCCAAGCAGGCCCTCGCCACCATCTCGGGCACCGGCCGCCAGGCCCTGGCGGAGATGCGCAGGCTGCTCGGCGTGCTGCGCACCGGGGAGCCCGAGGAGAGCGGTGAGTACGTCCCGCAGCCCGACGTGGAACAGCTCGACGAGTTGATAGAGCAGGTGCGCGGCGCGGGCCTGCCGGTCGACTTCCGGGTGGAGGGCACCCCGCGCCCGCTGCCCAGCGGCGTCGAGCTCACCGCGTACCGCATCGTCCAGGAGGCGCTGACCAACACCCGCAAGCACGGCGGCGAGAACGCCGGGGCGAGCGTCCGGCTCGTCTACTTCGACGACGGCCTGGGGCTGCTCGTCGAGGACGACGGCAAGGGCGCCCCGCACGAGCTGTACGAGGACGGCGGCGCCGACGGCAGCGGCCACGGCCTGATCGGCATGCGCGAGCGCGTCGGCATGGTCGGCGGCACTCTGGACGCGGGCCCGCGTCCGGGCGGCGGTTTTCGCATCAGCGCTCTGCTGCCACTGAAGCCCGCACACTGACACCTGTCAGTGACGTGCCGCCGCGCATGCCGTGCGTGCGCGGGGCGTGCCCCGCGCAGCCGCCGCACCCAGCCCCGGCACCGTCCGCGATGATGGACGTACGACCCAGCCATGAAGGCCACGCACGAAGGCCGAGCACGAAGGCCGTGAAGGGACTCCTTGATGTCGATCCGCGTGATGCTCGTCGACGACCAGGTGCTGCTGCGCACCGGGTTCCGGATGGTGCTCGCCGCGCAGCCGGACATGGAGGTCGTCGCGGAGGCCGGCGACGGCGTCGAGGCGCTGCAGCAACTGCGCTCCACGGCGGTCGACGTGGTCCTGATGGACGTCCGGATGCCGAAGCTGGACGGCGTGGAGACGACGCGGCGCATCTGCGCCGCCGCCGAACCGCCGAAGGTGCTGATCCTGACCACCTTCGACCTCGACGAGTACGCCTTCTCGGGGCTGAAGGCGGGCGCTTCCGGCTTCATGCTCAAGGACGTGCCGCCCGCCGAACTGCTCGCCGCCATCCGGGCCGTGCACAGCGGCGACGCGGTCGTCGCGCCGTCCACGACGCGGCGACTGCTCGACCGCTTCGCGCCGATGCTGCCGGGCACCGGAAGCGAGCCGCACCACAGGGAGCTGGGGCGTCTCACCGAGCGCGAGCGCGAGGTCATGGTGCTGGTCGCCCAGGGCCTCTCGAACGGCGAGATCGCGGCGCGCCTCGTGCTGTCCGAGGCGACCGTGAAGACGCACGTGGGCCGCATCCTGACCAAGCTCGGCCTGCGCGACCGGGTGCAGGTGGTGGTGCTCGCCTACGAGACGGGGCTGGTGCGGGCGGGCGGCGGGACGGGCTGAACCCCGCACCTGGTCGCGGAGCCGGGCCGAGCCCGCCTCCGGCTCACGGGACGGGCCGACCGCGTGCGGGGGCGGTGTGCCGCGCGGCCGCGTCAGCGCAGGACGCCCTCGATGAACTCGCTGCCGAGGCGGGAGACCACCCCCAGGTCGAGCTGGTGCTGCACGTACCGCCCGCGGCGGCGGGTGGTGATCAGCTCGGCCTTCTTCAGGACGCTCAGGTGCCGGGATATCTCCGGGGCCGTCATGCCGTGCGCGTCGGCCAGCTCTCCCGTGGTGTACGACCCGCGGGCCAGGTGACGGCACAGGCGCATCCGGACTGGGTGGGACAGGGCCGCCATGCGGCGCGTGAGCTGCTCCACGGAGGCGGGGGCGGCGAGCCCCGGTGAGTTCACCGGATACGTGATGGAGGACTGCCAGCCGAACCGGTGCAGGACCATCAGATGCGGCCAGCCGAGGCTGGTCGGCACCAGGACCAGGCCGCCCTCGCCCGTCCTCGTGTGGCCCACGGCCATCTTGTCGATGGTGATCCTGCGGGCCGCCTCGTCCAGGGTCACCGCTCCGGAGATGGCGTTCAGCGCCTCGCCGAGGCCCTTGCGGCGCAGCAGGTCCGTCTTGTGCCGGGCGTCCGCCGCGAGCTGGTGGCTGACCCGCGACCAGGTGTCCGCGAAGAACGCCTCGTCGCAGTCCTCCATCAGCTGCCGGAACCAGGCCCGCACGGCGGGTGGGTCGTCCAGGAGGCGCTGGGTGAACCGCACCTGGTGGTCACCGCGGGCCGCGGCGAGCTCCAGGGCGTGGCGGCGCGTCTCCGGGTCGTTCAGCGGGTCCGTCGCCCGCTGGGTGTCGTACGCCAGCTGGCAGGTGAACTCCAGGGCCGCGTCCACGAACTGCTGGTCCGTGAGCTTGTCCAGGAGGTCGAGCTCCTCGGCGAGGGTGGCGCCGGGGAGCGTGGTCTTGCCGGGGATACCGGCGAACGGAGCGAAGACGTCCGAGAACGTCGTACGCCACAGGAAGTCCGCCTCGCACATGCGGTCCGCGAGGCACGGGTCCAGGCGCGTGGAGACGGCCGTCGCCCAGCCCTGCAGCCCCGGGTGGTGACCGGGCTCGGACAGCGCGTGCAGTGCCATGCCCAGCTCTGCGAGGGGCGAGGGCACGACATGGACGCGCTCCGGCGTCAGGCCGGTGATGTCGATGCTCACGCTCATGACCCCATGGTGCACCGGGCCACTGGCAACGCCGGTGCCGATTGACGACTGGCGTCAATCGACGCGACGTGGCCGGTCGGCCGGGCGCAGGGTGGGGTTGTCGCCGTGAACCGGCGGGTCGCTCCGGGCGCCGATGGTGTCGCCCCTGGCGTGGCCTGACCCGGCCGCCGGCCTGTGCGGCTGACCGTCGGCCCGTGTCGCTGTCTGTCGCGCTTCGCGCTCGTCCTCAATCGCCGGACGGGCTCCAAGACCCCCTCCCGTCGTCCGCTTCTCCGCCACCTCGTCCTCGCTCGCCCACCCTCGCGCCTGTTAAGTACCATTTCTTACGAAAGGTCTACGCCATGAGCGTCACCCAGCAGTACCTCCTCGACAGCTACCGCGCCGCCCAGCTCGGAGAGCGGACGCCGCCCGCGCCCGGTGTGTGCGACTGGCAGGTCGTGCGGGAAGTGCGCGACTACGGGCGCTTCCACGCCGTCGTGCACGAACGTCCCGCGCGCGGACGCTTCCGGGCCGCGCTCGGGCGGATGCTGCGCGGGGTCAGGGGAGCCGGCGCACGAACTCCGCGACCGCTGCCCTGACGTCGTCGGGTGTCCACGCCAGGCCCGGTCCGGTCACGGTGACCTCCGTGACGGACAGGCCCGGCGGTCCTTCCGGGAACCAGCGCCAGAACAGCTGGGTTCCGGTCTCCTCGGCCTGCGTGAGCGCCGCCTCGTTCAGGACGTCGGGCCCGTACGGCAGCCAGACCTGGAACTGGTGCGTGTGCGGCGGGTCGGGGTGCACCCGTGACCAGGGCACCCGGGAGGTCGCGAACCCCTCGCGCAGCGCGTCCGCGACCACGCGCGCGTGGGCGACGTATTCCGGCAGGCGCGGCAGGACGTGCTTGAGGCCGAGCAGGGCCGACACGGCGGTCGGGGACTGCTGGAACATCAGGCCGCCGTACCGGTGCCGCCAGGCGCGCGCCTCGTCGGTCAGCGTCCGCGGCCCGGCCAGCGCGGCGCCCGCGATGCCTTCGAGCGACTTGTAGAACGACACGTACACGCTGTCCGCGAGCGCCGCGATCTTTGGCAGCGGGCGGCCGAAGTGCGGGGTGCACTCCCACAGCCGCGCCCCGTCGAGGTGCACGACGGCGTCCCGTTCGCGCGCCGCCGCCACCACGTCCGTCAGCTCCTGCCAGCTGGGCAGGACGAAACCGGCCTCCCGGAGCGGCAGTTCGAGCATCAGCGTCCCGAACGGCTCGTCGAAGTCGCGCACTTCGTCCGCCGTGGGGCAGCGCGGCTCGTCCGTGGGGTGCACGGTGCGCAGACCGCTCACCACGGAGAGGGCGCCCGCCTCGTGCACCTCCGGGTGCGAACGCGGGTGCAGGGCCACGGTCGCGTTGCCCGTACGACCCGCCCAGCAGCGCAGCGCGATCTGCTGGGCCATCGTGCCGGTGGGGAAGAAGACGGCGTCCTCCTTGCCGAGCAGCCGCGCGACCTCGTCCTCCAGGTCGGCGACCACCCCGTCGCCGTACAGGTCGCTCACCCGGTCCGGGTCCGTGACGTCGGCGACGCCCTCGGCCAGGGCCGTGACGCGTTCGGCCAGGGACACGGTCATCGGGGAGCGGGTCAGGAGGCGTTTCGCGCTGCGGGCGGCGGCGATCCGGCGCGCGCGGCCGTCCGGCTCGGCGGGCTCGTCGCGTTCGGAGGGCTCGTCCGGGGTGGCGGACGCGCGCCGTTCGGCAGACTCGTCCGGCTCGGTGGTGGCGTCCGGCCTGTCGTATGCGGTCATCCACAGATCATCGCGCGCGGTCGTACGAATGCCCACAGCCTGTGGACAGCCGACGGCGCCCCGCCGACGGATAGCGTTAGCATGACGAGAAATCGTCCGGTACCCCGAGCGGACTGGAACGGAAGGCCTCATCGCGTGAACGCATCCCACCGGCCGGACCAGCGTCCCGAGCCCCGATCGGACCCCAGGGACCGCCCCGCGCGGCTCACCGTGGGCGTCGTCGGAGCGGGTCGCGTAGGACCGGCGCTCGCGGCGGCGCTCCAGCTCGCCGGGCACCACCCGGTCGCCGCCTCCGGGGTGTCCGACAGCTCCGTGCGGCGCGCCGCCGCCATGCTGCCCGACGTCCCGCTCGTCTCGCCCGCCCAGGTCCTCGAGCGCGCCGACCTCGTCCTGCTCACCGTGCCGGACGACACCCTTCCCGGCCTGGTCGAGGGCCTCGCCGAGACGGGTGCGGTGCGCCCGGGACAGCTTGTGGTGCACACCTCCGGGCGGTACGGAGCGAAGGTGCTCGAACCGGCCCTGCGCGCCGGCGGCCTGCCCCTCGCGCTGCACCCGGCGATGACGTTCACCGGCACCCCCGTGGACGTGCAGCGCCTCGCCGGATGCTCCTTCGGCGTGACCGCCCCCGACGAGTTGCGGCTCGCCGCGGAGGCCCTGGTCATCGAGATGGGCGGCGAGCCCGAGTGGATCGCCGAGGAGGCCCGCCCGCTCTACCACGCGGCGCTCGCGCTCGGCTCGAACCACCTGGTCACACTGGTCGCCGAGTCCATGGAGCTGTTGCGGGACGCGGGCGTCGAGGCCCCGGACCGCATGCTCGGCCCGCTGCTCGGCGCGGCCCTCGACAACGCCCTGCGCTCCGGTGACGCGGCCCTGACGGGGCCCGTCGCGCGCGGGGACGCGGGCACGGTCGCCGCGCACGTCGCCGAGTTGCGCAAGCACGCGCCGCAGACCGTCGCCGGGTATCTGGCGATGGCCCGCGCGACCGCCGACCGCGCCCTCGCCCACGGCCTCCTCAAGCCGGAACTCGCCGAGGACCTGCTCGGGGTGCTCGCGGGCGGGGTGAACGGGGCGGGGGGCCATGGAGGGCCGCGTGGCACCGAAGGGTTCCGCGGCGACGGGTCGGGCGGGTCGGGCGGTTCGGCTGGTTCGGCTGGTTCGGACGGCCCGGACGGCCCGGACGGAGGGGACCGATGAGCGAGGAGACTGAGCCTCAGGTGCCCCGGGTGCCGCAGACACATCAGGCGCCCCAGGAGACACCCCAGGCACCCCAGACGCCCCAGAAGCTGCCTCAGAAGCCCCAGAAGGTGTCTCAGAAGCTCCCTGCATCCCAGGAGGCGCCCCAAGCGCCCCAGACGCCCCAGGGCACCCCCACCACCCCGGAAACCCCCCGCGACACCACCCTCCTGCACACCGCCGCGGACCTCCGCGCCCGCCCCCGCACCGGGCGTCGCGTCGTCGTCATGACCATGGGCGCCCTGCACGAGGGCCACGCCACGCTGGTCCGCACGGCACGGCAGGCGGCGGGACCCGCCGGGGAGGTCGTCGTCACGGTCTTCGTGAACCCGCTGCAGTTCGGCGCGGGCGAGGACCTGGACCGCTATCCGCGCACCCTCGAAGCCGACATCAAGACCGCGTCCCAGGCCGGTGCGGACGTCGTGTTCGCCCCCGCCGTGGACGAGGTCTACCCCGGCGGCGAGCCGCAGGTCCGGGTCACCGCGGGCCCCATGGGCACCGTCCTGGAAGGGGCCACGCGCCCCGGGCACTTCGACGGCGTGCTCACCGTCGTCGCCAAGCTGCTGCACCTGACCGCGCCCGACGTGGCGCTGTTCGGCCAGAAGGACGCCCAGCAGCTCGCCGTGATCCGACGCATGGTGCGGGACCTGAACTTCGACGTGGAGATCGTCGGCGTGCCCACGGTCCGCGAGGACGACGGCCTCGCCCGCTCCAGCCGCAACCGCTACCTGTCGCCGGAGGAGCGCCGCACCGCCCTCGCGCTGTCCCGCGCCCTGTTCGCGGGCCGCGACCGGCACGCCGCACAGGAGGCGCTGCGCGCACGGGCCGTCCTCGCGCCCGCCACCCACGCGCGCGTGGACGGCCTCAACGCGCTGGGCGAGGCCCGCGCCGCCGCCGACGCGCACGCCGTCGCCCAGGCCGTCCCCGCGGGTCCCGCGGGCCCCGACGCGATCCGCGCCGCCGCCCGGCAGGTCCTCGACGAGGCCGGGCGGCTGCGACCCCCGCTCGTCCTGGACTACCTGGCGCTCGTCGACCCGGCCGACTTCCAGGAGATCACCCCCGGCCACCGGGGCGAGGCGATCCTGGCCGTCGCCGCCAAGGTCGGCACGACCCGCCTGATCGACAACATCCCGCTGACGTTCGGAGACCCGGCATGAGCCCGTGCACCAGCCCCCGCACGAGCGCGCGCCCGTGCGGCACCACCGCCCTCCGCCCGACCATCCGCCCGACCCGGATCGGAGCCCCCGTATGAGTGCCACCGGCATACGCCTGCACGCCCCCGCGCCCGGCTGGTCGCTCGACGCCGACGTCGTGGTCGTCGGCTCCGGAGTGGCCGGTCTGACCGCGGCGCTGCGCTGTGAGGCAGCCGGTCTGAAGACCGTCGTCGTCACCAAGGCGCGCCTCGACGACGGCTCCACGCGCTGGGCGCAGGGCGGCATCGCGGCGGCACTCGGCGAGGGCGACACACCCGAGCAGCACCTGGAGGACACCCTCGTGGCAGGCGTGGGCCTGTGCGACGAGGAGGCGGTGCGCGTCCTGGTCACCGAGGGCCCCGACGCCGTACGCCGGCTGATCGCGACCGGCGCCCGGTTCGACGAGTCGGCCGACGGCGGCCTCGCGCTCACCCGCGAGGGCGGCCACCACCGCCGCCGCATCACGCACGCGGGCGGCGACGCGACCGGCGCGGAGGTCTCGCGCGCCCTCGTCGAGGCGGTCCGCGCACGAGGCATGCGGACGGTCGAGAACGCCCTGGTACTCGACCTCCTGACGGACGCCGAAGGGCACGCGGCCGGGGTGACCCTGCACGTCATGGGGGAGGGCCAGCACGACGGCGTGGGCGCCGTCCGGGCGCCCGCCGTGGTGCTCGCCACCGGCGGCATGGGCCAGGTCTTCGCCGCGACCACCAACCCGTCCGTGTCCACCGGCGACGGCGTCGCGCTCGCCCTGCGCGCGGGTGCCGAGGTGTCCGACCTGGAGTTCGTGCAGTTCCACCCGACCGTGCTGTTCCTGGGCGCCGACGCGGAGGGCCAGCAGCCGCTCGTCTCCGAGGCGGTGCGCGGCGAGGGCGCCCACCTCGTGGACGCGGACGGCGTGCGCTTCATGGTGGGCGCCCACGAGCTCGCCGAGCTGGCGCCGCGCGACATCGTCGCCAAGGCCATCACGCGCCGCATGCTGGAACAGGGCGCCACGCACATGTACTTGGACGGCCGCCACTTCGGCGCCGACATGTGGGCGAAGCGCTTCCCGACGATTCTGGCGGCCTGCCGCAGCCACGGCATCGACCCCGTCACGGAGCCCATCCCGGTCGCCCCGGCCGCCCACTACGCCTCCGGCGGCGTCCGCACCGACCCGCACGGCCGCACCACCGTGGCGGGCCTGTACGCGTGCGGCGAGGTCGCCTGCACCGGCGTGCACGGCGCGAACCGGCTCGCCTCCAACTCCCTCCTTGAAGGCCTGGTCTACGCCGAGCGCATCGCGGACGACATCGCCGCCCGGCACGCCGACGGCACCCTCCACGCGCGCGCGGCCGTCGATCCGGTGACCCCGCAGCGGCCCGCCCACCCCCTGCTGCCCCCGGAGGCCCGCTTCACCGTCCAGCGGGTGATGACCGAGGGCGCCGGAGTCCTGCGCTCCGCCGCGTCCCTCGCCGCGGCCGCCGACCGGCTCGCCGCCGTGCACGCGGACGCGGCGGGCGCGCTCGCCGAGGACGGCAAGACCGCCGAGCCCGGCGTGGACGCCTGGGAGACCACCAACCTCCTGTGCGTCGCCCGCGTCCTGGTGGCGGCGGCCCAGCAGCGCGAGGAGACTCGTGGCTGCCACTGGCGCGAGGACCACGCGGACCGCGACGACGCTGCGTGGGGCCGCCACATCGTCGTACGCCTCAATGCCGACCGGACCCTCACCACCCGCACCACCGACAACGCCCGTTTCCCCAGCACCCAGGAGCAGTGACCGTGAGCACCACCGACCTCCCCCTCGCCGCAGGCACCGGCGGCTGCGGCGACGGCTGCGGCTGCGGCGACGCGGCGCACGACGCGATGGAGTGCGGCCTCGACCCGTCGCTCGCCCGGATGCTGGAGGACGCGGGCCTCGACCCCGTGCAGGTCGAGGACATCGCGCACCTCGCCATCGCCGAGGACATGGAGTTCTCGCCGGACGCCGTGGACGTCACGACGGTCGCCACCATCCCCGAGGACGCCGTGGCCACCGGCGACTTCACCGCCCGTCAGGCGGGCACCGTCGCGGGCCTGCGCGTCGCCGAGGCCGTCCTCTCCGTCGTCTGCGAGGACGAGTTCGAGGTGGAGCGGCACTTCGAGGACGGCGAGCGCGTGGAGGCCGGCGACGTGCTCCTGAGCGTCACCACCCGCACCCGCGACCTGCTGACGGCCGAGCGCAGCGCGCTCAACCTGATGTGCCGCCTGTCGGGCATCGCCACCGCCACGCGCGCGTGGGCGGACGCCCTCAAGGGCACCGGCGCCAAGGTCCGCGACACCCGCAAGACGACCCCCGGCCTGCGCTCCCTGGAGAAGTACGCGGTCCGCGCGGGCGGCGGTGTCAACCACCGCATGTCGCTCGCGGACGCGGCCCTCGTCAAGGACAACCACGTGGTCGCCGCGGGCGGCGTCGCGCAGGCCTTCAAGGCCGTACGGGAGATGTTCCCCGGCGTGCCCGTCGAGGTCGAGGTGGACACCCTGCACCAGCTGCGCGAAGTCCTGGACGCGGGCGCCGACCTGATCCTCCTGGACAACTTCACGCCCGGCGAGACGGAGGAGGCCGTCGCCCTCGTCGGCGGCCGCGCGCTCCTGGAGTCCTCGGGCCGCCTCACCCTGGAGAACGCCGCGACGTACGCGCGCACGGGCGTCGACTTCCTCGCGGTGGGCGCCCTCACGCACTCGTCCCCGATCCTCGACATCGGCCTCGACCTCCGCGAAGCGCGGGTCTCCGGAGAGGTGAGCAGCTGATGCTGCTCACCATCGACGTGGGCAACACGCAGACCGTCCTCGGCCTGTTCGACGGCGAGGACGTCGTCGAGCACTGGCGCATCTCCACCGACCCCCGCCGCACCGCCGACGAACTCGCCGTGCTCCTGCGGGGTTTGATGGGCACGCATCCGCTCCTCGGCGACGAACTCGGCGACGGCATCGACGGCATCGCGATCTGCGCGACGGTCCCGTCCGTCCTGCACGAGCTCCGCGAGGTCACCCGGCGCTACTACGGAGACGTGCCCGCCGTCCTCGTGGAGCCCGGCATCAAGACCGGCGTCCCGATCCTCATGGACAACCCCAAGGAGGTCGGCGCCGACCGCATCATCAACGCGGTCGCCGCGGTCGAGCTCTACGGAGGCCCCGCGATCGTCGTGGACTTCGGTACGGCGACGACGTTCGACGCGGTGTCCGCGCGCGGGGAGTACGCGGGCGGCGTCATCGCCCCCGGCATCGAGATCTCCGTGGAGGCCCTCGGCGTGCGCGGCGCGCAGCTCCGCAAGATCGAGCTGGCCCGGCCGCGCAGCGTCATCGGCAAGAACACCGTGGAGGCCATGCAGGCGGGCATCGTGTACGGCTTCGCGGGCCAGGTCGACGGCGTCGTACGGCGGATGGCGCGCGAGCTCGCGGGGCCGGACGCCGACCCCGAGGACGTGACGGTGATCGCGACGGGCGGGCTCGCGCCGATGGTGCTCGGCGAGGCGTCCGTCATCGACCACCACGAGCCGTGGCTCACGCTGATCGGGCTCCGCCTCGTCTACGAACGGAACGTGTCGCGCGGCTGACCGCGCGTTTCACGCCGCCGGGTGCGGCGCCTCGGCGCCAACTTCTCGCGTCCGCGAGACAACCAGGACGCCCGTCCAAGAGTCTGTGCTGGAGGGGTTCTGACCGGGTGTCTGGTACGGGTGGCTGAAGAGTGTGGGGCGGATGAGGGGCAAGGCACGCCTGGGTGTCGTGGCGGCGGCCGCGCTGGTGTCACTGACGGGTGCCCCGGCGACGGCGACGGCGACGGCCGACCCGGTCATCTCGGTGTCGGCACCCCGGCCCGCGCCGCCCACGGCAACGGTGACCCCCATGACAACGATGCCCCCCACGGCAACGGTCACCCCCGCGACGACGGCCACCCCCGCGACGGGGGCCACTTCCGCGACGACGGCGCCCCGCACCCCGACGGTGGCCCCGACCTCGACCCCGACCTCACCCGCCCCCACGGACCGCATGGCCGACACCGGGGCGGGCGTCGTCCTCTGGATCGTGGCAGCGGCAGCAGGGGCCCTGGGAATAGGCGCAGTGGCCTTCGCGACAACCCGCCGCCGCCCGGACTGACCACCTGAACGGACCGCCCCCGGCCCACCGGCCGCACCGCCCCAGCCAGTCCGGCGCTCCGAAGGCCGACTGAGGGCGCCCGGTTCCACCCGAGGGGAGCGACGGCCTGATTCCAGCCCGTCCGGCGCTTGAGGACGAGGCCGAAGGCCGAGCGAGGGCACCCTGCCCCACCTGCGGGGGACGACCGCCTGATGTCAGCCCGTCCGGCGCTTGAGGACGAGGCGCGGAGCGCCGATCCGACGGCGCCCCCGTCCCACCCGCGGGGGACACCCACGGCCCCCGACACCCACCTCGTCCCCCAAGGCCCCCAGGCCACGCCCAAGTGTCCGTTAAGAGGATTTTGTTCCCTCAGCGCGTATCGTCACCCCATGCCCACGCCATACGGATCCCGGGGCGGCATGGCCTTCGGTGCGCAGGAGCTGCGAGTGCTCCGCCGTGCGCTGGCCCACGCCCTGCACCCCAGCACCGTTCGTGCCCTTGACGACCAGGCCGTGCAGGACTGCGTGCGCCTCGCCGACGACATCGACGAGGCGGTGCGCGAGGGCGCCCGGCTGCGCGCCTTCCTCGTGGCCGACCTCGCGCGCTACCGGGCGGCCCTGCCCGGCACCGCGGCCGGGTACCTGGCACTCCTGGAGGACGTGCTCGCGACCGGGTACCGGCCGGGCGCGGACGACCTCGCGGCCCTGCGCGCCCTGCGCGGCAACCCGCACGCGGCCGCGCTCCTCGACCGCTGCCGGGTGCTCGCCGAACGAGCCGTACGAGCCCGCCTCGCGGCGTCGACGCCGGCCACGACGGCGACCACGCCCGCAGCCACCACCGAGACCCGCGCGACCCACGAGGCCCACGAGGCCCACGAGGCCGACGCAGTCGCCGCAGTCGACGGGACGGCCCGGCTCAGCCCCCGCCCCACCGTCCCCCCGTCCCGCACCCGCCTCCTCGCCCTGCCGGGCGGCCGCGCCGCCGCGGACGAGAAGAAGCCCGCGCCCCGCCCCGGTCCCCCCGCCGAACGCCCCGCGCCCCCGCAGGAGCGCCCCCGCCCCGTGCCGACACCGGCCGAGGTGTTCCCGCCCAAACGTCCGGCCCCGCCCGCCGCCCCGTCGCAGCGCCTCGCGGCGGGCTAGCTACGCTGGGGGGCATGGACTACGTCTCCGCGCTCGTGCCCCCCGTAGTGATGGCCGTGTTCTTCGTCGGCCTCATCGTGACGATCGTCAAGACCCAGGGCGGCGCCAACAAGGCCAAGGAGGACGCCGCCGTCGACGCGGCGATCGCCCGCACCGAGGCCGTCCGGCAGACCACGAAGACCAGCGACGCCTGAGCGACCGCCACCCCGCGGCCCCCGAGTCCCCGCGCCCCGATGAGGCGCGGGGCGCCGCCCCGGCGTACGACTCCCCACGAGTCGTACACCCTTTTTGTTGGGGAAACGACCGTTATGCCACGTCCATCACGCCATTAGGGGCCTCGCCCACTATTGTTCAGCTGTGCCTCGCCCCTTGGGAGAACTCGAAGACGCAGTGATGACACGGGTGTGGAAGTGGAACCGCCCCGTGACCGTTCGAGAAGTCCTGGAAGACCTTCAGCAGGAACGGTCCATCGCCTACACGACGGTCATGACCGTTTTGGACAATCTCCATCAGAAGGGCTGGGTGCGCCGCGAAGCGGAAGGCCGGGCCTATCGATATGAGGCGGTCTCCACGCGGGCCGCGTATGCCGCCGCACTGATGAACGACGCCTGGTCGCAGAGTGACAACCCGGCGGCGGCTCTCGTCGCCTTCTTCGGCATGATGTCGCCCTCGCAGCGGGAAGCGCTCAGCGAGGCGGTTCGCATGGTGGAAGGCGACGCGGTTCGCAGGGAAGGCGAAGCGGATCGCAAGGCCGAAGCGGACGAAGGCGGGGCGGAAGGACCGGAGAACCCCGGCGGCCCCGGTCCGGGGCCCGAACGATAGCGTCCGCTCATGCCAGCACAGCCCGACGAACTCCCCCCTGCGCCCGGCGAACTCGGGGCGCCCGGCCCGCTCCCGGCAAATGCGGTCTCGGTGCGCAGAGCCCGCACCGCCGATGTGCCGGCCGTCCGGGACCTGCTGGACTCGTACGTCCGCCGGGGGGTCCTGCTCGACAAAGCGACCGTCACACTTTACGAGGACATCCAGGAGTTCTGGGTCGCGGAACGCGCGGACGGCAACGGCAATGGGGCGACGGTGGTCGGCTGCGGCGCGTTGCACGTGATGTGGGAAGACCTCGCCGAAGTACGGACGCTCGCGGTGAATCCACAGGTCAAGGGCGCGGGCGTGGGTCATCAGCTGCTCGGAAAGCTGCTTGGGACCGCTCGTTGGCTCGGTGTCCGGCGGGTATTCTGCCTCACCTTCGAAGTCGACTTCTTCGCCAAGCACGGCTTCGTGGAGATCGGCGAGACGCCCGTCGATACCGTGGACACAGATGTCTACAGCGAGCTGCTGCGTTCCTATGACGAGGGCGTCGCCGAGTTCCTGGGCCTCGAACGAGTGAAACCGAACACCTTGGGCAACAGCCGGATGCTTCTGCATCTGTGATCGTGACGGAGGTATTCCGGGCAGTCACCTGCCCCGGTGCCCTATGTCCGAAACGCGCATGTTTCCCGGGATCTCGTGCAGCCGGTCTCTCCCAGGGGTTTGTGTTTTTCCGGGAAAAGCGGTTTGCTTTCCGACGTACTGCAGTGCTGCATATAACAGGGGGCGGCGATTCGGCGGCTCACCCCGCATGGTCCGGCCCTGAAGTTATCGATGAAAGGAAATCCGGTGGCACAGAAGGTTCAGGTCCTTCTTGTCGATGACCTCGACGGCGGCGAGGCGGACGAGACCGTGACGTTTGCGCTGGACGGCAAGTCGTACGAGATCGATCTCACCACCGCCAATGCGGACAAGCTCCGCGGTCTCCTTGAGCCCTACCTCAAGGGCGGGCGTCGCACCGGCGGCCGTGCCAGCGGCCGTGGCAAGGCGCGCGCCGCCTCCGTGGGCGGCGGCAACCAGGACACGGCGGCGATCCGCGCCTGGGCGAAGGACAACGGCTTCGAGGTCAACGACCGCGGCCGCGTCCCCGCGTCCATCCGCGAGGCCTACGACAAGGCCAACGGCTGACTGCTCGCACGTCGCAGCCGGACCCGGTGGCAGGCAGTGGCCGCCGTGTCCACGAGCCGTACGAGATCGGAGCCCGCGGCGGAGCCGGAATGGGGGTCGGTTCCGCTGCCGTCCGCAGCCAGAGCGGTGCTCGGCGCCAGGGCGGGCAGGGCCGTCAGTGACGGCAGGGTTCTCTCCACCTCGTGGCCGGGCTCGGGGGGCCGCAGCCAGACGGCGGCCCCCGAAGGGCCGACCGCGCCGGGCGGAGTGGGCGCGTCGATCAGGCCGCCCGCGCCGATCGCCCTGAGGTCCAGGGGGATGTCCCCCCACTCCAGCCAGTCGAGCAGCCCCGGCAGCTCGTCCGCGCTGCCCGCGGCCACCAGGAGCCGCATCGTCTCCCCGTGCAGGGCCACGGGCGCCTTCGGGCCCAGCTGCCGCAGCGCCGCGAAACCAGCCTGAGCGGGCATTTCCAGTACGTCGAAACGCAGCCCCGTGACGAGCCGGACGTCCGGCCCCGGAGCCACGGCCCAGCCGAGCCCGTTCTCGTACCAGCACCGCACCGCCGCCGGATCCCAGAGACCGGCCGCCGCCGCGTCCCACTGGCGCGGCACCCGCCGCCTCGCGGTATCCGGCGCCGCACGCCGGTCGGCCGGCGGTCTGGGGTGAGGAACGCTGAGGGCCATGTCCGGAGCAACAGCGCGGGGCGCGCGGGAGTTACGGCTCGCGTCACGCTCGGTGTCGACTCGGGTGCGTACGGTCGCTGAAAAGGGGGCGTGATGGCGTACTTCGCGGCGCAAGGGTGTTCGCCCGTAGCGGAGGGAACCGGTGCGCGCCGCATGGAGTGTCAGTGCATACGGGTAAGACATCCCTAGTGGGGAGGGGCGACACGCAGCGTTCAGGCGTCTCACGTTCGCCAACGGCGTACTGATGGCGAGGGTAACTGCTTGGCCTGCGGGAACATCGTCTCGCACCATCAGGTTGGAGCATGTGTCGGCGTTGGAGTCAGGAACCGTTCCCTACGGTAGTGAGGGTGATCCGGACGGGTGTCGGCAGTTGGAATGAGCGGTCCCCGCTTGCGGGACTAAGCTGCGGAAGGACAGGGAGGGGAGCGTCCCCTTACTGCCTGACCGCTCTGAGGAGCGATTAACGATGTTCGAGAGGTTCACCGACCGCGCGCGGCGGGTTGTCGTCCTGGCTCAGGAAGAAGCCCGGATGCTCAACCACAACTACATCGGCACCGAGCACATCCTCCTGGGCCTGATCCATGAGGGTGAGGGTGTCGCCGCTAAGGCCCTGGAGAGCCTCGGGATTTCGCTCGAGGCGGTCCGCCAGCAGGTGGAGGAGATCATCGGGCAGGGGCAGCAGGCCCCGTCCGGCCACATCCCCTTCACCCCCCGTGCCAAGAAGGTCCTGGAGCTCTCGCTCCGCGAGGCCCTTCAGCTGGGCCACAACTACATCGGCACGGAGCACATCCTGCTCGGCCTGATCCGTGAGGGCGAGGGCGTCGCCGCCCAGGTCCTGGTCAAGCTGGGCGCCGATCTCAACCGGGTGCGGCAGCAGGTCATCCAGCTGCTCTCCGGATACCAGGGCAAGGAGACCGCCACCGCCGGCGGTCCTGCCGAGGGCACGCCCTCCACGTCCCTGGTCCTCGACCAGTTCGGCCGGAACCTCACCCAGGCCGCTCGTGAGTCCAAGCTCGACCCGGTCATCGGGCGCGAGAAGGAGATCGAGCGGGTCATGCAGGTGCTGTCCCGCCGTACGAAGAACAACCCGGTCCTGATCGGTGAGCCCGGCGTCGGCAAGACCGCCGTCGTCGAGGGCCTCGCCCAGGCCATCGTCAAGGGCGAGGTGCCCGAGACCCTCAAGGACAAGCACCTCTACACCCTGGACCTCGGTGCCCTGGTCGCAGGCTCGCGCTACCGCGGTGACTTCGAGGAGCGCCTGAAGAAGGTCCTCAAGGAGATCCGCACCCGCGGCGACATCATCCTGTTCATCGACGAGCTGCACACGCTCGTGGGTGCGGGTGCCGCCGAGGGCGCCATCGACGCGGCTTCCATCCTGAAGCCGATGCTGGCCCGCGGTGAGCTCCAGACCATCGGTGCCACCACGCTCGACGAGTACCGCAAGCACCTGGAGAAGGACGCGGCCCTCGAGCGCCGCTTCCAGCCCATCCAGGTCGCGGAGCCGTCGCTGCCGCACACCATCGAGATCCTCAAGGGTCTGCGCGACCGCTACGAGGCCCACCACCGTGTCTCGATCACGGACGAGGCCCTCGTGCAGGCCGCCACCCTGGCCGACCGGTACATCTCGGACCGCTTCCTGCCGGACAAGGCGATCGACCTGATCGACGAGGCCGGTTCCCGGATGCGCATCCGCCGGATGACCGCGCCGCCGGACCTCCGCGAGTTCGACGAGAAGATCGCGGGCGTGCGCCGGGACAAGGAGTCGGCGATCGACTCCCAGGACTTCGAGAAGGCCGCGTCCCTGCGCGACAAGGAGAAGCAGCTCCTCGCCGCCAAGGCCAAGCGCGAGAAGGAGTGGAAGGCCGGCGACATGGACGTCGTGGCCGAGGTCGACGGCGAGCTGATCGCCGAGGTCCTCGCGACGGCGACCGGCATTCCGGTCTTCAAGCTGACGGAGGAGGAGTCCTCCCGTCTGCTGCGCATGGAGGACGAGCTGCACAAGCGCGTCATCGGCCAGAAGGACGCCGTCAAGGCGCTCTCGAAGGCGATCCGGCGTACGCGAGCGGGTCTGAAGGACCCCAAGCGCCCCGGTGGGTCGTTCATCTTCGCGGGCCCGTCCGGTGTCGGTAAGACCGAGCTGTCCAAGGCGCTCGCCGAGTTCCTCTTCGGTGACGAGGACGCGCTGATCTCCCTCGACATGTCGGAGTTCAGCGAGAAGCACACGGTGTCGCGACTCTTCGGTTCCCCGCCCGGATACGTGGGTTACGAAGAGGGCGGCCAGCTGACCGAGAAGGTCCGCCGCAAGCCGTTCTCCGTCGTCCTCTTCGACGAGGTCGAGAAGGCCCACCCGGACATCTTCAACTCGCTGCTCCAGATCCTGGAGGACGGTCGCCTGACCGACTCCCAGGGCCGGGTCGTGGACTTCAAGAACACGGTCATCATCATGACGACCAACCTCGGCACCCGGGACATCTCCAAGGGCTTCAACCTGGGCTTCGCCGCCCAGGGCGACACGAAGTCCAACTACGAGCGCATGAAGAACAAGGTCTCGGACGAGCTGAAGCAGCACTTCCGGCCCGAGTTCCTCAACCGCGTGGACGACGTCGTCGTCTTCCCGCAGCTGAGCCAGGACGACATCCTCCAGATCGTCGACCTCATGATCAGCAAGGTGGACGAGCGCCTGAAGGATCGGGACATGGGCCTCGAGCTCTCCCAGTCCGCGAAGGAGCTCCTCGCCAAGAAGGGGTACGACCCCGTCCTGGGTGCCCGGCCGCTGCGCCGCACCATCCAGCGCGAGGTCGAGGACACGCTCTCCGAGAAGATCCTCTTCGGTGAGCTGCGCCCCGGCCACATCGTGGTCGTCGACACGGAGGGCGAGGGCGACAACGCCACGTTCACCTTCCGCGGCGAGGAGAAGGCGGCGCTCCCGGACGTGCCGCCGATCGAGTCCGCCGGCAGCGGCGGGCCGAACCTGAGCAAGGAGGCGTAGCCCGCACAGGGCGCGCCGCGGGGGCTGCCCCGGACCGAGGAATCGGTCCGGGGCAGCCCCTTTTCCCATGACCTCCCCCCTTCCTCTCCACGGCTTCCACAGTCCGGCGTTTCCCGGCGGTGGGCGATCTCGTTGGGCCCCAAGGGCGCGCCCCCGCTGGGCCCAGAGGGTGCGTTCCCGAACCCCCCACGCCCGATGAACGGAGACGCCCAGTGCGCATGACCGACCTCCAGCGCTGCGAGGTACGCCCCGGACGGCTCGTCGAATGGACCCTCGACCCGGCGACGGTCGACCGGGCGGCCGAGCTGCCGGACGACTCCCGGCCACCGGCGTACGTCCAGGAGTCCCACGTCAGGACCGCGCGGTCCGTGCGCGAGGACGGTCTCTTCGTACCGACCTGGCTCGGCACGGCCTTCGACGTTCCGGGGGCCGTCGACCTCGACGTGCTCCAGGACGCCCTGCGGAACTGGACGCTCCGGCATGAGACGCTGCGCAGCGGATTCCGCTGGGTCGGTGAGGAAATGCGCCGGTTCACCTTCGCCGCCGAAGCGGTGTCGCTGCGCCGCGAAGTGGTCGGCGACTTCCCCGACGCGGACGACCTGATCCAGCGTCTCCAGGACCGTTTCGACGTGGTCGCGGACGCGTTGAACTGGCCGAACTTCCTCTACACGGCGGTGGTGCGGCAGGACTGCACGAGCGTGTACCTGGCGTTCGACCACAGCAATGTCGACTCGTACTCCCTCCAGCGGATCCCCGCCGAGATCCATGAGCTTTACGCGGCCGGTCTGGAAGGCCGCACCGTGGAGCGGACGCCGATCAGCAGTTACATCGACTTCTGCGAGAGCGAGCGCGCGGACGCGGACCGTATCGACGGAACGCACGCGATCGTCGACCGCTGGCGGGAATTCATCAAACGGTGCGGGGGAAAGCTGCCGGAATTCCCCGTCGATCCCGGCCTCGATCCGGCCGCCCCGATGCCCACCCAGAAACTCATGGAGGAGAAGCTGGTGGACGCGGACGACGCCGCCGCGTTCGAGGCGTACTGCCGTCCCTTCGGCGGGACCCTCGTCGGCGTCCTCGCCGCCACGAGCCTCATCGCCCACGAGATCAGCGGGCAGCCCGTCTACCGCACGATCGTGCCGTTCCACACCCGCGTGAAGTCGCAGTGGCTCGACTCCGTGGGGTGGTACGTCGGGGGCGCGCCCATCGAGGTGCCCGCCGCGCGGGCGCGTGACTTCGAGAGTGCCCTGCACTGTGTGCGCGGAGAGCTGCGCGCCAACAGGTCACTGGCGCGCATGCCCATCGCCCGGGTGCTGCGGCTGCTCGGCTCGGAGTTCCGGCCGACCTCGCCCGACCTGTACTCGATCGTCTCGTTCGTCGACGCCCGGGGCATCGTCGGCTCCGCGCGCTGGGCCGAGCTGAAGGCGTACGGCCTGGTCAGGGTCTCGTACGGGGACAAGGCGTGTGCCTGGGTCAACCGACTCCACGAGGGCCTGCGGTTCGCCGCCCGCTACCCGGACACCGACCTCGCGGCCAAGAACATGCGGCTGTACGTCGAGCGGCTGCGGGAGACCGTGCTCGCGGTGGCCCGCCACGGCGCGCACGTCGGCGGCTCAGCGGTGCCCCGGCCCCGCCGCGTCGACACCGTGCCCGTGTCCGTCGAGCCGTAGGAAGTCCAGGCGGAACGGGTCCCCGGCCAGCTCCGCGTGCGCGGGCGAGCCCTCCGGGAGCCTCACGTCCAGGTCCGGCGGGGCGGCCGCCGCCCACGCGCGGTGCCTGTGCTCGCGGATCGCCCGGTCCAGGTCGGCCCGCGACCAGCCGTGCCGGACCGCCTCGGCGGCGTAGAACTCCAGCTCCGCACGGGTCTCCAGGCGCTCCATCAGGACGACGACGTGGCCCCACGGGAGCTGGGCGACGGGCCGCCGCGCGATCTGGCCCGGCCAGACGCGGGCCAGCTTGCGCATGTGCGTCAGGTTCCGCCGGGAGAAGCCGCGTTGGGTCGGATGGGCCGCCCGCAGATCGGCGGCGAACCGCGTCACGAGGCCGGTGTCCCGGTCCTGGTCCCGGTCCTGCTGGGCCAGGAGGAGCCTGCCGATCCGCCAGTACGCCTGCACCAGCTCGGCGTTCACGGCCCGCTGGGCCCGCGTGTGCGCGGCGGTGACGCTGTCGCAGGCCTGCGTGAGTAAGTCGTCGTACGCCGACGGGGCGGGGTCCGGTGGGGCGGAAGCCATGGTGTCGGTGTCCTTGCGCATGAGGTGGGGGCACATGAGGTCGAGGGTCGCTCGGGGGGTGGGGTGCGGGAGGGGGATCGGGGGTGGGTCATCCGAACGTGTGGGGGTGGGGCGGGTGTTCGGGGTCAGTAGGAGAACAACGTCAGGTGTGGGGGCAGCGCCCTGGCCTGGTCTGCCCAGGAGGTGGGGACGTGCATGCGCTGAAGGTGGGGAAAGCATGCCGGGACCCATTCCACGTCGCCGAGCTCCGCGTCCCTTCCGGCCGGATAGAGCATCAGCTCCGTGACGCCGGGCAGCGACAGCCCGGGAGGCACGTCGGCGAGGCCGTCGATGGACAGGCCCAGCGTTTTGAGGTGGCGCAACGCGTGCCGTGCCGCCGGCGAGAGGCGGGTGAGCGAGCACGAGAGCACCAGATAGGTGGGTTCGCACGCCACGAGCAGGGGGGACACGGCCTCGGGTGACACCGACCTACGGACATCCAGGAGCTTGGGGTGCAGGCCGAGCCTGAGGAGCTCTTCGACCTGCTCGTCCGTGGTGAGCGTGAAGTTCGTCCGGCCGTCGTCGAGCTTGCTGATCACCCCGTCCGCGTACGACCGGCAGTCGAAGCGGCTCCAGCCCCACATCAGCTGCCTGCGTACGCCGTCGCGGGGGTCGTCCGCGTACCGGGTGAGGAGGGGGATCGCCGCGTCCGAGTGGATGTGGGTCGCCGCGATCGCCGCATTCCGCGCCTCGTCGTCGTTCAGATCGGCAAGGCTCGGCAGCAGATCGAGCACCATCGGCCCCACTGCCCCCAACGCCCGCGCGCTGTCAGGCGTCCGTGGCGGAATCAGCTCAGCCGTCCTCCGCTCCACCTCCCCCCGCACCGCGGGCGCCAGCTCCGCCGCGTGCTCCAGGCAGGCCGCGGCGAGCAGGTGCGCCCGCGTGCGGGCGGGCGAGTCGGCGGCGTAGGAATCGCCCCGCGCGAGCAGGTCCCCCAACAGCTCCGCCCGTTCCCGAGGCCGTGCCTGCGCCACCGCCATCCGGATGACGTCCTCCCACTGGTCGTCGGCCGCGTGCCCGGCGAGGACCCCGAAGTCGCCCTCCTCGACCGCCGCCCGCGCGCCCAGGAAGTCCTGGAAGGTGCGGTGCACGAACTCGACCGTCCCCGGGCCGGGTTCGCGGAGGAGGCCGCTGCGGTGGAGGAAGTGGGTGTAGACGGCCTCCGCGTCGCCGAGGGCGGCGAGTTCGGGGACAGCGGGCAGGGCGTCGCCGATGATCGTGACGGCGCGGGTGCGGTCCATGGCCGTGCGGCCGTTGCGGATGAGCCAGTAGGCGAGGCGTTGGAGGAGCTGGAGCTGGGGCTCCTCGCGGAGTTCGGGGACGGCCATGTGGCGTTCGCGGTCGCGGCGGATCAGGAGCATGGACAGGGCGGCCGTGTAGAGGTCCTTGCGGCCGAGGGGGAGGAAGCCGCGGCGGTCGCGGTGCAGGGCGCAGACGAGGCCGCACATCAGCGGGTTGGTGGCGAGCAGGCCGAGGTCGGGCTTGGTGCGCACGGCTTCGAGGAGCTGGGCCTCGTACGCGCGCAGGGCCTGGTCCTCGTCCGGCGCGCCCGTGGCCGCCGCCGTGTGCCAGCGCCGGATGAACGCCGTCACGTCCGCCCCGCTCATCGGCGCGAGGGTCAGCTCGGTGAAGTCCTCGTCGGTGAGCCAGTCCTCCCGTACGGCGGAGGGCCGGGACGTCACCAGCCAGCGGTTGCCGGGGTAGGCCTCGATCAGGTCGGCGAGCCACGCGCGGGTGCGGGCGCGTTCGGCGTCGGGGACCTCGTCGATGCCGTCGACCAGGACCAGGGCGCGGGCGTCGGTGAGGACGCGGGCCTCCCAGCCGTCGGGCTGCGTGCCCGCGAGCGGGGAGCCGACGGCGGTCAGGAAGTCCTTGGGGGCGGGGAGGCGCTCGCCGTGGCGGGTGAGGGTGCGCAGGGGCAGGACGAAGGGGACGCGGTCGTGGAGGTAGCCCATGCGCGCGGCGTTCTCGCCGAGGTCCGGGCGGGCCGCACAGACGGCGAGCCACTGGATCAGAGTGGTCTTGCCGGAGCCCGCCTCGCCGCGCAGGAGCACCCGGTCGTGGGTGGCGAGGGCCTCGTCGGCGGGGCGGGGCGTCGGGTCGAGCCGGGCCTCGAAGACCTGGAGCCAGTCGTCGTCGACCCGGACGTCGCCCAGGTGCCGTCCGTGTGCGGTGGCCGTCAGGCTCAGATAGGCCGCGTCCAGGGGCCACTTGCCGGGTGAGTCGGCGAGGTCGATGCCGAAGATCGTGAGTTTGCCGTGCTTCTTCGCGATGTACGCGAGGTAGCGCTGCTCGAAGGCCACGTCCCGTGCGCCGGGGAGGGGGTCCCTGGCGATCAGCTCGTCGACCTTGGCGATGAGTTCCGCCTGGCGGCGGCTCTGCTCGACGAGAGTGCGGGCGACGAACGCGGACCGCTGGGTGAAGAAGTTCAGGACGTGCAGGCAGGCCGTGTCGAGGAGGCGGTGGTAGAGGTGGGTGGCGTCGGCCGAGAGGTCCCGGGTCGGGTCCCCGCCCGCCCGGTGCAGCCGGGCCGCCAGCTCCTCGTGGCCGAGGGACACCGCCTCCACGTCGGTGAGCGTGAGGGTGCCGAGGGCGAGCAGCGTCCGGGTCAGGGCGTGGCCGACGGCTTCTTCCTCGTCGTGGGGGAGGGGGCGCTCGCCGGTGCGGACGGCCTGGCGGACCAGGGCGGTGACGAGGCGGCGCACGTCCTGCTCGGCGAGGTCGCGCCGCTCGCCCCGGAAGGACACCAGGGCGTCGATCCGTACGGGTTCCGCCACCAGGCCGGCGCCGGGTCCTGGCCGTACGAAGAGCTTCTTGATCAGCGGGGTGACGACACCGGACGCGATACGGACGCCAATGGCCGCGGGATCCATGGCCGAGAGCGTAGTCGGCGTCACATTCGGGGGTGATGGATCTTGCGCCCCGGTGACATGACGCACAGGGCATACATCACATACGAGGCGGATTAGTGGTGCTTTTCGGCCGCCGGTGCGGGACTTTCGGCCTGGAACCGGCTGCTTCGGGGGCCATCGGCGGACGGCTCCGGCGGTGATCGCGGGCGGGCCCGGGTACGGCCGCCGCTAGTAGAGGGGCGTTTTGGGGCCGGGGCGGGGTGGGGGTTACCAAGGGATGGCCATCCGGCATGCGCAGTGAGCGTGCCGGATTCCCTTTTGCCCGCAGTACCCCCGTAGAGCCGGTACTCCCGTACCGCGTCCCCTTGCCGTGTCCCCGGAGGTTCCCCCATGTCGAAGCGCGCCAAGTCCCACCATTCCGGCCCGTCCCCGCGTCGCACCCGGGCGGCCGTCATCGCCGCCGGTGTCGGCGTCACGACGGTGCTCGGAGCCGGGGTCGCGGCCGCAGCCGACACCAAGGGCGGGGAGCGGTCCGTGACCGCGTCCTCCGTGGGCGCGCAGGCCGTCGCCCAGGCCAAGGCCGCCGAGCAGGCGAAGCGGGCCGCGGCGAAGAAGGCCGCGCAGGCCGAGCAGGCCGCCGCGAAGAAGGCCGCCGCCTGGCAGGACCCGGTCGACAACTACCGCCTGTCCGCGAGCTTCGGCCTCGGCGGCAGCATGTGGGCCAGCAAGCACTCCGGCCAGGACTTCGCCGTGCCGGTCGGCACCGTGGTCAAGGCCGTGCACGCCGGTACGGTCGTCAAGGCCGGCGGCAACGGCGCCGGTGACGGCCCCGCGTACGGCAACGCCGTGGTGATCAAGCACGCCAACGGCACGTTCTCGCAGTACGCGCACCTGTCGAAGGTCGAGGTCCGCCCGGGCCAGGCCATCGCCACCGGCCAGCGCATCGCCCTGTCCGGCAACACCGGCAACTCCAGCGGCCCGCACCTGCACTTCGAGATCCGTACGACGCCGAACTACGGCTCGGCCGTCAACCCGGTCGCGTTCCTGCGCGCGCAGGGCGTGCGCGTCTGATCCCGCGCCCGTGCGAGCGGGGCGTGTACCCGTGCGAGCAGGGCGTGCGTCTGTGGCCGCGCCCGTGTGAGCGAGGCGTCCGCGTCTGATCCCCCGCGCGCGACGCCCCGGCTCAGGTGCCGTTGTGCGCCTGGGTCACCAGATCGATGGCGACTTCGAGGATGGCCTTCCGCTTCTCCTCGGGGTCGCCATCGTTGCCTTTGAGCACGAACATGCCGCCGTGCATGGTGAACAGCGCGCTGAAGCAGCGCACCTGCGCGGTCATCGGCGTCGACGGGTCGTCGTGGCTGAGGATGTCCAGGAGCTGGAGCATCCGGTCCTTGAAGCTCTCGCCCGTCTTCAGGTCCCGCATCGTCGCCTGGTTCTCCTGCATGAAGCGGAAGAGCGGGGCGGCGTCGGTGAGGATCTCGCTGTAGCGGGTCAGGATCGCGCGCTTGGTCTCCAGTGTGCGCGGCTGCTCCTTGCCCCAGGCGATCAGCTCGTCGATGGGCCGCGTCAGATCGTCGAAGATGCTGGTGAGGATGTCCTCTTTGGTCTTGAAGTGGTAGTACAGAGCCGCTTTCGTGACGTCCAGGCGCTCCGCGATCTCGCGCAGTGACGTCTTCTCGTACCCCTGCTCCGCGAAGAGTTCGAGCGCCACGTCCTGAATGCGCTGGCGGGTGTCCCCGCGGCGCCGCTGCCTGCCTGTGCTGCTCATGGTGGCGATCCTCGCACTTCTCCCCGGCACCGCTCGAACTTACTTGACGCCCGGCTAGTTAGGGGTCTACTTTCCTCTACTGTAGCCAACTTGCCGGGCGGCAAGTAAGTAGGGAAGAGCGCGGAGCGGGGAGTGGTGACCATGGCGGCGGACACGGCGAGGCGGAAACCGGTGGAGCAGGGCGAGGCGGCCGAACCGAAGCCGCGCAGCGTACGGGTGGTGATCTTCGCCCTGATGGTCGCGATCCTGCTCGCGATGCTCGACAACATGATCGTGGCCCCCGCGATGCCGACCATCGTCGGTGACCTCGGGGGCCTGGAGCACCTGTCCTGGGTCGTCACGGCGTACACGCTCGCGACCGCCGCCTCCACCCCCATCTGGGGCAAGATCGGCGACATGTACGGGCGCAAGGGCGCCTTCCTCGCCGCCATAGTGATCTTCCTGATCGGCTCCGCGCTCAGCGGCCTCGCTCAGGACATGGGGCAGCTCATCGGCTTCCGCGCGATCCAGGGCCTCGGCGCGGGCGGCCTGATGGTCGGCGTCATGGCGATCATCGGAGAGCTCGTCCCGCCGCGGGAGCGCGGCAAGTACATGGGCATGATGACCGGCGTGATGGCGGTCGCGATGATCGGCGGCCCGCTCGTCGGCGGCACCCTCACCGACCACCTCGGCTGGCGCTGGGCCTTCTACATCAACCTGCCGCTCGGCATCGTCGCCCTGTTCATGGTGAGCGCCGTCCTGCACCTGCCGAAGAAGCGCGCCGAGGGCCGCATCGACTACCTCGGCGCCGCGCTGCTCACCGTCGGCATCACCTCGTTCGTGCTGGTCACCACGTGGGGCGGGACGGAGTACGCCTGGGGCTCGGCCGTGATCATGGAGCTGATCGGGCTCGGTGCCGCCTCCCTCGTCGGCTTCTGGTTCGTCCAGCGCAAGGCCGCCGAGCCGGTCATGCCGCTGCACATCTTCCGCAGCCGCAACTTCTCCCTGATGTCCGTCGTCGGCTTCCTCACCGGCTTCGTGATGTTCGGCGCGATGCTCTTCCTGCCGCTCTACCAGCAGGCCGTGCAGGGCGCGTCGGCCACCAACTCCGGCCTTCTCCTGATGCCGATGCTGCTCGCGATGATGGCGGTGTCCATGGTCGCGGGGCGGTTCACCACGGCCACCGGCAAGTACAAGGTGTTCCCCATCGCGGGCAGCGTCCTGATGGCCGTCGGGCTCTTCATGCTCGCGCAGATGGACACCGACACCTCGCGCGTCACGACCGGGATCTACATGGCCGTGCTCGGCGCCGGCATGGGCTGCCTGATGCAGATCACCATGCTGGTGGCGCAGAACAGCGTCGAGATGAAGGACATGGGCGTCGCCTCGTCCTCGGCCACGCTGTTCCGCACCCTCGGCTCGTCCTTCGGCGTCGCGATCATGGGCGCCCTGTTCAACAACCGCGTCCAGGACGAGATGGCGAAGGCCGGGAGCGGCGGCGTCGCCAAGGTCACCGAGCACTCCGCCCAGCTGGACGCGGCGAGCCTCGCCAAGCTGCCCGAGGCGGCGCGGGACGCCTACCAGCACGCGGTGTCCGCGGGGACGCACGTGGCCTTCCTGCTCGCCGCCGCGATGGCCGTGGGCGCGCTGATCGCGGCGTTCTTCGTGAAGGAGACGCCGCTGCGCGGGTCGGCCCCCGCCGACAAGAAGCCGGCCGGTGACGCGGATGGGGACTCCGCGCGCGGGGAGCGGCAGCCGGTCGCAGAGTCCGTCTGACCCGCTGCTCCGCCCGGTCCGCGGCCCCCCGGCACTTCGGTGCCGGGGGGCCGTTGTCAGTGCCGCGTGCCGGCATCGAAGGCGTCGAGAGACTCCGCCGGCTCCGCCTCGCGATGGACGCGAAGTACGCGAAGTACGCGAAGTACGCGATGGACGCGATGGACGCGATGGACGCGATGGACGCGAAGGACGCGAAGGACGCGAAGGACCGCGACTGGGCCGACCCCGCCCTCGACCTGACCGCGGTCGCCGCCCACGCGGGGTACTCGCGCTACCCCTCCCCGCGCGCCTTCAAGGAGGCGTACGGGGAGACGCCCGGGCGGTATCCGTCGCGCCGCCGCATCGAGCGCGCCGAGGACATGCTCCGCTCGGCCGACCTGTCCGTGACGGACATCCGCATGCTGGTCGGCTCCACCGGCGTCGGCACGTTACGGAGACGGGCGGGTGCCGACTGCCCGGCCCTCGCGCCGGACGCCCGGTCCGTCCCGACCCCCGTGCCCGTCCCGCCCCAGGCCCCCCTTGGCCCCCGTGCCCGTCCCGCCTACTTCTGCCACTTAGCGGGCTTCTCCGGCAACTGCAGCATCGGGTAGCTCCCGGTGTTCGTCGGCGCGTGCTCCGGCAGCCACAGGACCGCCACCGCCCCCTCGGCGGGCTCCTCCGACGAGGCCCCCGGCGGCCGGATGTTGCGGAAGGTCAGGCGGGCGCCGAGCACCCGCGCCTGCCCGGCCGCGATCGTCAGGCCGAGGCCGTGCCCGCGCCCCGCGCGGTCCGCGGAGCCGGTGCGGAAGCGGGAGGGGCCCTCGGCGAGCAGCGCCTCGGGGAAGCCGGGGCCGTGGTCGCGCACCCGGACCACGCGGCCCTCGACGCTGACCTCGATGGGCGGCTTGCCGTGCTTGGCGGCGTTGGCGACGAGGTTGCCGAGGATGCGCTCCAGGCGGCGCGGGTCGGTGGTGACCTCCGACTCGTGCACGATCGTCACTTCCACGTCGTGGCTCAGCAGGGCCATGCGGCGGCTGACGAACTCGCCGAGCGTGATGTCCTGCAGCTCGGCCCGCTCGGACGCGGAGTCGAGGCGCGCCACTTCCAGTACGTCCTCGACGAGCGTGCGCATGGCCTGCGCCCGGTCCTTGACCAGCTCGGTCGGCCGTCCCGGCGGCAGCAGCTCGGCGGCGGTGAGCAGCCCGGTCACGGGGGTGCGCAGCTCGTGCGCGATGTCGGCGGTGACCCGGCGCTCGGCTTCGAGGCGCTGCTTGAGCGCGTCGGCCATGGCGTCCACGGCCTCGGCGAGGTCGTCGGTCTCGTCGCGCACGCGCCCGCCGATGGCCTCCCGTACGGACACGTCGGTGTTGCCCTGGGCCAGCTCGCCCGCGGCCGTCGCCGCCTTGCGCAGGCGCCGGGCCAGCTGGCCGCCGATGAGCACGCCGAGCGCGCAGCCGCCGAAGACGACCGCGATGGAGCCGATGACGAGGGCCTGGTCGAGGTCCTTCATGATCGTGGTGTTGCGGTCGGCGAACCGGCTGTGCACCGAGAGGACGTGGCCGTCGCTGAGCGGCACCGCGCCCCAGATGTCGGGCACGCCGTCGCCGTGTTCCTGTACGAAGGTGGCGCGCCGTCCGGTGAGGACCTTCTGCCGCAGTTCCTTCGGGAGCTGCGGGTCGTCGATCCTGGTGCCGTAGATGGCGCTGGTGGTGCGGCGCGCCTCGTAGTTGCGCTGGGCGATCTGGACGCGCTCGTCCTGGAGGTCGCGGGCGTTGTCGAGCATCGACACCCAGGCGGCGTTGTGCACGACGAGGCTCAGCGCCACCGCGACGAGCGCGCCGACCAGGCCGATGGCGGCCGCGATCTTCCAGCGCACCCCGGTGCGCAACCGGGCGCCGACCAGCGACCGCAGCCGCTCCGGGAACGGCAGGCCCTGTGGGCCGCGCGGCTTGCCCGGCCCGGCCGGCCGCCGCAGCCGCGCCCGCAGTCCCCCGGTGAACCCGGACCGTTCCCCGTTCATGCCTGTGCCCATGGCAGACCCCTGTGTCCCCCCACGCCGCGAGCTCACGCCTTGAGCTTGTATCCGAACCCGCGGACCGTCTCGATGCGGTCCTGTCCCACCTTCGTCCGCAGCCGTTGCACATGCACGTCGACCACACGCGTGTCGCCGCCCCAGCCGTAGTCCCAGACGCGCTCCAGGAGCTTGTCGCGGGACAGCACGGTGCCGGGCGCGGAGGAGAACTCGAGGAGCAGCCGCATCTCCGTCGGCGTGAGCGCGACGGGCTCGCCGCCCCGGCGCACCTCCATGCCCTCGGTGTCGATCTCCAGGTCGCCGAAGGTCAGCACGCCGCCGTCGGGGCTCTGGCCCTGCTCGGCGGCGGGCGCGGCCGAGCCGGGGCCGCTGGCGTGCCCGAAGCGGCGCAGGACGGCGCGGATGCGGGCCACCAGGACGGCGCCGTCGAACGGCTTGGTCACGTAGTCGTCGGCGCCCGCCTCCAGGCCGAGGACGACGTCGATGGAGTCGGCCCGCGCCGACAGCATGATCACCGGCACCGTCGACTCGTCCCGGATGCGGCGGCAGAGGCTGACGCCGTCGAGGCCCGGCACCATCACGTCGAGCAGGGCGATGTCGGGCCGGTCCGCCCGGAACGCCTCTAGGCCCGACAGGCCGTCGGGCATGGCGGTGACCTCGAAGCCGTCGCGCTCCAGGGCGAGCTGCGTGGCCTCGCGGATGACGTCGTCGTCCTCGACGAACAGGACATGGGTGTGTTCTGCCATCGGGTGCTCTCAGTTCCGGTCTCGGTTCGGGGGCGGTCGGGGGCGGTCGAGGGCGGTGGGAGTCGGCCTGGCCGGTCGGGGGCGGCCCGATGGGTCCGGGCCGGTCCGGGGCCGTCGGGGTGGTCCCGCGGGCGGGTGGCGGTCAGGTCGGCGGCGCGTCGGTCCTACGACGGCTCGTCCGTGCTGGTGCTGTAGTTGTTGCGGGTGCGGTCCTGCTCGGTGAAGCGGCTCGTCGACCAGTGGTAGGTGATGATCTCTTCTCCCGTCGGGTCCGCCACCGAGCCGTCCTTGCCGAACATCTGCTTGCTGACGACCAGGTCGCCGCGGTCGATCTCGGCGTACACGGGCGGCTGCTCGTCGGCGAAGACATTCTCGTACCTCTTGCCTTCGGGGCGGTACACGTAACTGCCGATGCCCACCCTGTCACCGCAGGTCAGGACGTTCACGACGACGTCGTCCGACGCTGCTCCGGTCAGGTTGCCGTAGGCGACGTCGACGGGGTACTCGTCGGCGGCGCACGGCTTCAGGTCGCGCTTGACGGCCAGGCTGACCTTCGGGTCGTCCTTGACGAGCTGGACCGCGTCGACGCTCTTCGGGGTCGGCGACGGGGAGGCCGAGGGCGTGGTGGACGGAACGGCGCCGACATGGGCCGGGCCCTCGTCGCGGGTGCCCGAGCCGCCCGTGGAGCAGCCGGTGACGGCGAGCAAAAGGCCGAGGGCGGCGAGCACGGCCACCGCCGCACTCCCCGCCTTCCACTCTTTCGTGGCCCGGCCCGCTGGTCCGGTCCGGGCACTCAGGCCGCGCAACGCTCCCGCTCCTCACGTTCGAACATCCGTGCGGCGGGCCCCGTCGACTCGTCCGCGGCACGGCTCTCCAGCTCCTGCCGGAGCCGCGCGAGCGCCCGGTGCAGCGTGCTCTTGACCGTGCCGGCCGACATGCCGAGCGCGGCGGCCGTCTCCTCGGTGGACATCTGCTCCCAGTGTCGCAGCACGACGACGCTGCGCTGCTTCGGGGCGAGCACCTTCATGATGTCCATCAGCAGGGCGCGGTCCGCGTGCTGCTCGGTGGAGTCGTCGACGCAGGCGTCCGGCAGCTGCTCGGTGGGCACCTCTTCGAGCTTGCGGGCGCGCCACCACTCGGTCCGCGTGTTGATCATGACGCGGCGCAGGTAGGCGTCCGCGAGCCGCTTGTCGGCTATGCCGTCCCAGCGGCCGTACGTCCGCACGAGCGCCGTCTGCAGCAGGTCCTGGGCGTCGACCGGGTCAGGGACGAGCCGCCGGGCGCTGCGCAGCAGGGCGTCCTGCCGAGTGCGGACGTACTCTTCGAACTCGAGCACCTCGCCGTGCGCCATACCCAACCGCCTCCGATCCCGTTCGTCCCCGACTGCCCCCGGTCGATTCCCGGGTGCCTCACGACCGCTGTCGCCTTGCCTGTGCGGTACGAGGAAGAAGTTACGGAGGGCGTGTCACGGCGCCATGCGGAGCAGCGCGCGACGGACGCACGGCTGTACGTCGGTTGTGTAACAGAAGTAGGCCGGGAGTAAACCAGCAGGTGGGTGTGGGGTCAGATGCCCTTTTTGTCGCTGGTTTCGTCGCTGGTTTCGTCGCTGGTTTCGTCGTGGTTTCGCTGTGGGTTCGCCGCTGGTTCTTGTCAGTCGGCTGTGATGTGAAGGCCGGGGGCGACGCGGGCGTCAGGTCAGCGGCAGCCGGTAGTACCCGTCCGGCAGCGGCTCCACCAGCCCGTCGGAGACCAGGCCGTCCAGGGCGCGGGCCCGCTGCACCGGCTCGTCCCACACCCGGTCGAGCGCGGACTGCGGCACGGGCGATACGGCCTCGCGCAGCACCGCGAGGAGCTTGCCGCGGACCTGGCGGTCGGTGCCCGCGTACGTCTGGCCGCGGCGGGCGGGCCCCTCGTGCGCGGGCTTTCCCGCCGCCAGCCAGGCGCACTGCGCGGCCAGCGGGCAGCGCGCGCAGTTCTCGTTCTTGGCGCTGCACACCAGCGCGCCCAGCTCCATGGAGGCGGCGGCCCAGCGGGACGCGGTGCGCTCGTCCTCGGGCAGCAGCGCGCGGGCCAGCTTGCGCTCGGCGGCGGTGGTGGCGTTCGGCGGGTACTGCACGCCGGTCACGGCCCGCGCGAAGACGCGCCGCACATTGGTGTCGAGCACGGCGTGCCGCTGCCCGTACGCGAACGACGCGACGGCCGCGGCGGTGTACTCGCCGATGCCGGGCAGCGCGAGCAGCTGCGCGTGCTGCGCCGGTACGTCGCCGCCGTGCCGCTCCGTTATGGCGACGGCCGCCCCGTGCAGCCGCAGTGCCCGCCGCGGATACCCGAGCCGCCCCCAGGCCCGCACGGCCTCCCCGGGCGCCTCCTCGGCGAGGTCGGCCGGGCGCGGCCAGCGGGCCAGCCACTGCTCGTACACGGGAAGCACCCGGCTCACCGGCGTCTGCTGCAGCATGAACTCGCTGACCATGACGCCCCAGGGCCCGGCGTCCTCCCGCCGCCACGGCAGATCGCGCGCGTTGGCCTCGAACCAGGCGATGACGGGGGAGTGGAACTGCTCGTCCAGCGAACGGGGGTCGGCGGTGCCGGCGCTGACGAGATCGGCGGCGAGTGCGGTCGGCATGGGGACGATCCTGCCACGTGGGCGGGGGGCGGCGGGCCAACGGCACGGGTGGGCCGCGGGCCCGGCGTACGGGGGTGAGGCGGGTGTCCCCTCCGGGTGGGCCGGGGTTGCCACCGGTCGGCCTGCGGCCTCGTCCCCGGCCCTCGGCCCCCCGGCCCCCGGCCCCCGGGCCTCCCCCCTCCCGGCGACCGGAGCCGACCCCTCACCACCCGGTGCCGTGGCCCGCCGCCCCTCGGGCGCCCCCGCCCATCCACCCGAACGTGTGCGTAGGCGAGTGAGGGCGGGTGGGTGGGGACTCCGCCGCGAAGGGGTGGACGCCGCCGCCCTCAGCGAGGGAGAGCCGACGGGGACGGGGGCTCCGCCGCGGAGCGGTGGACGCAGCCGACCCCGCCGGGGGAGACCTGACGATCGGCAGGGGCGGGGGGCTCCGGGCGGCACGTACCGTCGGCGGGGTGAAGAGCCCTCGCACGAAGGACGTCGCCCTCTGGGCGGCCCTCGCCGTGCCCGCGGTGAGTGCCGACGCGATCGGCCTGAACGAGCCCCGCCCGCTGTGGGCCCGGTTCACGGGCCTGGCGGTCCTCGCCGTGGCCACGGCGACCTGGCGCGCCCGCCCGGCCACCGCCTTCCTCCTCGTCGCCGCCCTCGCCCTCACCGCCCCCGCCCTGTTCTCCGTCTCCTACGGCCCGGCCCTCGCCACCCTGGCCCTGCTGCTCGGCAGGCACGGCACCCGTGCCCGCCCGGCGCTGCTGGCCTTCGCGGCGGTCTGGGCGGCGGGCACGGTCAGGATCCTGGTCCGGGACGTGGACCCGGTCGTGGAGTGGCTGGTGCTCATGGGCACGCTGCTGTTCGGCGTGGTCTTCCCCTGGCTCGCGGGCCGCTACTGGCGCCAGGGCCGGGAGCTGGCCGCCGCGGGCTGGGCGCGCGCCGACCAGCTGGAGCGAGAGCAGCGCATCGTCGCCGACCGGGCCAGGCTGCGCGAACGCGCCCGCATCGCCCAGGACATGCACGACTCCCTCGGCCACGAGCTGAGCCTGATCGCGGTCCGCGCGGGCGCCCTCCAGGTGGCCGCCGACCTCCCCGCCCACCACCGGGCAGCCGCGTCCGACCTGCGCGAGGCCGCCGCGACGGCCACCGACCGGCTGCGCGAGATCATCGGCGTGCTCCGGGACGAGGGCGACGAGAGCGCCCCGCTCGCCCCGCCCGGCGAGACGGTGGCGCAACTGGTCGCGCGGGCGGCGGAGTCGGGCCTTTCGGTGCGGTACGAGGACGACGGCACCGAAGCGTCCGACGGCGCGGGCCGGATCGCGTACCGCGTGGTCCAGGAAGCCCTGACCAACGCCGCGAAGTACGCGCCGGGCGCCCCGGTCACCGTCACGGCGGCGACCGGCACCGACGCCACCACCACGATCGAGGTCACCAACGGCCCGCCCCCGCACGCCGATTCCCCCCGTCCTGCCCCGCCGGAGGGCGGCTCGGGCCTGGCCGACCTGCGGGCCCGGGTCGCGGCGGGCGGCGGCACGCTGACGGCGGGACCTCGGGGCGGCGGGTTCCGCGTCCGGGCGCGGCTGCCGGAGTCCGGAGCGGCACCCCGCCCCGCGGCACCCGAGCCGGTGCCGCCGCCCCCGGGCTCCGTCCTCGCCCACGCCCGCCGCCGCACCGCCCTCACCTTCGGCGCCGCCGTCGCCATCGGCACCGTGCTCGTCGCGGGGGCGTTCACCTGGTACGCGTACACGAGGACGCACTCCGTCCTGCGCCCCGCCGACTACGCGTCCCTGCGCGTCGGCCAGCCGCAGTCCGAGGTCGCCGCCGTGCTCCCGGACCGCAGCGTCACGGACCCGCCGGTGGAGCGCGCGCCGACCCCGCCGCCTCCGGGCGCCGACTGCCGCTACTACCGCTCCAGCGGGGAGCTCTTCACCTCCCTCACGCACTTCAGGCTCTGCTTCGACGACGGAAGGCTGGTGGACAAGACAGTGATCCCCAAGGCGGGCGCGGACCGGAGCATGCGGCGGGAGGCGGCGTGGGCGCGGTGATCCGGGTGCTGCTCGCCGACGACGAGGCGATGATCCGCGCGGGTGTGAGCGCCATCCTCGCGGCGGGTCCCGACATCGAGGTGGTCGCGGAGGCCGCCGACGGCCGCGAGGCGGTCGACCTGGCCCGGGCCCACCGCCCCGACGTGGCGCTCCTGGACATCCGCATGCCGCGCCTGGACGGCCTGGCGGCGGCGGAGGAGATCGTGCGGACCCTGCCGGACACGGCGGTCGCGATGCTCACGACGTTCTCCGAGGACGCGTACGTGGCACGGGCGCTCGGCGGCGGCGCCACCGGCTTCCTCCTGAAGTCCGGCGACCCGCACGAACTCATCGCGGGCGTACGGGCGGTGGCGGGCGGCGCCGCGTTCCTCTCGCCGCGTGTCGCGCGGCAGGTCATCGACGGCTTCGGCGCCCGCCGCCTGGCGCGCGGAGCCGAGGCGCGCGCCCGGGTCGCGCTCCTGACGCCCCGTGAGCGCGAGGTCCTCGGCCTGGTCGGCGCGGGTCTGTCCAACCCGGAGATCGCCGCGCGCCTCCACCTGGTGGAGGGCACGGTCAAGGCCTACGTCAGCGCGGTTCTCGACCGCCTGGAGGTCAAGAACCGCGTCCGTGCGGCGGTCGTCGCGTACGAGGCGGGCCTGGTGACGGACGACGGCGCCGGGGAGTCCGGGCCGGGGTGAGTCCGGCCAACTCCCGCTTCAGGAGCGGGGGTCGGGCCCCTGCGGCCGGTACTGCGGCTGCTGACCGTACGGATCCTGCCCTTGGTACGAGCCCTGCCCCTGGTACGAGCCCTGGCCCTGGTACGGGCTCTGCCCCTGGTGGGCGTCCTGGCCCTGGTACGAGCCCTGCCCCTGGTAGGCGTCCTGGCCCTGGTACGCGCTCTGCCCTTGATACGGATCCTGGTACGCGTCCTGGTGCGTGCCCTGCCGCGCACCCTGCTGCGCGCCCCGCCGCGCGTCCTGGTGGCGGCGCAGCGTCATCGTCTGCTCCTGGGGCTGCTCGGCGCGCGCGGGCCGGTACGGCAGCGAGTTCTGGTACGGCCCCGACTGCGGCGGCACGAACTGCCCGACCCCCGCGGCCGGGGCCGCCGCCGGGCGTGTGTCCTCGCCCGCGAACCACCTGACCACGCCGGTCCGCGACCCCCGCATCGCCTCCGTGACCCGGGTCACGGGCCGGGTGGCGAGCTTGACCGCGAGGAACGCCACGACCGCGCCGAGGACCAGGCCGACGGCCACGTCGTGCGGGTAGTGGACACCCACGAACACCCGCGAGAACGCCATGAGCACCGCCATCGGCAGGGTCAGGGCGGCGATCCGGGGCCAGGCGAGGGCGAGGCCCACGGCGGCGGCGCCCGCGATCGTCGAGTGGTTGCTCGGGAACGACCAGTCGCCGTGCGGCGGGCACTCCACGAGCGGCGTGAGCGCGCCGGACACCGCCCGGCACGGCCGCTCCTCCTCGATGAAGGACTTCGCGGTCTCACTGATGACGTACGCGAGCGCCGTGCCGAGCGGCGCGAGGACCGCCACCGCGACGGCACCCGGATCCCCCCGGCGCGCCCGCCACCAGGCCACGACGAACAGCACGCCGAAGAGCAGCAGACCGAGTTCCGTCCACACCTCCGCGAGGTGCTGCACCCACGAAGGTGTGTCGTGGGCGAATTCGGTGACGTCCAGGTAGAGGCCGGAAGAATCCATGGTGTCCATGATTCCGGACCGTACGCAGTGGTCCGGCACCCCCACATCCGGCGAGGGGCGCATCGTGGACCTGACGAAAGTCAGGGGTGGCTGCCGTCGAGAGGGCGCGGCAGGGGCGCCGCGGGACGCGCCGGAGTGCCGTTCCGGGGCCTTCGGGCGGGCCTGTCCGGGATGATGATCCGCAAAAGTTGTGGCCTGAGGCGGCGGGTGGGGCAGGACAACGCCCGGTTCTCTCGTAAGGTTTGGGCGTGGGATCTCTGCGCAATCCGATCGGGCCGCTTCCCTCCTCCATCTACTGGCGTCGGAGGGCCGTCCTGCTGTCCGTCGTCGGACTCCTCGTGCTACTTGTCGTATGGGCCCTGGCCTCGGGCGGAGGCGGCGGGGACAACGGCGCTGACGGTTCGTCGGGCAACGGCCCCGCGACGTCCATCACCCCGGGGCCCTCCGGCTCCGGGCCCGCGATCAGCGAACACCCGGGCGGCCGGGACGAGTCGGAGGGCGAGGACGGCGGGGGCGACGGCTCCGGCGGCTCCGGTGGCTCCGGTGACTCGGAGGGGTCCGGCTCGGGCGGCTCGGACTCCGGCGGTTCGGATTCCGACGGCGGCTCCGGCGGCGCGGGCGACGCGAAGGGCGGCGGCGGGTCGGGCGCGCGGCTCCCCGCCGGGTCCTCCCTCGCCAACTGCACGCCCGGCGCGGTCAAGTTGAAGCTGCGCAGCGTGCGGAACTCGTACGCGCCCGGGCAGAAGCCGAAGCTGGAGCTGACCGCCGTCAACAGCGGCGGGAAGGCCTGCAAGGTCGACCTGGGCGGCAAGGGCACCGTCGTGACGATCACCCTGGCCGGTGCGGACGACGCGATGTGGTCCTCGAACGACTGCCCCGGCGCTTCGGCGAGCCTGCTGTTCAAGGTCCCCGCGAACGGCCACGTGACGCACTCCCTGGAGTGGGACCGCAAGGCCAGCGCCCCCCAGTGCGCGACGCCTCCCGCGGACGGCGCGAAGCCGGGCACGTACCTGGTGGAGGCACGGGCGGCGGGCCTGGGCGGCGACCGGGCGTCGTTCGTGCTGACGAAGGACTGACGCGTCACGCCGCCCGGGGCCGGGCGGCGTGACGGTTCCCTCGACGGACCTCGACGGACCTCGACGGACAGGGGCACGGGTGGGCGCGCCGCCGCGCAGCGGCGGAAAGAGGGCAAGCCCAGGACGAGGGGGCCCTGAGCCCCAGCGGGCCGCAGGCCGACGTACCCGCCGCACGCACCGAGCCGGACGGCTACACGTACCGCTCGAGGATCGAGGACTCCGCCAGCCGCGAGAGGCCCTCGCGGACACTGCGCGCCCGCGCCTCGCCGACCCCGTCCACCGTCTGGAGGTCGTCCACGCTCGCGGCGAGCAGCTTCTGCAGGCCGCCGAAGTGCTCGACGAGGCGGTCGATGATGGCGCCGGGCAGCCGGGGCACCTTCGCGAGCAGCCGGAAGCCGCGCGGCGACACCGCGGAGTCCAGCGTCTCCGGCGAGCCCGTGTACCCCAACGCCCGCGCCACCGTGGGCAGTTCGAGCAGCTCGGCGTGGGTGAGGGAGTCCAGCTCGGCCAGCGCCTCGTCCACGGTGCGCGAGCGCTTGGCGGTGGGCTCCGGCACGTAGTCCCGGACGACCAGCTCGCGCTCGGGCTCCACGCCCGCGATCAACTCGTCGAGCTGGAGGGTCAGGAGACGGCCGTCCGTGCCCAGCTCGACCACGTACTCGGCGATCTCCTTGGCGATGCGCCGCACCATCTCCAGGCGCTGCGCGACCGCGGTGACGTCCCGGACCGTCACCAGGTCCTCGATCTCCAGGGCGGACAGCGTGCCCGCGACCTCGTCGAGGCGGAGCTTGTACCGCTCCAGGGTGGCGAGGGCCTGGTTGGCACGTGACAGGATCGCCGCCGAGTCCTCCAGGACGCGGCGCTGGCCGTCCACGTAGAGCGCGATCAGGCGCATCGACTGCGAGACCGACACGACGGGGAAGCCGACCTGCTTGCTGACGCGGTCCGCCGTGCGGTGCCGGGTGCCCGTCTCCTCCGTGGGGATGGTCGGGTCCGGGACCAACTGCACGCCCGCGCGCAGGATCTTCGTGATGTCCTTGTCGAGCACGATGCCGCCGTCGAGCTTGCACAGCTCACGCAGGCGCGTGGCGGTGAACTCGACGTCGAGGACGAAGCCGCCCGTGCACATCGACTCGACGGTCTTGTCCGAGCCGAGCACGATGAGCCCGCCCGTGTTGCCTCGGAGGATCCGCTCCAGGCCGTCGCGCAGGGCCGTGCCCGGCGCGACCGCGCTCAGGGAGGCGCGCATCAGCCCGTCGGCACCGGAGCCTCCACCGGGCTTGCCGGGAACCGCTGCCCGGTCGTTGGCTGCCACTGCACTCCTCCGGTCGCAGGTTGTCCAAGCCCTCCCCCACACGCCTCGATACGCCTTGCTTCGTACGGATGGGCGAGACCAGGGCAAAGTCTACCGGCGGTCCTGGTCCTGGCGTGGGGCCTCTTGACGACGCGATCTCGGAAGGACGCGCAGCGCGTCGCCCATGTCGGCGACTTCGGTGACCTTCATACCGGGCGGGACCTTGCCCGGATCGGCCGGAACGAGCGCGTGCGTGAAGCCCAGGCGGTGGGCCTCGGCCAGTCTGCGCTGCACGCCGGTGACCCGTCTGACCTCGCCCGCGAGACCGACCTCGCCGATCGCGACGAGGTTCTTCGGCAGCGGGGTGTCGCTCGCGGCGCTGGCGAGGGCGAGGGCCACGGCGAGGTCGGCGGCGGGCTCCGACAGCTTCACGCCGCCGACCGTGGCGCTGTAGATGTCGCGCTTGCCGAGCGCGGTGATGCGGCCGCGCTGCTCCAGGACCGCCAGCATCATCGACACGCGGGACGTCTCCAGGCCGGACGTGGTGCGGCGCGGGGAGGGGATCTGCGAGTCGACGGTGAGCGCCTGCACCTCGGCGACCAGGGGGCGGCGGCCCTCCAGGGTCACCGTCAGACAGGTGCCGGGGACCGGCTCGTCGCGGCGGGTCAGGAACAGGCCGGAGGGGTCGGCGAGGCCCGTGATGCCCTCGTCGTGCAGCTCGAAGCAGCCGACCTCGTCCGTCGTCCCGTACCGGTTCTTCACGCCGCGGACCAGGCGCAGGCGGGCGTGCCGGTCGCCCTCGAAGTGCAGCACCACGTCGACCAGGTGCTCCAGGAGGCGCGGGCCCGCGATGGCGCCGTCCTTGGTGACGTGACCGACCAGGAGCGTGGACATGCCGCGCTCCTTGGACGCGCGGATGAGGGCGCCCGCGACCTCGCGGACCTGCGCCATGCCGCCGGGCGCGCCGTCGATCTCCGGCGAGGCGACCGTCTGCACCGAGTCCAGGATCAGCAGCGAGGGCTTGACCGCGTCCAAGTGGCCGAGGACGGCGGCCAGGTCGGTCTCCGCGGCGAGGTACAGGTGGTCCGCGATGGCGTTGATGCGGTCGGCGCGCAGCCGGACCTGACTGGCCGACTCCTCGCCCGTCACGTAGAGCGTGCGGTGGTCGTCCGTGGCCGCCTTCGCCGCGACGTCGAGCAGCAGCGTGGACTTGCCGACGCCCGGTTCGCCCGCGAGCAGCACCACGGCGCCCGGCACCAGGCCGCCGCCGAGGACGCGGTCCAGCTCGGCCACGCCGGTCGTGCGGGCGGTGGCGCTGCGGCCGTCGACCTGGCCGATGGGCAGCGCGGACGAGGTGACTCGGCCCGGCGTCGTCGTGCGCACCGCGGGCGCGCCGTACTCCTCGACCGTGCCCCACGCCTGGCACTCGGGGCAGCGGCCGAGCCACTTGGCCGTCTGCCAGCCGCACTCCGTGCAGCGGTAGGACGGCCGGTCCTTACTGGATTTCGTACGGGCAGCCATGCACGAACCGTAGCCGCCACCACTGACAACGCGGACCGCGCCGGCAGCCGGCCGGGGTGCCCCTCGGACGCCTCGAACCCCTCCCTTTCGAACGGACAACGGAATCATGTCTTCCTGTCCCCTTTTGAGGGATCTGTTCACCCGTAAGGATTAAATGTGCTGAAGGGGGCAGAAGGCGCCTGCATCATGCGCCTAACTTCGCACGGGTGATGAGCAGCAGCCCGGAAACCCCCACGTACACCACCGGCGCGCACCGGGCGCACCCGGGTGCCCGCAAGCGTGTGGTGCCGCGCACGGTCGCCCAGGCGCCGCCCGCGCACTACGAACCGTTCCTGGACGGCCTGTTCACGTACTGCCTGTCGGTGCTGTGCGACCACGACGCGGCGACCGCCGCGCTCGGGGACGTCCTCGTGCTGGCCGAGCGGCGTGGCGCCCGGCCCGACGGCGACACCCGTGCCTGGCTGTACGCGCTCGCCCGCTGGATGTGTCTGCGCGCCCTCGCCGAGGCCAAGCAGCGCGGGCGGCACGGAGCGCCGTCCGGGGGCGGTTCGGCCGGCGGCGACCAGGCCAGAGCGGGCGCCTCCGCGGCGGCGGGCCCCGCGTCGCCCGCCGCCCAGGCCACCGGGTCCGCCGGGTCCGCCGCCCAGGACCCCGCCGCCCCCGGAGCCCCGGCGGCTCCCGCCGCTCCCGTGGACGAGATCGCCCGCGCCCGCCGCCGCGAACTGGCCCAGCTCGCCTGGCCCGAGGCCGCGGGGACCACGCCCGAGCAGCGCGAGGCCCTGGAGCTCGCCGTCCGGCACCGGCTCTCGGCCAAGGAGGTCGCCGCCGTCCTCGGCCTCGACCCGGCCGCCGCCCGGGACCTGCTCGCCTCCGCCGCCTGCGAGGTGGAGCGCACCCGCGCGGCCCTCGCCGTCGTCGAGACAGGCACCTGCCCGATCGTGGCCCGCCTCACCGGCGACAACCAGGTCCTGCTCGGCACCGCCCTGCGCCGCGAGCTCGTCCGGCACGTCGACGACTGTCCGCAGTGCCGCCGCACCGCCGAGCGCACGGCGTCGAGCGCCTGGCCCGGCACGGCCGTCACCCCGGCCGCGCTGCCCGTCATCGCCGCCCCGCGCGCGGCCCTGCACCACGCCATGGCCCACACCCCGCGCGCCCGGGGCAGAACCCGCGGCGGCGGCCCGCGCTTCGACCGGCGCGGCTTCCCGATGGACCCCAAGGACCACGCCGCCCGCCGTGAACGCCTGCGCGCGCGTGCCGTCACCACCACGGTCGTCGCCACCGTCGTCGCCGCCCCCGTCCTCGCCCTCTGGGCGGCCTACCGCGGCGCCCCGCTCACCGGCGAGGGCCGCGACGGCCGCTCCGCGAGCGCCGCCGAGGCCGACGACGGCCCCGGAGGCCGGGGGGCACGGGACCGGGAGGACTACGAGAACGCGGGCAACGCCCGCACCACGCCCGACCGCTTCCGCGACGGCCGCGGCGGACCCGGCGTCGCCGTGGAGGTCATCAGCCCCGGCGGACCCGCCGGTTCGGGCCCCGGCGCCGGACGCATCGGCGTCCAGGCCCGCTCGCACGGCGGCGTCACGGTGATCACGCTGACCGGCGGCGGCAGTTCACCGGTCCGCTGGTCCGCGAGCACCGGGGCGTCCTGGCTCGCCCTCAGCCAGTCCTCGGGAACGCTCTCGCCCGGCGAGACCGTGACGATCAGGGTGTACGTCGACGCCGACCGCGAGCCCGCGGGCCACTGGAGCGCCCGCGTCACCATCGCCCCCACCGGAGCCGTCATCTCCCTCGAGGGCTACGGCAGTTCCACCCCGCCGGACCGCCCCGGCAACCCGGGCCCCCGCCCGACGGCAACCCGCCCGGGCCCGTCCGACCCGGACCCGACCCCCACCCAGGGCAACCCCACACCGACACCCTCCGACCCGGACCCGACCCCGACGACCTCGGCACCCCCGGACCCGACCCCGACCCCGACGGACCCGGCCCCGACGACACCTCCGGCGGGCGGTGACCCCGGCCAGGGCTGAGGCCGGCCCGAGGGTGAGACGAGCGACGGCGGCAGAGGGGCACGGGGAACTGCGCGCTCGGCCCAGAACCGCCCCGCACCCGCCCCCGGCGAACCGCTCAACGGCGAGAAGCCGTACCCACCGGATCCGCGGGATGCGGAGCGATCAGCGGCAGCTGCGAGGCAAGCCGCGCCTCGCACAGCTCGACCAGGCGGTCGTAGCCCTCCTTGCCCATCAGCTCGATCAGCTCCGGCCGATAGGACACGTACACCGGGTCCCCCGCACCGTGCGCCGAGGTCGCCGACGTGCACCACCAGTGCAGATCGTGGCCTCCGGGCCCCCAGCCCCGCCGGTCGTACTCCCCGATCGACACCTGGAGGACCTTCGTGTCGTCGGGCCGCTCGATCCACTCGAACGTGCGCCGCACCGGCAGCTGCCAGCAGACGTCCGGCTTGGTCTCCAGCGGCTCACGCCCCTCCTTCAGCGCCAGGATGTGCAGCGAGCAGCCCGCGCCGCCCGCGAACCCGGGCCGGTTCTGGAAGATGCACGAGCCGTTGTACGGCCGGGTCTGGCGCTCGCCGTCCTCGTCCTGCGACACCCAGCCCGACGCGGTGCCCACGTCGTGGTGCTGCCAGATGTCCGGCGTGAGGCGCGCCACGTAACCCGCGACCCGCTTTTCGTCGTCCTCGTCGGAGAAATGGGCACCCAGAGTGCAGCAGCCGTCGTCGGCGCGGCCGGCCTTGATGCCCTGGCAGCCACTGCCGAAGACGCAGTTCCAGCGGGAGGTGAGCCAGGTCAGGTCGCAGCGGAAGACCTGCTCGTCGTCCGCCGGGTCCGGGAACTCCACCCAGGCGCGCGCGAAGTCCAGCCCCTGCTCGTCCTGGACCGCGCCGCCCGCGGCCGCCCCGGCGCCCTTCGCGGCCTTGCCCGCCTTCTTCGCCTTCTCGGCCTTCCTGGCCTCCTTGGCTCCCTTGGCTTCCTTGGCCTTCCGCTCAGCCTTCTCCGACCTCGAGGACTCCGATGACTGCGACGGCTTCGATTTGTCGGACTTCGCCTTTTTCGTCTTTGGCACGTCTCCAGGGTATGCGCGCCCGTGTGTCCCCGGAGACCAGTGACGCCCGCCCGGACGCCGAGAGCGGCCCCGGGCGCAGTAGCGTTCCGTACATGAGACTCGGTGTCCTCGACGTGGGTTCGAACACGGTGCATCTGCTGGTGGTGGACGCCCACCCCGGCGCGCGCCCGCTGCCCGCGCACTCCCACAAGGCCGACCTGCGGCTTGCCCAACTCCTCGACGAGGCGGGCGCCATCGGCCCCGAAGGCGTCGATCTGCTCGTCGCCACGCTGCGTGACGCTCTCCAGGCCGCGGAGGACAAGGGCGTCGAAGACCTCCTCCCGTTCGCCACCTCGGCCGTGCGGGAGGCGACCAACGCCGACGACGTGCTCGCCCGCGTCCGCGCCGAGACCGGCGTCGACCTGCAGGTCCTCACGGGCACCGAGGAGGCGCGGCTGACCTTCCTCGCCGCCCGGCGCTGGTTCGGCTGGTCCGCGGGCAAGCTGCTCGTCCTCGACATCGGCGGCGGCTCCCTGGAGATCGCGTACGGCATCGACGAGGAGCCGGACGCCGCGGCCAGCCTGCCGCTCGGCGCCGGGCGCCTGACCGCGGCCTGGCTGCCCACCGACCCCGCCGACCCGGCCGACGTGCGCGCCCTGCGCCGCCACGTCCGTGCCCAGATCGCCCGCACCATCGGCGAGTTCAGCCGCTTCGGCAGCCCCGACCACGTCGTCGCGACCTCGAAGACGTTCAAGCAGCTGGCCCGGCTCGCGGGCGCCGCGCGGTCCACGGAGGGCCTCTACGTACAGCGGGAGCTGAAGCGCAAGTCCCTGGAGGACTGGGTCCCGCAGCTCGCCGCCATGACCACCGCCGAGCGGGCCGAGCTGCCCGGGGTGTCCGAGGGCAGGGCTGGACAGCTGCTCGCCGGGGCACTCGTCGCCGAGGGCGTGATGGACCTCTTCGGCGTGGAGTCCGTGGAGGTCTGCCCGTGGGCGCTGCGGGAGGGCGTGATCCTGCGCCGCCTGGACCACCTGCCGACGGACTGACGGACGGCCGCCTGCCGACGGCTCGGCGCGGGAGGCCGAGCCCGGCACGAGGAAGCGACCGGCTCGACGGAAGAGACCGGCACGAGGAAGAGCCCGGCACGACGGACGGGGCGGGCTAGAGGGACGATCGAGGGAGGGTCCGGATTGGCGCACCGCGAAGGGCCCGGTTCGACACGCGGGAAGGGCCCCCGCGCCCGGGTCCCCCGACCCCGGCCGGAGGCCCACCACCCCCGCCCCGCCGCCGGGGGCACCCCGTACGCTGTCCCCGTGGTGGAACCAGTCGTGCGCATCCCGGACGCGAAGGTCGCCCTGTCGACGGCCTCCGTGTACCCGGAGTCGACGGCGACGGCCTTCGAGATAGCGGCGCGCCTCGGGTACGACGGCGTCGAGGTCATGGTGTGGACGGACCCCGTCAGCCAGGACATCGAGGCCCTGCGCCGCCTCAGCGACTACCACCAGATCCCCGTCCTCGCGGTGCACGCCCCCTGCCTGCTGATCACCCAGCGCGTCTGGTCCACCGACCCCTGGGTGAAGCTCCAGCGCGCCCGCGCCGCCGCCGAGAAGCTGGACGCGTCGACGGTCGTCGTGCACCCGCCCTTCCGCTGGCAGCGCGGCTACGCCCGCGAGTTCGTCGAGGGCATCTGGCGCATGGCCGACGAGACGGACGTGCGGTTCGCCGTGGAGAACATGTACCCCTGGCGGTACCGCGACCGCGAGATGCTCGCGTACGCCCCCGACTGGGACGTCACCAAGGACGACTACCGCCACTTCACCATCGACCTGTCGCACACCGCGACCGCCCGCGTCGACGCCCTCCAGATGGTCGACCGCATGGGCGACCGGCTCGGCCACGTCCACCTCGCCGACGGCAAGGGTTCCGCGAAGGACGAGCACCTGGTGCCAGGACGCGGCACCCAGCCCTGCGCCGAACTCCTCGAACGCCTCGCGACCAGCGGCTTCGACGGTCACGTCGTGATCGAGGTCAACACCCGGCGGGCCATGTCGAGCGCCGAGCGCGAGGCCGACCTCGCCGAGGCGCTCGCCTTCACCCGGCTGCACCTGGCGTCGGCGGTGAAGGTGCCGCGGTCGTGACCGGCGAGGCCCCCGCCCCCGCGCCCCGGCGCCGGGGCCGCCCCTCCCGCAGCCAGACCGAGCAGGGCCCCGCCATGCGCGAGGTGATCCTGGAAGCGGCCCGCGAACAGTTCTCCGAGCGCGGGTACGAGAAGGCGTCCGTACGCTCCATCGCCAAGGCGGCGGGCGTGGACTCGGCCCTCGTGCACCACTACTTCGGCACGAAGGAGCAGGTCTTCGCCGCCGCCATCGAGGTGGCCTTCGCGCCCGCCCTCGCGGCGCCGACCGCCGTCGCCGAGGGCTCGCTCGACGACGTCGGGGAGCGCCTGGCCCGCTTCATCCTCGGCGTCTGGGAGGACCCGAAGACCCGTACGCCGCTGCTCGCGATCGTCCGCTCCGCCGTCAACAACGAAACGGCCGCCGCGGTCTTCCGCCGCCTGATCTCCACCCAGCTCCTGGCCCGCATCGCCGAGCGCCTCGACCTGCCCGACGCCGAGCTGCGCGCCGAGCTGGCGGCGGCGCAGCTGGTGGGGACGGCGATGCTGCGGTACGTCATCCAGGTCGAGCCGCTGGCGTCGGCGGACGTGGAGCAGATCGTGGCGCGGCTGGCGCCGGTGGTGCAGGGGCATCTGACCGGGCCGTAGCCGCCGGGGACGGCGCGTCGGCCGCCGGTGACGGCGAGGTCCGCCCGTGAGACGGCCGTCCCGGCATCCGGACACCCTGTCCGGATCTTGGATCGGCGGCGTACGCTCGGCCCTAGTCACACATGCCCCGAAGCATGACTCTTGAGGAGCGAGCGACGATGCCCGAGCTGAGGTCCCGCACAGTCACCCACGGCCGCAACATGGCGGGCGCGCGCGCCCTTATGCGGGCCTCCGGGGTACCGGGCGCGGACATCGGCCGGAAGCCCGTCATCGCCGTGGCGAACTCCTTCACCGAGTTCGTGCCCGGCCACACGCACCTGGCCCCGGTCGGCCGGATCGTGAGCGAGGCCGTCCGGGAGGCGGGCGGCATCCCGCGCGAGTTCAACACGATCGCCGTGGACGACGGCATCGCGATGGGCCACGGCGGCATGCTGTACTCGCTGCCGTCCCGCGACCTGATCGCGGACTCCGTCGAGTACATGGTGGAGGCGCACTGCGCGGACGCGCTGATCTGCATCTCCAACTGCGACAAGATCACCCCCGGCATGCTGATGGCGGCCCTGCGCCTGAACATCCCGACGGTCTTCGTCTCCGGCGGCCCCATGGAGGCCGGCAAGACCACCCTGGTGGACGGCACGGTCCGCAAACTCGACCTGATCAACGCGATCAGCGACGCGGTCAACGAGAACGTCTCGGACGAGGACATCCTCCGCATCGAGGAGAACGCCTGCCCGACCTGCGGCTCCTGTTCCGGCATGTTCACCGCCAACTCCATGAACTGCCTGACGGAGGCCATCGGCCTGTCCCTGCCCGGCAACGGCTCGGTCCTCGCCACGCACACGGCCCGCAAGGCGCTGTACGAGCGCGCGGGCGCCACGGTCGTCGAACTGACCAAGCGGTACTACGAGGGGGACGACGCCTCCGTCCTGCCGCGCAACATCGCCACCCACGCGGCCTTCGAGAACGCCATGGCGCTCGACATCGCCATGGGCGGCTCCACGAACACGATCCTGCACCTCCTCGCCGCCGCCCAGGAGGCCGGGGCCGGGTACGACCTGTCCGACATCGACGCCGTCTCGCGCCGCGTCCCGTGCCTGGCGAAGGTCGCGCCGAACGTCGCGCCGACCACGACGTACTACATGGAAGACGTGCACCGCGCGGGCGGCATCCCCGCGATCCTCGGGGAGCTGTACCGCGGCGGGCTGCTCAACGAGGACGTGCACACGGTCCACTCCGCCTCCGTCAAGGAGTGGCTGGACGCCTGGGACATCCGCGGCGGCTCGGCCTCCGCCGAGGCCGTCGAGCTGTGGCACGCGGCTCCCGGCTGCGTGCGCTCCGCCGAGGCGTTCTCGCAGTCCGAGCGCTGGGACACCCTCGACACGGACGCGGCGAACGGCTGCATCCGCGACGTCGCGCACGCCTACTCCCAGGACGGCGGGCTCGGCGTCCTCAAGGGCAACCTGGCGGTCGACGGCTGTGTCGTGAAGACGGCGGGCGTCGACGAGTCGATCTGGACGTTCGAGGGCCCGGCGGTCGTCTGCGAGTCGCAGGAAGAGGCCGTCGAGAAGATCCTCAACAAGCAGGTCGTCGAGGGCGACGTCGTCGTCATCCGCTACGAGGGCCCCAAGGGCGGCCCCGGCATGCAGGAGATGCTCTACCCCACGTCCTTCCTGAAGGGCCGCGGCCTCGGCAAGGCCTGCGCGCTCGTCACCGACGGCCGCTTCTCCGGCGGCACGTCGGGCCTGTCCATCGGTCACGCGTCCCCCGAGGCGGCCTCCGGCGGCACGATCGCCCTCGTCGAGGACGGCGACCGCATCCGCATCGACATCCCGAACCGCTCGATCGAACTGCTCGTGGACGACGCCGAGCTGGACCGCAGGCGCGAGGCCCTGGGCGGCGTGTACGCCCCGAAGTCCCGCGAGCGCAAGGTCTCGCAGGCGCTGCGGGCGTACGCGGCGATGGCGACCAGCGCCGACAAGGGCGCCGTGCGGGACGTGTCGAAGCTGGGCTGAGGCCTGCGGGGCCGGGCGGGGGCCGGTGGGGACGGGCCCGACGTATGGCCCCGACGTACGGCCCCGACGTACGGGCCGGACGTACGGGCCGGACGTCGTTGACGGTCGGCCGTCGAGACTGTCCTGCTTTGTCCTGCAACTGGTGTGATGCGCGGGCGCGTCTATGGTGTGGAGTACATGCCATGGGCGGCCCGCGCCGCCCGTTTCACGGGGGATACGGGGTAGCAGGATGAGCAGTGAGGAATTGACGGTGACGGCTGGGGCAGTGGGGGCTGCCGAGCCCGACGGGACCGACATCGCCGAGGTGAGCGCCGAGGCCGCAGCGGCCCGCAGCTACCCCGTCGTCGCGGACGTCAACGTCCGCTCGGGCCCGGGCACCTCGTACGCCAAGGTGGGCCGCGTCCGGGCGGGCAGCCGCGTCTCCATCAGCTGCCAGCGGCCCGGCGAGACGGTCACGGGCCCGACCGGCACGTCGAGGATATGGGACAAGATCGGCAGCGGCCGGTATGTGTCGGACACGTATGTGCGGACGGGGAGCAACGGGTACGTGGCGCCGCGCTGCTGAGACGCGGCGACCACCGACGGCATGAAGCCGCCGGGGTCCGGTGGATCCGGGCTCCGGCGGCTTCGCCGTGTGACTGCCTGCCCCCCGGGGCAGACCCCGCTGCGCCCCGAGGAAGGGCCCCTCAGCCCGACTTCGGCGGCTTCGCCGTGTCGAAGGCGTACAGCAGGTTGCCCGACCCCGACACCACCGCCACCCGCCCCACGAACGCCACCCGGGGGCCCGTGCGCAGGCTGCCGTCCCCGTTGACCTTCGGGTCGGTGGACCACAGGCGGCGGCCGTCGCGCGGGGCGAGCGCGGCGACCCGGCCGCCGCTCGAACCGAAGTACAGCGCGCCCGGCCCGGCGCTCGGCCCCGCCGCGCCCTCGACACCCGTGTGCCGGGCCCACCGGAGCCGGCCTGACCCGGCGTCGACCGCGCTGACCCGGCCGCTCTGCTCCGTGAAGTACACCGCGTCGCCGACCAGCAGCGGCGATCCGCCGTACGCCTTGGGCAGCCGGGCCGTCGTCACCTTGCCCCGCGCCGCGTCCAGGCGCAGCACCGCGTCGTACACGACGACGCCGACCTCCTCGCCCGCCCGCTGCCGTACGAGGACGAGCTGCCCGCCCTTCGCGCCGAGCGGCTGGACCGGCCCGTCCAGCGTGACGGCCCGCCCCGGCTCGCCCGAGACCGGGTCGACGCCGCGGACCGTGGCCCGCCGCGCCAGGCCGGCGGTGAGCTGCGCCTTCGGCACGCACATCACGTACGCGTGGCCGCCCGCGCCGAGCGGCGCGCACTGGCTGCCCGCGGGGAACGGGACCGTCCACAGGCTCCGGCCGGAACGGGCGTCCCTGCCCTCGATCCGGGTGCCGTCCGCGTCGGCCGTCAGCACGGTCGACCCCACCACCGCGGCGTCCGCGGCGCCGGGGCCCACGACGGACGTGGACCGGGCGCCGAACGGCGCGGACCACAGCTCCTTGCCGCGCGCGGCGTCCAGGGCGACCACCTCGTCGGGCCCCGACCCCTCGGCGGCGAAGCGGTAGCCGACGACGGTGCGGCCGCTGTCCGCGAGCCCGGCGAGGGAGGTGTCCTGGACCGGTACGCCCGGCCCGCCCACGGTCCACAGCCGCTTGCCGTCGGCGACCCGGACGCGGGTGGCGACGGAGCCGCCGCCCCCGCAGTACACGGAGTCGCCGTGCGGCAGACACCGCACCTCGTCGGGGATCTTCGCCGTCCCAGCCGGTACGGACTGCCGCCACGGCCGGAAGCCGTCGGGCAGCGCCGGGCTCGTCGCGGCCACGTTGCGGCCCTTGTCGTCCTGCTTGGCGTCCGAGCTGTCGTCGGACCGGCTGACGAGGGCGAGGCCCACGCCGAGGACGGCGATGGCGGCGACGGCGGCGAGGACGGGGCGCCAGCGGCGACGGGGGCGGGTGAGGGCGGGGGAGGGGGCCGCGTGGGCTCCGTCCGTGCCTGCACCCGCGCCGGAGGCCTTCTCGGAAGCCGTCCCGGAGGGGGCCCCGGAGGAGGCGCCAGAGGTGTCGTGCGACCCGCGGGTGTCGTGCCCCCTGCCCGTGTCCCGCCCCCCGCCCGTGTCCCGGGAGAGATGGTGCTGGGTCCGGGTGTCCCGGGTGCGCCCGCCGCCCGAGGCGACCTCCAGGTCGGCGGGCAGGTCGCGCAGTCGGACGAGGAGCTCGTCGACGGAGGGCCGGGCGGCCGGGTCCTTGGTGAGGCACGGCTCGACGGCGGTACGCAGGGCGTGCGGTACGTCGCCGAGGGCGGGCGGCTCGTGGACGACCTGGTAGGCCGTCATGTAGGGGGAGTCCGCGTCGAAGGGCCCCTGCCCCGTGGACGCGTACACAAGGAGCGTGGCCAGCGAGAAGACGTCCGAGGACGGACCGACCCCGCGCGGGTTCTGCAACTGCTCGGGCGACATGAAGGGCGGCGTACCGATCACACGCCCGGTCATCGTCAGCGTCTGCTGGTCGGCCGCGCGCGAGATGCCGAAGTCGATGACGCGCGGCCCCTCCGGGGAGAGGACCACGTTGGACGGCTTGAGGTCACGGTGGACGACGTCGGCGCGGTGGATGTCGCGCAGCGCCTCGGCGAGCCCGATGGCGAGGGAGCGCAGCTCGGCGCCGCCGATCGGCCCGCGCCGCGCGATGCGCTGGGCGAGCGTCGGGCCTTCTATGTACGAGGTGGCCATCCACGGGTGCGGCCCCTCCGGGTCGGCGTCGACGACCGCGGCGGTGAACGCGCCGCTCACCCGGCGCGCCGCGGCGACCTCCTGCCGGAACCGGATGCGGAACTCGTCGTCGTCCGCGAACTGCTGGTGGATCAGCTTGATCGCGACCGGCCGCCCCGACGCCGTACGCCCGAGGAACACGGTGCCCATGCCGCCCGAGCCGAGGCGGGCCTCGACCGGGTAGCCACCGATCTCCTCGGGATCCCCTGAGCGGAGCGACACCTTTCGACCTCCGTTCCGGCGTTCCGGTCGTCCCCTGTGCGTCATGCCTGTCCGCACAAACTAGCGGCCGGGGGGACGGGCGAGGCAAGGCGGGGGACACCTTCGGCGTGGCCTGCAGCGGGGGAGCGGGGCGCAGCGGTGAGCGGGGCGCAGCGGGTGAGCGGGCTGCGTGCCTGCCCGGGCGATAATCGACGCGTGAGTGACCAACCGCGTGACGAACCCCGTACCGAGCCCTCGTCCGAGCTGTCGTCCGAGGACACGGCGCCGGGGCCCCGGCCCGAGCCCATCCGCTTCTTCGGCACGAGCTGGGTCGAGCACACGGACCGCTACGGCCTGCGCCGCGTCGGTGTCGCGGTCGGCTCGCTGGCGGCGGCCGTGGCGGGCTGCCTCGTGCTGCGCTTCGCGTACCAGGGCCTGGAGATCGCGGACGTGGGCGCGTTCGTGAACATCCTCGTCGTGATCATGTTCGCGGTCTGCAGCGCGATCGCGTTCCGGCGTACGTGGGAGGGCTTCTCCAAGCGCCACGACCCGCAGTCCGTGGCGCAGATGCGCAGCCTGATGATGATCGGCTTCGTCGGCTCCCTCCTCGCGTACTTCTTCCGGACGCTGAAGGAGGCCCCCGGCGAGAAGCTGCACCGGGAGGAGTACGCGACAGCGCGGGAGCAGTACGAGAAGCGGACGGCGCGCAGGACGAAGAACCCGTCGAAGCGGAAGCGCAGGAAGTAGCAGGGCGCGCTACGTCGGCGGGGCGAGGCAGCAGGACGACGTTCCCGGGAACCCCGGCGCGGTCGGCCGACGGGGCAACGATGACCTCATGCCGAGCCACGAGGACCACCCACTCCCGAGCCCGAGCCTGCCCCTGAGCCCGAGCCCGAGCCTGCCCCCGAGCCCGAGCCCGAGCCCGAGTGCGGCCCCGAGCCCGAGCTCACCCCTGAACCCGGGCCCGAGCCCGGACGCGAGCCCGAATCCGTACCCGACCCCGTCTCCGCCCTCACCCCCGGACGCGAGCGCGGCCACGGGCGCACCCCCGCCCCACGCCCTCTCCTTCGACACGGTGGCGACCCAGTACGCGGAGGCCCGCCCCGGCTACCCGCCCGAGCTCTTCGCCGCGATCGAGGAGCTGGCGGGACGCTCCCCTGCGGGGGCCATGACGGTGGACGTGGGCGCGGGCACGGGTATCGCCACCCGACTGCTGCGGGACCGCGGGGCGCGGGTGATCGCGGTGGAGCCCGGCCCGGGCATGGGCGCGCAGCTGCGGGCGAGCCTGCCGGACACCCCCCTCGTACGCGGGGTGGGGGACGCGTTGCCCTTGGCGGACGGGTCGGCGGACCTCATCACGTACGCCCAGGCCTTCCACTGGACGGACCCGGCGAGGTCGATACCGGAGGCCCTGCGCGTGCTGCGCCCCGGCGGCGCGCTCGCGCTGTGGTGGAACACGCCGGACCCGGACGTCGAGTGGGCGGCGGAGCAGGAGGCACGCCTGAAGTCCCTGCTGCCGGGCTACCACGCGAGCGGCGTGAGCAGCGGCGCGGCGGCGGTGATCGAGGCGGTGGCCCCGGGCCTGGCCCCGACCCACCGCCGCCTGCACTGGACCCGCCGCATCCCCTTGTCCCTGCACCTGGCCCACCTGGGCAGCCGCTCGTACTTCGCGAGCCTGGGCCCGGACCGGGCGGCCCCGATCCTCGCCGCCGAACGAGCCCGCCTGACAGGCCTCTTCCCCGACAACCAGGTGGAAGAGGCCTACGCCCTGGACCTGACGGTCACACGCAAGCCCCTCACTCCCCACTAACCCCGGGGCCCCGCCCCCCCCGCCACCCCTGCCACTCCCGGCACCTTTGCCACTCCCAGCACCCCTGCCACTCTCGCCACCCCCGCCACTCCCGACGCGCTGCCCCGACGTGTCACTCCCGACGCGCTGCCTCGACGTACTCATCGCCGAGGCAGCGCCGCTTCGGCCTGCCTCGGCGGAGACTGCCCCGCCCGAAGGGGACACCCACGCCCCACCCCTTGACGGGGCCCACCCCCCACCCCGCATAATCATCACATGATGAATAACGAGCCCCCGCCCCCATCCCCACTCGGCCCCTCACCCCTCGCTCCCGCCATCGAAGCCGCCTCCCTCACCGCCACCCGAGGCCACCGAACAGTCCTGAGAGGCCTCACCTTCACCGTCCCGAGAGGCCAGATCACGGGCCTGCTGGGCCCCTCGGGCTGCGGCAAGTCCACCCTGATGCGGGCGATCGTCGGCACCCAGGCCAAGGTCACAGGCACCCTGAACGTCCTGAACCACCCGGCAGGCACCCCCGCCCTCCGCTCCCGCATCGGCTACGTGACCCAGGACCCGTCGGTCTACGACGACCTGACAGTCCGCCAGAACCTGGAGTACTTCGCCGCGATCCTGTCCCCGGGCCGCGGCGCCACGGCGACCCGTCGCCAAGAGGACGTGGCGAGGGCCATCGCCGAGGTGGACCTCACCACGCACGCGGACGCCCTGGCGGCCAACCTCTCCGGCGGCCAACGCAACCGCGTCTCCCTGGCGGTGGCCCTCCTGGGCGCCCCCGAACTCCTGGTCCTGGACGAGCCCACGGTCGGCCTGGACCCCGTCCTGCGCCGAGACCTGTGGGACCTCTTCCACGCCATCGCCACGGACAGGGGCACCACGATCCTCGTGTCGTCCCACGTCATGGACGAGGCGGAACGCTGCCACCGACTGCTCCTCATGCGCGAGGGCGAGATCCTCGCCGACGACACCCCCGAGGCCCTGCGCACCCGCACAGCGACGGAAACGGTGGAAGCGGCCTTCCTCCACCTAGTGGACAAGGCAAACGAAGCAACCAAGACAAGCGCCCCCTGACCCACCCGAACAACCCACACGCCCTCCCCCTCCCCCTCCCCGGAGCTCTCATGAACGCGAACCGAACCCTCGCCACCGCGGCCCGGGTCCTACGCCAACTCCGCCACGACCCCCGCTCCATCGCGCTGATGATCCTGGTCCCGTGCGTGATGCTCCTGCTCCTCCGCTACGTCTTCGACGGCAGCCCCCGCACCTTCGACTCGATCGGCGCATCACTCCTGGGCGTCTTCCCGCTGATCACGATGTTCCTGGTGACATCGATCGCGACGCTCCGCGAACGCACCTCCGGCACCCTGGAACGCCTGCTCGCCATGCCCCTGGCGAAGGGCGACCTCATCGCGGGCTACGCCCTCGCCTTCGGCGCCCTCGCCGTGATCCAGTCGGCCCTGGCCACGGGCCTGGCCCTGTGGGCCCTTGGCCTGGACGTGACGGGCTCGGCATGGCTCCTGCTCCTGGTGGCCCTCCTGGACGCCCTGCTCGGAACGGCCTTGGGCCTGTTCGTCTCGGCCTTCGCCGCCTCCGAATTCCAGGCGGTCCAGTTCATGCCGGCGGTGATCTTCCCGCAGCTGCTCCTCTGCGGCCTGTTCACACCCCGCGACAACATGCAGCCGGTCCTGGAGGGGATCTCGAACGTCCTCCCCATGTCGTACGCGGTCGACGGCATGAACGAGGTCCTGCGCCACCCCGACATCACGGGCGACTTCATCCGCGACGCGGCCATCGTCGCGACCTGCGCACTCCTGGTCCTGGCACTCGGCGCGGCAACCCTCCGCCGCCGCACCCCATGAGGACAGACGCACCCCGCGAAGGCAGCCGCACCCATCAGGGCAGACGCACCCTGCGACGGCCGCCCTCTGCCTCCGCCCTCCGCCGTCCGCTCACCGGACAAACCCCCACCCCACCCCCACCCGATGCGAGGATGACCACGAACGACGCACCCCGGGAGGGCCCCGCCCATGAGCAAGCCGACCAAGTCGAGCACGCAGCAGCCCGCGAGCGAGCCGCGCACCGCGAACGACGCGAGCAAGCCGCGCACCGCGAACAAGCGGAAGACCCCCAGCAAGCCGCACCAGAAGGTCGTCGCCGTCCTCGGCACCGGAAAGATCGGCGAAGCCCTGCTCAGCGGAATGATCCGCAGCGGCCGCGCCCCCGCGGACCTCCTGGTCACGGCCCGCCGCCAGGAGCGCGCCGACGAACTCCGCACCCGCTACGGCGTGGAGCCCCTCACCAACGCCGAGGCCGCCAAGCGCGCGGACATCCTGATCCTCGCCTGCAAGCCGCAGGACATGGCCTCCCTCCTGGCCGAACTCGCCCCGCACGTCACCACCGACACCCTCGTGATCAGCGCGGCGGCTGGCATCACCACGGCGTTCATCGAGGAGCGCCTGGCCGACGCCACCCCCGTCATCCGCGTCATGCCGAACACCCCGGTCCTGGTGGACGAGGGCATGTCCGTGATCTCCGCCGGCAGCCACGCCACGGCCACCGACCTGGCCCACGCGGAGGACGTCTTCGGCGCGGTGGGCAAGACGCTCCGAGTCCCCGAGACCCAACAGGACGCGTGTACCGCCCTGTCCGGCTCCGGCCCCGCGTACTTCTACTTCCTGGTGGAGGCGATGACGGACGCGGGTATCCTCCTCGGCCTCCCGCGCGACAAGGCCCACGACCTCATCGTCCAGGCGGCCATCGGCGCGGCGGTGATGCTCCGCGACAGCGGCGAGCACCCGGTCAAGCTCCGCGAGAACGTCACCTCCCCCGCGGGCACCACCATCAACGCCATCCGCGAACTCGAGAACCACGGCGTCCGCGCCGCCCTGATCGCAGCCCTGGAAGCAGCCCGAGACCGCAGCCGAGAACTGGCCTCAGGCAACAACTCCTAACGCCACCCACCCGCACGAACCCGACCCCGGTGGGCCGGCCCCAGCGGGCCGCCCCCGGCGTGACCACCACAGGCGCCTCGGACCGCCCCTACCCCACGCCCCCCAAAACCTCCCCCGTCCGAACCACCCGAGCAAACCCACCCCCGTGCAACGACACAGCCGAGGCCTGCCCGATCTCCTCAGCCGTCCGCCGCCACCCAAAGGGCCCCACCAGATCAAAGGTGTACGTCGCGTCATAGGCGAACAGCACCTCGTACCCGAGATTCCCGCCCATCCGAGCAGTGGTCTCCGCGCACATATTGGTCTGAATCCCGGCCACCACGATCTGAGAAACCCCGGCCTCCCTGAGCCACGCGTCCAGATCCGGCGTCCCGTAGAACGCCGAGCTCACACTCTTCGCCACGAACAGCTCACCCCCACCCCCCTTACCGCGCCGCTGCTCGACGTACTCCTTGAACTCGTTGCCCACATGGCCGGTCCGCAGCGGCGACTCCGGCTTCGGCGAGTCATGCCGTACGAACACGACCGGCCGCCCCGTCGCCTGCCACGCGTCGATGAGCGCGGCGATGTTGTCGTCAGCCTCCGGATTGTTCCGAGCGCCCCAGTACCCCTCCTCCTCGAAGCCCTTCTGCACGTCCACGACGACCAGCGCCGCGTTCTCCGCGATGTTCAGTGCGTTCTCCATGCCCACGATGCTGCCGCCGGGAGCCCCACCACCCCAGGCCTACAAAAGCCACCGATCGATGGTTTACTGCCACGGTGCCAGAACCCCGCACCACACCGCCTCCCACCGCACCCGACGCCACACCGCCTCCCACCCCACCCCTCACCCAGCCCTCCACCCCCCACTCTCAACGCATCGCCCTCCTCTCCTTCCCGGCCATCCGCCCCTTCGACGTCTCCGTGATCACCGAGGTCTGGGGCACCGACCGCACCGACCGCGGCGTACCCCCCTTCGACCTCCACCGCGTCGCCGCCGCCCCCGACCCCGTCCCCATGCGCGGCGGCCTCACCCTCACCCCCGACCGCACCCTCGCCTGGTTGAACCGGCTGACCGGCACCGACCTGATCGTCGTCCCCGGCCTGGACGACCACCTGGCACCGGCCCCACCCCCACTACTGGAGGCCCTGCGCCGAGCCCACGCGCGTGGCATCACGATCGCGGCCCTGTGCGGCGGCGCCTTCACCCTGGCGCAGGCGGGCCTCCTGGACGGCCGCCGCGCCATCACCCACTGGAACCTCGTCGACCTCCTGCGTACCCATCACCCCCACGTCACCGTCGTACCCGACGCCCTCTTCATCGAGGACGACAACATCTGGACCGCCGCCGGCACCGCGGCCGGCATCGACCTGTGCCTGCACCTGGTCCGCACGGCCCACGGCTCGGAAGCCGCCGCGACCATCGCCCGCTCGATGGTCACCGCCCCCTTCCGCACCGGCGGCCAGGCACAGTTCATCGAGCACCCCACACCCCGCGCCGACCGCGACGCCGACGCCCTCGCCACGGTCCGTGAATACGCCCTGCGTCACCTCCAGGAACCGCTCACCGTCTCCGACCTGGCCACCAGGGCGGGCATGTCGGCGCGTTCGTTCGCCCGGCACTTCACCGCCGCGACCGGCACCACACCCCTGCGCTGGCTCCTGGACCAGCGCGTCGCCGCCGCGCAGAAGCTCCTCGAACGCACCGACCTGCCCATGCCCGAGGTGGCCCGCCGCGCGGGCTTCGGCAGCGAGATCACGATGCGCCAGCACTTCGCCTCGCGCCTCGCCACCAGCCCACGCGCCTACCGCGCCACGTTCACCGGCACCGGCTCGGGCACCGCCGGCAGCAACCCGATCGCCCGATAGGCGGCATCGACCGTCGGTTTCGCCATCTCTCTCGCCCGCTCTGCCCCGGCCCGCAACACCTCCTCCACATACGCGGAATCCGCAACCAGTTCCTTGTGTCGCTCCCGCACGGGCCGCAGAAGCTCCACCACGGCGTCGGCGGTGTCCTTCTTCAAGGCTCCGTACGACTCGTATACACCGCTCAAGCCGTTCGGGTTCCCACCTTCACAAGCCGCGAGGATCTCCAGCAGGTTCGAGATGCCGGGCCGGGCCTCCCGGTCGTAGACGACCTCGCCGCCACTGTCCGTCACGGCGCGCATGATCTTCTTCCGCACCACGTCCGGCTCGTCGAGCAGATAGACGATCCCGGCCCCCGACTCATGGGACTTCCCCATCTTCGACGTCGGCTCCTGCAGGTCCATGACCCGCGCAGCCACCTCCGGCCGCGTCGCCCGCGGCACCGCGAACGCGTGCCCGTACCGCTGGTTGAACCGCACCGCCAGGTCCCGCGTCAGCTCGACGTGCTGCGTCTGGTCGTCCCCGACCGGCACCTCGTCGGCCCCGTACGCCAGGATGTCCGCCGCCATCAGCACCGGATAGGTGAGCAGCGAGAGCCGCACACTCCCGCCCCGCGCCCGCTCGACAGCGGACTTCTCCTTGTACTGGATCATCCGCCGCATCTCGCCGTCCGTGGCGACGCACTCCAGCAGGTACGACAGCCGCGCGTGCTCGTCCACATGGCTCTGTACGAACACGGTGCACCGCTCGGGATCGAGCCCGGACGCCAGGAGCAGCGTCGCCGCCTGCCTACTGAGCCTGCGCACCCGCCCGGGGTCGTGCTCGACGGTCAGCGCGTGCAGATCCACGACGCAGAACAGCGCGTCGGCCCGGTACTGATCCACATCCGCCCACTGCCGGATGGCCCCCAGGTAGTTCCCCAGCGTCAGATGCCCGGTCGGCTTGACCCCACTGAAGATCCGCGTCATCTCTGCTCTCCACCTCCAGAACGGGGCCGCCGTCCCGGCGACCGGGTTCAGGACCTCCGGAGGGAGATACGCGAACGGCCGCCGAAGCGGCGGCCGTTGAGTGCATGCGTGAGCTCGGCCGCCGTCAGGCGGCCCACCACTGATGGGTGCGCGCATGCGTAGTCATGTCCCCACAGTAGCGCGGCCAGGCCCGAAGTTGACACGTCCAGACCCGGAACGTAGTGTTCTCCGAGTTGCCCGACGTGAGCGCCGACCACTGGTCGGTCCCCGGGCGGCCATTCCGTAAGAACCATTCAAGCGATCGATGCTCAGCTTCTTCGTTTCCAGAAGAGGCCGCTGTCGGCTCGTTTCCATGCGTTTTTATGAAATGAGGAGTCCGCGTTCGAGAGGACGCCCCCGATTAGGTCGGGAGCCGAGATTCCGCTAAAGTCTCACTCGTCGGAACGGCCCAACAGCCGTGAAGACAGCCCAAGTTGACTGGGAATCAGGCCCGAAAGGATCTGATAGAGTCAACACCGCCGGAAGGCCGAAAGGCCGGAAAGCACCGAGGAAATCGGGTCGGAACGGGAAGCCGGAAAGATCTGATAGAGTCGGAAACGTAAGAACAAAAGAAACACCGAAGGGAAGCGCCCGGAGGAAAGCCCGCGAGGGTGAGTA